>NZ_JANTYT010000007.1:0-273164 GCF_024808825.1 Rhizobium sp. BK661 | reverse complement strand
GCTCGGATCAATCTGCAACCTCTTCAATAGCCAAGAATGTCGAAACTATTTTACAGCCGCAGGCTATGGGTTCGATTAAACGTACGGCGCTCTAGGCTTTCCGGGCCAGTTCAGGTCCGCCTTCTTCTCTAAGTTCAGAAGCAATCCTTAAAGAGTGCCTTGGTATTTTCGAGCGTCATCTTGACCGGATTGCCGCCAGCGCTCGGATCTTCGATCGCCATGGCCGAAAGCTCATCGATTCGGTCGGGCTTGATTCCCATCGCAGAAAGGCTGTCGGGAACGCCAAGTTCAGAGCGAAGCTGCAGCACGTAGTCGTAAAAACCGTCGAAACCGCCGGAAATGCCGAGATAGGCAGCAGCGCGCGCGATCTTCTCCTCGATCGCCGAACGATTGAAGCGAAGCACCGCCGGCATCACGACGGCATTCGTCATGCCGTGATGCGTGTTGTAGACCGCCCCGATCGGATGCGACAGCGCGTGGATGGCGCCAAGCCCCTTCTGGAACGCGACCGCACCCATGGCTGCGGCCGACATCATGTTGGCGCGGGCTTCGAGATCGGTGCCTTCCTTGTAGGCGCGCGGCAGGTATTCCTTGACGAGACGCATACCCTCAAGCGCGATGCCTGCCGACATCGGGTGGTAGAACGGCGAAGAATAGGCTTCCAGGCAATGCGCGAAAGCATCCATGCCGGTGCCGGCGGTGATGATTTTCGGCATTCCGACCGTCAGTTCCGGATCAGCGATGACAACGCCCGGCAGGAACTTCGGATGGAAGATGATCTTCTTCACATGCGTTTCGGAATTGGTGATGACGCTGGCGCGACCGACTTCCGAGCCGGTGCCTGCTGTGGTCGGCACCGCGACAATCGGCGCAATGCCGTCGAGGCTGGCACGCGTCCACCAGTCGCCGATATCCTCGAAGTCCCAGACGGGCCGCGTCTGGCCGGCCATGAAGGCGACGCACTTGCCGAGGTCGAGCCCCGAACCGCCGCCGAAGGCGACGACGCCGTCATGGCCACCATCCTTGAACGCCTTGACACCAGCTTCAAGGTTCTTGTCATTCGGGTTCGGGTCAACATCCGCGAAGATCGCGCGGCCGAGACCAGCTTCTTCGAGAATGTCGAGCCCCGTCTGGGTGATCGCCATCGACGCCAGACCGCGGTCGGTGATCAGCAGCGGCTTCTTCATGCCGAGGCTCTTGCAGGCGTCCGCCAGTTCCTTGATGCGCCCCCGACCGAGCTTGAAGGCTGTCGGGTAGCTCCAGTTGGCTGTGATGTTCATGCTGTGACTTTCTTCAGATGATAGGATTTCGGACGCGTCAGGTTCTGGAAGCCGATGATCGACAACGAGCCGCCACGGCCGGTTTCCTTGACGCCGGTCCAGCAGAGCGCCGGATCGAGATAGTCTGCGCGGTTCATGAACACCGTGCCGGTTTCGATCTCGCGACCAAGCCGCCCTGCCCGCTCCGGATCCTTCGTCCAGAGCGAAGCCGTCAGGCCATACTGGCTGTCGTTCATCAGGGCGATTGCCTCGTCATCGCTTTTGACCTTCATGATGCCGACGGCAGGGCCGAAAGTTTCTTCGCGCATGAAGGCCATCGAGTGATCGACGTTGACGAGGATCTGCGGCGCAAGATAAGCGCCACCATCATCCTGCGGAAAGAGCTTCGGATCGACCAGGGCCTTGGCACCCCTGGAGACAGCATCGGCGACCTGCTCGCGCACCACCTTGGCGAAACGTTTGTTTGCCATCGGGCCGAGCGACGTCTCCGGATCAAGTGGATTGCCGAGCTTGTAGTTCGACACCCAAGCGACCGACTTCTCGACGAAGCTGTCGTACAGCGATTCATGCACATAAATGCGCTCGATACCGCAGCAGCACTGACCGGAATTATAGGTCGCGCCGTCCATCAGCGTATCGACCGCTGCATCGAGGTCGGCGTCTTCCATGACGTAGCCCGGATCCTTGCCGCCGAGCTCGAGGCCAAGACCGGTAAACGTGCCGGCCGCCGCACGCTCCATCGAGCGCCCGCCTTCGACCGAGCCGGTGAAGTTCACGAAGTTGAAGCTGCCGGCGGCAATTAGCGCCGACGTCCTCTCGTGGTCGAGGAATACGTTCTGGAAGACGTCCTCGGGAACGCCGGCCTCGACGAACGCCTGCACCAGCCGCTCCCCGACAACAAGCGTCTGCGACGCATGCTTCAGAACAACGGTGTTGCCCGCCATCAGCGCCGGCGCGATCGTGTTGATCGCTGTCATGTAGGGATAGTTCCAAGGCGCCACGACGAAGACGACGCCATGCGCTTCGCGCTCGATGCGGCGCTCGAACTTGTCGCTTTCTTCGACGACAAGCGGCGCCAGCGCATCGGCGGCGATCGAGGCGACGTAGTTGGAGCGCTCGTTGAAACCCTTGTACTCACCGCCGTAGCGGATCGGTCGGCCCATCTGCCAGGCAAGCTCCGGCACGACGACGTCGGACATTTCATTGAGCCGCGCGACGCCCTTCAACACCAGCTGAACGCGCTGTTCCAGCGGCCGCTTTGCCCAGGCCTTCTGCGCCTTGCGCGCACGCGCCACCGCGTCTTTCGCCGCCTCCAGCGAAAGCGCCGGGCGTTCGGCGTAAACCGATCCGTCGATCGGTGAAATGCATTGGATCATTCCCATGATCTTCATCCTATGTTTTGGCATGCCGAAACCGGCGGACGCCCCAAACAATCTCCCGAGATATGGAAATCGTGTGACAGGACGCCGTCCGGCCTTGGCTACGCTTTATGCTCTTTCGAAACCGCGCGCCACTTCCCAGTCGGTAACGCGACGATCGTATTCTTCCTGCTCCCACTCGGCAGCACGGGTATAGTGGTCGATAACGTCATCGCCGAAGGCGCTACGCAGCATCTTCGATTCCGTCATGGCAGCGGTTGCTGCACGCAGGGTGCGCGGGATCTCGCGGACGCTGCGAGCGCCGTAGGCGTCGCCGACAAACGGCGACTCCAGCTCCATCTTCTTCTCGATACCCTCGATGCCGGCGGCGAGCAGTGCCGCAAACGCGAGATAAGGGTTGAGGTCCGAGCCGCCGACACGGCACTCGATGCGGATCGCGCGGGTATCGTCGCCGCAGAGCCGATAGCCGGCCGTGCGGTTGTCCTTGCTCCAGATCGCCTTCGTCGGCGCGAACGTGCCAGCCATGAAGCGCTTGTACGAGTTGATGTAAGGCGCAAGGAAATAGGTGATCTCGCTGGCGTGTGCGAGAAGACCGGCCACATAGTTGTTCATCAGCGGTGACATGCCGTACTTGCCGCCTTCGTCGTAGAAAAGCGGTGTCTTACCGTCGGCGCTCCAGAGGGACTGATGGATGTGCGACGAGCTACCAGCGGCATTGTAGTGCCACTTCGCGAGGAAGGTGATCGCCCTGCCCTTCGACCAGGCGATCTCCTTGCAGCCGTTCTTTATGATGGAGTGGCGGTCGGCCATGGTAAGCGCGTCGGCATACCGCACGTTGATTTCCTCCTGGCCCGCCGACGCCTCACCCTTCGAGTTCTCGACCGGAATACCGGCGCCTTGCAATCCGGTTCGGATTGCCCGCATGACCTCCTCTTCCTTGGTCGTCTGGAAGATGTGGTAGTCTTCGTTGTAGGCGCTGGCGAGCTTGAGGTTGCGATAACCGGATGCGTGTGCAGATTCGTAGGTCTGGTCGAATAGGAAGAATTCGAGTTCCGAGGCCATGAACGCCTTCATGCCCATGTCTTCCAGTCGCTTGACCTGCTTTTTCAGGATCGCGCGCGGCGAATGCGGTACTTCTTCATGCGTGTGGTGGTCAAGGAGGTCGCAGAGCACGAGCGCGGTGCCTTCGAGCCATGGAATGCGGCGCAGCGTCGAAAGATCGGGCTTCATCGTGTAGTCGCCATAGCCTTTTTCCCAGCTTGTCGCCTTGTAGCCGGACACGGTTTCCATCTCCATGTCGGTGGCAACGAGATAGTTGCAGCTATGCGTTTCCTTCCACGCGCTTTCCAGGAAGTATTCGGCCTGAAACCGCTTGCCCATCAGGCGGCCCTGCATGTCCACCTGGCACGCCAGAACCGTATCGATGCGCCCATCGGCTACATCCTGCTTGAGATCGTCGAGGGTATAGATGCTCATGGTGAATCCGCCTGAACTTGGAACTGAAATCGGTGCAACGAAAGAGCATGCAGTGAAACGAGTGAGCCGCCGTGATGCGTTTTCGTTGATCCGGAGAACGGGGCCGCTATCGCGGCCCCGGAGTCGGAGAGGGAAGTCGAGAACCTCAGGCTTCGCCGACTGCCTTTTCGGCTGCTGCGATCTCCGCCTGACGGCGCGCAACCTCGTCGCCGATCGGCGGTCCCTTGAAGCGGCGGTTTTCGAAGCCGAACCATACGATCGCGGTCAGCACGAGGAAGCCGACGGTGATGTAGAGAGCCCAATCGTTCGGAGGCTGGATGCCAAGAACGAAGATCAGCACCATCGCGAGGATCGACAGGATCGCGAACAGCTTGAACATGCCCTCGCCGAGGTTCCACGGCCCCATCTTGTCCCACTTCGACGTGCCCCAGGCAAAGAGGCCGAGGGTGATCGGGATCGCGAAGGAGAAGAACAGGAAGATGACCGTGCACGATACGACGATCGTGTAAACCGGCGTCTCACCGATCGAAACGAGCGACGAGCCCCAGACGAAAAGGACAGCGAGGATCGATCCGGTCCAGATGGCCGCGACCGGAGTACGGTACTTCGGGCTGACCTTCGACAGCGCCTTCGATGCAGGCAGACCGCCGTCACGCGAGAAGGCGAAGATCATACGCGAGACCGAGGTCACCGTTGCCAAGCCGCACAGCCACTGGCTGACGAAGATGGCGAGGTAGAGCAGATCCTTGACAACAGGGTTCACCTGGCTGTCCATCGCCCAGAAAAATACATTCCAGCCCTGCTTGGCTGCATCGTCCATGTTCGGCAGCATCAGCACGAAAGCGCACAGCATGATGTAACCGAAGAGCGCCGACCACAGGACCGAGGAAACCATGCCGCGTGGCACGGAATGCGCGGCTTTGACCGTTTCTTCCGAGGTATGCGCCGAAGCATCGTAGCCGGTGATCGTGTAGATTGGCAGCAAGAGACCGAGCAGGAAGACCCACGCGCCCGAAGTCGACGGCCAGACATTGCCACCCGCTTCGCCGGAGTAATTGGCGAAGGTAAAAAGCCGACCAATGTCATAGGACGGTGCTGCCAACAGGCAGACAGCGGCCAGTACGATCGCCGTCGCAAAGATCAGATAACCGGAGAAGTCCGTCAGCTTCGCCGTCAACCCAATCCCCATGTGGTTCACGAGCGCCTGCGCACCGGTAATGATAACCAGGAAGACGATGCGGACCATCGTGGTGTCTGTCAGGCCGAAGTAGCTTGTCCCGAAGGCGCCCATGAAGAAGTAGTAGGTGCCGACGTTGATCGCGCCCAGAACGGTGACGAGACCGAGCAGGTTGAACCATGCGGTTACCCAGCCGGTGAAGCGGTTGCCGAGAATCGAGCCCCAATGGTAGAGGCCGCCCGCGGTCGGATAGGCCGAACTGATCTGCGCCATCGCGACAGCGAACACCAGCGAGACGAAGCAACCGACCGGCCAACCGATGCCGATCGCCGCACCGCCGGCACCCGCCGTGGCTTGCGCCAGTGAGTTGATACCGCCGGAGAGGATGCAAATAATGGAAAACGAAACGGCAAAGTTCGAGAACGAGCTCATCCGCCGTTCCAGCTCCTGGGCGTAGCCCATGGAGTGCAGGATATGCATATCCTGCTTCTTGTCGTGATCCGTGTAATCGGACATGACTTCCCCCTGTTTAGCGATCATCCGCGGGATTGCGGATGATCATCCAGTGCCAAAGTGCCCGTGACGTTTTCGCCTACGGGCGGATCGCAGTTAGACTGCTCCCTGGGGTCTTTTTTTTCATTGTCAGGCGTCCAGGCTTTGCTGGAGAAGCCCTGTCAGATAGTCGGCCACGACCCCTTGACCGTCTTCGTCTGAGATGAGGTCGTTGCGGACCTCGATCATTACATTGCGGAGCCCATTGGACAGCCCATGCAGGATCAGCGTGTGGGTCACGCCATCCGCAGGGCCATAGGGCTCGTTGCGTTCGATTTTGTAGAGAGGCGAGCCGGACGATGCGGCGTTCAAAACGCTGTCTGCAAAGCGGCTGTCTTCGTCGTGCAGTATACCAATTTCCACAGCGCGCGTCTTGCCGTGGTACACCGGAGTGAAGCTGTGGACCGTTGCAATCACCGTCTCCCGCCCCCTCGCCTTACGATCGCGAATCAGTGCGCGAATGGCGTCATGGAAAGGAATATACAACGCTTCTGTCCGCGCGAGGCGTTCTTCCCCGCTGAGATGGGCATTGCCCGGTATCTCATAGACTTCGCTCTTCTCAGGCATGGCTCCGGCTGACTCCGGTGGCCTGTTGCAATCGTAGATCAGCCGAGAAAATCGCTGGTAGATGAGTGTGGCATCGAGAGCCTCCGAAATCCCGCGGGCCACGGCCAAAGCGCCCGGATCCCAGGCAATATGACTTTCCAGCGCTTCATCGGAGAGACCGAGTGTTCCGTACCGCTCAGGCAGCAATCGGGAAGCATGCTCGCAGATCACCAGCAACGAGCTCCTGCCGTTCGGTCGCTCGACCGAAACGCATTCGCCTTCCGCTTCGCTTAGGACCTTGAACTGAGCAGCCACCACAGGCGCATCCCGATCATTAATAAAGTATGTATAAGAAAAGAATTCTTCACGTTTCGACGACTGTCAAGCGCACTCTGAAAATTTCTTTTCATGACAGTAGTTGACATGGATTGTGACAGCGTTGTTAACTTTCAGTGGGAAAGTGGCACAAGACCAATCCCGGGGAGCATGATCGCGTGACCGCTGCGTCGAAGACAGTTTCGGACGTAATCCATTCGCATTTTGGCACGCTGACGCGGGCTGAAAAGCAATTGGCTGAGAGCCTTTTGGACAACTACCCTGTCTCCGGACTGGGAAGCATAACGACGATTGCTGAGAACGCCGGTGTGTCAACGCCAACGGTCGTGCGCATGGTCCAGAAGCTTGGGTTCAAGGGCTATCCCGACTTTCAGTCGCACCTCCATCAGGAAGTCGAAGCAACGATTTCAAACCCTATCGCCAAGCACGACCGCTGGGCCTCCAATGCGCCGGGCACGCATATTCTGAACCGCTTTGCCGACGCGATCATGGGCAATCTGCGCCAGACGCTGAGCGCGCTCGATACAGCGACGTTTGACAGCGTCGCCTCCCTCCTCTCCGACCGCAAGCGCGGCCTCTATTTTGTCGGCGGACGCATCACCGGCGCGCTCGCCGAATACTTCTTCACGCATATGCAGGTCATTCGCCCGAACACCGCTCTGCTCTCATCTAATTCGAGCAGCTGGCCGCAATACGTCCTCAATTTGAATCCCGGCGACTTGTTGGTCATCTTCGATATCCGCCGCTACGAGCAGGAGATGGTCAGTCTCGCGACCGCGGCCCGCAAGCGCGGAGCCGAGATTGTCGTGTTTACGGATCAATGGGGATCGCCTGCCGCCAAGCTCGCGCGCCACACGTTTCGTGTGCAGATCGAGGCCCCATCGGCCTGGGATTCATCAGTCGTCACTCTCTTTATTGTCGAAGCGCTGATCGAAGCCGTTCAGAGTTCGACATGGGACGAAACGAAAGAACGCATGAAAACGCTGGAGGGTCTGTTCGAACAAACCAGGCTCTTCCGCAAACTCAGTTAGGAGGGAAAATACGACAGCGAGATGACAGGCCGCGCTTGAGTGAACAACGTGTCGTAAATGAAACACCGCCGCCAAATGCCTGCTATACAAAGAAAAAATAAGGTCATCAAACTGTCACGAAAGCTTCACGTAACGTCAGTAACAGCATCGTCAGACACTGAACCACGAAGGAGAACAACAGTGATCTCTAATATTTCTAGAATTCTTTCACTTTCTACTGCAATTGTTGTTGCTTCGACTGCAATCGCAGCCGCTGAACCGAGCGCTGAACTCATCGCTGCCGCCAAGAAGGAAGGTACGCTGACCACCATCGCGCTTCCGCACGACTGGTGCGGCTACGGCGACGTCATCGCCGGCTTCAAGGCCAAGTACGGTCTCGAAGTCAACGAGCTGAACCCGGACGCCGGTTCGGGCGATGAAATCGAAGCCATCAAGGCCAACAAGGGCAACACCGGCCCGCAGGCTCCAGACGTGATCGACGTCGGCCTCTCCTTCGGTCCGTCAGCAAAGGCCGACGGCCTGATCCAGCCCTACAAGGTCTCCACCTGGGATTCGATCCCGGATAGCGCCAAGGATGCTGACGGCTTCTGGTACGGCGACTACTACGGCGTCCTCTCGTTTGTCGTGAACACCGACATCGTCAAGGAAGTCCCGAAGGACTGGGCCGACCTGAAGAAGTCGGACTACGCCAACAGCATCGCCCTCGCTGGTGATCCGCGCGCGTCGAACCAAGCTGTCCAGGCAGTTTACGCCGCAGGTATCGCAGCCGGTGAAAAGGATGCGACCAAGGCTGGTGAAGCCGGTCTCGCCTACTTCGCCGAACTCAACAAGGCCGGCAACCTTGTGCCTGTCATCGGCAAGTCTGCCTCGCTCGCTCAGGGCTCGACCCCGATCGTCGTCGCCTGGGACTACAACGGCCTGTCCTGGCGCGATACGCTGAAGGGCAACCCGCCGGTTGAAGTCGTCGTTCCGGCATCGGGCGTTAACGCTGGCGTCTACGTCCAGGCGATCTCCGCCTTCGCTCCGCATCCGAACGCTGCAAAGCTCTGGATGGAATACCTCTATTCGGACGAAGGTCAGCTTGGCTGGCTGAAGGGCTATTGCCACCCGATCCGCTTCAACGACCTCGCAGCCAACAAGAAGATCCCGCAGGAGCTTCTCGACAAGCTGCCGCCGGCTGCTGCCTATGAAAAGGCTGTCTTCCCGACGCTCGACGAGCAGGCTGCTGGCAAGGCTGCCATCACCGGCAAGTGGGACAGCGTTGTCGGCGCGAACGTTAAGTAATCTTTGACACAAGGCCTCTCCGCCCTTGGGCGGAGAGGTTTCGTTTTCATTGCCCCGATAAGGCTGTCGTCTATGAGCACCGTTTCAACATCCGTGGTCACGACCACGTCCATGATAAACCGCGACAAGATCGTAGACTGGCTCGGCATCGCACCGTTCATGATCTTCGCGTTGCTGTTCCTTATCGTGCCGACGCTTTATCTCGTGGCAGGCGCCTTCCTGACGCCTGAAGGCAATCTGACGCTCCAGAACATTGCCGACTTGTTCACGCCGTCGATCCTGAGCGCCTACTGGATCAGCATTCGGGTTTCGGTCGCCTCCGCCCTCGGCGGTGCGCTGATCGGCTTCTTTCTCGCCTGGGCCATCGTCCTCGGCGGCCTCCCAAACTGGGTCCGCTCCGGCCTTCTGACTTTTTCCGGCGTTGCTTCAAACTTCGCCGGCGTGCCGCTTGCTTTCGCCTTCCTCGCCACGCTTGGGCGCACCGGGCTCGTCACCGTATTGCTGCGCGATTGGTTCGGCTTCAATCTCTATTCCACCGGCTTCAACCTACTGAGCTTCTTCGGGCTCACCCTCACCTACATGTACTTCCAGATCCCGCTGATGGTGCTGATCCTGACGCCGGCTCTCGACGGGATGAAAAAGGAGTGGAAGGAAGCCGCGCTGATCCTCGGCGCCACCAACGGTCAGTATTGGCGGATGGTCGCCTTCCCGATCCTCTGGCCGAGCCTGATGGGCACGACGCTGCTGCTCTTTGCAAATGCTTTCGGTGCCATCGCGACCGCCTACGCGCTGACCGGTAGCTCGCTGAACATCGTGCCGATCCTGCTCTATGCGCAGATCCGCGGCGACGTTCTTCACAATGCCAACCTCGGCTATGCGCTGGCGCTAGGCATGATCGTCATCACCGGCCTCTCCAATCTCCTCTACATCCTGCTGCGCATGCGCGCTGAACGGTGGCAAAAATGAAGACTTCACGCCTTGGAGCCTGGATCGCCATTGCGTTCGGCTCGATTTACTTCCTGCTGCCACTCATCGCCACGATCGAATTCTCGCTGCGTATGCGCCGCGGCACATACAGTTTCGACGCCTACGCCTCGGTTTTTTCCGATGCGCAGTTCCGCGAAACCTTCGGCTATTCGATGCTGATGGCTCTGTTGACGATCATCTTCGGCATGCTGCTTGTGGTACCGACCGCCTACTGGGTGCGTCTGCGCCTGCCGCAAATCCGCCCGGTCGTAGAATTCATCACGCTGCTGCCACTGGTTATCCCGGCGATTGTGATCGTCTTCGGCTATCTGAGAATGTACAACTCATCCTCGATCCTGCCGCTGACGGGCTCGACCTCAGGCACCAACGTCCTGCTCGTCCTTTCCTATATGACGCTGTCACTACCCTACATGTACCGTGCGGTCGACACGGCGATGCGCGCAATCGACGTCCGCACCTTGACGGAGGCGGCCGAGAGCCTCGGCGCCAGCTGGACGACGATCATGTTCAAGTGCATCTTCCCGAACGTCATGAGCGGCGTGCTCTCGGGCGCCTTCATCACGCTCGCGATCGTCATGGGCGAATTCACCATGGCCGCTCTCCTCAATCGTCCGGCCTTCGGCCCCTACCTGCAGCTGGTCGGCGCTAACCGCGCTTACGAGCCGTCGGCGCTGGCGGTCATCGCCTTCTCGATCACCTGGCTCAGCATGGGCCTGCTCAATCTCGCCTCCCGCTTTCACCGAGCCGCTCCGGCCAAGTCGTAAGGTATCTGGTTTTCATGGCTTTCCTCGAACTCGCAAACCTCAAGAAATCCTTCGGCGCAACGCAGGTCGTGCATGACTTCAACATGCAGATCGAGAAGGGTGAATTCATTTCCTTCCTCGGCCCCTCGGGCTGCGGTAAGACGACCGTCCTGCGCATGATCGCAGGCTTCGAAACGCCCTCCGCCGGCCGCATAGCCATCGGCGGCAAGGAACAAAACAATCTGAAGCCGAACAAGCGCAATATCGGCATGGTTTTCCAGGCTTACGCGCTGTTTCCCAACATGACAGTTCACGACAACGTAGCCTTCGGCTTGAAGGTCGCCGGTGAGCAGGCAACCGAAATCGATCAGCGGGTAAAGGAAATGCTCGGGCTGATTAAGCTCGACCACCTCGCCGACCGCTATCCCTATCAGCTCTCAGGTGGACAGCAGCAGCGCGTGGCGCTGGCACGTGCGCTGGCGGTGCGCCCACAGGTGCTGTTGCTCGACGAGCCGCTGTCTGCCCTCGACGCCAAGATCCGCGTATCACTGCGCGAGGAAATCCGCGCGATCCAGCAGAAGCTCGGCATCACCACCGTCTTCGTGACGCACGACCAGGAGGAAGCCCTGTCGATCTCCGACCGCATCGTCGTCATGAACGCTGGTCGCGCCGACCAGATCGGAACACCCTTCGAGATCTACAACACGCCGGCCACGCGCTTCGTCGCCTCCTTCGTCGGCACGCTCAACATGATCGAGGCCAAGGTCGTCGATCCCGCCGTCAACCGTATCCAGATCGGCGATCAGGGGGTCACGCTAAAGCAGTCCGTCGCGGCTTTCAAAGCGGGCGATACGGTGTCTCTGGCGCTACGTCCGGAAGCCGGATCGTTGGCCGAGAGCGCACCATGCGACACGAAGCTGACCGGTCAGGTCGTCTCCGCGCACTTCCTCGGTTCGGTTATCCGCACCCGCATGAACGTCGGCGGCAACGTCATTTCCTTTGACATGTTCAACAGCCCCGGCGTAACGCCGCCACAAGCCGGAGAAACCGTAACGCTCCGTTTCATGGCAGCGGACCTGCTCGTCATCCGAGACTGAGCGCGCCCTAACCTTTGCGGTTTTGCCACACTCGTTCCCGCATTTCCGGCGCCATAGCTGAGGCGCCGGAAATTGCTTGAAATGGCGACGTCGATGCGCAACGACGGCTGAAACGTTTTCGTTAAGCAAAGTCAGCATGATGTCTCCCACGACGACAGCCTCCGCGCCTCGCCGCCTCACTTCGCAGGATTTTCGCACACTCGGTCTTTCTGCTCTCGGGGGTGCGCTTGAGTTCTACGACTTCATCATCTTCGTCTTCTTCGCGGCGGTGATTGGCAAGCTGTTCTTTCCAGCCGACATGCCGGAATGGCTGATAACGATCCAGACGTTCGGGATCTTCGCCGCCGGCTATCTGGTTCGTCCGCTCGGCGGCATCATCCTCGCCCATTTCGGCGACCTCTTTGGCCGCAAGCGCGTTTTTGCCTTCTCGATCCTGCTGATGGCGCTCTCTACGCTCGGCATGGCGGCGATGCCGACCTATGCGACCATCGGCATCGCCGCTCCGATCCTCCTTGTGCTCATGCGCATCCTGCAAGGTGCGGCGATCGGCGGTGAAGTGCCCGGCGCTTGGACCTTCGTGGCCGAACACGTTCCTTTCCGCCGGGTCGGTTTCGCCTGTGGCTTTCTCTGCTCCGGCCTGACGCTTGGCATCCTGCTCGGATCCTTCGTCGCAACGATCATTAACTCAGTCTTCACACCAGATGATGTCGCCGCCTATGCATGGCGCATCCCTTTCTTCCTGGGCGGCATCTTCGGCCTGGTTGCCGTCTATCTGCGCCGCTGGTTGCAGGAGACACCGATCTTTGCGGAGATGAAGCAAGCCCTCTCACTCGTTCCGGAGTTGCCGCTGAAAGCCGTCCTGCGCGACTACCCGCGCGGCGTCATCATCTCCATGCTGCTGACCTGGATCCTGTCGGCCGGTATTGTCGTGACGACTCTGATGACCGCGACCTTCCTGCAGAAGCTCTATGGCTACACCGCTCTGCAGTCGCTTGCGGCCACCAGCTTCGGTACGCTCTTCCTGATCTTCGGAACCGCTGCTGCCGGCGCAATCGTCGATCGGGTTGGCTCAGGACGCTTCTTTGTTGTCTCCAGCATCTTCTTTGGTGCAGCAACCTTCGCCTTCTATACCTACGCGGGCGTTTCGCTGACCGTCCTCTTCACGCTCTACGCTATCATGGGGCTTTCAGTCGGCATGGTTGGAGCAGTACCCTACGTCATGGTCCGCGCCTTTCCGGCCCGCGTTCGTTTCAGCGGCCTCTCCTTCTCCTACAACGTCTCCTATGCGATTTTCGGCGGCCTGACGCCTCTTGCAGTCGCATCGCTGCTGCCAATCAATCCGATGGCTCATGCCTACTACCTGCTCTTCATCGCCGCCCTCGCCTTCGTGCTAGGGCTCTATCTGATCGCCAAGGGAGACAGCGTCGAGGCAGACGTCGGCATCGAGGAACTCACCGAGCGCCTCGCCGCCTAGCTGTCGGAGGCGTGTGGCCACCGTCCGGCTTTGCTTCAAAGGAATGCTTCAATGATTACTTGCTATCTGCGTTACACGATCGACCCATACAAGGTTGCCGAATTCGAGGAGTATGCGCGCCTCTGGATTCCGATCGTCAATCGAATGGGAGGCACGCATCACGGCTATTTCCTGCCGTCCGAGGGCGCGAACAACATTGCCATTGCGCTGTTTTCGTTCCCGAGCCTCGCGGCCTACGAAGACTATCGCACGCGCATGGCAAGCGATCCCGAATGCCAGGCCGCATTCGATCTGGACAAACGAAATCGCAGCATCATCAGCTACGAGCGCAGTTTCATGCGCCCTGTCCTTGGCTGATCGATAGAAATGGAAAGCCCCGCTCTATGGCGGGGCTTTCAGTTTGAAGTCGGGCTCTAGCGGATTGCCTGGTCATTGGCATCGAACCGATGCATGTGGCCCGTGTCCGGCGTCGCATAGACGATCTCATCCGGCTCGTACTTATGCTCCCCGAATAGCCGCGCCGTGATCAGGCCGCACTGCTCGGATTCGAGATAGATGATCGTGTCCGCGCCGAGATGTTCGACGTGGACGACCTTCGCCCGCCATGTTCCCTGCTCGCGCGAAAGGGTGAGATGCTCCGGGCGCACGCCGACAGTCTTTGCGCCCGCATCTCCAACCTTGTCACCCGGAATGAAGTTCATCATCGGCGAACCGATGAAACCCGCAACGAAGGTGTTTGCGGGACGGTTGTACAGCTCCATCGGTGAACCGACCTGCTCGATCGCGCCGGCATTCAGGACCACGATCTTGTCGGCGAGCGTCATCGCCTCGACCTGGTCGTGGGTGACGTAGATCATCGTCGCCTTGAGGCTGCGGTGCAGCCGGGCGATTTCGAGGCGCGTCTGAACACGCAAGGCTGCGTCGAGGTTCGACAACGGTTCGTCGAAAAGGAAGAGCGCCGGCTCGCGCACGATCGCACGGCCAATGGCGACGCGCTGGCGCTGGCCACCAGAAAGCTCCGCCGGGCGCCGCGCGAGATACGGTTCAAGCGACAGCATCGAGGAGGCCTTCTTGACGAGCGTCTCGATCTCGTCCTTCGGCGTGCCGGCCTGCTTGAGGCCAAGGCCCATGTTGTCCTTGACCGTCAGGTGCGGATAGAGCGCGTAGGACTGGAACACCATCGCGATGCCGCGCTTGGCGGGAGGCGTCAGCGTCTCGTCCTTGCCATTGATGAGAACGGCACCCGAGGTGACGTCTTCCAGTCCGGCAATGCTGCGCAACAGGGTTGATTTGCCGCAACCCGAAGGTCCGACAAAAATGACGAACTCGCCGTCCTTGACCTCCAGGTCGATGCCCTTGAGCACCTCATGCGTGCCGTAGGTCTTGCGGATGGATTTGAGTTGAAGCGATCCCACTAGTCGTATTCCTTACAGTTTGACCGGCTCTTGGAGCCTGACGGCCTGGCCGATACGCACGCTTTCGTCGGCGGCGAGGCAGATGCGCAGCGAAGCGACGGCGTCTGCCATGTGGCGGTTGAGGTCGATGTCCTCGCGAATGGCCTTCAGCATGAAAGCCTGCTCGCGGTCGCAGAGTTCCTGATGGCCGGGCTCGCCCTCCATCGTCATGTCCTGGTCCGGTCGGATGAACTTTCCGTCAGGTCCCGTCTCCGCGGTGTGCAGGCGGATAACCGAGGTCTTTGTGTGAGCGTCGATATCGTCAGACTTGGCGTTCGGGTCCATGACGATCGAGACCGATCCCTTCGGCGACATGATGTCTTTCACGAAGAACGCCGTTTCCGAGATCATCGGCCCCCAGCCGGCCTCGTACCAGCCGACGGAACCATCCTCGAACAGCACCTGAAGTTGGCCGTAGTTATACATGTCGGGTGCAATTTCGTCGGAGAGCCGCAATCCCATCCCTCGCACCTCCACCGGCTTGGCATCGGTGATCTGGCACATGACATCGACATAGTGCACGCCGCAATCGACGATCGGCGACGTCGTCTGCATCAGCGATTTGTGCGTCTCCCACGTCGGACCACTGGACTGCTGGTTGAGATTCATACGGAAGACATAAGGGCCACCGAGCTTGCGCGCCTCTTCTATCAATCGCATCCAGGATGGGTGGTGGCGAAGGATGTAGCCGATCACCAGCTTCCGGCCAGCCTTCTTTGCCGCCGCGACGACGCGCTCAGCATCGGCGACAGTTGTCGCCAGCGGCTTTTCGACGAAGACATCGCAACCTGCCTCGAAGGCAGCGACCGCGTAGTCGGCGTGGGTGTCAGAATAGGTGCAGACTGCGCAGAGATCCGGCTTTAACTCGACAAGTGCTGCCAGGAAATCCGAATAGATCTCGTAGCCCCGCAACTCCTCAGGCAGCTTTGGCTTGGAGCGGTTGACCAGCCCGACAATCTCGAAACCGGGATTGTTGTGGTAGGCCAACGCATGGCTGCGTCCCATATTGCCGAGGCCGGCGACGAGAACGCGGATTGACTTGTCGGACGCACTCACTTGACCGCTCCCGAAGTAATGCCGCGGATCAGCTGCCGCGAGAAGATGACGTAGAGAACGAGGATCGGCAGGATCGCCAACGAAAGTGCCGCAAGCACTGCGTTCCAATTGGTCACGAACTGACCGATGAAGATCTGCGATCCGAGGGTGACCGTCTTCGTTGCTTCCGACGGCGCCAGGATCAAGGGGAACCAGAGATCGTTCCAGATCGGGATCATCGTGAAGACGGCAACGGTGGCCATGGCCGGGCGCACCAGCGGCAGCACCAACCGGAAGAAGATCGAATATTCCGACAGCCCATCGATGCGACCGGCATTCTTCAGATCGTCGGAGACGGTCCGCATGAATTCCGACAGGATGAAGATCGCCAGCGGAATACCCTGCGCCGTATAAACGAGGATCAGCGCCGTCAGCGTGTTGACGAGGCCGGCTGCCACCATCCCCTGCAGGATGGCGACCGTGCCGAGGCGGATCGGGATCATGATGCCGATCGCCATGTAAAGACCCGTCAGCGTGTTGCCCTTGAACTTGTATTCGGAGAGAGCGAAGGCGGCCATCGCGCCGAACAACAGCACGAAGAAGATCGAAACGACCGTGACGATGAAGCTGTTCTGGAAATAGGTGGCAAAGTCACCCTGCCCCAGCACGGTCTGGTACCCGACAAGGCTGAATGTGGAGGGCGTCGGCACCTGCATCGGCGAACGGAAGATCGCGTTGCGGTCCTTGAACGAGTTGATGATCGTTAGGAACACCGGGAAGATGGCAACCAGCGTATAGCCGATAAGTGCCAGGTGAACGAGACCGGTGCGGATTGGGGATGTGCGTGCTCTGTTGGACATGACACCCTCCTCAGAACTGGTACCGGCGCATGCGCCGCTGGATGGCAAAGAGATAGAAAGACACGCCGGCGAGGATGATCAGGAACATCACTGTCGCGATCGTCGCCCCCATTGAGCGGTCACCGAGCTGCAGCTGGAAACCGAAGAACGTGCGATAGAGCAGCGTACCAAGGATGTCCGTCGACATATCGGGCCCGGCAAGCGCACCTTGCACTGTATAAACCAGGTCGAAGGCGTTGAAATTTCCGACGAATGTCAAGATCGAGATGATGCCGATCGCCGGCAGGATAAGCGGCAGCTTAATCTTCCAGAATTGTGCCCAGCCGGTGATGCCGTCGCACTCGGCGGCTTCGATCACCTCTTCCGGGATGCTGAGAAGCGCTGCGTAGATCAGCATCATCGGAATGCCGATGTACTGCCAGTTCGAGATCAGCGACACGGCGATCAGCGCCGGTCCGGATTGTCCGAGCCATGGAGCGAAGAGCGACTTCATGCCAACAAGGCTCATCAGCCACGGCGCAACGCCCCAGATCGGCGACAGGATAAGCTTCCAGATGAAGCCGACGATCACGAAGGAAAGCAGTGTCGGCAGGAACATCGCGGTGCGGTAGAACGCCACGAAGCGCAGCCGCGGCGTCGACAGCAGCGCGGCCAGCGCGATGCCGATCGGATTCTGCACGCACATGTGAATGAGGAAGAAGATGAAGTTGTTGACCAGCGCGTTCCAGAAGTCACGGGCCCAGCGGGCATCGCCGAACAGCACCTTGTAATTCGCGAGACCGACGAAGGCAGGCGCGCCATCGACCGTGTTGTAGAACGAAAGCCTCAGCGTTTCGATCAGCGGCAGGATCATGATCGCCGAGTAGACGACGAATGCCGGGAAAAGAAAGACGCCGATGTGCCAGCGCACGGGGCGCTTGATGGGAACGACATCGACAGCGGATAGGGCTTCGCTCATGGCTTTTGCCTGTTCTTCTTGGCGGCGCCTCTGGCGCAGCGCATCTGACACGGCGGGCAGAACGCCCTTTCCTCTAATCGTCTCCCCGTCCGCTCGGGTTTCGAAGGCGGCGGGGAGAGGAAAAGCGGATACGAAATTGGCTTTGAGCCGGCGTGAGGGACGGCTGACGCCGCCCCTCGGCTTTCATTACTTGCCTGGCTTGTACCAGCCGTCGAGGCCCTTCTGGAGCTTGTCGGCGGCTGCCTGCGGCGTGTCGGTGCCGTTGATGACGTTCGCCGACTCAATCCAGGTCTCGTTTTCGAGGTTTGGCGTGCCGCGCCCGAGGATCTGATAGGTCGAACGGATCGTCGACTTGTACGGGCCGCGCCAGGAAACGAATTCCTGAGCCAGCGGATCGCTCATCTTCACCGGGTTGGAGTTCAGGCTGAAGAAGCCCGGCAGCGAGTTCGCGTAGATGTCGGCGAATTCGCCGGACGCAACCCACGACAGGAACTTCTTGGCTTCTTCGGCATGCGTGCTCTTGGCATTCAGCGCGACGCCAATATCCGGATGGTCGGAGATGTAGCCCTGGTCGCCAGCCTTCGGAACCGGCGGCGGGAAGGCGCCCATCTTGAACTGCGCCTGGCTGTTGAACAGCGCGATTTCCCAGGAACCGGCCGGGTAGATCGCCGCACGACCGAGCGTGAAGAGGTTCTGGCTATCCGAATAGGTCTGAGCTTCGAAGCCATCGCCAAGGTACGGCTTCCACTTGGCGAGCTCTTCATACGGCTTGACCCAGTCGGCATCCGTCAGCTTCTGCTTGCCTTCGATCAGCGCCAAACGACCGTCTTCACCCTTCCAGTAGTTTGGGCCGATGTTCTGGTAGCCCATGGTTGCGGCTTCCCAGAGGTCCTTCGTGCCCATGGCGAGCGGGATATAGGTGCCGTCCGCCTTGATCTTCTCCAGAGCTGCGAAGAACTCGTCTTCCGTCTTCGGAACGGAGATGCCGAGCTTGTCGAAGGCGTCCTTGTTGTAGATGAAGCCGTGGATGACCGAAGCCATCGGCACGCAGAAGGTGGATTTGCCGTCATCGGTCGACCAGGCAGCCTTGGCAACCGGCGTGAAATTCTCCATGCCAGACAGGCTCGTGAGATCGGCGAGCTGCTGCTTCTTGAAGAGTTCAAGAGACGTATCGAACGGACGGCAGGTGATGATATCGCCAGCGGAGCCCGCATCGAGCTTGGCATTCAGCGAAGCGTTGTATTCCGTCGGCGCGGTCGGCGAGAAGACGATCTTGATGCCCGGGTTCTTGGCTTCGAACGCCGGGATGATCTTTTCCTGCCAGATCTGCAGGTCGTCGTTACGCCAGCTTTCGACCGTCAGCGTGACGTCGGCGGCATGAGCGAAGCCGACGGATGTCAGCAGGCTCGAAGCCAGCAGGAAGCCTTTCAGTGCAGTGTGTCTCATTTCCCTCTCCTGTTTTGAGCGCCGATAAGGCGCCGTTCTTGACCTGAAACGAGCGACTGCATGCACGAGGTGACACGCAGCGCCCCATTGAGGGCCGTCAACAACTGCCGGCCCGAAAGCTCGATCGGCACGACAGGCAAACACCCGTCGACCAGACAGCGTACCCGAACAAGAAACCGATCCGGCACAGCCATGAAAGGGAAAACTGACGGCAAGAACGGCTTGAGGGCGACAAAGCCGCCACGACCGATTCCGCATTTCATCGAGTGGCCCGGCTTATCTCAGTCCTGCCGGTTTATCGCTGCCCGATGCGCTGTTCCCTTTGAGTTGAATTAAGGCCAAAAAAATACCAATTGTCCAGCCAATTTTAACATCTGAACGACAGAAATGCTGCATTAAAAATTTTATCGTTCAAAATCAATAATATAAAAAGATGAATTTTTGCTACGCTTTGCACTTGGTAAATGGTATTTTTTTGGTATTGTAATAAAAACGAGGGAAACGAGCGGATTTTCGGTGGTTCAATGACAGAACTTGCGATCGGCATTGATGGCGGCGGCTCCAGTTGCCGCGCCGCGGTCACGAATGCGGCGGGGCATATCCTCGGCCGTGGCACAGCCGGTCCGTCGAACATCCTCTCCGACCTCGACAATTCGCTGCTCAACATCGTGGCGTCGGCCAGAAACGCATTGCGCGACGCCGGCCTATCGCCTGAAACCGTTTCCACCGTCGCTGCCGTGGTTGGCGTTGCCGGCGCGAACGTCGGCGATTATGCCGAACGGATCGAGCGCGCCCTGCCCTTTGCCAGACGCCGGGTTGTCACTGACGCAACGACAGCCCTGCAGGGAGCTCTCGGCGATTACGACGGCGTGATCGGCGCATTCGGCACAGGGTCCGTTTACAATGCGCGCCGCAACGGCAAGCTCTACGGCATTGGAGGCTGGGGGTTCGTTGTCGGTGATCAGGCAAGCGGCGCTCGCCTCGGCCGCGACCTCTTGGAGCAGTCCCTGCTTGCGCATGACGGGGTGCGCCCGTCCTCGCCTGTGACCCAGACCGTCATGGCCGAGTATGGCGACAATCCCGAGCGCGTCGTCGAGTTCGCCCATGTATCCCGTCCCAATGACTTTGCCCGCTATGCACCCGTCGTTTTCGAGGCTGCAGCCAAGGGCGACCCGGTTGCGACGGCGATCGTTCGGAACGCAGCAGCCTCGATCGGAGAGAGCCTTGATGCACTGCTCTGGCCGGAATGCGAGGCGATCTGCCTGTTGGGCGGGCTGGCGAACGCCTATCGCCCGTGGCTCGCAGAACGTCACGTTGCTCTGCTGCGCGAGCCGCGCGGCGACGTCCTGCAGGGCGCCATCGATCTCGCTGTGAAGTTTCTGCACGAGGAAGGAGCCGGCGCGGTATGACCGACGATTTTGCAAACCTTCTCTCCCCCGAACGCCTTCAGGCCGGCGGCACCGGCCCGCTTTACGTCAAACTGCGCCGCACGTTGGAAGATGCCATTCGAACAGGCACGCTTGGCCATGGCGACGCTCTGCCACCCGAGCGTGACATCGCGGAATTTGCAACAGTCAGCCGGGTGACTGTGCGCAAGGCAATTGATGAACTGGTTGCCGACGGACTGTTGGTTCGCCGCCATGGCTCCGGCACCTTCGTGACCAAGCCCGTTTCGAAGGTCGAGCAGCGCCTTTCGCAGCTCACGTCCTTTACCGAGGATATGGCCCGTCGGGGCATGACCTCGCGCTCTGAATGGCTGCACAAGGGCATTCATACGCCCTCGCCGGATGAAATGATGATTCTCGGCCTCGCGACGGATGTCAGGGTCTCACGCCTCAGCCGATTGCGCATCGCTGATGACCAGCCGCTGGCTATCGAAAACGCCAGCGTCTCTGGAGAATTCCTGCCCGATCCCTTTGTCGTGACAACGTCGCTTTATGCCGAACTCGAGCGCCGTCAGGTCCGCCCGGTCCGCGCCGTGCAGCGGATTTCCGCTACCAACATGAAGGAAGCCGACGCCCATCTGCTCGGCGTACCCGTCGGCGCTGCAGGGCTGTCGATCGAGCGTATCTCCTATCTCGGCTCGGGGCGAGCGGTTGAATTTACGCGCTCGCTCTATCGCGGCGATGCCTATGATTTTGTCGCCGAACTGACGATCGGCGTGCCGTGATGCCTGGTCGCATTGAAGAGACGGCGAATGGCGTCTATTCCATGTACCATGACAGCTCGCATCACACTCCTCGACAGCATCTCCGATCCCGGAAATCCCGCAAAGCCGAATGACGACAGCTTCGGCTGCAACGAGTCCTGCGCCTTCGTCATCGACGGTGCCACGGGGCTCGGCGACCGCCAATATATGGATGTGGCGGGCAGTGACGCCGCCTGGATCGCCCAGCATTTCGCTCGCGGCTTTGAGGATCAGATCACTCGTGAGTCCAGCATCTCGGAGGTTGCGCGCGGCCTCTCGGTCGCAGCCCGGGCAGCTTTTCTCCGACACAACGAGAACGTGCCGCGTTATGCCTGGCCATTGACAGCATTCGCGATGCTGCATCAGACACGCGATGGCTTCTACTTCATCGGCCTCGGCGACTCCAGCGTCTTCCTGCTACAGGAAGACGGCTCCGCCACCATGCACATGGCAATCCCGGGTGCCTATCAATATGAGCAGAACCAAGCCCGAAAACACATTGCGCGCACAGGCGGCATCACGAAGGAAGGTGGCGCGCTCGGCAATACCGAGACCCTCGCCTCGTTGCGCCAGCACCGCGAACGGCAGAATACGCCGGAGAGCGGGGTCTGGACCCTAGGCCTCGTACCGGAGGCAGCCGACCACCTGATTTCTGAACGGCTGGATGTCGGGCGCAAGGCGCACGCAATTGTCTGCAGCGACGGCCTTTCGGATCTCGCGGTCCTTTACGCAGCCTATGATTCAGCGGGCCTCGTACGCACCGCACGCGACAAGGGCTTGCGGCCAATGCTTGATGAACTCAGGCACTTCGAACGCGAGATCGATCCCGAAGGCCTCCGCTACCCGCGCTACAAGCAGAGTGACGATACCACCGCCCTGCTTGTCGAATTGACGCCTGACGCCTGAGACAACTTTCGATTCAGAATCAGTGCTTTGCGCCGAAAACCTGAATCAATCAATGCAGCCGTTGAATCAAATACTGAAGACGCAGCCAATCAGGCCGCGTCCTCGATCTCCTCGTCGCGCTTGCGCGGCACGTAGTTAAGAACCGGCCCAAGCCAGCGCTCGACCTCCGCAACATTCATGCCCTTGCGGTTCGCGTAATCCTCGACCTGATCCCGCTCCACCTTGGCGACGCCGAAGTAGTAGGAATCGGGGTGGCCGATGTAGATGCCGGAAACGGAAGAGCCCGGCCACATCGCATAGCTCTCGGTGAGCGTCACCCCAGCCGCCTTCTCCGCATCGAGCAGGCCGAACAGCGTCTTCTTTTCGGTATGGTCAGGCTGTGCCGGGTAACCCGGTGCCGGGCGGATACCGGCATATTCCTCGGTGATGAGCTGCTCATTGCTGAGATGCTCGTCCTTGGCGTAGCCCCAGTATTCGCGACGTACCTGTAAGTGCATGCGCTCGGCGAAGGCTTCGGCGAAGCGATCGGCCAGCGCCTTCACGAGGATCGACGAATAGTCGTCGTTGGCGCGTTCGAAGCGTTCCGCGATCGCGACCTCCTCGATACCGGCCGTGACGACGAAGCCGCCGATATAGTCCTGAACGCCGCGTTCGACCGGCGCAACGAAGTCCGACAGCGCGACGTTCGGCCGGCCGTCACGCTTCGACAGCTGCTGGCGCAGCGTGAAGAAGGTTGCAAGCTCGTCCTTGCGGCTCTCGTCCTTGAACAGGCGGATATCGTCGCCAACCGCGTTCGCCGGCCAGAAGCCGATGACGGCACGCGGGTGGAACCACTTCTCGTCGATGATCTGCTTCAGCATCGCCTGCGCATCGGCCCATAGCGCACGAGCGGCCTCGCCCTGCTTCTCATCCTCGAGAATAGCCGGGAACCGACCACGCAACTCCCAGGTCTGGAAGAACGGCGTCCAGTCGATGTACTTGGCGATATCAGCGAGATCGTAGCCGTCGAACACCTTGGTGCCGAGGAAGCTCGGTTTGGTCGGCTTATAGACCGCCCAATCGACCTGTTGCGCATTTTCGCGGGCGCGGGCAAGCGGCAGACGCACTTTCTCGGCCTCGCTGCGCGCATGTGCCGCCGCCACCTTGGCGTATTCGGCGCGGATGTCGGCCACGTAGCCGTCGCGATTGTCAGGCGACAGCAGCGTCGAGACCACACCGACGGCACGGCTCGCATCCGTGACGTAGACAGCCTGACCCTTGTTGTAGCCCGGATGGATCTTGACGGCCGTGTGGACACGGCTCGTCGTCGCGCCACCAATCAGCAACGGCAGGTCCAGACCCTGACGCTCCATCTCGGCGGCGACATGCACCATCTCGTCGAGCGACGGCGTAATCAGGCCCGACAGGCCGATGACGTCAACCTTCTCGGCAACGGCGGTCTCGAGGATCTTCGTCGCCGGCACCATGACGCCGAGGTCGATGATCTCGTAGTTGTTGCAGGCGAGCACGACGCCGACGATGTTCTTGCCGATATCGTGGACGTCGCCCTTGACGGTCGCCATCAGGATCTTGCCGGCAGCCTTGCGGTCGTCGCCGCCGTTCTGGCGCTTCTCCTCTTCCATGTAAGGGAGGAGCACGGCCACAGCCTGCTTCATCACGCGCGCCGACTTGACGACCTGCGGCAGGAACATCTTGCCGGAGCCGAACAGGTCGCCGACCACGTTCATGCCGGCCATCAGCGGGCCTTCGATGACGTGAAGCGGACGCTCGGCCTTCCGGCGCGCCTCTTCGGTATCGGCGTCGATATATTCGGTAATGCCGTTGACCAGCGCATGCTCGAGACGCTTCTCGACCGACCATTCGCGCCAGGAGAGATCCTGCACGCGTCCTTCGCGCGCAGCCCCGCCACGGAATTTCTCGGCCACTTCGAGCAGCCGCTCAGTCGCGTCACTGCGGCGGTTCAGCACCACGTCCTCGCAGGCCTCGCGCAATTCCGCGTCGATCTGGTCATAGACGGCAAGCTGGCCGGCATTGACGATACCCATGTCCATGCCCGCCTGGATGGCGTGGTAGAGGAACACGGCATGCATCGCCTCGCGCACCGGCTCATTGCCGCGGAACGAGAAGGACAGGTTCGACACGCCGCCCGAAATATGCACCAGTGGCATCGTCTTGCGGATCGTTCGGGTCGCCTCGATGAAGTCAACGCCGTAGTTGTTGTGCTCCTCGATGCCGGTCGCGACCGCGAAGACGTTCGGATCGAAGATGATGTCTTCAGGCGGGAAGCCCGCCTTCTCGGTGAGCAGCTTGTAGGCGCGGGCGCAGATCTCGACCTTGCGTTCGTAGCTGTCTGCCTGCCCGGTCTCATCGAAGGCCATGACGACGACAGCCGCACCATAGGCATGCAGCAGCTTCGCCTGCGCCAGGAAGTTCTCTTCGCCTTCCTTGAGCGAGATCGAGTTGACGATCGGCTTGCCCTGCACCCGCTTCAGGCCGGATTCGATGATCGAGAACTTCGAACTGTCGATCATCACAGGCACGCGGGCGATATCCGGCTCGGCGGCGATCAGGTTCAGGAACTCGACCATCGCCTTTTCGGAATCGATCAGGCCCTCGTCCATGTTGATGTCGATGATCTGCGCGCCGTTTTCGACCTGATCGCGCGCCACGTCGAGCGCCGCCGTGTAATCGGCATTGGTGATCAGCTTGCGGAATTTGGCGGAGCCAGTGACGTTGGTGCGCTCACCGACGTTGACGAAAGGAATATCCTTGGTCAGCTCGAACGGCTCGAGGCCCGACAGCGACATGAACGGCCGATGCTCGGGGATCGGGCGCGGCTTGTACTTCGCCACCACCTCGGCGATCGCCTTGATGTGTTCAGGCGTCGAGCCGCAGCAGCCGCCAACGATGTTGACGAGACCCTCGCGGGCGAACTCGTCGATCTGCGCCGCCATCAGCTCCGGCGTCTCGTCATACTGGCCAAACTCGTTCGGCAGGCCGGCATTCGGATAGGCGCAGATGAAGGTGTCAGCAACGCCCGACAGCTCCTGCAGGTGCGGACGCATGGCGTTGGCGCCGAGCGCGCAGTTCAGGCCGATCGTGAACGGGTTGGCGTGACGCACCGAGTTCCAGAAGGCGGTCGGCGTCTGGCCGGAGAGCGTGCGGCCGGAAAGGTCGGTGATCGTGCCCGAGATCATGACCGGCAGGCGAATGCCCTTCGCCTCGAAGCGCTCCTCGCAGGCAAAGATGGCGGCCTTCGCATTCAGCGTGTCAAAGATCGTCTCGATCAGGATAATATCGGCCCCCCCGTCGATCAAGCCGTCGATCTGCTCCGCATAAGCCGCCCGCAGGTCATCGAAGGTGACGGCGCGGAAGCCGGGATTATTGACGTCAGGGGAGATCGAGGCCGTGCGGTTCGTCGGGCCGATTGCGCCGGCGACGAAGCGGCGACGGCCATCCTCGCGCTCGGCGCGGATGCAAGCGCGGCGCACGATCTCGGCGCCTTCCTTGTTCAGCGCATAGACCTCGCCTTCCATCGCGTAGTCAGCCTGCGCGATGCGGGTCGACGAGAAGGTGTTGGTCTCAAGGATGTCAGCGCCGGCCTTGGCGTATTTGTAATGAATCTCTTCGATCGCATCCGGCTGCGACAGGATCAGAAGGTCGTTGTTGCCCTTCTGGTGGCAGGCGCAGCCGATGAAGCGATCGCCGCGGAAATGGTCTTCATCGAAGCCCAGACCCTGGATCTGCGTGCCCATGGCGCCATCAAGAACGAGGATGCGTTCGCTCGCGGCTTTCTTCAGCGCAGCAAACACTTCACTACCGTCGCGCTTTGCCCCTTCGGAACCAAACAGAGTATCAAACACGGGCGGACTCCTTGACGTCGTTACGGACCAGATGGTCCAATCACATAAAGATATCTTTATGTCAATATATCCGTGTCATGTGGCGCCTTTGCGGCGCTTGGCAGATGACAGACTCGGGCGGCCTCTATATAGGCGGTTGCAAAGGCTTTGTGCACGAAATCGGAGGAGTATCATGGCACCTGCAAACGGCGACGCCGCGCTCGGAAACTGGACCACCCGCAGCTACCACCGCAACTGGCTGCTTGCGCAGGCAAACGGGCTCTTCGATTTCTTCCAGCACAATTCCATCAATCCCAAGGGCGGCTTCTTCGATCTCGACGACGCGGGCAAGCCGCTCGATGCCGCCGGCCAGGTCCGTCCGATCCATATCGCGTCGCGCGCAGTCCACTGCTTTGCGATCGGCACCCTGCTCGGTCGCCCGGGCGCCTCGGACGTCGTCGACCACGGGATGCAGTACATCTGGAACCATCACCGCGACACCAGAAACGGCGGCTATTTCTGGTCGCTTGATGACAATGGCCCGGTCGACACCAACAAGCAGGGCTACGGCCACGCCTTCGTGCTGCTTGCGGCCTCTTCCGCCAAGACGATCGGCCATCCGCTGGCCGACGGCATGCTTGCCGACATCACCGAGGTCCTGAACACCAAGTTCTGGGAAGCCAAGCACGGCGCAATTGCCGAGGAGTTCACCGCCGAATGGCAGCCACTCGACGGCGGCAACTACCGCGGCCAGAACTCCAACATGCATCTCACCGAAGCGCTGATGGCCGCCTTCGAGGCGACGGGTGATCGCGATTATCTCGCCAAGGCCGAAAGCATCGCCGACCTCGTCATCCGTCGCGCTGCCGGTTCCGTCGGCTGGCGCGTCGGCGAGCATTTCACCACGGCTTGGAGCCTCGACAAGGACTACTATCATCCAAACGAGATGTTCCGGCCGGCAGGCACAACGCCCGGCCACTGGCTGGAATGGGCACGCCTCCTCCTCCAGCTCTGGGTGCTCGGCGGCAAGAAGCAGGAGTGGATGCCGGATGCGGCCAGGAGCCTTTTCTCGCAGTCGATCGCGCTCGGTTGGGACGACGAAAAGGGTGGCTTCTTCTATACGCTCGACTGGGACGACAAGCCGGCCAAGCGCAACAAGCTGTGGTGGCCGGCCTGCGAAGGCGCCGCTGCCGCGCACTTCCTCAATGATCACCTGCCGAGCGACTACCACGAGGAACACTACCGCAGGATCTGGAACGTGATCGAGCGCTCGTTCATCGACCACAAGAACGGCGGCTGGCATGAGGAATTGACGGAGGATCTCGTTCCCTCGCACAGCCTCTTCCCCGGCAAGGGCGACATCTACCACGCCCTGCAGGCATGCCTGATCCCCCTCTTCCCGGCGACCGGCAGCCTGACCAAGGTCATCGCGGAAGCGGGCGGCAAAATCTGATTTGAGCAAGCGCCACCTCCGTGGCGCTTGACCATTATTTTCGAGCGCAGGCCACGACGCTGGCCCACTGTCGCCAAGCGACGACAAGCAGCCGGAATGATTGTGCGCTGAAAAACAGATCGGTGCGAGGTTTTGTATGACGCTTATCCCAACGGCCAATTGGGCGGCCAGCTTTCACTATGGATTCCGAGACTGCCTATACCCGTCTTCCCTGGACGCGGTTTGCGAAATCGTGGCGCGATCGCCAAAGATAAAGACGCTGGGATCCGGCCACTCGTTCAATGCGATCGCGGATGGCGAAGTTGCCCTGTCGCTCGCCGATCTGCCAATCAACCCTCTCGTCGAGAGTGACGGAACGCAAGTTTCCGTTGCCGGTCATTGCACCTATGGCGAGCTTGCGCTTTTCCTCCATCGCCATCGTCTGGCCGTTCACAACCTGGCCTCCCTACCCCACATCTCCATCGCCGGAGCGATCGCAACAGCGACGCACGGCTCGGGCAATCGGAACGGCAATCTGGCGACGGCGGTCTCAGGACTCGAAATTGTCGCTGGCGACGGCCGCCTGATGAAAGTTGCTCGCGGCGATGCCGATTTCGCCGGCATGGTCGTGCACCTCGGCGCCCTTGGTGTCGTTACACGTGTGACGCTTGACGTTCAGCCGGAGTTTCAGGTCGCGCAGTGCGTCTACGACGGATTGGCTTGGGACAAGCTCTTGGCTAACCTCGATGAAATCATGGCTTTGGGTTACAGCGTCAGTGTGTTCACCCAATGGGGCCAGCAAGTGGGGTCGATCTGGGTCAAGAGAACCGCATCAGACGATAAATGGCCTGCGGACATCCACGGTGCAACGCGCGCAACGGTCAACCGGCATCCGATAAGCGGATTGGATGCACAAAACTCCACCGAACAACTCGGGCAGTATGGGCGCTGGTCCGACAGGCTACCGCACTTCAAGATGGGCTTCACGCCGAGCAACGGCGAGGAGATACAGTCCGAGTTCCACATCCCACGGGAATACGGAGCGGCTTCCATCGACGCTCTGCTGTCGATCCGTGAGAAGTTTGCCCATCTGGTGCAGGCGGCCGAGTTCCGGACAGTTGCGGCAGATGAACTATGGCTCAGCCCGCAATATCGCCGCGACACGCTCTCGATCCACTTCACCTGGACTCGGGATCAAGACGCGGTGAACGCGGCTGCGAGGCACATTGAGCAGGCGCTGTCGCCCTTCGCGCCCCTGCCACACTGGGGCAAGGTTTTCACGGGCCACCACGTCGGCGGCAAATATGAAAAGCTTGCCGAATTTGCCCGCCTCCGAGACCGGATGGATCCGGAGCGGACGTTCTCCAACCCGTGGTTGGAAACCGTCGTATTCGGCTCAGGTGAAGGCTAAGCGCTGGCCGCGAACGAGGTTTGGCTCGACCTGATCGAACTGCAACTTTCTCCGGAAGGGATCGCTGGCAGCACAGAGCTCGCGCTTCAAACTACGCCAGCTGGAATGGCAATCATGCCAGGCGCAACGCGTCGAGATCCTTCGCCAGCATCAGGGCGAGCGCCTCGACCACAAGGTTGTGGTCGTCGCGCTGTGGCAAGCCGGAGACGGTGACTGCTCCAATGCAGCCGGTGCCCTTTACATTGATCGGAAAGCTGCCGCCGTGTGGCGCATAGTCGGCATCCAACAGGCCGTTGTCGGCAACCGTCTTGCCCTTCTGCTTGAGGTCGAGGCCGATTGCATAGCTGCTTCTGAAATAGCGTAGCACCAGGTTGCGCTTGCGCCGTACCCATTGAACGTTATCCGGCGTAACGCCCGGGAGCGCGGCATAGAAAACCGGCATTGCATGCAGCGTGACATCGATCGCGACGCCGAGACCGCGTTCGCTCGCGAGTTCCTGCAGGAGCCTGCCGAGCTGCCATGCCGTCGTGAGATCGAAGGTGTCGAAGCTTAGCAGCCTCTCCTGGTCGGCGATCCGTCCGAGGTCTTCATCGGGCATGGTCATGTTTGTTCCCTCTCCTGCAATGCTTTTTTCTGAACAAATGCAAGCGGAAGGGAAAAGTAAAGCAGAATCGTGGCGATACCCTAGAGCTACAGGAGAGCATTGTGAATGATCGCGGATTGTCGGCATCGCGGTCTAGCGCAGTCGTATCGGCACCGGCCACAAAATGGATTGACGCACCACATAACGCGGCGGGGGCCGGCGCAGACAATTGCGCCGGCCTCAAGCAGTCCTTCATGCCCCTGTGATTTTCATGCCGGAAGCGCGACGGATCACCGCAGTCCGCCACTCAACTGTCGGCGTGGCGTTCAGCCGTCTGTTCCGCAACGGCGGCGATTTCAGGCACGCCGTTGGCCAGAAGGCGCTTGCGAACCAGGACGCCCATGACGCGGGCGGCGGTCGAGAAACTCATTTGGTCGAGCGGTCCCTCGCCTTCCCAAGGCTTTGTCAGCCGTTCGGTGACGGCCCCGACGATATTCATCGGAACGATATCGTCGCATTGGCGCATCGCTTCAAAGACCTGGCTGATGGGAACGACGCGTCCTTCGAAGGTGACGATTGGTTCCGTGAGTTCCGTATCCCACTCTTCGAAGGCATAGAGTGCTTCGCGGAAGAGTTCCTGAAGGGTGAACGGGGCGTGTCCATTGTGAAGCGGCGGCAAGGCATTCGTCATGTCTGTCTCCTCTTTAGGGCTAGTGCCATTCCTCCTTTTCGGCCGGGCAGCTACGTGGGAAGCAGAACTCAGGTTTCCCCTGCGGGACCGAATAACACGATCTATGTTATAGTGTAATATATGCGTGAGAAAGCCTTTTATCGGCCTCACGGTTCCCGCGCACCGTAGAAAAGAAATAGGCCATTGATATTGCAGCGAATATCAATGGCCGTTTAATCTCAAATGGAAGGCGGCCGAGCCACCCGACGATCATTGCGCGATCGAAAACGTCACGTTGACGGTAATGTTGTAGCTCGTCTCACCGCCCTGGATGGGAACGGCTGAGTCGGCCCCCTCCTTCATCATTGCTGCCCGAAAAACCGGCACCGGCTGCGGGCGCGGCAGGGTCTCGGTGATCTCGACCACGCGGCCGAGCTTGACATCGGCGGCTTCGGCAAGCGTCTTCGCCTTCGCGATGGCATTGGCAACGGCATTCTTGCGTGCCTCCTCCATCGCTTTCTCCGGCTTGTCGTTGGTGAACTGGATGTCGCCGCCCTGGTTGACGCCGAGCGTAACCGCCTCGTCGAGGATGGCGCCGAGCTTGGACAGGTCGCGGACACGCACGCTCAGCGAATTGGACACCTGGTATGCGATCAACTCCGGGGGCTTGGGCTGGCCATCGTTGGATTGCGGATAATTGAATTGCGGTTGCACGGAAAAGCCGGAGGTCTGGAGATCCCGCTCGGCAATACCTGCCTTTTTCAGCGCAGCCAGCACCTCGCTCATCGCCTTATTGTTCTCGTCGAGCGCTTCACGTGCGGTTTTTGCCTGCTTCACAACGGAAAGGTTGAGCACCGCCATGTCGGGCGCTACGCTGGCCTGGCCCTCGCCGCTAACGGAAATCACGGGCTCGCGAGACTGGGAATCGGCAGCCAGCGTCGGCAGTGCCGTGGCAGCAGCGGTCGGAAGGCTCAGCAGAAGGCTGAAGGCGATTGTTCTGGTGTTAGGCAACACGATATTTCACTCCGTGATTGTGAAGTCTCGTTTGTCGTCTTGCCGATTGATTGTGAAGCTATTGCGGCAGTCCCTTGTGACCGCTGCAGAATTGCGTTAGAGCGAAACCCGTTCCGGGGAACCATTGCGCCGGACACGGCAGCGACGTTGCCGCCGGGCCTGTAGCTCAATGGTTAGAGCCGGCGGCTCATAACCGCTTGGTTGGGGGTTCGAGTCCCTCCGGGCCCACCACTCTCTTCAGAGTTTTCTGCGCGCTTCGCCTGTGCCATTTTGGGCGACGGATCGAAACTCATGCGCGGCCTTAATAGGAACGTCCAGGTCGGCCAGGATGGAGTGGCCTTCACGCGCTGTCGTTGACTGTTCAAACGCGCTCGCGCACAAAAGCTCCCGAGCAAGAGGGAGGCTATCCGACATGAAAGATGTCGTCGCATTGGTGACGGGCGGAAGCCGTGGCGTCGGCCGCGGGATTGCGCTTGCTTTGCTCGCCGAGGGAGCCACGGTACACGTTACTGGCAGGACGTTTTCCGAGGTAGAGGCGGGTCCCGAGGGTAACCGCGCCGGATCGCTCCAAGGGCTGGAGCTTGAGGCCGCGAACCTACCCGGACGAGTTGTCATTCATCACTGTGACCACAGCAACGACGCCGAAACCGAGCGTGTGGCCGCGGGGATCCGAACCGGCGGCGGGCTGCATATTCTGGTGAACAATGCGTGGCCCGGCTATGAAGGTATGGTCGAGGATGGCGAATTCACCTGGCCTCGACCGTTCTGGGAGCAACCAAGCCGGCGATGGGACGCCATGATCGGCACTGCACTGAAGGCTGCTTTCATGATGTCGCGGGAAGTGGCGCCGATGATGATCTCAACCCATCGCGGTCTAATCGTCAATATTTCATTCTGGGCAGCTCAACTCTACGAGGGGAATGCGATCTATGGAATCGCCAAAGCTGCTGCCGACAAGATGGCCGCAGATTTCGCGCACGAGCTGCGTCCCCACAACGTCGCCGCCGTCGCACTCTATCCCGGTCTGGTCCGCACTGAAGCGGTCATGCGGAACGCAGATTATTTCGACTTGTCCAACTCCGAGTCCCCCAGGTTTATCGGGCACGTCATTGCCGGACTTTGGCGAGACCCTGCGCTGATGTCGAAATCCGGGCACGCCTTGGTCGCAGCAGAGCTGGGCCGGCAATACGACATAGCTGACATCGACGGCTACCGACCTGTTCCCCTCACAGCGGCGGACTTTGCAAAGAGCTGAACTCGCGTCTGCCTTTGCACAGCCTCGACGGCCTGTCCGCTACCGCGTCGTGCGCATAGATCGGCGATGTCGAGCACCCGGAAAAGTTTGAGCAGCTTCATCGTTTCGGCGCCTCTCGTTTGGGCGGCCCCCTGTGTAAACGGCACCATAGCAATGCTGAGTCGGCCGTTGGGACTAGTGGACAACCGGGGATGCCGGAGCGATGAAAACATCCACGGTTGCCAGAGGAAACCGCGCGATCAGCATACCAGTGAGTTCCTCCTGGGTGCGATGACCGCGATTGAAGAGGTCGAGCGCCGCGCTGCAGATCATCTCCGATCTCTTGTCGTCCGGTTTGGCCTTGTAATGCCTGTACCAAGACTGAACGGACAGCGAGAGCACGGCCAATTCGGTTTCAAGGATACTCGTGACTAGCATTCCTGATCTCCCCCAGATTGAGGCGACCGCTTTACAGCCCCTCATTTGTAAGCCTGCAATCTCTGTTGAGCCGATGCCGAAGATTCCGGCTTGGCATTCAGTGTGAAGCGACGGCGCGACGACCGCTGGACGCGAGATGTTCAGTGATCGCGCGCCGGATTTCCGTGACCGTATCGAAAAGCTTGTTGTCGAGGTCAATGACACTGAACCGGACAGCGATGAACTTGAGGCGGTTTTCGACGGGAACCGCAATCCCGACTTCCTGACCGTTGAATACGACAGCTTGCTTTCGCATAGACAAACCTCGGGCGTGGGCGCACGCACCATCGAGCAATTGGATCAAGGATTGACGACGGAGTCAGCTTGTCGTCGTCGGTCGGTATCGGATCGACACGAGATCACGCACTCGTTGAGCCGTTGCGAAGAAACCAAGTCGTAGAAACAACGTCATCACCCTCCTCGAGTGAGGTCAAAGCGCCGCGGAGTGCTGCCGGAAGTACTGTTAGTGGGAACTGCCCTGTGAAGTGAACGTATTCGAGAAAACCAAGGCAAGCAACTGATTTTTGTGATTTTTTAGCATTTCGAATCATATGACAATTACCGCATGTGCGAAGCCGAAATGACGTACGTGCGTCGCTCATACACAAGAGTTCGAAGGAACGAAGGACCGCCATCTCGGGCGGAAAGCCTCCCATTGAGACCAGGTCCAAGCTTCGTCACCGGTAAGAATTGGCGACCAGCTGCGCTTCCGCCAATCGATCAACTGCCTGAACGGCAAAAATGCGGGCCTCTTTTTTGTGGACACGCCAGGAACAAAATCCGACCCGCTGTGTTTTGGCTATGCTTTGGGAAGTGAAACCCCTCAAAGTGCAACTCGCGCCTCTGCCCCCGCACCCGCGACTGCGGGGCTTTTTCTTCGCTTGCCGTATATGAGGGGAAACTTATCGATCTACACGCGTTTGTTGTGATCGGTCCCCTTTCTGGGTGAGAAACAGAGCCTTCAGATGGATCTCGGCGAGGCATTCAAAGCTTAAGGACCGTATTAGCTATTAAGAGTTCTAAACCTAGGTCACGTCGGTGCGATCAACGTCGATCGCAATGCCACGGCTGAGGGCATCCGAGCCGTAGGGCCTGGTCGATACGATAGATGACGAGCTCATAGACCGCCGTTCTTCGGCGCGAGGCGATTTCGCGCGCAAAGCAAAGTGCAAAAATCAGCTCGATGAGTTCGCTCTCCGGCATTGCCTCATTCTCGCTTACGATCAGAAGACATCCAATTGGCGCAAGAACAAAAATCGAAACATCAGCAAAGACGCAAATACCAGTCCGCCTGCGCTCCCCTAGTTTTCGTTGGGTCGATCCTGGAGCCGACCCCAGCCTCTCCCGGATCGACGAGCGTACGGTTGGCGCCTTTGGCGAATTGGTTCCGACCGTACGCTGCCGATTACTGTTGGTGCTCCGATGCAGCATCAAAATCGGTGACGATACCGTGACGCAACGCCTCTTCCTCGGCTGCTCGCAAAGCCTGCTGGATAAGCAGTATGACAAAATCGTAGTCAGGACTTTCCCAGGATGCCATTTCGCGGGCGACGCCCAATGTAAAGATCAGTTGCTGCACAATTGTCTCGGTCACGACACGACTCCAGTAGGCCGGGCAATTCTAGACGACCTGAGAAAAAGCAACTATCGCAACGATCCCGTGATCTTGTGAGAGAAAACCACCACGCAGTTGGTGGGAATGTACCATTGACCTCCGACAGGGCGGCACGCTGGATTTGGTTGACCCACGCCAGCCGAAACCCTGCCCTATGCTCGGTTGGGTGAGCGGATTGAAGAACACCTCCACCGCACTAGATGCGGCCACGCATGCGAAAGCCTGCCGCGGTGATACGATTGGCAATGCCTGCTGAACGTGAGGTAACGAAATCTGAGGAGGATTCCATGCCGAGCATGCGCGCTGTCGAAGTAAGAAATGCCAATGCGCCTTTGCAACTGGTCGAACGCGAGATTCCGACCCCCGCTGCCGGCCAGGTCTTGATCAAGGTTCAAGCGTGCGGAGTCTGCCATAGCGATGCCTTCACTGTATTGGGAGCCTTTCCCGGCATCGCCTACCCGCGCATACCGGGCCACGAGGTCGTCGGCGTTATCGACCAAGTCGGCGAACGCGTGCCGCGTTGGAAGGCGGGCCAACGCGTCGGAGTTGGCTGGCACGGCGGTCATTGTGGGCACTGCTCCTCCTGTCGCCGGGGCGATTTCGTGACCTGTGAGACGGCACAAATTCCGGGGATCAGTTATGACGGTGGTTATGCGGAGTATATGGTCGCACCGTTTGAAGCCTTGGCCGTAATCCCCGATGAACTCAATGCCGCCGAGGCCGCGCCCCTTCTGTGCGCCGGGATCACCACTTACAACGCATTGCGCAACAGCGGCGTTCGGGCGGGCGATACGGTTGCCGTGCTTGGTGTCGGCGGGCTCGGCCACCTTGGCGTGCAATTCGCCGCGAAAATGGGCTGTCGCACGATCGCCATTGCGCGGGGTGCCGACAAGGAGCCGTTGGCGCGTGAGCTCGGAGCTCATCGCTATCTTGACAGCACCACGCAGGATGTCGCCGCCGAATTGAGCAAGCTCGGCGGAGCCCGCGTGATCCTGTCGACCGTCACCAATTCACAGGCGATGAGCGCGGTGCTTGGTGGATTGGCAGTCAATGGCAAGATGATAGTGCTTGGCGCTTCATCCGAGCCGATTGAAGTCTCGCCATTCCTCTTGATTGGCGGTCGTCGCGGAATTCAGGGATGGCCCTCTGGGACATCGAGCGACTCGGAAGACACGCTCGCATTCAGCGCTTTCGCCAACGTTCGTCCGATGATCGAAACCATGCCGCTGGAGCGGGCCGCAGAGGCTTATGAGCGAATGATGAGTGGGGCGGCGCGGTTCCGGATGGTCATAACGACCGGCAAATAGCTGAGCTTGGGCGAGTTCGAAACTTCACGTTTGCATGCGACAGCGGGAGAGCCGAGAGGTCAGCCTACCCGCGGTGATCCTCTCGAGCCCTCAGGGACCCGAAGGTACCCCTGTGCGTCCTTTTTGGCGGAAGGACAACAATAACTTAGGCTGAGTGAAGCTACTTGGGAAGTTGGACAAAGGTCCGATCGAAAAGAGGGAGGCTGAAGGAGGGTTGGTCCGCGACATCCTAAAGCCTCCCTCATCCTTCGGGGCAGAAGGACAAGGGTCAGTTAGTGCCGACAGTCCGCTTGGCTAGTCGGACTTAGGTCTGACGACTTTGTGACCAAGCTGCGAATCGGGCGCATCTGCGCACCGGTTTCGGAAATGGGACACGCGACGAATTAGAGCCCGTGCGCCAAGACCTTCTGGCAGCCTGGCGACAGGCGAGACATGTTCTCCCTCAGGCAGGCGATGCCGCGGCCGCCACCGAGCGGAACAGCACGGCAGTAAGATCGGAAGTCCGGCCCGCACGCCTCGCGGGCAATGACCATCTCCTCGCGCGGCGAAAGTTCCGGTGCGGCTGCGGCAGCAGGCGCGGCGGCCTTGGGCGTGCCGCTATCCGGCGTTGCCGGGGCTGTCGATGCGTCGGACGATGATTTCGGAGTAGCGGCCTTGCCGCTTCCGCCGAGCGCGCTGATCGCCTGCTTGCATCCGGACGACAGTGACGCCTCATGCTGCTGCAGGCAGGCGAGCGCTTCCTTGCCGCCCGGCGTGACGCCGGAGCAATTCGATAGGAAATCGCTGCGGCAGGCGGACTTGATGGCGTTGCGCTGCGCATCCGTCGGCTGTTGCGCAACTGTCGTGCCCGCAAACAGCGTGACTGCGCAAAGCAGCGGCAGGCCAAGTCTCGTTCTCCAAGTGGCGCGTTTCGCGGATGAGACATCCAATGATGACGACGAGAAATCCTTCATAGTTCCTCTCCCTGCGGAAATCACAGTGTCGACCACGTCGGCATCGTGAGGCTGCTTCTGGGGGCCCTCTTCGGGAGGGCGCGCCCTTGCTATCCACGGCACAGAGGATGGGCCACGATGGGCTCGCCTCTGTCTGGGACAACAAATCCTCAATTGTGGGCGTCAGTGTTGCTCAATGACCTGACAGTCGCGTCTCTGACGCCACGGCATTTATGTCTGTGTATCCGGTACTGCCGCAGTGCGGCGCTTTCGATATTCCTCGAAGCGTTGCAGGATCACATAGAAGGACGGCACCAGCAAAACCGCTAGGCAAGTCGACGCGATCATGCCGCTGAAGACTGAGATACCGATCGACCGGCGCGCATTGGCCCCGGCGCCGGTCGCCAGCACGAGGGGCAAAACGCCGAGAATGAAGGCGAACGACGTCATCAGGATCGGCCGGAAACGCAATCGTGCCGCAAGCACTGCCGCGGCAGCGATTTCCATTCCCTGCATTCGCTTTTCACGTGCGTATTCAACGATCAGAATGGCATTCTTCGAGGACAGCGCGATAAGCAGAATGAGGCCGATCTGCGTATAGAGATTGTTGGCGACGCCGAGCGCCGTCAGGGCGCCGACCGTGCCGAGGAGCGCGAGAGGAACCGCGAGAATGACCGCGAAAGGTAATATCCAGCTTTCGTACTGGCCGGCCAGAACGAAATAGACCAGCAGAATGGCGAGCCCGAAGACGTAGTAGATCTGCGTGCCGACTGCCTTCTCCTGGTAGGACAAGGCGGTCCATTCAAAGCCGGCCCCGGTTGGTAATGTCTGATCCGCGATCTGCTCCATGACATTCAGCGCCTGCCCCGAACTGAAGCCGGTCGCGGCGCCGCCAACGATCGTGGCGGTAGGATAGAGATTGTAGAGGCTGATCAGCGACGGTCCCGGCACGCTGGTCACGTCGATTACTGTACCCAGCGGCACCATGGTGCCATCGCCCGCCTTGACTTTCAGATTGCGGATGTCATCCGGCCGCACGCGGAATTCCGGCGACGCCTGCACATAGACCTGGAAGGTGCGGCCGAACTTGTTGAACTGTGTCACATAGCTCGATCCGACATAGCCCGAAAGCGCAGAGAACACCTGCCCGACGGTGACGCCGAGTGTCTCGGCCTTGATGCGATCGACAGAAACCTCGAGCTGCGGAGCGTCCGCTCGGAACGAGGTCTGCAGCCGCTGCAGCGAGGACTGCGCGTTGCCGCGCTCGACGATCGTATTGGCCAGTGTTTGCAGCAGCGCGAAATCGAAGCTGCCGTCCTTGAGGAGCACCTGCATGGTGAACCCACTGGCGTTGCCGATACCCTGGATTGCAGGAGGAACCAGGACAAGCGTCTTTGCCGTCATGATACTATCCAGCGCGCCGTTCAGGTGCTGGTATATCGACAGCAGGTCCTGGCCTTTTTCCTTTCCACGCACGTCCCAGTCCTTGAGAATGACATAGGCGACACCGGCGTTCGGCAGGCTTGCGCTGTTGTCCAGCACCGAAATCCCGCTGATCGTCAGCACCTGATCGACGCCGGGCGTCGCCTCGGCGATCTCGCTGACCTGCTGCATCACCGCATCCGTGCGCTGCTTCGAGGCGCCGTCCGGCAATTGCGCGCTGATCAGCACATAGCCTTGATCCTCGGTCGGGAGAAACGCAGTCGGAAGACGGGTTAGGCCCCAGAAGGCAACACCGATCAGTGCCAAGCCCACGAGGACTGAGATCGTACTATTCCGCACAAGGCCACCGACAAGCCGCGAATAGCCATTCTCGGCCGCATCGTAAACTCGGTTGAAGCCGCGATAGAAGAAGTTGCGCCGTTCGGGCGGCACAGGCGGCCTCAGCCAGAGGGCGCATTGCGTCGGCTTCAGGGTGATCGCGTTGATTGCGCTGATCAGCGCCGTCGCGGCGATGACAAGCGCGAACTGCCGGTAGAGCTGGCCGGTCAAGCCTGGCAGGAAGGCGGCCGGAATGAAGACCGCCATGAGAACGAGCGTAATGCCGATGACCGGACCGAGAAGCTCGTCCATTGCCTTCTCTGCCGCCTGCCGACCTGGCATCCCCTCCTCGACATGGCGCGAAACCCCCTCGACGATGACAATCGCGTCATCGACGACGATGCCGATCGCAAGGACGATCGCAAACAGCGTCGACAGATTGACCGTGAAACCAAGCGCCGCCATCGCCGCAAACGCACCGATGATCGTCACAGGCACAGTCGTCGCCGGAACCAGCATCGCCCGCCAATCTTGCAGGAACAGCAGGATCACGATCAGGACCAGAACGCCCGCCTCGATCAGTGTCTTGTAGACTTCCTTGATCGACGCCTCAACGAACTTCGTCGTATCGAACGGCATGGTGTATTGAAGGCCGGGTGGGAAGCTTTTCGACAGATCCGCCATCTTCGCTCGAACGGATTGGGCAACCGCAATGGCATTCGCCTCCGGCAGCTGGAAAATGCCGATACCGGTCGCCGGTCGCCGGTTCTGCAGGAAGGACTGGCTATAGGTCTGCGCGCCGAGTTCGACGCGACCGATATCGCGTATACGCGTTATCCGACCGCCATCGGCAGAATCGACCTTCACGATGATGTTTTCGAAGTCGGGAGCGTCGTTGAGACGACCGCTGACATTGAGCGTATATTGGAAATCCTGTCCGCTAGGCACTGGAGGCAGTCCGACTTGCCCCGCCGTGACCTCCTGACTCTGCTGCTGCACCGTACTGATAACGTCCTGCGGCGTCAGTCCGCGGGCCTGCAACAGATCCGGATCCATCCAGATCCGCATCGCATACTGGCCCGCGCCGAAAACGCTGACATTGCCGACGCCGGGAAGCCGAGCCAGTTCGTTCTGAAGGTTGATGACCGCGTAATTCGACAAGAAGAGGCTGTCGAAGCGGCTGTCAGGCGAAGTGAGAGTGACGAACCCCAGGATCGACGTCGACTTCTTCTGCGTCGTCACGCCTTGAACCTGAACGGCTTGCGGCAGCGATGGCATCGCAATGGCGACGCGGTTCTGGACCAGGACTTGCGCCTGATCCGGATCGGTGCCGATTGCAAAGGTGACCGTCAACGAATAGGTGCCGTCGCTGGCACTGGTCGACTGCATGTAGAGCATGTTTTCGACGCCGTTGACCTGCAATTCGATTGGCAATGCCACGGTATCGACCAGAGTCTTGGCACTCGCGCCGGGATAACGCGTCGTCACCTGAACGGTCGGCGGAACTACGTTGGGGTACTGGGCGACCGGCAGCTGGAACAATGCGACGGCGCCGATCAGGACGAAAACCAGCGCGAGAACATTCGAGAGTACCGGCCGCTCGATGAAGAAGCGCGAGATCATCCGTTTCGCCTCCTGGAGCTGATCCGCTGCCGGCTCATGGGACCTTCGATCCGCTCGGATCCCCCGTTGCCGCGGCCTCTATCGTGATTTTCTCAGGCGTGACTTTCATATCGGGTACGGCCCGTTGGATCCCGGCCATGACGACCCAATCCGCGGGATCGAGACCGGATTCGATGACTCTCATCTGGCCATTGCGCTGGCCTATTTTGACGACTTTCTGCTCGATCACGTCGTCCTTGCCGAGCACCAGCACGTAATTTCCCTGCTGATTGGTACCGATCGCATCATCACGAATGACGAGCGCCTTGTCCTGGTGGGCGACAGGAACACGAACGCGGACAAAAAGACCCGGCAAAAGTGCGTGGTCCTTGTTGTCGATGATGCCCCGAACCGAAAGCGTGCCTGTCGAGGCATCGATCTGCGGTGAGACGTAGTCGAGGTGCCCCTTGTGTGGATAGCCCTCCTCGTCGCCGAGCCCGATTTCCACCGGGATATTGGGAAGGTCGGCTTGGGTCAGCTTGCGCCCGGCCTTGGCGAGGCTCTGCTTGATCATCAGCACCTGAGCCTCACTGACGTTGAAATAGACGTAGAGCGGGTCGGTCTGAACGATTGTGGCAAGCTTCGTCGGGCCTGACACGCCGACCAGCGCGCCGACATCCACGAGGTGGTTCGTTACGGTGCCATCGAAGGGCGCGACCACCTCCGTATATCCGAGGTTGATGTTTGCAAGATCGAGGCTCGCCTGCGCGTTCAGGATGGAGGCGTTTGCTTCATCCAGTGTCGCCTTGGCGCTGTCGACGGCTGTCTGTGTAGTCACTTCCTGCTTCATCAGATTGAGCTGCCGGTCGTATTCCTGCTTCGCGCCGACTTGCGACGCCTGCTGCGAAGCCAGTTGCGCCTGGGCTTGGTCAACCTGTGCCTTATAGGTGTCGCGCTGGATGCTGAAGAGCTTGTCGCCCTTCTTTACCGGGGTACCGTCTTTGTAGTCTATCGTTTCAAGAAAGCCTTGCACGCGGGCCTCGATGTCGACCGCGTTTATCGCATCCGTGTTGCCGGTCAGCTCAAAATATTCAACCACCGGCTGCTGCAATGGCTGCGCCACGTTCACCTTCGGCGGCGGCGGCGGCACATACGCATTGTTCCCGCTGTCGCATGCCGATAACGCAGCGACCACCGTCAAAATACCGATATGATGCAGCCCTCGATACGAACTTTCGCGCATTTTTCTGCCCCGATGCATGCACGAGCTTCGGATTTCATGTGCGCCCCTGGCGTATCCCAACAGTCCATGCGCCTGGGCAGAGTATAGTATGAACCAATATTTCCGCATTTCCGCGAAAAGCAATAGAGGCACGCGCGATAAATAGTTGGCGATACGGGATGAAACATGTGACAAAAGATGAACTTGCAGTTACATTTCGGCCGCAAGAAAAAGAAACGTACAGTAGCCGGGCTTCCGTCCAATCCGACGGTCTCCGCGGTTTTTGATGCCCCGAAGGCACTCGAAAGCGTGGCCTTGCTGGCAATGCCGCCGGCGACCTTAACGTACCCAGCATTCGACGCGTACCCAATCAACCGTTGCGAAAGTGAGGGCCGTGACATGGCGAAATTAATGTTGGCGACACGCTTCAAGGTATTGGTGACCTTGTGCGCAATAACCGCAGGCTCGAACTGCCCGGCGTGGGCGGACGACTCGAAGGAATTGCTGAAGGCAATGTCCGACTATATGGCGGCTCAAAAGACATTCTCCTTCGACTATGTCTCTTCCGTGGAAGCTGTGACTCCGACCTTCGAGAAGCTGCAATTCGTCAGCTCCGGCACAGCAACGGTCGGCCGGCCGGACAAAATCCGGGTGACGCGCACCGGAGGTTTTGCCGACCTTGACGTCAGCTTTGACGGCACGAAGTTCACGGTTCACGGAAAGAACCTCGACGCCTACGCCCAGATCGACGCAAAGGGCAGCCTCGACGAGCTTTTCGACCGGCTTCAGAACGCCGGTGCAGAAATCCCGGGCTCCGATCTGTTGCTCTCGAACAGCTTCGATACGCTGATGGACGGCGTCACGAAGTCCAAGCACATTTCAAGCGCTGTCGTCGACGGTGTGGAATGCGAATACCTGACATTCCGGAAGAATGATGTCGACTGGCAGATATGGATAGAATCGGGGGCGAAGCCTGTTCCGAAGCGCTATGTGGTGACCAGCAAACACGTGGTGCAGGCGCCGGAATACATGCTCGAGGTCCGGAACTTCCGCACAGGAGAAGATGTGAAGGTGGCAAACTTTGCCATCGAAATACCCGGCGATGCCAAGAAGGTTGATCTCAGCGAACTTGGTCAGATCGATGAACTGCCCGCGCCGACAGAGACGGGAGATGCACAATGAAAACCTCCGTACGGATTTTCGCTATTGCGCTCGCGGTTGCGTTCGCCTCCCTCGATGTCAGCATGGAGGGGAACGACCTAGCCACGGTAACCATCAGCGCATCCACCCCGGCACAAGCCGAAATCGGCCGCCCCCTGACACCGCTGTCCTATGCGGGCGCCGCTCGTCGAACGACACGCCGCGTCGTGCGCAGAACGACCGTCTACGTGAACACGCTGCCGGCAGGCTGCGTCTACGGGCCGTACTACGGGGGCTACTACTACCGGTGTGGATCGCTCTACTACGCCAAGAGCGGCGCTACCTACGTTCAGGTGGTCATCGAATAGCAGGATTGCGGAGCTTTTGAGTGGCTGTTGGTAGGCTGCCGGGCTGAATCGGAACCTACCGACGGCAACGGCGTTTCATGCTCACTGTGGACCAGAGAGCGACCTATAAACAGCAACTTGACGAGAAACTGGCGGCTGCGCTCACCGAGCCACCGGCGACCGGGGGTATCGTCTTTATTGCGAACCTGGTGACGGGCATAACAAGGCGAGCCGTCAAGAACGGATTTGTCTACCACGACGCCCAGGGCACGCGCATCGCCGACCAGGCGGAGCTCGAGCGAATCTCGGCGCTGGCCATTCCGCCCGCCTACACGGAGGTTCTCATCTCCGCCGACCCGAATTCTCATCTGCAGGCTACCGGCCGTGATGCGCGCGGCCGCAAGCAGTACCGCTACCATTCCAAATGGACGGCTGAGCGAGAAAAAAGCAAGTTCGAGCGGTTAGCCGATTTCGGCTCGGCGCTTCCTGCGATCCGCAAGAAAGTAGACTCCGACCTGCGGCGCCGGACGCCCAATATTGACAAGGCGCTGGCGACCATCGTCTGGCTTCTGGACAATCTCTATATCCGCGTCGGTAATGCGAGTTACGCCGCAGACAACGCCTCCTACGGCCTGACAACGCTGCGAAACCGGCATGTGAAAATCTCAGGCTCGAGCATCCACTTCCGCTTCAAGGGCAAGTCCGGGAAGGAATGGCGCCTCAGCCACAGCGACCGTCGCATCACCCGCGCCGTGCGCATGCTCCAGGAATTGCCCGGCCAGCAGCTGTTCCAGTATATCGATGACAGCGGCGCCTCTCATCCGATCCAGTCGCAGGACGTCAACGCCTACATACGGGAGGCGTCCGGAACCGACTTCACGTCCCGGCAATTCCGCACATGGGGCGCAACACAAATGGCAGCAATCGCGCTCGCCGCGCTTGAGCCGGAGCAAAGCCAGCGCGGGCGAGCGCGACAAATGAACGAGGTCGTCGATGCAGTTGCCGCACGCTTGGTCAACACGCGCGCCGTCTGCAGGTCGTCCTACATCCATCCGAAGGTATTCGAGAGCTTCGAAGCAGGTGAGCTTGCCAAGCTCGCTGCCGGCCGGCCGAGCCGAAGCGCCAGATTACTGCGCTGGATGGACCAGGGTGAAATCGCTGTGCTGCGCTGGCTGAAAGGCCTGAACGGGCGCTAAGGGCAGCCGTTTCATACATCCGCCGCTTAGCTACGATCGCGATGGAACCAAACCACGCCCCAGGCCGTTATGGGAAATCGCCGCGAATGCGGCCACGGGAGATGGCGCCAGGGCGCCAGGGCGCAAATGGCACGTCAGACCTATTGGAAGGGCTATCTCAAGCTGTCACTCGTCACCGCCGCGGTGTCGCTCACCCCGGCTACCACGGACAGCAACCAACTTCGATTTCACGTCTTGAACCGAAAGACAAAGAACCGCGTCGAAAGCCGCTACGTCGACAGCGTCACCCACAAGCCAATTGCCGACAAGGATCAAGCCCGGGGATATCCCCGCGGCGAAGACGACTATGTCATTCTCGAGGACAAGGAGCTCGAAGAGGTCGGACTGGAGAGCACCAAGACCATCGACATCGATACATTCGTGCCACGCGGCTCGATCGACTGGATCTGGTACGACAAGCCGCACTTCCTAACACCGGAGGACAAGGTCGGTACGGAGGCATTCTGCGTGATCCGCGAATCGATGAAGGCAAACGATGTGGTCGGCATTGCCCGGCTCGTCCTTTACCGGCGCGAGCGCGCCGTCCTGCTGGAGCCTCAGGGCAAGGGTATCATCCTTTGGACGCTGCATTTCGGCGACGAAGTTCGTCCGCCGGCAGCCACGCTCGACGGCGATGGTAAGGTCGATGCCACCGTGCTTTCCTTGATGACGAAACTCGTCAAGGACCGGACCGAGGAATGGCAACCGACCATGGTGCAGGATCCTATCCAGAAACGCCTGAAAGCGATGATCCGCGCGAAGCAAAAGAGCCTGGTCAAAGCCACACCGCCATCCTCCAAGCGGCCGACAACAAAACCGACAGGCAACGTCGTCAACATCATGGACGCCCTGAAGAAAAGCCTCGCCAAGGAAACGGGGCGTCCGAAATCTCACTGACAGATCGCAAGCGACCGTCCCTTACTTTCGCTTCTCCAGCGGAACGGCGGCGGCAAAGAAATCCGCCCACGGATCGCTCCGCAGGCCATCGAGACGCGCCGGAGCGTTGTCGACGGTGAAATAGGCCGGACCGATTTCCTCGGTCAGCTCGGTCCACTCAAGCGGCATGGAGACAGCAGCCCCTGGCCGGGCGCGGGTGGAGTAGGCGGCGACGGCCGTGTTGCCACGCCCATTGCGCAGATAGTCTATGAAAATCTTGCCGGTCCGCTTCGCTTTCGTAGCGGTCGCAAGATACTTGTCAGGCTGATCTTTTGACATCCCATCGGCGAGCGCCTTGGCGAGGGCCTTGACCTGTACCCAGCTGGCCTTCGGTTTTAGCGGTGTGACGACATGCAGCCCCTTGCCGCCGGAGGTCTTGACGAAGGCCGCCAAACCCGCCGCTTCGAGACGCTCCTTCAACTCGTTGGCGGCAGCGATGATATCCGACCAGCTGACGCCATCGGCCGGATCAAGATCCATGGTGATCATGTCCGGTTTCTCCCAGCTGTCAGTCGTGGCACCCCAGGGGTGGATTTCCAGCACGGCGGACTGGACGAGCGCCACCATCCCGTCGAAGTCCATGATGCGCAGCAATTTCTCGCCGCCCTTGTCCTTCGGATCGGTGATCTGTTCGATGTTTGGATTCATGCCTTTCCAGGCGTGCTTCTGGAAAAACCGCTGGTGGCCGGCGATGCCATCGGGGCAGCGCAACAGAGCAAGTGGCCGCTTCGTCACATAGGGTTCGATAAAGCGCCATACCCGTGCATAGTAGCTGGCCAGCCCCTCTTTGGTGACGCCCTCCTCGGGCCAATAGATGCGATCTGGATGCGTGAGCGTCACGCTGGACTGAGGCAGTTCTCGAGCGGGTGCGTTTGTTAGTTCCGGCATCACGTCCTCTGGCGCCTTGTCTTCCCTCAGTCCACGAAATGCAGCATGCCGCAAGTTGCCGTCAGCCGACCATGCCTGAAATTCAACCTCGGCGATGAGCTTTGGCGTGACATAGACCAACCCACGGCGCTCTTCGGTGGTGAGATCATCGTCGAAGGAGTTGTCTTTTTGCGCCATTGCCGACAACGTCTCATAGAGTCCTTGGGCAACATTAACGCTGAAGCCCGTCCCTACCCTGCCGACATGCGCGAGCTTGCCCTTGCGGTAAACGCCCATGGCCAGCGAGCCGATTGCATTCTTCATCGCGGTCGAGGGCACATAGCCGCCGATAACAAATTCCTGTCTCTCCAGGCATTTCGATTTCACCCAGTCGCCGGTACGTCCCGAAACGTATTCGCTGTCAGCCAATTTCGACACAATGCCTTCAAGACCAAGCTGGCGGGCATGCTCCAGAACCACTGTGCCGCTTTCGGTAAAATGCTGGCTGTAGCGGATCATTCCGGAGTCGCCCGCGAGTAGCGCCTCCAGCAGCCGCTTCCGGTCAGTCACCTTTGCCTGCCGCAAATCATAGCCGTCGAGATACAAGAGGTCGAACGCATAAAAGACAAACCGATCATGCCGCCTTTCGCTGAGATCGCTTTGCAGCGCCGAAAAATCCGAGGCTCCGTTTTCCCGCTCGACGACGATTTCTCCATCAAGGATCGCCGACCTTGCCGGCAGCGCGGCGAAGGCATCGGCAATCTCCCGGCCGAACTTCTCGGTCCAGTCGAGCCCGCTGCGCGTCAACAGCCCTGCCTTGCCATTTTCAAGCCGAACCTGAAGCCGGTATCCGTCGAACTTGATCTCGTGAATCCAGCCTTTGCTTGATGGTGCCTTCGCCTTCAGCTTGGCAAGCTCAGGCTCGACGAAGTCAGGCATCGCTGCCCTTTCGGCGCCCTTCGGCCAATCGTGGCGTTGCGGCTTCGCTCGAGTCGCCACAGCCCTTGCAGCGGGCTTCGATGCACCCTTGCGACGGGAGTCCCAGGTGGCGTCGGGGTGCTTTGTCACCTCTTCAATCTTGCGGCCGCTTTTCACCGATTCCGGCCGCTGTTTCAGGATATCGCCTTTGCGGCGCGCATCCTCGTCCTCCGCCTTGATCAGCAGCCAGTTCTCCTGCTTTTCGCCCGGCTTGCCATGCATGCGAACCAGGTGCCACCGACCGCTGAGTTTCTCGCCTTCGAGGTCAAATTCCAAGTGACCCTTCTTGTAACCCTTGTGAGGATCACCATTCGGCGTCCACGTTCCACGATCCCATAGAAGCACTGTGCCGCCGCCATATTGACCCTTCGGGATGGTGCCTTCGAAGTCTCCGTAGTCTAGCGGATGATCCTCGACATGCACTGCAAGCCGCTTTTCATCGGGATTGAGGCTCGGTCCGCGGGTGACGGCCCAGCTCTTCAGCACACCATCGAGTTCCAAGCGGAAGTCATAGTGAAGGCGTGACGCGTCGTGTTTCTGAATCACGAAATTGAGCGTGGCTGGTGATGTGGATTTGGTGGAACGCCGGCTTCCTCTTGGCTCCGGCGTCACCTTGAAATTGCGCTTCGCCTGATAGGCCTCCAAAGCCATGCTCAGCTCGCTTTCGTTTCGCTAGAGGCGCGCTTCGCCGCCCGTGGCTTGGCGCTCAGCTTGGCACTCTGGCGAAGGGCATCCATGAGGTCGATGACCTTGCCCTGCGGCTTTGGTTTTGCTTTGGGCAGCTCCCGGCCCTCGATCTTCGCCTTTACAAGCTCCGAGAGCGCCGTCTCGTATCGATCCTCATATTCCTGCGGATTGAACGTACCCTTTTTGGTACCGATGATGTGGCCGGCCAACTCAAGCATTTCCTCGTCGAACTTCATCTCCGGAATGTCCTTGAAGACCGTATCGGGCTTGCGGACCTCGTAGTCGAAGCTCAGCGTGGTGGCGACGATATAGTCGTCCTGCGGCCGGATCAGAACTGTGCGGTTACGGCGGAACAGCACCGCCTCGGCAATCGCCGCCACCTTCTGATCGCGCATCGCACGAGCGATCAGCCCGAGCGCCTCCCCGTCATCCCCGCTGACGGGCGCCAAGTAGTACGGCTTGTCGAAATAGAGCTTGTTGATTTCGTTGTAGGGCACGAAGTTCTGGACGTTCAGCACCTTGTCGCTCTCAGGCATGACGCCCGCAATCTCGTCGCCTTCGATCACAATGTATTCGCCGTTGTCCAGTTGGTATCCCTTGACCTGATCATCACGTTCGACGGCCTTGCCAGTCTCGCTGTCGACGAACTGCCGCTCGACGCGATGGCCGGTCTTTCGACTGATGATGTTGAACGAAATGCGATCCGAGGTGGAGACGGCGGTGTACAATCCGACCGCGCAAACGAGATCCCCGACTTTCAGATGACCCTTCCAGCTTGCCCGAGCCGCCATGACGTTCCCTCAGTTGTCGTTTTGCAGTTTGCGCCGCCGTCTTTCGTCCAATGCTACGATCTTCTCGACGGCCGCGACGTCGTCGCTCGTCACGACAGGAACGGGATCTGCGGCGATCGCTTCAAGCACGTCGGTCGACAGTCCGCCGTTGCGGATCACCCATTCAAGGGTTTCGCGTGTCTGGCGCTCGGCTTTGAGCTGCGCGTACAGCGCGATAATCAGCCTGTCTCGCGCATCCACCCGACCGTTCTTGCGATCGATTTTTGGGATGTGAGGCACCGTGTCACCCGCCCGCGTTTGCAACGAAGGGATTCAACAGATCAAAGGCGAAAAAGTTCCGGGAATCCGGGCCCTCCGCTCGCTTTTTTTGCTAAAAGTCACCCGGCGAACGGAAAAACCGATCTTCTCCTTGCTCCGCTCAATGTTTTGCCGGCCCCCTCGGGACCGTGGAGCCGGTTGCCGAAACCGGGTCGCTCGCCGGGAATGTGCCTTCCAGTCCCTCGTCGAGCTGTTCTTCCATTGTACTTTGATCACCCGACGCACGAGCGCTGGGCCGCGCTGTCACGGGATCGGAAGTACCCTCGTCGGTCGCGGCGGCGATCTCCAGCATCAGCGCCTTGGCGCGTTCGACCGCGTTTCTTGGGTTGACCGATTGCGCCTCGTCGTTCCGTAGCAGCACGGAAACCACCTCTCCACCATCGCCAACGAATTCGATGGTAAAGCCCCGTTTGCCGCCCATTTCGGGAATGACCTGCGTACCGACGACCTGCATGACGCTCTCCTTAAACATCTCTTCTTTGAAGGAACGGAAGCGACAACCGAAGGTTCCAAGTTGCTGGAAAGGGAGCGGCGCACAAAAAGAAAAGCCACCGCTCCCGCGGTGGCTAAGGTGTGAGGTCAAGAACCTCCAGAGGGAACAGTTGCTTCATCGACCGGGAGGATGGCCGACATGCGTCAGCAACTGCCGGCAATATGCCGCGTTGGCGCCGCCGGCTCAATCAACGAGGCACCGAAATCCTTTGCTTGAGGCAATCAACTTTCCAGATTCCAGGGGAACCGCGCGATATTCTACTCGCAGGCAGCCCTGAAACGGCTCGCTCGCGGCGCGCCGGACGAGGAAGACTAGGACCTGGACGGTCTCGCCGGCCCCGTCGATTCGCGCAGAATGAGTTCGACGGGCCAGAGCTCGTGGATTTCCAATGGAGACCGACCCGACAGCAGTTGCAGGACAAGATCCGCACATCGCGTTCCGGCCGCCCGCATCGAGGACCGCGTCGCCGACAGCGACGGCACCATGTTGTCGGCGGTGAGATACGGAAAGACGTCGTCATGGGCGATGACCGAGACGTCGCGCCCGATCTGCATCCCAAGCGATCGGACCGCGCGATAGACACCGAGCGCCGTCATCATGGATCCCGCCACAAAGGCTGTTGGTGGGTTCGGTTGCTCCAAGAAGGACCGCGCAAACCGAAAACCGAGCTCGTCCGTGAAGTTGCCGCTCGCCATCAGCTGCGGATCAGGCTCGATGCCGTGACTTTGAAGTGCCTTGCGGAAGCCACTGTCCCGGTGAAGAGCGTAGGTCGCGCCCGACCGACCATTGATCATTGCAATGCGCCGGTGGCCAAGATCGATCAGGTGCGACGTGGCGCGCTTGATCGCAGCTTCGTTGTCGATGTCGAGCCAGGCATGCGGCACATCGATGGCCGACCGCCCGTGCACGAGGAACGGCATGCCGAGTTCGTGGAGCAGCGCAATGCGCTCGTCATTGGGTTTGGGCGAGTGCACGATGATCGCGTCGACACGCCGGCTCTCCACGAGTCGACGGTAGAGCTGCATCTCATCCTCATGGTTGGGATCCGCCATCGGGATGACGAGAATGTCGGTCTCCTCCGCCACCAGCCGCTCCGCCATGCCGGCCATGAACTCCGCGAAGTGAAATTCGCCGGCGCGCCCCATTACCACGCCGATAGCCCCTGCTCGACCGGTTTTCAGCCGCACGGCATTGACGTTCGGGCTATAGCCCAGCCGCGCAGCAGCTTCCGCCACACGGGCGCGCGTGGTCTCGCTCACCTCGGGGTAGCCGCTCAGCGCCCGACTGACCGTGGTCGGGGACAATCCTACCTGCTTCGCGAACTCTTTAAGCTTCATCCGACAGTGCGTCTTTCGTCCTGACCTGGCTGGCTGGACGCCAGCAGGTGCTGTCTCCCTTATGGCCTAAGCGTATCAGTTCGCAAATAACCAAACCGTTTTCAATTTTAGATATTCCTTCGAGTGAGGTTTGTCTCTTTTTCCCACAACCGAAACTACCGCCATCCCTATGATTTTTCTTTGTTATCAATATGTGATCGCGGTTGTGCGACTTTGACACGTGTGCCCGCTTGACTCAATATCGACCTTCTGACAATTTTTTCCAGCCAAACCGTTTTCAATTTTTCCAATGTTTGGTTCTTTTGGGAGGAAGATATGAAATTTCATTTCACAGCGGTCGCCATCGCGGCCGCGCTGCTCGGTGTCGCACAGCCCTCGTTCGCCGCCAACATCAGTATTTCCGCAAGCTCGACCGGCAAGAACCTCGACCTGTTCCGCAAGCAGCTCGACGAGTTCGAGAAGGCAACCGGCAACAAGGTCAGCATCGTGACCATGCCGTCGTCTTCGACGGAGCAGTTCTCGCAGTATCGCCTGTGGCTCGCCGCCGGCAACAAGGACGTCGACGTTTATCAGACCGACGTCATCTGGGCGCCGCAGCTCGCCGACCAGTTCGTCGACCTCAAGGATGCCGCAAAGGATGTCGTCGGCGATTTCTTCCCGTCGATCATCGCCTCGCAGACCGTGAACGGTCGCCTCGTCGCCATGCCGCTCTACACCGATGCGCCGGCGCTCTTCTACCGCAAGGACCTGCTCGACAAGTACGGCAAACAGCCGCCGAAGACCTGGGACGAAATGGCGGCGACCGCCAAGGAAATCCAGGACAAGGAACGCGCAGCCGGCCAGAAGGATCTCTGGGGCTATGTGTTCCAGGGCAACGCTTATGAAGGCCTGACCTGCAATGCGCTGGAGTGGGTCAAGTCCTCAGGCGGCGGCCAGATCATCGAGCCGGACGGCACCATCTCCATCAACAACGAGAAGGCAGCAGCGGCGATCGACCGCGCCAAGGGTTGGGTCGGAACGATTTCGCCAGGCGGCGTGCTCGCCTACCAGGAAGAAGAGTCCCGCGGCGTCTGGCAGACCGGCAATGCCGTTTTCATGCGCAACTGGCCCTATGCCTACGCTCTCGGCAATGGCGGGGACAGCGCCGTCAAGGGCAAGTTCGACGTAACGACACTTCCGGTTGCCAAGGAAGGCGACACGCCATCCTCGACGCTCGGCGGCTGGAACCTCGCCGTCTCCAAGTACTCTGAGAACCCGGACGTCGCAATTGCGCTCGTCAAGTTCCTGACCTCCAAGGAACGCCAGAAGCAGCGCGCCATCGAGCTCTCCAACCTGCCGACACTGTCTGCGCTCTACGACGACAAGGACATCGCGGCCGCAGCACCGTTCATGCCGAACTGGAAGCCGATCTTCCAGAACGCCGTTCCGCGTCCATCGGCATCCGCCAAGGTCAAGTACAACGAGGTCTCCTCGAAGTTCTGGACCGCCGTTCATAACTCGCTTTCGGGTAACGGCACCTCCGCAGAAAACCTCGAGCTTCTCGAGGCCGACCTGACGACGCTGAAGGGCGAGAACTGGTAACCGACGGCATCGGCAGCGGCGGGCGTCCGCCGCTGCCCTTCCCCGAAGCCGCCATCGTCAAATCGCCTCAAGAAGCGGGTACCTCATGACTGAAGCCGCAGTTTCCTCAAGCGTCGGATCGCGAGCGCGCGCCGTCAATACCTCGTCGGACCTGCGCTCCGAGCGCATCCGTTCCGCCTGGATATTCCTGGCCCCCACCCTGTTCATTCTGGCCGTTGTTGCCGGATGGCCGCTTTTCAGAACGATCTATTTCAGCTTCACGAACGCATCCCTCACGAGCCTCGGTGACGCCCAGTTCGTCGGCTTCAAAAATTATCTCTCATGGATCACGCTTAAGAGCGGGCGCACCGTCTATAGCGGCCTGCTTGCGGACCCGAACTGGTGGCGCGCCGTCTGGAACACGATGAAGTTCGCGTTCCTGTCGGTGACCATCGAAACCATTCTCGGCCTCGTCGTCGCCCTGGTGTTGAACGCCAATTTCCCCGGCCGCGGCATCGTGCGCGCCGCCATCCTCGTTCCCTGGGCAATCCCGACAATCGTTTCCGCCAAGATGTGGGCCTGGATGCTCAACGACCAGTTCGGCATCCTGAACGACATCCTCCTCGGCATGGGCCTGATCACCCAGAAGATTGCCTGGACCGCAAATCCCGACACGGCCATGATTGCCGTTCTGATCGTCGACGTCTGGAAGACAACGCCCTTCATGGCGCTGCTCATCCTCGCCGGCCTGCAGATGGTTCCCGCCGATATCTACGAAGCCGCCAAGATCGATGGCATCAACCCGATCAAGGTCTTCTGGCGCCTGACCCTGCCGCTGGTCCGCCCAGCCATCATGGTCGCCGTGATCTTCCGCATGCTCGACGCCTTGCGCATCTTCGACCTGATCTACGTGCTGACGCCGAACAATGCTCAGACCAAGACCATGTCGGTTATGGCCCGCGAAAACCTCTTCGACTTCGACAAGTTCGCCTATGGCGCAACCGCCTCGACGGTACTCTTCCTGATCATCGCGACGATCACCGTGCTCTACATGTGGCTCGGTCGCGTCAAACTCGGCGGGAGCGAACGCTGATGCTGCTGACCGCTACCAAGAACACCCTCTTCTACCTGCTCGTCGCCGTCATCGTCGTCATCGCGGTATTCCCGTTCTACTATGCGATCCTGACGAGCTTCAAAGCCGGCACGGCCCTCTTCGAGGTCAATTACTGGCCGACCTCGATCTCGCTCACCAACTACACGACGGTCCTGACCACGGGCAGCTTCATCCGCAGCCTCGGTAACTCGCTGCTTGTCGCCATCCTGGTTGTCGCGGCTTCGCTGTTGCTCGCCGTCACCGCATCTTACGCGCTTGCCCGCGTCAATTTCCGCGGTCGCGCGCTGCTGATGCTGACGATCCTGTCGGTGTCGATGTTCCCACAGATCGCCGTGCTCGCCGGCCTGTTCGAGCTCATCCGGTGGATCGGCATCTTCAACACGCCTTTCGCGCTGATCTTCTCCTACATGATCTTCACCCTGCCCTTCACGGTCTGGGTTCTGACCACCTTCATGCGCGATCTGCCGATTGAAATCGAGGAAGCGGCGATCGTCGATGGCGCCTCGCCGTGGGTGATCATCACCCAGGTTTTCATGCCGCTGATGTGGCCTGCTCTGGTCACGACCGGCCTGCTTGCCTTCATTACGGCCTGGAACGAATTCCTCTTCGCCCTAACATTCACTTCATCGGACGCTCAGCGAACGGTGCCGGTTGCCATCGCCCTGCTTTCAGGCGGCAGCCAGTTCGAAATCCCGTGGGGCAACATCATGGCAGCATCCGTCATCGTCACGGTCCCTGTCGTTGTCCTGGTCCTGATATTCCAGCGGCGCATCATTTCCGGCCTGACTGCCGGTGGCGTCAAAGGTTGAAGAAAGCACGATATGGCACAGATTCGACTCGACAATATCCGTAAGAGCTTCGGTGCGCTTGAAGTCATCAAGGGCGTCTCGCTCGATATCCGCAAAGGCGAGTTCATGGTCTTCGTCGGCCCGTCCGGCTGCGGCAAGTCCACGCTGCTGCGGCTGATCTCCGGACTGGAAGACATCAGCTCGGGTACGCTTTCCTTCGATGGCGAGGCCGTCAACCGCTACGCACCGTCGAAGCGCGGCATCGCCATGGTCTTCCAATCCTATGCGCTCTATCCGCATATGACCGTATTCGAGAACATGGCCTTCGGGATGAAACTGTCAGGACGCACCAGGGAAGAATGCAGGGCCCGCGTCGAGCAGGCCGCCGGCATGCTGCAGCTCTCGCCTTATCTCGAACGCCTGCCCCGCCAACTCTCCGGCGGCCAGCGCCAGCGTGTCGCGATCGGCCGCGCCATCGTCCGCGATCCCAAGGTGTTCCTGTTCGACGAGCCGCTGTCGAACCTCGATGCGGCGCTGCGCGTCGCAACGCGTCTGGAGATCGCCAAGCTTCACCGCAGCATGCACGGCACGACGATGATCTACGTCACCCACGACCAGGTCGAGGCGATGACGCTGGCCGACCGCATCTGCGTCCTGCGGGATGGCGTCGTCGAGCAGGTCGGCACGCCGCTCGAACTCTACGAGACACCGAATTCCGTCTTCGTCGCCGGCTTCATCGGTTCGCCGAAAATGAACTTCCTGACCGGTGAATTCGCGGCACCCTACAGTGCCCACACCATCGGTGTTCGCGCCGAGCATATGGAGATCGTTCAGCAGGACGCCGCCTGGAGCGGCACCGTCATTCATTCCGAAATTCTCGGCTCGGACAGCTTCGTCTATCTCGACATCGGCACATCGGAGCCGCTGGTCGTGCGCGAGACGGGCGTCTCCGGCCACCAGCCCGGCCAGAAACTCGGGGTTTCCCCGATGGCTGGCCGTGTTCACCGCTTCGACCAATCCGGACGCGCGCTCGAAAGAGTACCCCTCAAGGGCGCGGCCTGACACCTACCCGAAACCACAGGATCCGCCTCGCTTCCCATCGAGGTCGATCGACCATCCGCATGAAGGAGCAATCACTTGGCTATTCGCACCATTGTCTGGGGTGAAAACATCCACGAAACCACCAATGCCATCGTTCGGGGCATCTATCCCGAAGGCATGCACACCACCATCGCCAATGCCCTGAACACCGATCCGGCGATCCAGGCGACGACGGCCACGCTGCAGGAGCCCGAGCACGGCCTGACGGAAGCCCGCCTTGCCGAAACCGATGTCCTCACCTGGTGGGGTCACAAGGATCACGGCGCGGTCTCCGACGTCGTCGTCGAGCGCGTTGCCAAGCGCGTCTGGGAAGGCATGGGCCTGCTGGTCCTGCACTCCGGCCACTTCTCGAAGATCTTCAAGCGCCTGATGGGCACCCCCTGCGCGCTGAAGTGGCGCGAAGCCGGCGAGCGCGAGCGTCTGTGGACGATCAACCCGCGCCACCCGATCGCCGCTGGCCTCGATGAAAACTTCGTCCTCGAAAACGAGGAAATGTACGGCGAGCAGTTCTCCGTGCCGGAGCCGCTGGAGACGGTCTTCATCTCCTGGTTCCAGGGTGGCGAAGTCTTCCGTTCGGGCCTCACCTGGCGCCGCGGCGCCGGCAACATCTTCTACTTCCGCCCTGGCCATGAAACCTATCCGACCTATCATGATGCCAACGTCCAGAAGGTACTCATCAACGGCGTGAAATGGGCCTATAACCCGCAAGGCGATCTGAAGAGCATCACCGATGCCCCGAATGTCCCCGTCGAAAGGGCTCTTGAGCCGATCGTCGAGCGCGGCCCGCGTCTGCATCAGGCCGGCGAAGCCGGTTACCGCTGAGGAGCACACATATGCGTCTACTCGTTCTTGGTACCGGCTCGATGGCCAGAAACCAGGTTGCCAACTTCCTCGCCATCGATGGCGTGGAGGTTGTCGGCGCCGTCGATACCGATCCGGCACGCCTTGCCGAATTTGCCGATCACTTCCATATCCAGAATCGCTTCCTCTCCCTCGAAGAAGCGATCGCATGGGGTGAATTCGACGCGGCGACCAACGTCACGCCGGATCGCATCCACCATGCGACCAGCCTGGCGCTGATCGCAGCAGGCAAGCATGTATTCTGCGAAAAGCCGCTGGCGGAGCACTATGCCGATGCACTCGAGATGACGGAAGCCGCTGAAGCTGCCGGCGTCATCAACATGGTCAACCTCACCTATCGCAACGTCGCGCCCCTGCAGCGCGCCCGCGAAATGGTGCTGGCTGGTGAGCTCGGCACAATCAGACACGTTGAGGCCTCCTACCTGCAAAGCTGGCTGGTCTCGCGCGCCTGGGGTGACTGGCGCACGGAATCGCGCTGGCTGTGGCGCCTGTCGACCGGCCACGGCTCGAACGGCGTGCTTGGCGATGTCGGCATCCACATCCTCGACTTCGCCGCCTATGGCGCAGCGACCGATATCGACCACGTCTTTGCCCGCCTGAAGACCTTCAACAAGGCTCCCGGCGGCCAGATCGGCGAATATCTGCTGGATGCCAACGACAGCTTCACGATGTCGGTCGATTTCACCAACGGTGCGCTTGGCGTCATCCATGCGACCCGTTGGGCAACCGGCCACCTCAACGAGCTGAAGCTTCGCATCTATGGCGAAAAGGGCAGCCTCGAGGTCATCCATCGCCCGGATGGTTCCGAACTGCGCGGCTGCTTCGGCGAGGACATCGAGACCGCCACCTGGCGCGACATCGAAGTGCCCGCCGTTCTGACGAACTACCAACGCTTTGCCGAAGCCGTCAGAACCGGAAAGCAGGACGACCCGACCTTCCGCCACGCCGCAAACCTGCAGAAGGTCCTCGACCTTGCGATCGTGTCGGAGAAGGAGCGGCGGGAGCTCAATCTGCTGGAGGCCTCCGAGCAGGCTAACCCGGCAAACAAGCGGATACCGCCGCTAACGGTCGTCGTCTGATACGAGAATTCGCCAAGAGGAATAAAGGCCCGCCGATGCGGGCCTTTATCATTTCAAACTACCGCAGACGATCCGCGAGCAGGCTGATCGAAGCAGCGTCGGCATTGGCGAAGGCAAGCCTGAGATAGTGCTCCTGACCTTCCCCGAAATAGCTTCCCGGCAGGCAGACGACACCGGCCTCCTTCGCCAGGCGCTCCGCGACAGCGGCTGAGCTGAGCTCCGCGAACGGATGGCGGATGAACGCGAAATAGGCGCCAAGCGCCCCGATCTCCCAGCCGGGCAACCCTGATATCACGGCCCGCAACGCATCAGCGCGACGTGCGATCTCCAGGCGGTTTTCTGCCTGCCAGTCGGCAAGGATCGGCATCGCCGCGGCAACCGCAACCTGGGCCGCGCGTGGCGCGCAGATCTGCATATTGTCCATGACCTTGGCGATCTCGGCAACGACGTCGACGCCTGCCGTGATCGCCCCGAGGCGATGGCCGGGAATGCAGAAGGACTTCGAGAAGCTGTAGAGCAGGATCAGCGTGTCTTCCCAACCGGGGATCGCAAGCAGCGGATGCGGAGCGCCGTAGCCGTCGGGAAGGAAGTCGCGGTAGGTCTCGTCGACGATCAGCCACGCCCCATGCTTGCGGCAGAGGTTGAACAGCTCCAGCAGCAACTCAGGCGGATAGATCGCGCCTGTCGGATTGTTCGGTGTCACGACCGCCAGTACCTTGGCGCCATCAGCCAGGGCCTTCTCCGCCGAGTGAATCTCCGGCAAAAAGCCGTTCTCGGGGTCGCACTCGACCAGAACGCGCTTGATGCCGAGCATCGACAAAGTCGTCTCCTGATTGAAGTAGAACGGATTGGTCAGTCCCACCGTATCGCCGGAACCGGCAAGCGCGATTGCCGCCGACATGAAGGCCTGGTTGCAGCCCGCGGTGATATGGATGTTGGCTGCCGAAACGGACGCCCCATAGACCTTGGACATATGCCCGGCATAAGCCTCTCTCAGCACGCCCTCGCCCTCGATCGGACCATAGCCCGTCGTCTTCGGCGACGATGCCGCTTCGCCAAGCAGCCGCAGCATTTCAGGATGGGCCGGATAGCCGGGCACCGCCTGCGAAAGATCGACCAACGGCCCCTTGTCGCCCTTGTATTCGCGAGCCCAGGCGAGCACCGAGGGAATGGGAGGCGGAGACAGACGGGAGACAAGCGGATTGGCGAAGGCAGACATGCAGCTCTCTTCTCAAACGAGGTGAACTGTCACTCCTGCACGGAATGAGCTTCCTCGGCAACCGGCATTGAAGGGTGTCGCACAGAGATCGTCAGGAGCCGCAGCAGGCCTTGAGCTTCGAGAGCTTCGGCACCTCGATATGCCTGTTGGCAACGATCGAGATCACCCCATCGGCCTTCAGCTTCGACATCTGGCGAGAGACCGTCTCGATCGTCAGCCCAAGGAAGTCAGCAATGTCAGCCCGCGATAGCGGCAGATCGAACTTGCGCTTTTCGCCGACGGCCTCGGGATCGAGATGCGTTGCGATCAAAAGCAGGAAGCTCGCAACCTTCTCCGCCGCCGTCTTGCGCCCAAGCGTCACCATCCAGTCGCGGGCTTCGTCGAGCTCGCGCAGCGTCTGCGACATCAGGCGTTCGGCAAGCGCAGGATTGCTTTTGACCATGCGCTCCAGCGCCGCCTTCGGAATGCGACAGAGGTTGACGTCGGAAGCCGCCTCCACCGACACTGCATTCTCATTCGCGTTCAGCCTGCCGAGAAGATCGGGCGCGAACTGCAGGCCGACAATCTGCTGGCGTCCGTCCTCCAGCGTCTTGGTGAGCTTCACGACGCCGCGGATGACGGTCGCGTAGGACTCGGCCGGCATCTTCTCGCCGGCAAGCTCATCGCCGGATTCGTGGTTGACCAGGCGCGTATGCGCGGAAAGCGCCAGCAATTCATCGGCGCTGAGCGCACCGCAAATGCCCTTGTGGCGAACCTCGCAGCTCATGCAACGCACTGGTATGTTTGAATTATGTATGTCTTTGCGCATCAAATCAGCTCCGCGCAAAAGCATAGACTACAGCTGCAGCGGGAGAACAGCGTTTTCTTGATCGAGATCAAAGTGTCGCCGTTCGGGGCCGGTTATGGCTTCCCCAAAAGGACACGCCATGAACGCCGAACTCATCGCCCGCTACGCCGCTCGCGTGCCACGCTACACCAGCTACCCAACGGCTCCGCACTTCCATGACGGCGTCGACGAAGCGGTCTATCGGGAATGGCTCGGCCAGGAGGCGGATGGATCGCTGTCGCTATATCTGCATATCCCGTTTTGCGATCGGCTCTGCTCCTATTGCGGCTGCCATACCAAGCAGGTGCGCCGCTACGACCCGATCGCCGCCTATCTCGATGTTCTCAACAGGGAGATCGAGCTTGTTGCCGGGTGCCTGCCCGAGCGGCGCAAGGTCAGTGCGATCCATTTCGGCGGCGGTTCGCCGACGATCGTGAACCCAATAGACCTGCAGAGATTGCGCGACACACTGGATCGGCATTTCGATATTGCATCGAACGCCGAGATCAGCGTCGAGATCGACCCGACTCATGTCGACGCCGAGCGCCTGCAGGCATGGAGATCCCTGGGCATAACGCGGGCAAGTGTCGGCGTGCAGGATTTCGAGCCGATCGTACAGACCGCGATCAACCGCCCACAAAGCTTCGAGGAGACGGCTGACGTCGTGACCACGCTAAGAGATCTCGGTGTCTCCTCGATCAATCTCGATATCGTCTATGGCCTGCCGCACCAAAACAAAACGATGCTGTTGAGAACGATCGAACAATGTCTCTCCATGGCGCCCGATCGGATCGCCATGTTCGGCTATGCCCATGTCCCCTGGATGAAGAAGCATCAGTCGCAGATTGATGCAGCGACGTTGGCCGGTCCGGTGGAACGCTTCGAGATGGTGGCTGCCGGTGCCGAGGCCATTCTTGCCGCCGAATATGTGGCTGTCGGGATCGATCATTTTGCAAAGCCAGGTGACTGCATGGCACAGAAGCTTTCCCACGGCACGCTTCGACGCAATTTCCAAGGCTACACCACCGACGAGGCGGACGCATTGATCGGTTTCGGCGCGTCCTCGATCGGGCGGCTGCCGCAGGGCTATGTCCAGAACATCACGGCGACGGGGCAATACTGCCGGGCAATCCTGGACGGTCGTCTACCTGTTGCTCGCGGCTTTTCCCTCTCTGACGGCGACCGCGCAGCTGCGTCCGCCATCGAGGATCTGATGTGCAGCTACGCCTTCTCTGTCTCCGATCTCCGATCACGCTTTGGACGCGCCGCCGACGCTGTCGTCACCGATGCGATGCGGGCGCATCTATTCAACGAGGATGAACTGACGACATTCGACGGCAACACCTTCGCGATCACACCGAAAGGCCGGCCCTTCGTGCGGGCGATCGCTGCGAAATTCGATCGTTATCTCGATCAGGGGCGGGCGAAACATTCGATCGCCGTTTGATCCAGATCAAGTTCTGTCGCGGCGAATCTTCCTATGACTCGCCGCGACACCAAATTGCCGCAGCCTTTGTTCCCCGATTGCCCATAGAGCCAAGCCAGTTATAGTAATTTCAGAAATTTCTGAAATCACAGACATAACGGAAACCCCGATGAACCTTCCGCCGCTTGTTCAATCCTTCGTTCTCCACTTCGGTGAAATGGGCTCGCGCTGGGGCATCAACCGCACGGTCGGCCAGATCTATGCGCTGCTCTACGTGTCTCCTTCGCCGCTATGCGCCGAGGAAATCGCCGATGCCCTCAGCATCTCGCGCTCGAATGTCTCGATGAGCCTGCGCGAACTTCAGACCTGGAACCTGGTGCTGCTGAAGCACAAGCCGGATGACCGGCGCGACTTCTTCACCACGCCCGACGATGTCTGGCAGATTCTGCGCACTCTGGCCGAAGAGCGCAAGAAGCGAGAGGTAGACCCGACGCTCTCGGTCCTTCGCGAAATCCTGATGCAGCGGCCGGCAAGTGAAGCCGAGCGCCATGCGCAAGAGCGCATGAGCGAGATGCACGCGCTGATCGAGCAGCTAACGCATTGGTATGAAGACGTAAAACAACTTGAAACCGAGCGCCTTGCAACGCTACTCTCTTTAGGTGCGAAAGTGACGAAGCTGTTGGAGGCCAAGGATCGAGTTGTTTCGCTCGGCCGCAGCCGCCGGCCCAATCCTGCGAACAAGAGTTAGCGCTATGGGGAGTGCTTACTTAGACGCAAGTGGAAAGCAGGCTTTCGGCAAGCCGGAAAAACCTGTGCCCAGACATCGCGGGCTTCGAATGGCAGCAGCCGTCCAGACGCTCGCATCGCTGATCTGGATACCGCAGGCGGCCATTCTCGCCACCGCAGTCGGCAGGATCGCAGATGGCGGCGGCTTCAACGAGGTCTTCGGGCTCGCCGTTTATATCGCCCTGCTTGGGATAACGAAAAGCTGTCTCGAAGCGGCGGGCGGTCGCATGGCATTTCGTGCCGCCCGAACCGAACTGACGGCCCGGCGCGAACTTGCCACAGCAGCCCTCGCCAGACGCTCGCCGATCGACAGCACAAGACCGAGTTCCGGCGAAGCCGCAAGCGTCATCGGCGAGCAGGCCGAAATGATCGTTCCCTATCTCTCGCGCTTTCAGCCGGCCCGTTTCAAGGCGAGTGCCGTACCATCGGTCATCCTAGCCTGCGTTGTCCCGATTTCGTGGATTGCCGCCCTCATTCTCCTGTTTGCCATGCCACTGATCCCGGTCTTCATGGCGCTGATCGGCTGGCGTGCGCAGGCGGCCAGCGAGAAGCAGCTGGCCGCGACCGGAGGCCTCAACGGCTTCCTCCTCGATCGCCTGCGTGGCATGGCGACGATCCGTTCGCTGGGTGCCGTCGATGTTACCGCAACAAGACTCAGGGCAGACTCTGAGTCGCTGAAAACCCGAACGATGGCCGTCCTGAAGATCGCCTTCCTGTCGTCGGCTGTTCTGGAGCTTTTCGCAGCGCTGGGCGTCGCTCTGGTCGCCGTCTACGTCGGCTTCTCGCTGCTCGGCGAAATCCGTTTCGGCGCCTGGGCCGGAGGCCTCGATCTGACGAGCGGCCTCTTCGTGCTGCTGCTTGCACCTGCGTTCTTTGAGCCGCTGCGGGAGCTCTCTGCCGTCTGGCATGATCGCGCCGCCGGCGAGGCCGCCATGAAGGCAATCGATGCTTTAAATGTGGAAGGCCTTCAACTGCCCACCGCAACCGACGCACCCGCCGTGGCACCGGCCGGCGCCATCCGCCTGGCCAATGTCGGCTTCCGTTACGGCAAGGACAGCAACGCCGCCATCGATGGATTTGATTTGAGCGTCCGTGCTGGCGAGCATGTTGCGCTTCTCGGCCCCAGCGGCTCTGGTAAATCGACCCTGCTCGCGCTGATCGCTGGTCACGTGACCGGCGACACCGGCAGCGTCACGATCGACGGACAGCCGGTCAGCCCCGCCCTTCATGATAAGATCGCCTGGGTCGGCCAGAAGCCGCACATATTTGCCGGCACCATCGCGGGCAACATTTCGCTCGGCCGACCGAACGTTTCCATGCAATCTGTGGCAGAAGCACTCAATCTCGCAAAGCTCAACCGTTTCGCCCGCAGCCACGCTCGCCGTCCGCTTGGCGATGGTGGTGTGGGAGTATCAGGCGGCGAAGCGTTGCGCCTCGCCATCGCCCGTGCCGCCTGCAATGCGGAAGCGTGTATCGTACTTGCGGACGAGCCGACCGCGCACCTTGATGCCGAAACCGCAAGCGAGATCACCGAGAGCCTCCTTGCCCTTGCCAAGGGACGCACGCTCGTTGTCGCGACTCACGATCCGCAGCTTGCTGCCCGCATGGAGCAGACGATCCTCCTCGATCGCGAAACTGTACGGGAGGCCGCCGAATGAGCGCATCGCTTTCCACCCTCAGGCCGATCGCCAAGCTTTTCCTTGCCGAACGCCGCCGCGGCCTGCTCCTCGGAGCTGCGCTTTCGGCGACCACGGTATCGGCAGGAATTGCCCTGCTTGGTCTCTCCGGGTGGTTCATCACTGCCACCGGCATTGCCGGACTTTCCGCAGCGGCGGTCGCTACGTTCGACGTGTTCATGCCGTCGGCCGGCATCCGCCTGCTTGCACTCGGCCGGACCGCCTCGCGTTACGGCGAGCGGCTAACCACTCACGACGCAACGCTGAGCGTACTCGCCGCCCTGCGCGAGCGCCTATTTCGTGGATGGGCGGCACCCGGCGCCGCACGCGAACTCGCACGCCGGCCCGCCCGGCTGCTTTTCCGTCTGACCGGCGACATCGACGCGCTGGATTCCCTTTATCTACGTGTGCTGGTTCCGACCGGCGTGGCAATCATTGCGGCACTTTCCGCAAGCATCGCCCTCGGTCCAATGAACCCGCTCTTCGGGCTGGCCGTCGGTGCCACCCTCCTCGGCACGGGGCTCGGCATTCCACTGTTGGCCGGACGCCGGGCAACAAAGCATGCCCGCCGCCGCACCTACGGCATCGAAGCCATTCGCGCCCGCACCATCGATCTCGTCGCTGGGCAAACCGACTTGTTGATGGCCGGACGCCTCGACGCCCAACGGGCTGCGATTGCCGACGCTGACCGCTACGCAGCCTCTGCCGATGATCGCCTGAACCGCATCGAAACCGGCGTTACCTTCGGTTTCGGCTTAGCGACGACCGCTCTTCTGGCCGGTTCGCTACTTGCCGTTGCGGCATTGGCCGGAGCGCAAGCAATCAGCCCAGCGGTTGCCACGCTGGGTATCCTGATCGCATTCGCCGCGGTCGAACCCTTCGGTGCGCTGCGTCGCGGAGCGATGGAACTTGGCCGCACGCTTCTTTCTGCCCGCCGCATCGCGCCTCGCCTGTCGGCAAACGAAGACCCGCACAGCAACGCGACTCCGCGTCCCGGATTTGCGTTTCGCCTGGATCGCGTCAGCGCAGGATACGACGCGGAAACGCCTGTGCTTCACGAGGTCGACCTCGACCTACCGGCAGGCGCGAAGCTGGCGCTGGTCGGCGCCAGCGGTGCAGGTAAGTCGACACTTCTGTCGCTCCTCGCAGCCGAAATGTTCCCAACCGAAGGAGCCGCCGAAGGACTCGACGCCACGCTTCTGACGCAACGGACGGAGCTCTTCCAAGATAGCGTTCGCGGCAATCTCCAACTCGCGAGCCCCGACGCAGCGGATGCCGCGTTGCGCGACGCACTTATCGCTGCAGGCCTCCTGCAGGATGTCGCAGCCCTACCGCGTGGCCTCGACACTCAACTTGGCGAAGGCGGCATGGGGCTCTCGGGTGGTCAGTCGCGCCGCCTTGCTCTTGCCCGCCTGTTCCTCCGCGACACGCCACTCTGGCTGCTGGACGAACCAACGGAGGGCCTCGACGGCGCAACCGCGCGGGACGTCATGCAACGTCTGGCCGAGCAAGCCGTGGGGCGCTCGCTTGTCATCGCCACGCATATCCGTCGCGAAGCAGCAATCGCGGATGTCATCGCCGTCATGGAGGATGGGCGCATCACAGAAGTTTCACGTCGCGGAGAGGCGGCGTTCGAAAAGGCTTTGAACCGGCTGAGACCGGACTGAGCCACACCGCATGGCCGCCCGGCAATCCGGCTTGGCGGAGACTCTTCATATCCCGTGGGACCGTGGGAGAAAGACAATGGAACTGGACATAGTTGCGCTATCGCGCTTCCAATTTGCGCTGACTGCGCTTTACCACTTTTTATTCGTACCTTTGACGCTAGGGCTCTCCGTATTGCTCGCTATCATGGAGACGGTCTACGTCATGACCGGCCGCCAGATCTGGCGGCAGATGACGAAGTTCTGGGGCATACTCTTCGGTATCAACTTTGCGATCGGTGTCGCCACCGGCATCGTCATGGAATTCCAGTTCGGCATGAATTGGAGCTACTACAGCTACTATGTCGGCGATATCTTCGGCGCTCCGCTCGCGATCGAGGGGCTGATGGCCTTCTTCCTCGAGGCGACCTTCGTCGGCCTGTTCTTCTTCGGATGGGACAAGCTGTCAAAGGTGGGTCACCTGGTGGCGACATGGTGCGTGGCGCTTGGCTCCAACTTCTCGGCGCTCTGGATTCTCATCGCCAACGGCTGGATGCAGAACCCGGTCGGTTCGGCGCTCAATCCGCAAACGATGCGGATGGAGGTCACCAGCTTCTTCGACGTGGTCTTCAACCCCGTCGCCCAGGCGAAATTTGTCCACACCGTCTCGGCTGGTTACGTCTGCGCCTCGATCTTCGTGCTCGGCGTTTCTGCCTGGTACATGCTGAAGGGTCGCCATCTGCAAATGGCCAAGCGCTCGATGACGGTTGCCGCATCTTTCGGCCTGGCATCGGCGCTTTCGGTCGTCGTCCTCGGCGATGAAAGCGGCTACCTCGCAACTGAAAACCAGAAGATGAAGCTTGCCGCCATCGAGGCCATGTGGAAGACGGAACCGGCACCGGCTGCCTTCACCGCCTTCGGCTTCCCGGATCAGGAAGCTCGCGAAACGCATTTCGCCGTTCATATTCCCTGGGTAATGGGCCTGATCGGTACCCGCTCCCTGACAACGGAAATCCCCGGCATCGACCAACTGGAACAGAAGGCTGAGGCTCGTATCCGCGACGGTATCAAGGCTTACGACGCGCTGATGCAGATCCGCGCGGCCGCAACGCCGGATGCGATCGCACCTCAGCTGCGCAGTTCCTTCGAGGAAATCGGGCACGAGCTTGGCTATGCTCTCCTTCTGAAGCGCTATGTCGATGATCCACGCCAGGCGACCGACGCGCAGATCACCCAGGCCGCACGCGATACCGTTCCGCATGTGCCGACGCTCTTCTGGTCGTTCCGCATCATGGTCGGGCTCGGCATGTTCTTCATCGTCCTGACGGCAACCTTCTTCTGGCTGTCGGCGCGACGTCACTTGGACAAGTACCCATTGCTGCTGAAGATCGCCGTCTTCGCCATCCCGCTTCCCTGGATTGCCATCGAAGCCGGCTGGATCGTCGCAGAGATCGGACGCCAGCCCTGGGTCATCGAAGGCGTGCTGCCGACGGCAATGGCCGTGTCGAGCCTCGGCGCAAGCACGGTTCTGCTGACGATCTGTGGCTTTGCTGCCCTCTATACCGCCCTCATCGTCGTCGAGATGACGCTCATGATCCGGGCCATCCAGAAGGGACCGGACCCTGACAACGAGCCGGAAGCCGAACTCATCTCCGAAACTCTCGTCCCCGCAGCGGAGTGATCCATCATGATCCTGCACGAACTCATAGACTACGAAATCCTGCGCATGATCTGGTGGCTGCTCCTCGGGGTGCTGCTGATCGCCTTCGCCGCCACGGACGGCTTCGACCTTGGCGTCGGCACGCTGCTTCCCTTCGTCGCAAAGACGGACACGGAGAGGCGCGTCGCCATCAACACGATCGGCCCGGTCTGGGAAGGAAACCAGGTGTGGCTGATCCTCGGCGGCGGCGCCATCTTCGCGGCTTGGCCGCCGCTTTATGCAGTGTCGTTCTCAGGCTTTTATCTCGCGATGTTCGCGATTCTGCTGGCGCTCATCCTGCGTCCGGTTGGGTTTAAATACCGCTCGAAGCGAGAGAGCGCGCGTTGGCGCAGCAACTGGGATTGGGCGCTGTTCATTGGCGGCTTCGTCCCGTCACTGATCTTCGGCGTCGCGGTCGGTAATGTGCTGCAAGGCGTGCCGTTCCGCTTCGATCCAGCTGATATGAGGATCTTCTATGAGGGTTCGTTCTTTGGACTGTTGAACCCCTACGCCCTGCTTTGCGGACTGCTCTCGGTCTCCATGTTGGTCTTGCACGGAGCCTCCTGGCTGGTCCTTAAAACCACAGGCCCGGTTGCCGAGCGGGCAAGAACCTATGGCAGCCTTGCCTCGCTCGCCGTGATCGTTCTCTTTGCGCTTGGCGGAATCTTCCTGGCGATTGGGGTGAACGGCTATAGCATTACCAGTGAGATCAACCCTGGCGGCCCGTCGAACCCGCTCTTCAAGACGGCCACTCATGACGGCTCGTGGCTCGCCAACTACGGCACTCATCCGTGGATGCTGATCGCCCCGATCCTCGGCTTCGCGGGGGCCGCCGCTGCCTTCCTCGCGCTGCGGGCAAGGTGGGAGGTCGCGGCTCTGCTCTTCAGCAAGCTGTCGATCTTTGGCATCATTTCCACCGTCGGCCTTTCGATGTTCCCGTTCATCCTGCCCTCGTCGCTAGAGCCCAACTCGAGCCTGACGGTATGGGATGCATCGTCGAGCCATTCCACCCTGTTCACCATGCTCGTCGTCTCGGTGATCTTCCTGCCGATCATCTTCGCCTACACCGCCTGGGTCTACAAAGTGCTCTGGGGAAAGGTCGACGAGAAGACGGTCACCGACAAGAGCGGCCACGCCTACTGAAGGAGAACAACAATGTGGTATTTCGCATGGATACTTGGCCTGCCCTTGGCCGCCGCCTTCGCAGTCCTCAACGCGATGTGGTACGAACTGATGGATGACGAGGCGAAGAAGCGAAAGCAGTAACGCGCTCCGGCCTCGATTTGAGAACGACAAAGGGACGGTCCTTCGAGGGACCGTCCCTTTTCTTTAGCGGGATAGCAGCGCTTCCGCTGCCGTATTCCTTAACCCTGGCAGACTTCAGTAGCTTGCGGCGACGAAGATCCGAGCCAGCGCCTCAACGCCAGCTTGGTCCTCGGTGTCGAATCTCGCCGCCGTCGGGCTGTCGAGATCGATAACGCCGAGGATCTTGCCGTCGTGATGAAGCGGCACGACGAGTTCCGAACGCGAAGCTGCGTCACAGGCGATGTGTCCCGGAAACGCATGCACGTCCTCGACGAGGATCGATGCCCCTTTTTCGACAGCGGTTCCGCAGACCCCGCGGCCAACCGCGATGCGGACACAGGCCGGTCTGCCCTGGAATGGTCCGAGAACCAGCTCGCTATCCGACTTGAGGAAATAGAAGCCCGCCCAGTTCAGATCCGGCATCATTTCGAACATGAGCGCCGAGGTATTCGCAGCATTGGCGATCGCATCGCTCTCGCCATGCAGAAGCCCCTGCAATTGCTGGCAAAGCTCTTTGTAGAAATCGGCCTTGTTGGCAGAATTTATCGTCGCGGCTTGAAACATGTCCGTTATCGCCCTGTTTGTCTCATCAGCGACGATATAGTCGCACGCATCCCACTTGCCAAACGCAATCGTGAAGGGCGACATGAACCGTCACGTCACCAGATGGTGATAGTTGTCAGCGGCCATCTTGCCGGTCGACAATAAGACTCTATCTAGTTCCTATCGCGACCTATTGCGGATCGCGACTTAAGTCGGCCGGCAGCTGCGGTTTGCGCGCACGGCGATACGGACGGTTAGGTAAAGCGCCTGCCGCCCCTCATTGTTAGGGCATTCCGACAAGCGGAGCAGCCAACTCGACCACGGCTGCGCAGGAAGTCATGAACCGCTTCGGCTGGGCAGATAGATGCATTGATTTCACGCAGAGGTAAGAACGATGACACCGGAAGACAGACGGGCGGTCTTTAGCCACCGCCAGATCGCCGCAATTATTGAAGGCATCATGCAGGAAGACGGCACCGAGGAGCCGATCATGGGAAAATCGCTTGGCGAGGCGATCCTCTTCGTATCGGAAGAAGCGGCGACCAGCGCATCCAGCGCCCATGTCATTTACGGCGACAACGGCTCGCTTAGCTATACCGATTGCCTGAGCGTTTACCGCGACTACGGCGCGGCGCTTCGCCAGACTCCGAATTGAGACAGCGCGCTGGGCTCCCCGCCCAGCGCTCCTCCCGATAAGCGAAGGATGCAGTCGATATGGCGAAGCGAAGTGCAGGTCTGTTGATCTACCGCCTCCATGATGATGACTACGAGGTCCTCCTGGTCCACCCGGGGGGACCCTATTGGGCCAAGAAGGATATAGGCGCCTGGTCGATCCCCAAGGGCCTCGTCAACGAAGACGAAGATGAACTGGACGCAGCAAGGCGTGAAGCCCGCGAAGAACTCGGGATTGAAGTCGAAGGCAGCTTTCATCATCTCGGTGACTACAAGCAACCCGGTGGCAAGATTGTTGCTGCCTGGGCCGTTGAGGCCGACATCGACCTGGAAGCGGTGGCCAGCAATAACTTTCGGATGGAGTGGCCGCCGCGCTCTGGGGTGATGGCGGAGTTTCCGGAAGTCGACCGGGCCGAATGGTTCACATTGTCGGATGCCGAGCGAAAGATTCTGAAAGGCCAACAGCCGCTGCTCGCGGATTTCCTCCGGAGGCGATCGCAGAGCCCATTAGAGATATATGTAACCTAAGGTCCGGCGAACGCTGGCCAGCGATTGTGCATGGCAGCTATTCGCAATCGGCTGTCGCTTTGCCGTCAGCAATCCGTAAAGATTGCAAGACCCTCTTCCGGACGAATCTGACTCATGACAGCCCCCTCCTCTGCACTGCGCGGTGTTCTCGTCGCGTTTGGTGCATATGCCGTGTTTGCCTTCAGCGATGCATCGATCAAGCTCCTGCATGGCGGCGTGCCAGCTTACCAGATCGCTTTTATCGGCGCGCTCTTCGGCGGTGCTGCCCTGCCGTTTATCAAAGGAAGGGGCGACTCCTGGTTCGATATTGTCAGAAGCACGAACCGCCCTCTATGGCTACTGAGGTTCGCCTGCGGCGCGATAGGTGCGATCGCGTCGATCATCACGTTTACGAAGCTGCCGATGGCCGAGGCCTTCTGCTTGCTGTTTCTCCTGCCGTCGTTCGTGACCATCCTGTCGGTAATCTTCCTCAGGGAAGATGTCCGCTGGCAGCGCTGGGCTGCTGTCATCGTCGGCTTCTTCGGCGTTCTGGTCGTGCTGCGACCGGGCTTCCGCGAACTGTCCGCCGGTCACCTGGCCGCGGCGATCGGCGGTCTCGTTGCTGCAATCTCGATTGTCGTGATGCGTAAGATGGGGCCAGCCGAAAAGCGCCTGTCGCTATACGGTGCGGCACTGCTCGGTACGATCGCCGTCAGCGGCATCATGATGCTGTCCGAGATGGTCGTGCCGACACCACGCCAATGGCTGTTCATTGCAAGCTACGGCCTTCTCGGCGCGGCTGGCAACGTGATGCTGATGACCGCCGCCCGGCTGGCGCCGGCCAACCTCGTTGCCCCACCTCAGTACAGTCAGATGCTGTGGGCAATCGCGTTCGGATATCTGATCTTCGACGACAGCATCGACCTGCCGATGGCTGCCGGTATCGTTCTCATCGTCTGTTCCGGCTTGTTGACGCTGGCACGTGAAAAGAAGCGCGGCACTCCGCTGCCACGGGCCGTCGTTTCGGCTGACAGCCAGGCGCCGCTTGCAACCTCGGCGGAAGAGACTGACCACGCAGAACGGCCGGCACAGAGCGGCTCCCACGCGGTCTCCCACGCCTAAAAAAACCGCCCTTGCCTAGGTCGGAAAGACCGTTGGCAAAGGCGGTTCTATTTCGTCAGAGTTTGGCGACGGCAACCGTTAACGCAGGACCGGGCAGCCACGGACGTTGCCGAAGCTGATTTCGTCAGCACCGCGACGCGTCCAGCCTGTCACGATCACACGGCGTGGCGTCACGTCGACCACACGGGCACGGCGGAAGCCGTAGTCGCGTGCGATATCTTCAGCAAGCCGCGGGTCGCAGCCGCGCGGACGTGGCGGCGGGCGATTGTAGTCAGGCGGTGGCGGGCGGTAGTAGCCGGGAGGCGGTGGCGGACGACCGCTGCCAATGTAGACATCTACCTGGGCGGAAGCCGGCGCAACCGCTCCGGCAACCGTGCCGGCAGCGAGCAGAGTCGCGAGGCCGGCCTTGGCCAGAAATTGCATCATCGAAAATTCTCCATCAGGGCACGGAAACGACCGTCCCATTCGATACACTCTTGCCGGAAAAGCTCAGGTCCAACCTTTCCGGATTTTCGCAGTCATATGCGATTCGCACAAAGCAGGCTGAAAATGGCGTCGCCAAGGCAAGCGGGGGCCACCATTGTGGACGAAGCGATTTAGCGGCGGATCAGCGGGCAACCACGAACGTTGGCGAACACCATCTGGTCCCAGCCCCGGTAATTCCGGCCGGAGACGACAACCCGGCGCGGAGTGACATTGGTGACGCGCGCATAGCGCACCCCTGCCCAGCGCGCCTTCTGAACGGCCTGCACGGACGAGCAGGCGTAGACGGGACGATATTGGACACTGGCGACCGGCGGACGTCCCCATTCGGAAGCCGAGGCGTTCGGTGCCGTGAAAGGAATTGAAGCCAATGCGATAAGGGCCGCAAACGAAGCCTTGGCGAGAAAATGGGTCATCATACTACTCTCTAAACGCTCTTTTTTGCATCTCCCGTTTGGGATTGTGCAGACCATAACTATCTGAAAATGAATGATCTTCGAACCTTCCGTTCAGTTCCGGTTCAGGCGCTCAGATGCAGCACGATCTCGCGTCGGTGCGGTCTGTCGCGATGTTCGAACAGGTAAATCCCATGCCAGGTGCCGAGTGCCAACCGACCGCCGATCATGGGAATACCGATGGAAACCTGCGTCAAGGCGGCCTTGATATGCGCGGGCATATCGTCGGGTCCCTCGGTCGTATGAACGATCCAACGCATCGACGGGTCGCTGCTCGGCGGCACCAATCGGCGGAAGAACGCATCGAGGTCTGTCCGAACATCTGGATCCGCATTTTCCTGGATGAGCAAAGAGCAAGACGTGTGGCGCACGAAAACGGTCAGCAGCCCTTCGGCCGCGCCGTTAGCGCGAACGAAGGACGCCGCTTCCGCAGTAAACTCGTAAAGGCCCTGGCCTCTGGTGGAAATGCTGATGATCTTCTGAGCCATAGCCACGATTCCGCTTGCGTCTCTCTTATGAGACGTGGCGTCGCGCTGCCCTCATGTCAATGCAGGTTTCCCGCGCCGCTCAAAGCTGCAGGAAGGGAACAAACCCGCCGAAGATCATGCGCTTGCCGTCGAAGATCGACTTCCACTCGTCGCCTTGCAGACGGGGGTCTGCCATCACCTTCGTCATGATTTCATCTCGCTCCTGGCGTGAGCCGTAAACGATCCAGGAAAAGACCACGACCTCATCGTCGGCCGCCTGAACCGCCCGGGGAAACGAGGTCAGTTCACCGTAGGGGACATCGTCGGCGATGCATTCCACATATTCCTTGGCACCATGGGCCTTCCAGACAGCGCCGGTTGTGGCTGAAAAGGCTTTGTAGGCCTCGATGTTCTTCTGCGGCACGGCCACGACGAACCCATCGACATAGGACATGTTTTACTCCCTTTGCGTTGTTGCACGTCCAAGGACGAACGGAGTTGGCTTGGACCGACATCCCTCTTCGAAAGAAAACTAGGCGGGATCGACGACAGGCAAGGATGTGCGGCCAACTTCCCATCGGGAATAATTCGCCTTCGATTGTCGGCAACTCTCCTCTTTTGGCGTCCTTGCCACAGATTAAACGCCCAGGAGGACAACCGATGCAGAAGATCACGCCTTTCCTTTGGTTCGACAACCAGCTCGATGAAGCCATCAGCTTCTATAGCGCGGTATTCAAGAGCACCGTGGATCCGCAGGTGAAGCGAGGCCCGGACGGTAGGGCATTCGCCGCCACGTTCGACCTGGAGGGCCAGCAGTTCATGGGACTGAACGGCGGCCCTCAGTTCAAGTTCACCGAAGCCATCTCATTCTTCGTCCGCTGCAAGGACCAAGCCGAGGTCGACTACTACTGGGAAAGGCTCCTCGATGGCGGCAAGCCGCAGCAGTGCGGCTGGCTGAAGGACCGCTTCGGCCTCTCCTGGCAGATCATCCCCGATGCGCTGATGCGCTATCTCAACGATGCGGACAGCGAAAAAGCCATGCGCGTGCAGGCCGCGATGATGCAGATGGTGAAGATCGATGTCGCGACGCTCGACGAGGCCTATGCGGGCTGACCTCCGGAAAGCGCGAAAAGCGGTATCCGATCCTTCAATTGCGCTTGCATCTCGGCTTCCTGGCACTGCGTGGTGACGCGCAGCGTGCGAAATTGTTCCACGAGAAAGTCCACGAGCGCCCGAACAGCCGTCGGCAGTCCTCGCGATGCAGTGAAGACGAGATAGATCGTCGCCTGGGACATCTGATGATCTGGCAGAAGGCGAACCAGCCGGCCGTCGCGTATTCCTTCGGCGCAAATGTGGTCTGGCAAGAGCCCGACCCCTACGCCGGCATAGATAGCCTCAAGCACTGCGGAGACGCTGCGGCAGCTCATGCGCGGTTTGTGCTGGTGCCGGTACCGGGTGCCGTCGGGTCCAGTGAATTCCCATATATCCAAGTCCTGCCATTCCGTGAGCGGTCCGGCAAACGATACCGTTGGCGCATCGACGAGACAGTCGATGCCTTCGATCGACGGCAGCGAGCTTGCAACCTTCTGGTTAGCAACAAGGATCAGATCCACCTTGCTAAGCACACGCATCGTCAGCTCAGAATCGGTCTCCTCGGTCAATTGTGCGCGAACAGCAAGGTCGAGGCGCTCGTCAATGATATCGACCCGTCGATCCGTTGTGAATATCTGCAGCTGAACTTTGGGGTATCGATTGAGAAACTCCGGGATCATGGTGCCAAGCGCACCATCCAGCAATCCGTGTGGCACACTTATGCGGATCTGTCCCTGCGGCTCTCCCGTGGCATCGTTGATCGCCTTCGCCGCTCGATCCGCTTCACGCAGCATATTTTCACAGTGATTGTAAAAAGCACGCTCGACTTCCGTCACCCGGAACCGATTGACAGTCCGCTCCAGCAGCCTGACTCCAAGCCGCGTCTCGAGCGCAGTGATGTGCCGGCTGAGCTTGGATTTCGGCATGCTGAGTACCCGCCCCGCGGCGGAGAAACCGTTGTGGCGAACAACTGCGGCAAAATAGACGAAATCGTTCAGATCCTGAAAAACACCCTCTGCGTTGAGCATCGGGGAACCTCTTTCCATAAAGCGATAGGCCTGCGATCGCTACCGATTACCGCTCGCGGCGGGTAATGCCAACCGCCCTACAGAAGTTTTCGTTCCAAATTTGGAACACTGCGTTCCAATCCCTGCCCTTCAATTGGGAGAATGGCGGGATTATCTGCGGGGAGATTTTCTTTGGCGCCATTGCAATGGTGGCGCCAGACGCGCTCCTTATGAGCCTCCGAAAACAGTCTTAGCCGTCCCAATGCCCGCAGCACTGCGGTGCAGTGTGATTTTTCGCCTATGTATTTGATATTGTTACATAAAAACCACACAGAATACCAAAGAACCGTCACAAGGAGGCATTTTGATACCGGGAGAATTGATAGATTTAATCAAGGATGAAATTAAGGCTTCAGCGGTTCGCTGATCCGCCAGCCGAAAGGCAAACTATCGGAACGGCCCCATCTCCCATGGCGGCTGTTCAGTCGAAAAGGAAATGGATTTCAAATGAACATACGGATGGCTTTGTTGACCTCCGCCGCAGCGTTTGCTGCTGGGTCCACGCCGGTCTTCGCTGCTGATGCAATCGTCGCAGCTGAACCCGAGCCGGTTGAATACGTCCGCGTCTGCGACGCGTACGGCACAGGTTACTTCTACATCCCGGGCACCGAAACCTGCCTCAAGGTCAGCGGTTACCTGCGTTTTGAAGTTTACGGCGGCCCGGATCAGAAGGGTACCTCGGACTGGAACGCCCGTACGCGCGCTCAGGTTCAGTTCACCGCCAAGAGCGACACGGAATACGGTCCGCTCACCGGCGTAATCGTTCTCCGCAACAACGGCGACAACACGTCGACCAACTCGACCCTGGACTCGGCCTACATCGACATCGCCGGCTTCCGCGCTGGTCTGTTCTACAGCTGGTGGGATGACGATCTTTCGGGCGAGCCTGACGTTCTGTCGAGCTTCGAAACCCTGCACAACTCCATCCGCTACCAGTATGAAAACGGCGACTTCTACGCCGGCATCAGCGTAGACGAGCTGGAGGACGGCTACTACAAGGACGGTGAGAACCCGAACAACGTCGGCGTTGCGTTCGGCATCGGCGGCAAGGCTGGCGTCGTCAGCTACCAGGTTATTGGCGGCTATGACACTGACAACGAAGAAGGTGCTGTCCGCGGCATGATCTTCGCTGATATCGGCCCCGGCACGCTCGGCTTGGCGGCTGTCTACGCGTCTGGTCCGAACTCTTACTACGCTCAGTCGGAATGGACCGTTGCTGCAGAATACGCGATAAAGGCAACCGACAAGTGGACGGTTACCCCGATGGCTCAGTACTTCGGCAACTACGCTACGGACACGGATAACGGCGCTATCCCGCACTCGTTCGACGGCCTGGGCGACGCATGGAAGGTCGGCATCACCGTCGACTACCAGATCGTAGACAACCTCTATGCCAAGGCGACTGTCGACTATACCGACCCGGATGACGCTGACGAAGTGACGAAGGGCTTCTTCCGCCTGCAGCGCGCGTTCTAATCCAAAAAATCCCGGCGCCCTGGATCAACCTTGGGCGCCGTGTGTATCGCGTTTTCTGATCCGATTGACCTCCGATCAGTTACGGGGACTGGTCCGGTTTCCCTGCCGGACCGTCCTTGTTTTTCTCCTCCCAAGCATGCCACCGCACTTCCGCGGCATCAGCCCGGCAACTCCTCGATTGAATCGACCCGATCGGGATAGAAGGCGAGATGATCCTTGATCTCGCTGACCGCCGCGTACGGACTTTCATAGGTCCAGATCGCATTCGCGAAATCTTCTTCACCCATCATGATGTTGAAATACGATGCTTCCCCCTTGTAGGGGCAATAGGTGTGGTGATCACTTCGAGTGAGAAGCGCCATGTCGACATCGGCACGCGGTACGTACAGCACGGCAGGATAAGAGGCTTCCTTCAGTGTTAAGGCTTTGCGGCTATCGGCAATAACCTGCCCACGCAGCTTCACGACGACGCGGGCTGGATTAGGCCTGACGGTAATCGGGTGATCGGGACCTGGGACTTTCATGGGGTGTGCGGACATCAGCAGCTCCTTTCGGCCAGAAACCAGATATAGGAGCCGCTGTATCAGATTGCAGGAGCCGTGCTCAGCTTCCGCGTATTTCGGAACTACCAGCGTTCTAGCCCAAGCAGCTTGCGTCCAAGCGGCGAAAGCTCTGCCGTCGCCGTATTGTATCTCTCCCATTCGCGCGGATCACCGGGAAAGGCGTCACGCTTAGGGTGGTCACGTTCGCGCCACAGGCGGATGCGCTCGTCCCGCTCGCCGACGTCGTCGTGCTCTGCGGGATGCATTGAGATATATTGGGCCATCCGGACTCGATCGGCCGAGTGGTTCGGTCGCACGCCATGCGCGAGCAGCGAATTGAAGATCATCAAATCTCCCGGCTCCATGTCGATATTGACGATCGACAGTCCGGTCATATCAGGGTGCATGGGGTCGCGGTCTGCCGGCTGCGTCTTCTCCCATTCCTCGAAATGCTGAAAGAGCTCTGGAACACACTGGAACCCACCGACATCGCCATCCTGCTTCTTCAGGCTGAGCACGCCCTGCACGCCGATCGGCAACGGCCGGATCGAGGTGTCGACGTCCCAATGAATGAAGCCGTTCGGATTGCCTTTGACTTGCTTTGGCGGATTGAGATTGGCGCGATCGATGGTCACCCACAGATCTTCCCGGTCCCAGATATCGACGAAGGCGCCGTAGACGCGCGGCTCCATACGGTTATCCCACAGCGCCTGGTGATTATAGATTTCCAGCATGCCGGTGTTGTTGAGCTCTTTCATCTTGTGCTCACGGCGCTGCGGCGCATACCAGGTGGATGCGTCGTTCGGGTCCTTCTCGTCAAAACGCCAGAGCACTTCGACAAGCCGCTCGACATTCGCCGCAGGGACGGCCTGGCGAACGATGACATAACCTTTCGTAATCCAATGTTGCCAGTCCGCCTCCGATAGCACGCGAAGCGGCAACATCTTCTTGATATCCTTGAGTTGCGTCGTCGTCGTTGACGTTGTCGGGTGCGCGTCCCGCTTGAGTGACTGCTGCATATTTATCCTCCATCGAGCCAATCCCTGTTCCACAGGTGATGACGAAGAATACCAAGCCAGATAGTCGGATGTTGTCGCGGCTTGGCAAATACTGATACTATTCTGGCGTCATGAAAAATGCGGGCGCCGGATGAGGCCATATCTCGAAAAACTGATACAAGAACCGGAGAGCTCTCTTAGCCGCCTGAATAGGCGTCTGGACGATTCCATTCCCTTCCAGTGGCATCATCATCCCGAGTTCGAATTGACCCTGACGCTGAACTCGCGAGGCCAGCGCTTCATTGGCGATCATGTCGGGGAGTATGACGATGGTGACCTCGTGCTGGTTGGTCCGAACCTGCCACACACATGGTCCTCGCGGGAGAAGATCGCTCCATCCGCGCCGCATGTAGCACTGGTTACGTGGTTTCATCCCGATTGGACGCAACGGCTGGCGCAGACCTCTGTCGAGCTCCGCGCCATCGAGGCCATGCTTGCCCGCGCCGATCGGGGGCTCCAGTTCAGCCACGGCGCCGCAATCGCGATTCGTCCGCTGTACGAAAGCCTGTTCGTTGCTGCGCCGACCGAACGCCTCTTCACCCTGCTCGCTATTCTGCACCAACTATCCGGGGATACATCATCGCAGCCGTTGGCAACGACATCGCCGCCGCGCGAAACAGCCGGCGAGAATCGCGAGCGGATCGATCGGCTGCTGAACCACATTCACATGAATTATGGCAGGCCCATCGCTCTTGCCGAACTCGCCGATATCGCGGCCCTCAGCCTTTCCGGGCTCCATCGGCTCTTCCTCAAACACACGGGCAAGACGATTTCCGACTACCTCATCCATATCAGGATTGGCGATGCTTGCGCTCGCCTGTCGGGCACGACGCAGCCCATCGCTGTTGTCGCCGACGCGGCCGGCTATGGCTCGCTCGCGAACTTCAACAGGCAGTTCCGAGCGCTGAAAGGCATGACCCCACGGGATTATCGCGCTCTCTTCCAGCATTGATAATGCCGTAGCACCGCATTGCTATTCTGCCTTCATCTCGCGCCGCCGAAACAAGCCAAGGCCCAGGACTGCCGCGAGCACGCAGACAACGCCGGCGATCTGACGGAAATGCAAAGGCTCACCGAGCAGGACGAATGCCATCAAGAGCGCGGAGACCGGTGCGACTGCCGTGAAAAGCGAAGCTTCAATTCCGCTGACACGCTCCGCTCCCGCGTACCAGAGAACAAAGCCGGCAACGGTCGGCACAAGCGCGTAATAGATCACCGCCCACATTGCGCCCGCGGGAAATTCGCCCGGAACGCCCTCCGTCACCAAGGCCGCGACCATCGCCACAATAAATCCAAGTCCCGTCATCACCGCCGACTGTGTCAGCGCCGGAACCTTTGTGCTGAGCTTCTTGTTGAGGAGAATGAATAGGCTTTCGCAGATGACGGCACCGAATACCAACATATTGCCAAACAGCGATCCCTCTCCAGCATCGGGCGAAATGGCGATAAAGAGAACTCCTGCCGTCGCCAACGCAATCGCCAGCACCATCGACGAATGTGGCCTCTCACGCAGGACGACAATGGAAAGCGCCCCGGCGACCACAGGCAGCGTTCCGATGATGACGCCGGCGTCGGCGGCAGCAGTCAACCTCAGGCCCGAAATCAGCAGGGTCGTGTAGCCAACGCTGCCCGCACCAGCCTGAACGAGGAGGATGATCCAATCGCGAGACGGTAGGCTTGGGAGGCGCATTCCGGTCAGGCGCATCAACAGCAAAAAGAACGGGAAAGCAACGGCGAAGCGAAGGGCCGTCGCTGTGAACGGCGGCATGCCTGACGCAATGACGCGGCTTGCAACGACGGTGCTGCCAACCGTCATCATCGCCAACGTCAGATAGACATAACCCTGCAAGTGTCGCTGCATCGCCCTCTCCTGTTTGCGCAGAGGAAAGACGAAAACCGCCGGGCGATCTTGTATGAAATTGCAGTGCAGTCAGGCGACGGCGTTGGCATAGGTGCGCGGAGAGACCCCGTACTTCCGGACGAAAACGCGAGTCATGTGGCTTTGGTCGGCAAAGCCACTGGCAAGGGCCGCCTCCGCCAACGCTACACCGCCGGCGATCAGACGCCGGGCAAGATGGATGCGGCGCTGGACGAGATAGGCATGTGGCGTCATGCCGGTCGCCTTGGCAAAACCACGCAGCACCTGGAACCGGCTGAGCTGGCTGGCGCGGGCCAAGTCGGACAGAGAGATAGCCGCAGTCGGATCGCAGTCAATTATCTCCTGCGCGATCCGGATGGCCCGCGGCGCCGCCTGCGCATCATTTGCGACGGCCTCCGACATCACATGTGCGATGAGTACGAGAAGAGCTTCCTCCCGCTGTAGCCGATGCTCGCCTGTACTTACCACGAGTGCAAACGCCGCCTCGAACTGCGCGGCGATCGTTTTGTCGTGCAGTACAGGGTGTTCTATCTCGACAGCAGATCGCCGTCCCTCCGTGAGATCGGACACGTTGGTCGCGACTATCTCAGGATCGAAGTAGAGGATTCGCCAGGATCTCCCCTCGCCGATCGGCATGCCATCATGCACTTCGTTCGGATTGACGGTGATGATATCGCCGGCACCCGCCTCGACCATCCCCCGTCCGCTCAGAGATTTCTGTGCGCCCGACGAGACCAGCCCGATGCCAAACTGCTCGTGCGTGTGCCGTGCAAAACTCTGGCTGCTATCAGCAGCCACGGCCTCGACACCGGAAATTGCTGACTTGAACATGCGAAACTGACTGCGGGCCATGCATTCGCTCCGGACGTGATGCCGCATAATGCCAGCCCAGGTTGCTCAAAACAATGCAAAGAAAATTCGCTGGGTTCAGGGTGTTACGGCAGCGATTGATCGGCTTGGCGGATCAATGGATTGTGTCGAGAGAATCGCCGCCGCCGAGAATCACAAATACATCCTCAAGCGCTGCGACCAGGATGTCGGTGAGCTCGTCGCCACGGTTCTCGACAAAGGCGGCCTTCGTCGCCTCGTCCTGCAGTTCAAAGAAGCGCTCGATTTCGTTCGACATCTCATTGTCCTTTCCCGCGCCACCGACATGTGGCGATGAGACGAGGCTATTCCGGTTGTCTTGTGCCGAACTGGTGCCAGTTCTGTAGCGGCCTTTCCGGCAGCTAGAAGCTTGGAAGCCCACGACTCTTCCACTCGCTCTTCGGAACGGGATTTCCCACAGCAAAGCTGAAGGATTTAACCTTTGTCGCCCCGTCGTCCACCTCGCAACGGAAGCTGACATCATACCACCGACCAGATGCCCGAAACGCATTGCTGGCTTGAAGGATCGTACCCTTCTTAAGACTGTAGGATGGCAGGATTTCCGGTCGATATGCTGGAGATCCGTGTATCAACTGCTGCTTAAGCTCCGTGCTGCACAGTTCCGCCACGCGGGCACCGCGTGGCATATCTCCCATGGCGGTTCTTGCCACCGGATCGTTCGTCATACTCTGCGAAAACAGCGTCTTCGCCTCCGTCAATTCGACGGGCTTGTCCGCCTGGGCGGTTGCGGTCGCATCGGGCTTTGTTGCCTTGGGCGGCTTTGCAAGCTCGAAACTCGTTTTGGCTTCGTTCTCGGCTCCTGATGCAGGGCCGTTCTTCTCGGCATGACTATCCGCCAAGTCGATCTGGGGCAGTTCGACATCCTGCGGAACCGGAGTGGCAGGAGGCTCCTTGCTTTCGGGGGCCTTGGCCGCATCTGCCGTTTCCTCCGGCCTCGCCTGATCCTCCGGGGGTGCCGGTTTGGGCTCCGGTGAAAGCTTCGCCGTATCCGATTTCAGACCCGTGACGGATGCGTCTCCCTCGGTCGATTTTTTCGGTCCGGTATCCTTGTCGCCAAATTCCGTTACCGGGCGCAGCACCGGCATAGGCTGCCCCTTGCCGGCCGGTTCCTCGGACTCGGCATCCTTTGCAGCTGCTTCGGGCGGTTTCTCTTCCGGCGGCTTCTTTTCCGGCGCCTTTGCCTGTTCAGGCGGAGGCGGCGGTGGTGGTGGCGGAGGCGGTTGTTCGGCCTTTTCTTCCTTCGGCGGTTCCGCGGGCTTCTCGGTCGGTTTTTCCTCTGCCTTTTTCTCCTCCGGCTTTTTCTCCTCGGGCTTTGGCTGTTCCGGTACCTTCAGTTCGGGAGGTTTCTCCTCGGGTTTCTTTTCCTCCGGTGGAGGCACGAGGTCGACGCTGACTGTTTCTTCTTCCGGCTGAGGAGCAGGCAAAGGCAACTTCACGAGGAAGAAGGCGACGACGGCAACGTGCAAAAGCACCGAGGCGAAAATGCCCCAGCCGAATGCTCCCCATTTCTTTGTCGAAACCTGCTGCATGCCTGCGAACGATGCCCTGCGCCACGCTACCGATGTGACCTTTTAAGAAGGCATCATCAAGCCGTAAAACAAAAAAGCCTCACGTACACGAGCACAACCGTGCGCGCACGGCACATCGTCCACATGATTGCCAGCAATCGCCCTCTCCAAGAGGAACCGCAGAACTATCCGAGCGAGCCTATGATCTCGCGATAGGCAGCCTCCGGAAATGCCTTCAACGTCTTGGTGCGCACATTGCCCGCCATCCCGAGCGACAGACCGAAGCGCGCCATCACGGCATCGTCAGGCGCATCGCAGACGGCAACCATGTCGTGATCGCCCAAGGTCAGGAAGAACTGCTGGAACGAGCCACCCATATCACCGAGCAGCCTCTTGGCCGCGTCCAGGCGCTTTGCCGAGTCGCGAACATTGCGAATGCCTTGATCCGTCCAGTTGATAAGCACGATGTAAGTGGTCATTGCGCACCTCCCGACGGAGGGTCTTGGTCTCGCAACAGGCTATGGCGACCCTCGCTCATGCGCTGTGGTCGGTCCCTTCCCCCGTGGCCGATACCTTACTCCTGTCCCCATTCGACAACAAGGAACACCGCAGCCAGCGAAAAGCAAAAGCCGGGCACAAGGCCCGGCTCTCGGATGTTTCTTATCGAAGGTGGAAGCTTAGCTGTCCAGGAAGCTGCGGAGCTTTCTGGAGCGGCTCGGATGCTTCAGCTTGCGCAGCGCCTTCGCCTCGATCTGACGGATGCGTTCGCGGGTCACCGAGAACTGCTGGCCGACTTCCTCAAGCGTATGGTCGGTATTCATGCCGATGCCGAAGCGCATGCGCAGGACGCGTTCTTCGCGCGGCGTCAGCGATGCCAGAACTCGGGTGGTCGTCTCGCGCAGGTTCGCCTGGATGGCGGCGTCGATCGGCAGCAGCGCGTTCTTGTCCTCGATGAAATCGCCGAGGTGCGAATCTTCTTCGTCACCGACAGGCGTTTCGAGCGAGATCGGCTCCTTGGCGATCTTCAGGACCTTGCGGACCTTTTCGAGCGGCATGGCAAGCTTTTCAGCCAGCTCTTCCGGGGTCGGCTCGCGACCGATCTCGTGCAGCATCTGGCGCGATGTACGGACGATCTTGTTGATCGTTTCGATCATGTGCACCGGAATACGGATAGTGCGGGCCTGGTCGGCGATCGAGCGGGTAATCGCCTGACGAATCCACCACGTCGCGTAGGTCGAGAACTTGTAGCCGCGACGGTATTCGAACTTGTCGACCGCCTTCATCAGGCCGATGTTGCCTTCCTGAATGAGGTCGAGGAACTGCAGACCGCGGTTCGTGTACTTCTTGGCAATGGAGATAACGAGACGAAGGTTCGCCTCGACCATTTCCTTCTTGGCGATGCGCGCCTCGCGCTCGCCCTTCTGCACCATGTGCACGATGCGGCGGAATTCCGAAATCGAGATACCGGTTTCCGTTGCGAGGTTCTGGATCTCCTGGCGGATGTCGCGGATCGTGGTGTTTTCGCCCTTGGCGAATTCCTTCCAGCCGCGCGCCGCCAGATTGCCGATCGACTTCATCCAGTTCGGATCGAGCTCGGCGCCCTGGTACTGTTCGAGGAACGAGTCGCGCTTGACGCCGTAGGATTCAGCCAGACGCAGCAGGCGACCTTCGTTCTGAACGAGGCGCTTGTTGATGTCGTAGAGCTGCTCGACGAGCGCGTCGATGCGGTTCTGGTTCAGCGACAGAGACTTGACGGCCTTGATGAGCTCATCCTTGAGCTCCTTGTAGCGACGCTCCTGGGCGGAAGACAGCGTGCCGGTGGCGGCAAGCCGCTGCTCGACCTGCTGGTCCTGAAGCTTGCGCAGCTTCTTGTAAGTCTCGGCGATGATGTCGAGCGTTTCCATGACCTGCGGGCGCAGTTCCGCTTCCATGGCGGCCAGCGACAGGTTGGACTCGTCTTCGTCTTCTTCTTCCTCTTCCGGAGGCAGGCCCTCGCCGCCGACATTGGTGATGTCGTCGTCGCCGGAACGGACGCGGCGCGTCTTTTCCTTCTCTTCGGCCGCCTTGCGGTCGGCCTCAATCTTCTCGGGGCTCTGGAACTGCGGTGCAGCCTTCGCTTCCGGACCGGAATAGGTCGTTTCGAGGTCGATGATCTCGCGAAGCAGCGTCGTGCCTTCGTTGAGTTCGTCGCGCCAGATGATCAGCGCCTGGAATGTTAGCGGGCTCTCACAGAGACCACCGATCATCGTTTCGCGGCCGGCCTCGATACGCTTGGCGATCGCAATTTCGCCTTCACGCGACAGAAGCTCCACCGAGCCCATTTCGCGCAGATACATACGAACCGGATCGTCGGTGCGATCGGTCGGTTCCTTCTTCTTGGCGGTAGCAAGGGCGGTGCCGCCGGAAGGCGCGAGTTCGCCGCCTTCGCTCTCATCGTCGGAGCCGGAATCATCGTCGTCGCTGCTGGCAGTGGCTTCCTCGGCTTCTTCGTCCTCAATGACGTTGATGCCCATATCCGACAGCATCGACATCGTGTCTTCGATCTGCTCGGAGGTTACCTCTTCGGACGGCAGGACGGCGTTAAGCTCGTCCATCGTCACATAGCCGCGCTTCTTCGCGGCCTTGATCATCTTCTTGACCGCGTCATCGGAAAGATCAAGAAGAGGGCCGTCGGTGCCGCCGTCGCGTTCGACTTCCGCTTCTTCGTTCTCTTTGACCTTGGTTGCCATTTATGTCGTCGCCTTCCTGACGCTATTCAAACTCGCCGCAGTGAACGGCCGCACGCAGCCGATACGCCGCAAACGACCGTCTCGAATCACCAACTCTCACCTAACGGGATGAGATTTAATGCCTGATTAACCACGATTGCCGGCGCCGGACGACAGAGCTTAAAAGTCATCGAATGTCCGGCCATGGTTGTGCGATCCGCCCTTGACCCAGTTCACCGCTTTCCAAGTCGAACGGTGATTCCCATATTTTTTGTTCTCGTCAAGCTTTTCCAGAAAAAAAGCCTCAGAAAACCCGGAAAAAGCCTTATCCACAGGCCCGGAACCGCTCAAGCGATTGCCAAGCATAGATAGGATGTCACCGCAAGAAGACAAGAGCAGCCAACATTCTTCTTGAACGGCAAAGTTGCCCCAAGATTCGTCATGCCCGCCGCTAGTTGTTTGCGCCACGCCAAAGCTTAGTGAGACTGCCCATCCCAATGTTGAATCTCAAGACTTGCCAGATCGACCACGGGAATGCAGCGGACGTTGATGCAGGCCATCTCGGCGCCATTCGGCATTTGCGCTTCCGCGAAGGGAGCGATGCCGCACGTGCCGCAGAAGCGGTGTTGGATCGTATGCGTGTTGAACGTATAGGTCGACAGGTCCTCGCGCGGCGTTTTCAGCGTGAACTTGTCGCGCGGCACGAAGGCCAACAGTCCCCCACGCCGTCGGCAAAGCGAACAATTGCAGTCGAGGGCGGAGGTCAACTCCCCCTCCACTTCAAATTCGATCTTACCGCAATGGCAGCTTCCTTCGTAGAGCATCGAACCTCCTCAATTCCAATCCATAACCACCTTGCCGGAGTTGCCGGAGCGCATCGCCTCGAACCCCTCCCGGAAGTCATCAATTCCGATCCGGTGCGTGATGACGGGCGACAAATCCAGCCCGCCCTGCACGAAAGCGATCATCTTGTACCAGGTCTCGAACATCTCGCGGCCGTAGATGCCCTTCAGGTTAAGCATCTTGAAGATGACTTTGTTCCAGTCGATCTCGAAGCCGGCGGGCGCAATGCCGAGGATGGCGATCTTGCCACCATTGTTCATCTTGTCGATCATGTCGCGGAAGGCCGGTGCGGCTCCCGACATCTCCAAGCCGACATCGAAGCCCTCGGTCATTCCGATCGACTTCATCACGTCGGTGAGGTTCTCCTTTGATGCGTCGACGACATAGTCGATGCCGAGCTTGCGGGCGAGATCCAGCCGATGCGGATTGATGTCTGTAATGACCACCTTGCGGGCGCCCGAACGCTTGGCGACCAGCGCGCCCATGATGCCGATCGGCCCCGCCCCGGTAACCAGGACATCCTCACCGACGAGGTCGAAGGAAAGGGCCGTGTGGACGGCATTCCCGAACGGATCGAAGATCGCGGCGATCTCATCCGGAATGTCGTCCGGGATCGGCACGACGTTCGCTTCCGGAATACAGACGAACTCTCCGAAGGAACCGGGACGGTTGACGCCGACTCCGAGGGTGTTGCGGCAGAGATGTCCCCTGCCTGCGCGGCAGTTGCGGCACTTGCCGCAGACGATATGTCCCTCGCCGGAGACGCGCTCGCCCACACGATATTTCGTTACCGCAGAGCCGATCTGAGCGATCTCGCCGCAGAATTCGTGGCCGACGACCATCGGCACCGGAATGGTCTTCTGCGCCCACTGATCCCAGTTCCAGATATGGACATCCGTGCCGCAGATCGCTGACTTTTTCACCTTGATCAGCACGTCGTTCGGCCCGACTTCGGGAACCGGGACATGCTCCATCCAAAGCCCGACCTCCGGCTTCGCCTTCACCAGCGCCTTCATCATATTCGACATGATCTTACTCTCCGAAACCCTTCAAATGACTCCAAGTTCACGACCGGCCTCGGCAAATGCCGCGATCGTCCGCTCGACATCCGCGCGTGAATGTGCGGCCGACATCTGCGTGCGGATGCGCGCCTGTCCCTTCGGCACGACAGGGAAGGAGAAGCCGATCACATAGACGCCCTTCTTCAACATCAGTGCCGCCATATCCTGAGCCAGCTTGGCGTCGCCAAGCATGACAGGAATGATCGGATGCCCCTCACCAGCCAGCGTAAAGCCAAGCTTCGTCATTTCGGAGCGGAACAGTGCCGCATTGGCCGCCAACCTTTCGCGCAGCGCATCGCCGTTCTCGATGAGATCGAAGACCTTCAGTGACGCAGCAGCAATGACCGGCGCCAGCGTGTTCGAGAACAGATAGGGTCGCGACCGCTGCCTCAACCAGTCGATGGTTTCGGCCTTTGCCGAGGTATAGCCGCCGGAAGCCCCCCCAAGCGCCTTCCCGAGCGTGCCGGTGATGATGTCGATCCGCCCCTCGACACCGCAATGCTCTGGAGAGCCACGTCCATGCTTGCCGACGAAGCCAACGGCGTGGCTATCATCGACCATGACCATCGCGCCATACTTCTCGGCGAGGTCGCAGACGCCCTGCAGGTTGGCGATGATGCCGTCCATCGAGAAGACGCCATCGGTGGCAATCAGCTTGAAGCGACTGCCCTCGGCCTTCTTCAGCTCTTCTTCCAACGCCTTCATGTCATTGTTGGCATAACGGAAGCGCTTGGCTTTGGAGAGTCGCACGCCATCGATGATCGAGGCGTGGTTCAACGCGTCGGAGATGATCGCATCCTCCTCGCCGAGCAGTGTCTCGAAGAGACCGCCATTGGCGTCGAAACAGGAGGAATAGAGGATCGTGTCCTCCATGCCGAGGAAGGAGGAAATACGCGCCTCGAGCTGCTTGTGCTCCTCCTGCGTACCGCAGATGAAGCGTACCGAGGCCATGCCATAGCCATAGCGGTCGAGCGCCTTCTTCCCGGCGTCGGCAAGTTCCTCGTTGTCGGCGAGCCCGAGATAGTTGTTGGCGCAGAAGTTCAGCACCCGCTCGCCGGACGCAACGGCGATCTCGCCCGCCTGCTTTGACGTGATGACACGCTCGGACTTGTAAAGCCCGGCATCCTTCAGTGCGGCGAGTTCGGTGCGGAGGTGGGAGAGGAATTGCGAGGTCATTGAATGCCCTTCTTGTGATGTTTCCCGATGCCCTGCACTAGCACATAGCCAAGCGCCTGTCTTGCCGTCCTCAACGTTGCACAGCGATCAGCAGGAACATCGGCCTATCCATCTCTTCAGCCCACTCGGGATGATCGCGAAGCTGCTCGTCGCCCGGCCGCCATTCCTCGACGTGGCGGATCGAAAAGCCATTTGCGATCAGGGTGTTGAGGGTGGTTCCAAGCGTACGGTGATACTTCACGACGCCCTTTGCGAGCCAGTCCGTTGTGCGCTTGCCTTCGCGTGAATAGCCATCAAGCGGCCAGATCCGCCGCCCCTCGCGATCCGCCGTCCAGCCGGGATTGGCCGGCGCCATATAGATCGGATGCTCGATCGTGAAGACGAAATCGCCACCCGACACAAGCGCGCTGTGGATGGTGGCGGCCAAGCGGCTGAAATCCTCGATGTAGTGAAATGCCAAGGAACTGTAAGCGAGATCGAATGATGCCGGTGGCAATTCGAGCGTTTCGAGGTCGGCGATCTCGTAACGAACGGTGGAGTCGACGGTCTCCCGTTTGGCCCGATCGATCATTCGCTCCGAGATGTCAAAGCCGAGGACGCTTCTTGCACCCTGCCCCGCAGCGTAGCGGGCAAACCAGCCGAAGCCGCAACCGAGATCGACGACGCGCTTGCCTGACAAAGCCGGCAGCACCGTCTGGATGGACTCCCACTCCGCCGCGCCATCGAGCCCGTGGAGCGAGCGCGAAAGCTGGCTGTATCCTTCAAAGAATTCAGGCTTGTCGTACATATTTTGGGCCATGGCCGTATCCTTTCAGCCCGCCCATATAGACACACCTCGCCCGATCTCAATGTTTCATTGATAGCCTCACATCGCGGCGACTCCTGGCGCACGCCGCCGTTATTTGCCCGGCAGCATCGTCTGAAGGACGCCATCGCGACGCACGAGCCCGTGAAAGAGCGCCGCCGCAAGGTGCATCAAGACGAGAGCGAAGAAGGCAAAGGCCAGATAGAAATGCGCGCCCCAAAGAAGCGCATGAAGGCTGTCGCTCTGCGGCACGATCGCCGGAAGCCGCAACCCGCCGTACAGCACGATGGGGTAGCCGGCCGCCGACATCATGGCCCAGCCGATCAAAGGCATACCGATCATCAGCGCATACAACGCGACATGAGATAGATACGCCGCAAGCTTCATCGGCTCCGGTAGATCGGCAGGCAAAGCCGGAGCCCCCGATATGAAGCGAACCACAAGGCGAACCAACGCAAGAACGAGAATGGCAATGCCCAGCGTCTTGTGTGTCACCAGCAACGGCACGTATTGCCGCCCGATGGTGGACACCATCCCGACACCGATGAAGAGCATTGTCAGGATGCCGATCGCCATCACCCAATGCAACAGACGCTGGAGGGTGCTGAAGTGCGTGTTCGTGCCCGTCATGGCTTTACGCTCGCTGCTGTTCGGGGATAATGGCTTGCTTCCGAGGTGCGCAGATCGAAGGATTTGGCATAGGCAGCGGAGCGGGCTGCCGGGAACGGATCGTCGGAAACCTTGATGCCATCAGGCAGAATGGTCGGATCGAAATTGATGTCTCGACATGGGCCGTCGGCCTCCGGCTCGATTTTCTGCACGACCAGCGTACCGGGTTCAACGGTCCGTCGCTCCGGCGGCCAGGCCTTTGTCGGATCGGACGTCGGATCGGATGGCTCGGCGACCGTCAGCACGAGCGTCCAGCGTTGCGGCGACGTCGCGACGCGTTCGGCAATCTCGTCCTCCAAGTGATTGGGACCGAGCTTGGCAAAATCCTCGCTCGTGATCGGCATCGCTTGCGCGTCTGCCCGCAATGACCAGCGAACGGCGTGCTCATTGCCCGCGCCATCCGTGAAAATGAATGCATTGAGGCCGTTGAAGGTTACTTCCGCGTAGCTGGCAGTCCAGGGAGCCTTCGTTGCCCATTCGCCGAACGCGGCGAACTCCGGATGAGCCCCCACGAACGTTTTCATTGCCGCGGGATCCTTGCTCCCGGCCGCCTGCAGCAGCTCATAGAATCCCTGCGGCGTGGACACGGCAAAGACCGGCGGATCGATCATCGCCATCCGCCAGACCTCCCCGTCTGGTGTCGAAATCTGCACGCCGAGCCCGCGCACCCTAACGGTGGGATCGGCCGCGTTCGGGTCGGGTGTCGCCAGGTTGAAGCGCCCCACGACCGGATATTGTCCCGCCGCGAATACGGTCGCCCGCGACAGCGCGACACCATTGCCGTTCGCTTCGAATACGCCAGTGAAGCAGACACCCTTCGCGTGATTTCGCCGATGGCCAAGAGCGGGTCCGCCGGGAGGCGCCAAGGCACTGACAAGCTTTGTGGAGGTAAGGCGACCCGGGGAAAGCCACCCGGCTGTGTACGCAAAAGCGCCGGCGCCAAAGGCGACCACGGCAGCAATTAACACCAAAGATCCTAGCGCTGAACGCTGCTGCGATGGCGACGGGCCTGGCATCCAACACTCTCCGTTTTGTCAGTCGGGGTACTGTGGGCTGTTCTCTGCAATGCTGGGAGGTCAGTTCACGTAAGCCGAACAGCCGCACCGAGCACACTAACTGGGCGGCTATCCCATTATTTCCGTTGCGAAAGATGGCACCGTTGCGCCACGAGGTCAAATGCCTAGCTGTCGTGGCTGAGGATCACGTCCAGAAACGCGTCTCCGTAGCGCTCAAGCTTCGACTGGCCGACGCCGGAAACACTGAGCATTTCCTTATGCGTGCGCGGTCGCTCCGTCGCGAAGGCGATCAGCGTCGTATCCGGGAAGACGACATAAGGCGGAACGCCGAGCGAACGGGCAATGGCTGTCCGCTCGGCACGCAGCGCTTCGAAAAGCACGTTGTCGTCACCGGCCAGCACCGACCGACGCTCGGCCTGCGCCACGCGCTTCGAGCGGCGTTCGGCAACCGGGCGATCCTTGCGGAAAAAGACCACCCGTTCATGCTTGAACACGGCGCGGGCCTCCGGCTCCAGCTTCAAGGCCCCGAAGGCCTGCTGATCGACCCTGACCAACCCCATGGCGAGCAATTGCCGGAAGACCGATTGCCAGGTGCGCGCCGGCAGATCGTTGCCCGCGCCGAAGACCGGCATCGTCGTGTGGCCGAAGCGCTCCGTCTTCTCGTTGACGTTGCCGAGCAGGACATCGACCACATGCCCGGTGCCGAAGCGCTCGCCTGTGCGATAGATCGCCGCGAGCGCCTTGATCGCGGCCTCGGTACCGTCCCAGGTTTCAACCGGCTTCAGGCAGGTATCGCAGCCGCTGCACTTGCCGGCATACGCCTCGCCGAAATGCGCGAGGATCGCCTGACGCCGACACGAAGCAGTCTCGCAAATTGCCAGCAGCGCATTGAGCTTGGAACGCTCTACACGTTTGATATCGTCGGCCGCTCCACCCTCGTCGATCATCCGCCGCCGCTGGATGACATCGGCCATGCCGTACGCCATCCAGACCTCGGACGGCAGACCGTCACGCCCGGCGCGACCGGTCTCCTGATAATAGGCCTCGACCGAGCCCGGCAGGTCGAGATGCGCGACGTAGCGAACGTTCGGCTTATCGATCCCCATGCCGAAGGCGACAGTTGCAACGAGACAAAGCTCTTCCTCTTTCAGAAAGGCGTCCTGGTTGGCGTCCCGAAGTGCCCGGTCCATGCCGGCGTGGTAGGGCAGCGCTCGGATGCCGTGGCCGTTCAACCACTCGGCCGTATCCTCGACCTTGGCGCGCGACAGGCAATAGACGATGCCGCTGTTGCCCTTGTGGCCGGCGAGAAACCGCAGCAACTGCTGGCGCGGCTGGTCCCGCTCGACGATCTCATAGGAAATGTTCGGCCGGTCAAAGCTGGTCGTGAAGACCTTGGCATTGTTCAGCGCCAGGCGCTCGATGATATCCTCGCGGGTATGCGGGTCTGCCGTGGCCGTCAACGCGATGCGCGGCACACCCGGGAACTGTTCCGCAAGCTTGCCGAGCTCGCGATATTCGGGGCGGAAATCATGTCCCCATTGGGAAACACAGTGCGCCTCGTCGATAGCGAAAAGCGAAATTCTCGCATTACCAATCGTATCGCGAAATCCATCCAGAAGAATGCGCTCGGGTGTGACGTAGAGGAGATCGAGCTTGCCCGTGGAAATCGCGCGGCGAACGTCGATGAACTCCTCGCGCGACAGCGTGGAATTCAGCGCCGCCGCCCTGATGCCGATCTGCTTCATCGCTTCCACTTGATCGCGCATCAGCGCAATTAGCGGCGAAACGACAATGCCGAGACCCTCGCGGCAGAGCGCCGGAATCTGGAAGCAGAGCGACTTGCCCGCCCCGGTCGGGAAAAGAACGACGGCATCTCCCCCCGAGACGACATGATCGACCACTTGCTGCTGCTTGCCACGAAAGGCGGGATAGCCGTAGACGCGGTTGAGAATCGCAAGTGGCGACCGCTCGGCGCCGAACAACGCATCGCCAGCGGAAAATTCTCGGTCCTTCGGATCCCTCAATGGCTCGCCGCTCCCTTGACGCGACCGGAGAGCACGCCGAAGCCGTCAATGATTGCTTCCTGATTCTCGAGGCGAAGCCCTTCGAAATGGACCTCCTGGAGCGCGCGCATCAGCTGGTCGATCACGTCCCCGTTGCCGGCCTCGGTCGCTGCGGCGATCTCACGCTCAAGTTCGATCTTCTGGAAGCGCAAAGCCTTGGCGCGTTTGTGGAAGGCGAGCGCCTGCCGGTAGCCTTCGCGTGCATCCTCCATCGCCGCCTCTGACGTGGCGATCCAAAGCCGGGCGTTGCGGATTTGCTGCTCAAGACCCTGCAGCAGCGCGCCAAACCCCTGCTCCTCCATACGCTCCAGCAGGTATTCGCGCGTCAGGTGCGGCCCGGCGACGGCAGCGGCAGCGCCGAGCATCACCGACCAAAGCCGCTGCAGTTCGCGGTTGTCGTAATCGATGGAAGCGATCTCATCATATTCGTCCTGCATCAAGGCAGGATGATTGATGACGGTCAGAGCCAACACGCTCTCGCGCAACGCCGGTGTTTCCTGATGGCCCTTCACCAGTCCCGAGCGCGCCAGCCGATCTGAAATGCCGCCTCCGGAAAGCCGCGGACCACGTGGGCCTTCGTTGCCTCGGCCACGCGATTGGCCGGAGCCGCGATCAAAGCTTCGCCGCTCATTGCCGCGATTCTGGAATTGCGGCTGAAAGAAGCTGTTCAGGCGGTCGCGCATATCCTGTTGGTAGTGCCGGCGCACATTTTCATCGGCAATGACGGCAACCAGCTGCTTCAACCGCGCTTCGAGCTCCGCTTTCCCTTCGGGCGTCTCGAACTGCCCGGTATTGATCTCACGGCTCCAGATCATTTCTGCCAGAGGCTTCGCTTGGCTCATGACCTTATCGAAAGGTGCGCGGCCCTCGTCGCGGACGAGATCGTCCGGATCCTTGCCGTCGGGGAGGAGAGCAAAGCGCACGGTACGCCCCGGCTTGATGTGCGGGAGCGCAAGATCGGCGGCACGATTGGCGGCGCGAATGCCGGCGCCGTCTCCGTCGAAGCAAAGTACCGGCTGTGGCGTCATCTTCCAGAGGAGTTCGAGCTGGTTCTCGGTCAGAGCCGTGCCGAGCGGCGCCACGGCATTCTCCACACCGGCCTGATGCAGCGCGATCACGTCCATATAGCCTTCGACGGCGATGATCGTGCCCTCACCGCTTGCACCCTGCGTCGCACGGCGGGCGCGCGCGAAATTGTAAAGCACATTGCCCTTGTGGAAGAGCTCAGTCTCATTGGAATTGAGGTACTTCGCGGGAGCATCCGGTGACATCGCACGTCCGCCGAAGGCGATGACCTTCTCGCGGGATGACAGGATCGGAAACATGATGCGGTCGCGGAAGCGATCATAGGAAACCGGAATATCGGGACCATGGACAACCAGACCGCACGCCTCGATCTGCTCCTTGCCAACACCCTTTCCTGCCAGAAACTCCTTCAGGGCATTGCGGCTATCAGGCGCGAAGCCAAGCCGGAAGGTCTCGATCGTCCGTCCCGTCAGCCCGCGATCACGGAGGTAGGCGCGCGCCCGCGCGCCATTCGCCGTCTGCAACTGATCCTGGAAGAACGTGGTCGCTAGTTCCATCACGTCGAGAAGCGAGGTACGCTCCTTCTCGCGCTTCTCCATGACCGGATCGGCAATCGGCATGGCAACGCCCGCCATGTCAGCGATCTGCTGCACGGCTTCCGGAAAACTCAATCCCTCAAGGTCGGTCAGGAAGCGGAAGTGGTCGCCGGTGACGCCACAGCCGAAGCAGTGGTAGCGTCCCTTGCGGTCCTCGCAGTGAAAGCTCGGTGACTTCTCCCCGTGAAACGGGCAGCAGGCCCAATAGTCCCCGCGAGAGACATTGGTCTTGCGTTTGTCCCAGCTCACGCGACGACCGATTACGTCCGAAATCGGCACGCGATCGCGTATCTCGTCGAGAAAGGAGTTGGAAAAGCGCATTGGAACCTCTTGATTGGGGTCCATATAAGCAGGTTCGTCAGCACATGCCACGGCATTTGCCCAAACGACGCGCTATTCACAGGATCGTCGCGCCATCGGAAATTGTCCCATCAGCGCGTTCAAAAATGCGTTACCACCCCTGCGACATGGGGTGCGACACTGACAGGCCGAGCCCGCCTTTTACGTGTATGCAACGTCAGCATCGGGAGCGACGAATTTCTTGCCGATCGTCAAAAATCGATGGCAGAACAACGGCTTCTGGACCGCTGTGAACGGTGTTTTCCTGCACCGAAGTCACAATCCTTAGCCCAAATGCCACACCTGAGGCAGGCTCCGGCGCCAATCATTATTTTTTTGTAATTTGAATCACTTGCCGCGCCGCAATAACCTCAGGGTCAACAAAGCGATCCCCAAGCGAGGCACCATCCCTACCCCCGGCGCCGCCTCGCGAGGGTGCCTTTGCGAGTACCCGCTGGCTTGGATCTCGGTCCTGCGTCGCCACCGGAAGCAAAGAGCAAGAAGGCAGGAGCACCCCCAGCTCCTGCCTTCTTTAATTTCGCCCCTAGGTTTCATTTTTTGATATTTTCGTCGCCACCAGCGGCCGCAGAAGGCATTGACAGTTATCGCACGATGCCCAATGAAGCGAGATAGCGGGATGGTCGAATGCCACATAGAGTTGAAGATTTTTTAGAAAGCGATGCCTTCTTTGTGGCCGTATTGCATTGCGCCCGCGAAATGCTGGCGATCTATCGCGAAAGCCCGCGTATCGCTTCGATCTTCGCCGCTCAACAGCGCTGGCTGATGGCCCATGCCGGTTTCGCCCTTCATTTCGGCTATCCCGGCGAACCGAAGCTAGGCCTCTATTCGGGCCGTTTCATCGCCTTCGTTGTGGCGAACAGGATTGCAAGCCGCAATACCGCCGCTGCTTTCATCCAGGAAATGCTCGCCTACCGGTTTCTTCGCCCTGTCGAGAGCGCAAGCGACAAGCGCACGCGCCTGTTGGAGCCGACCGAGACCGCCCACGAACACTTCTTCCGATGGCTCGCCACCCACCTTTTCATTCTTGATAGTCTGGACGGCGGCAATCGGCTGGACCGGATCAACGCCGATCCGTCTGCCTTCGCCAAGATGCAGCCGCTGATTTCCAAGGCGATCATCGATAGCGACGCCGTGCGCGATCCCGGCGCAACATACAATTTGTTCAACTGGGCCAATTCCGGTGGCCTGATCATGGACTACCTCATGAGCCGCATCGACACCTTCGATCGCAGGTCGGATCGGGTCGACATCGGGCGATTGTCGCTAAAGGACATCCGTGACCAGTTCATGATCTCCAACACGCATCTGAAGCGCCTGCTGACGCAGGCCTCGGAAATGGGAAGCGTCGGCTGGACTCAGCCGCCCTACAAAGGCGATACCTGGCTCTCGCAGGGTTTTGTCATGGAATATTGGGGCTACCAAGCAGCCAAGTTCGCCGTTGTCGACGCTGCCGCGGAGGCGGTGCTTGGGCCCGCCGCCGGGAAGACGGCGAGCCTGCGCTGATCAGTTCAGCTGCTCCTTGACCGCGCCGGAGGCCTTGGAGAAATCCATCTGGCCGGCATAGCGCTCCTTGAGCACCGCCATCACCTTGCCCATGTCCTTCGGCCCGGCAGCACCGGTCTCGGCGATGATCGCCGCAATATTGCTGCGGACTTCCGCGTCGGAGAGCTGTTTCGGCAGGAAGTCCTGCAGCACGGTGATCTCGGCGCGCTCCTTGGCAGCCAGCTCCGGCCGGGCGTTCTCTTCGTAGATCTTCGCCGATTCGTCGCGCTGCTTCACCATCTTGGCAAGGATCTGCAGAATCTCGTCGTCGCTGGCCTCTTCCTTGCCTGCGCCGCGATTGGCGATGTCACGGTCCTTGATCCCGGCCTGAATCAGGCGAACCGTCGAGAGACGCTCGGCGTTCTTGGACTTCATGGCATCCTTGAGGGCGGCGGCGAGTTGATCGCGCAACATCATAATCACTCCTGTTTGGTTGCCGCTTCATAAACCACGCGAATGCATGGGATCAAATAAATTGCGGAAAACGACGGCAGAAAGCGCGAGAAAACCGGCAGAATGTGCGGTACAAAGATTGACCTCGCGCAATAGCGTGGCTATTTACCGCCACCTGCACCAAAATTCGTGATCAGGCCTGAGAGCGCGCGCCTTGCCGCGTGCGTATGCTTGCGAACCAAATGGCCGGCCAACGTTGCCCAAGGACGTGTGGCCGCCGGAAACGGGATGAAGATGACCGCGACAGCACCCTGGACAACCGAAAAGCCGACCGCCCTGCTCGTTCTCGCAGACGGAACCGTCATTGAAGGCAAGGGCATCGGCGCGACCGGCAAGGTCCAGGCCGAGGTGGTCTTCAACACGGCGCTGACCGGCTACGAGGAGATCCTGACCGACCCTTCCTATCTCGGCCAGATTGTCACCTTCACCTTCCCGCACATCGGCAACATCGGCACCAACGACGAAGACATCGAAGACCTGACGCCGGCGGCACGCCACGGCGCGGTCGGCGTCATCTTCAAGGCCGACATCACCGATCCGTCCAACTACCGCGCCGTCAAGCACCTCGACGCCTGGTTGAAGGCTCGCGGCATCATCGGCCTCTGCGGCATCGACACGCGTGCGCTGACCGCCTGGATCCGTGAAAATGGTTCCCCGAACGCGGTCATCGCCCATGATCCGAACGGCGTCTTCGACGTCGAGACGCTGAAGGCGGAAGCCAAGGCCTGGAGCGGCCTCGAAGGCCTCGACCTCGCCAAGATCGCTTCGTCGGGCCAGTCGTCGCAGTGGGCGCAGACCCCGTGGATCTGGAACGAAGGCTACGGAGAGCTGAGGGCCGAAGACGCCAAGTACCACGTCGTCTGCCTCGACTACGGCGTAAAGCGCAACATCCTGCGCCTCTTTGCCGGCCTTGACTGCAAGGTCACCGTCATGCCGGCGACTACGAGCGCCGAGGAAGTTCTCGCCATGCAGCCCGACGGCATCTTCCTGTCGAACGGCCCGGGCGACCCGGCCGCAACGGGCGAATACGCCGTTCCCGTCATCCAGAAACTGATCAAGACCGACATTCCGGTTTTCGGCATCTGCCTCGGCCATCAGATGCTGGGACTCGCGCTCGGCGCCAAGACCGAAAAGATGCACCAGGGCCACCACGGCGCCAACCATCCGGTCAAGGACCACACCACGGGCAAGGTCGAGATCGTCTCGATGAACCACGGCTTCGCGGTCGACACGAAGTCTCTGCCCGATGGCGTTGAAGAGACTCACGTTTCCCTCTTCGACGGCACCAACTGCGGCCTGCGCGTCGCCGGCAAGGCGATCTTCTCGGTTCAGCACCACCCGGAGGCTTCCCCCGGCCCGCAGGACAGCCACTACCTCTTCCGTCGCTTTATCAATCTGGTGCGCGCGAAGAAGGGCGAGGAAGCCCTCGCAGAGCGCTGAGACGCATTCCTGCAATTCTAAAGCCCGCTCCGGCGGGCTTTTTTATTTTTTGCAGCTATTACGCGCAGCTGCGACCGCAGCCACGCGATATCCGTTTGAAAGGTGCCGCAACTGCTGATTTACTGCATTTCAGTGAGGGAGGCAGCCATGAGGTGCTTGATACTAGCAGTTGCGTGCTTGCTCCCGACGGTATCTCTTGCCGCCGGGCCTGTGAAGGTCGATGCAAAAGATTACAGCTGCGCGCAGCTCGCGCAGATCATACGCCAGTCCAAAAAGGTCTATGTCCGTCTCGGCTTCGGCGGCCGCAACTTTCGCTATCCGCCGGCGCAGTGTGGGCCTGGCGACAAGCTGAGTACGGCAAGTTTGCGTGACGGCAGCGGGAAACAGTGTCTGCTGGACTACGCCTGCGTCAATGATCCGATGTCGATGTATAACTACTAGGCTGTAGGCCACTGGGGGCTCGAGGCGAGCAGGCCGTCGGGTTGGTGGCGCGCCTATGCTGGAACATATGTCAACCTGATCACGTCTGCGCCGATTCGATCGCTCGCGACCAGGCGCAGCGGCGGCCGCGGGCCTGCAAAAAGCGGTTTGCCGCGACCAAGCACGACGGGATGGAGGTACAGCCGATACTCATCGACCAGACCGAGATCGGTCAGACTTCGCGCCAACTCAGGCCCGGAAACTTCAATGTCCCCATCCAGTCGCGTTTTCAGCCCGCGTATCGTCGTCTCGACGTTATCCACGACAAGGGTGGCGTTCGGCCCTACTGATTGCAACGAGCGCGACACGACCCATTTCGGTTGGCGCCGCCATGCCGCTGCATAGTCGCGCTTCGCGTCGTCCCACTCGGAACGGTCGTCGTCCCAGTACCGCATCACCTCATACATGCGACGACCGTACACACTGCCGGCAAGGCCGCGAACGTCATCAATGAAATGACGAAAGAGCGCGGGATCAGGCGAAAATTCCGTATGGTCGACGTAACCATCAAGGGACTGGTTCAAAGCAAATACGAGCTTCGCCATGCTGCAGCTCTCCCCCAAGTTGCTGAAATACGGCTTGGCCGATGCTACGCAGAAATGAGGTTGGCTACAATCCGATGCCGCTTCGTTGACCAGATCACTCCGAAGGCACCGCTCTCCGGCCTGCACGCACAAGCGGATCGGGTCCTCACGACCGCCCATGATCATTTCGGGCTTACGGGTTCACCGCCTAACCGCAGCGTCAGCCCCGATGTCGTCCATTCGCCCATGCTCGCCAGTGGACATTGTTGTTTCGGCCTATTGACCTCAACTTAACTTGAGGAATTACACCCGCGTTGGTGACATCCAAAGCAAAGGAGATGAGGATGAATGGAGAGTTTTACCGGATCGACAAGTTTGCGGTTCCGGAGGCTGCGCGCGAGGAGTTTCTGATGAACGTGCTGAAGACGCACGAGGTTTTGCGGGCGCAGGACGGTTTTATCAGCCATCAGGTGCTGGAACAGGTTTCCGGCCCGGGCGAATTCAATTTCGTGACGATTGCCCAATGGGAAAGCGCCGAGGTGATCGAACGGGTGAAGGCTGCGGTGCAAGCCGCCCATCGCGCCCGAAACTTCGATCCGCAGGCGCTGTTTCAGCGGCTCGGCATTCGCGCCGACATTGCCAACTACAAGCCGGTGGCGGCTTGATTCCGAATTGGCCGGCTAGACGCCGGCCATATCCTTCTCGCGACGGAGAAGCAGGTAGAAGCGTCCGCAAAGCATCACGGCTGCCGCCGCAAGCCCGACCAGGAAGCCGAACCAGATGCCGATACCACCAAAGCCAAGCGGGAACGCAAAGGCCCAGGCGAGGAAGAACCCGATCGGCCAATAGGCAATCAGCGCCAGAATCATCGGCACGCGCGCATCCTTCAGACCACGCAACAATCCATTGGCGATTGCCTGCAGGCCATCGACCAACTGAAACAGACCCGCCACGACGATCAGCGGCCCGGCATAGGCAAGCACCTGCGGCGCCTCCGGTAATTTGGTATCGAGGAACCAGCTTCCCAGGAATTCAGGAACGGCAGCAAACACAATGCTACCGGCGACAGCAATCACACAGGCGATGACGACGACAGCGATCGAGGCCCGCACGACTGCAGTGTAATCACCCTGCCCATGCGCTACACCAACCCGAACGGTTGCCGCCTGCGACAAGCCGAGCGGGATCATGAAGGCGATCGAGGCCCATTGCAGCGCGATGCCGTGAGCGGCAAGCTCGATCGTTCCGATATGCCCCATCAGCAGCGACGCCACGGTAAAGAGGCTCACCTCGGCCAGGATCGTCACGCTGATCGGCAGACCGAGACGGACAACCTCCCAGAATGCCTTCCAGTCCGGACGCCAGAAGCGCACGAAAATTTCGTAGCGTCGCGTCTCCGCCCTGCTCTGGACATAGCCAACGATGAACAGGAAGCCGGCAATCTGCACGACCACTGACACGATCGCCGCGCCCTCCAGGCCCATCGCCGGAAAGCCGAAATGGCCGAGCACCAGCGCATAGGCAAAGAAGGCGTTCAGCACGAGCATTGCGATCGTCACGTTCAGAATGACGGCCGCACGCCCGATCGCGCTCACCAGCGCCCGCATGACGTTATAGAGCAGGCCAGGCAGCACGCCGAACTGGCCGATCAGGATGTAGCCATGCGCCAGTGCCGCCACGTCCGGCTTCTGCCCGGCGGCGAGCAATATCCGCTCAGAGTTGAAGAATGCCGGCAGCATGATCACCCAATAGGCCAGCACGACCCATAGACCCATGCGCAGCGAGCGGCGCACGCTGACGACGTCGCCCTTGCCGTAGGCTTGTGCGACCATCGGTATGACAGCAATGGCAAAGCCCGACCCAAAGACGAGGATCGTGAAAAGGAACTGTGCCGACAATACCATCGCAGCCAGATTCTCCGCACCGAGACGGCCGACGATCATCACATCGGTCGTGTTGATGCCAAGCTGGGCAAGCTGCGCGCCGATCAGCGGGATGCCGAGCGCCAGCGTCGCGCGGAAATGCGCAGCCCAATGGTTATCGGTTTTCGGCGCAAGCTTGCGCGCGTCGATCGGCGTGTCCATGACACTGTTCCTGTGATTGAATTGGTGATGGCCGCAACTTGCGGCAAAGTAATCAACAGGGCTTAGTTCAAAGCCCGGCAAAGAACTACGCAAAACTGTGCAAATGATGAAAAATTCATCATCGCATCACGAATTCTGATGGCTCACTCCGCTGGCTGTTCCACGACCTCGGCGGCTTTGATCGTGCGCACCCTCGCTAGAAACACGAGGGCTGCAATCAGGATGATGACGGCCGCGAGCAGATATGGAGCTCCGGCGAAGCGCACCGGGGCCTCTGGCCGCGTGAAGTAGCCGAACAGCTGGGTAAAGATCAGTGGCCCGACAATTGTCGTGATGCTGCTGAGGCTGGTCAGCGCCCCCTGCAACTCTCCCTGAGCCGACGGCGGCACCTTGGCTGCAGCAATACTTCTGAGCGGCGGATCGGCGACGTTCTCCATCACGGTCAGCACGATAACAGTATAGACCATCCAGCCCTCCCACGCGAAGGCGTAGCCGGTCAGGCCGACAACGGAAAAGGATAAGCCAAGCACAGCCGTCTTCCACTCGCCAAGTACCGGCACAATCCTCGGCAAAATGACAGCCATGACGAAGGCCGCACCGATCCCATAGATGCCGAGTGATAGGCCGATCTGCCCCTCGCTCCAACCGTAGCGATAGGTCGATACGAAGGACCAGACGGCCGGATAGACGGCATGCGCCAGCCAGAAGAGGAACATGACGGCACAGATCGGGCCGATGCCCGGATAGCTCCGCATCTGCTTCAGCGTGCCGAGTGGATTGGCGCGTTTCCATTCGAAGGCCCGACGGTGCCTAGCGTCCAAGGTCTCGGGCAACAGGAAGTAGGCCGCAACGAAATTTGCGAATGAGAGCGCCGCGGCTCCGAGGAACGGCACCCGGGGTCCGAATTCGCCGAGGACGCCGCCAATGACCGGTCCGATCGTGAAACCGACGCCGAAGGCAATACCGATCAGCCCGAAATTCTTGGCGCGATTTTCATCGTTGCTGATATCGGCAATGTAGGCGGAACAGGTCGCAAAACTGCCGCCGCTAAGGCCGGCCAGCGCCCGGCCCACGAACAGCATCCAGAAGCTGGTTGCCACCGCACAGATGAAATTGTCGATAGCAAAAGTCAGCACCGACAGCAGCAGGATCGGACGTCGCCCGAAACGATCGCTGAGATTGCCGAGAAATGGCGCAAACAGGAATTGCATGCCCGCATAAACGACGAGCAGCCACCCGCCGTCGAGGGCTGCGTCGCTTACCGAGCCACCCGTCAATTGCTCCAAATACGCCGGCAGTACCGGCATGATGATCGCGATCCCGATCACGTCGAGAAACAGGATCATGAAGACGAGGAAGAGGCCACGACGAACGAATTTCGGATCGAGCATCAGAGATCTCTACAGTAGGTTGTTTTCTGGAAAAGACGAACTCGTCGCCGATCATGTTACATAGCTCACGCATATTAGCGAAACAATCCGTGAACATTTCAAATCTTTTGATAGGCGCACGACTTCTGTTGATGGAGAAGCGGAACAAAGGCAGATTCTAGCCGCCTTTGACCCGTTCGCCTTTGACGAAGTCGACAAAAGCGCGAAGCGAGGGTGGCAAATGCTTACGACCGGCATAGTAGAGAAATGGCCCGGAAAATTCACTCACCCATTCTTCGAGAACAGGCACGAGCGCACCCGTTTCGACGGCCGGGGAGACGACCTCCTCGAATGTGCGTATGATCCCAAGCCCCGCAACGGCGGCAGAAACTTCCATATCGATTGCATTGGCGACAATCGGCCCCTTCGGCGTAATCATCAAGGTTTCTTCGCCGCGCTCGAACTCCCATGGCAAAGCGGTTCCGCTGAGGAAGCGGTGCCGGACGCAATCGTGCTCAAGCAGATCGCGCGGGTGCTTGGGCACACCACGCCGCGCCAGATAATCCGGCGCGGCGGCCGTGACATATCTCTGCCTGCGCGGCCCAATTGGCACAGCAATCATGTCCCGCTCGAGACGCTCGTCATAGCGAATGCCGGCGTCATAGCCGGCGGCAAGCACATCGACGAAAGAGTCTTCGCCGACGATCTCAAGCGAGATCTGCGGATAACGCCTCAAAAAGCGATTGGCGAGATCGGGCAGAAACAGCCGTACGGCGATCATCGGCACGTTGAGCCGCAACGTCCCGCTCGGGTTGTCGCGAAATGTGTCGAGCTGCTGGAGTGCCTGGGAAACTTCCCCTAGAGCGGGTGCAAGCCGCTCGAGCAACCGTTCTCCCGCCTCCGTCGGTGTGACACTGCGCGTCGTTCGATTGAGCAGGCGAACGCCGACGCGCTCCTCGAGGCGGCGCAGCGAGTCGCTGAGCGACGAAGCCGAAACGCCACGCTTGCGCGCCGCCGCGCGAAAGCTGCGCTCCCTTGCAATGGCTGTGAAGGCATCCACATCATTGAGGGGAAGGTCTTCCATCGTGCATTTTCCCGTACAGCCCGTTCACATTTGCATGGATTATCGCACGAAGGCCGGCGCGCTAAAACTCGTCCGAACATCAACACATGCATGGAGACAGAAATGGAGATGCATCGATTGGGAAAAACCGGTCCCATGGTGTCGGCGATCGGACTCGGCTGCATGGGCATGTCCGGCATGTACGGGCCATCCGACCGCAGCGAAAGCATCGCAACGATCCACGCGGCTCTCGACGTCGGCATCAATCTGCTTGATACCGGCGATTTCTATGGCATGGGCCATAACGAAATGTTGATAGGCGAAGCGCTGAACGACCGTAAGCGGGATGAGGTCGTCATCAGCGTCAAATTCGGAGCGCTACGCGATCCGGTCGGCAACTGGAGCGGTTACGACTCCCGCCCGGCGGCGATCAAGAACTTCCTTGCCTATACGCTGAAACGCCTCGGCGTCGACTACATCGATGTTTACCGCCCTGCGCGCCTGGATCCCAATGTTCCGATCGAGGAGACGGTCGGCACGATCGGCGACATGATCAAGGCTGGTTATATAAGGCATGTCGGCCTGTCCGAAGTCGGCGCGGACAGCATTCGCCGGGCGGCGAGCACCCATTCGATCTGCGACCTGCAGATCGAGTATTCGTTGATCTCACGCGGCATAGAGGACCAAATACTGCCGACCTGCCGCGAACTCGGCATTGCCATTACCGCCTACGGCGTTCTCTCACGCGGCCTGATCAGCGGCCATTGGCAGAAGGGACAGGGAAGCGGCACCGGCGATTTCCGCGGCATGAGCCCGCGCTTCCAGGACGGCAATATCGATCAGAACCTCGCGCTCGTGGAGGAGTTGCGCAAGATCGCGCAGGCGAAGCAGGTATCGGTGGCGCAGATCGCCATCGCCTGGGTGTCCGCTCAAGGGCAGGACATCGTGGCTCTGATAGGTGCACGGCGACGCGACCGGCTGACGGAGGCACTCGGCTCACGCGCTGTGCAATTGTCCGCAGAAGACATGGCTACCATCGAACGAGCCGTCCCCAAGGATGCTGCAGCCGGCGCCCGCTATCCCGAAGCCCAACTCAAGCACATGGACAGTGAAAAGTGATCTGGTCCAGCCTCGCCCCGCGGGAGAGGCTGCCGAACCTCATACGGGCCCTGAGAACGTATCGCAGGCGGACAACTGCCCACTGTCGAAGCCGCGTTTGAACCACCGCGCCCGCTGCTCGGACGTGCCGTGGTTGAAACTCTCCGGCACCACGTAGCCCTGGCTGCGCTTCTGCAGCGTGTCGTCGCCGATCTTCTGCGCGGCGTTCAACGCCTCCTCGAGGTCGCCGGCTTCGAGGATACCCTTCTGCTCGGTGAACTTGCCCCATATGCCAGCGAAGCAATCTGCCTGCAGCTCTACACGGACCGACAACTTGTTCGCTTCCGTCTCGCTCATCCGCTGGCGTGCCTCATTGAACTTAGGCAGGATGCCGAGCAGATTCTGAACATGATGGCCGACCTCGTGGGCAACCACGTAGGCCTCTGCAAAATCGCCGGAGGCGCCGAATTGGCGGCTCAGTTGGTTGAAGAAGGCAGTGTCGAGATAGACCTTGTGATCGCTCGGGCAATAGAACGGCCCGGTCGCTGCCGAGGCAAAACCGCACGCTGACTGCGTCTGCCCGGAAAAGAGGACGAGCCGAGGCTCCTCGTACTGACGGCCCTGAGACTGGAAGATCCCGTTCCAAGTGTCCTCGGTCTCGGCAAGGACGGTGCGAACGAAGGCGGTCATTTCATCGTTGGCGGGCGTCTGACCGCCGGACTCGCTCTGCTCATAGCCTGGGCCGCCCGTCGTCGTGCCGCCGTCCATGATCTGTAGCAGGTCGATACCCATGGCCTTCAGGACAAGATAGATGACGACCAGGAATATGATGGTGCCGATGCTCAAGCCGCCGCCGCGCCGGCCCATGCCGCCGCCCGACGGAAAACTGAAGCCCCCTCCTCTGCCCAATCCGCCCATGGAAGGATCGCCACGGCGATCTTCGATATTGTCGGACTGGCGCCGGCCTTTCCATTCCATAATGGTTCTCCCGGACTAAACCTTCGGTCGTTATCTATATATCTCGGCGATCAGGAAATTCCAGCTATCTCGGGGCGGCAGCCTTGCCGAAAACGGCAGGTCAATCGTTTGCTAGATTTTGTGTCTGCGCGTAGTCAGGCGATTGCGACCGCTGCCTCAGGGGCGTCCGCGACTGGTCCGCGGTCGCGTTCCAACATCCGTTTAAGCGCAAAGTGGCTGGTGCCCACGACGAGTAGTGACGCATAGCCATCCACCGCGTAGTGCCAGCCCAGATAGACGGAGCTGGCCATGACGAACGCGGTGTAACAGAAGGCGATGATACCCAGACGGCGCGAAATCTCCGCCGCGAAAAATGCATTCAGCGCAACCAATCCCACGTGCACGCTGGGAAACGCTGAGATGCCGGAGCCGAGCCCCGGTGTATGGTGCGTATGAAGAGACCAAAGGTAGCTTTGAACCATGCTGGTGGTCGTGGGGCCGTCAGGCGATGCCAGGAAGCTCAATAGTTCCGCAAAGCGCTGGGTGTCGCCGGTCACTGCCCCGTAGAACACTGGCCCGGCGGACATGAAAAGACCCGCGAGAATGTTTCCGCAGACCACCCAGACCAGCATGAACATGCCAATATAGCGGACGCGTACCGGAGCCGCTCGCGGCGAGGTTGCTACGTAGAACAGCGTTCCGAAGCAAACCGCGAACCACAATACGCTGTAATTCCAATCCACGAGTTTGACGATCGCATCGTGCCCGGCAATCGACAGTAGGATCTTCCAGGGGTCTGGGCCAAAGGATAGCAGTGCATCCGTCTTTGCAAGCCATTGGTCGTAGAGAAAGCCGCCTCGAATAACCGGCAACAAATTCTTGATTGTTGTGAACGTGCCCTGAAAGACCATCAGCGCCATCAGCAACGCCATGCCTGAAAGAAGATGAGCTAACCGATGGGGTGAGAACACTCTTCGTGTCGCCAGCGATCTTTTCGCCCCAAAGCGAAGCAAGATCCGTGCGTAGTCAAAAATGCCGGCTATGAGCGGCATTAAAAACAGAAACAGGTAGGTCCATTGGTCGAAATACAGCCCGAAGGACATCATCTCGACGTGACCGTAAGCGACCAGCAACAGGACACCAAGTACGAAGTAGAACAGAACCACCAGATAGAGCCAACCGTCCGCCATTAGTCGGTGGCGGACATGCGGCAGCAACTCGAAGGTCCAAGCTCTCAGATTTGCAAGTGCTTTGTCACGATCAGCCATTGTGATTCTGGATGCCCGCAAGCAAACCGCCTTTTGGTCTGCAATGCCAAATAGAAAGCACACTAAGTATTAATTTTCACGAACCAGTACTATTAAAAACGTCGACCGGACGAACATTTTTGCATGGAAGCCAAGGAGCACTTCCAGGACATCGCTCCTTGACGACACACCGACAATCGGGCCTCCTTGCACAACGAAGGCTGAGGAGGAGACAGGCGATGAAGGCGGTGCGGCTCGAAGCGCCCGGGAAGCTGGTTCTGTGCGAGATGGACCTGCCAGAACCGGCTCAAGGCGAATTGCTTGTCCGCGTGGAGGCCTGCGGCATCTGCGGGACCGATCGCCATCTGTTCAAGGGAGAGTTTCCTTCCAATCCACCAGTCACGCTCGGCCACGAGTTCACCGGGATCATCGAAAAAATAGGCGGCAGTGTCAGCGGCTTTCGCGAAGGCATGCGCGTCACCGGCGATCCCAACATTGCCTGCGGCCGCTGCCCCGAATGCCAGCGCGGCCGCGTCAATCTGTGCCGCAAATTGCAGGCGATCGGCATCCATCGCGACGGCGGTTTTGCGGAGTATGTTTGCATACCGCAGCAGCAGGCCTTCGAGTTGCCCGATGCACTGCCTCCCCTCCACGGCGCCTTTTGCGAGCCGCTTGCATGCTGCATCCACGGAGTCGACCTCGCCGAAATCCGCACCGGCTCTTCCGTCGTCGTGCTTGGCGGCGGTGTGATCGGATTGCTGGTCGTTCAGTTGGCCCGGCTGGCGGGAGCAACCAATGTCGTCCTCGTGACCCGCAGCGAGGAGAAGCGTCGGCTCGCCGAGGAGCTTGGAGCGACCGCCAGCGTAGACCCTTCGACGCGTGAGGTCGTCGCGCACCTGACGGCGACGGACGGCGTGCTGCCCGGCGGCGCAGACGTCGTGATCGAATGCGCCGGCGTTGCCGAGACGATCGAGCAGGCAGCAAGCCTCGCACGTCGCGGCGGCACGGTTGTGATCCTCGGCGTCATGCCGCAGGGTGTGAAGGTCGCGATCGAGCCGTTCGATCTCCTCTTTCGCGAGATCAAGCTCACAAGCTCGTTTATCAATCCCTTCACGCACCGGCGGGCCGCCGATCTCATTGCGTCAGGCACCATCAAGGTCGAACCGCTGATCTCCCGTCAAATCGGCCTCGAGGAGGCCGTCGAAGTCATCTCCAACCCTGCTCGAAAAGGCGAGATCAGGGCGCTCGTGGTGCCGGGCATCCGCTAGGCTCCGGCAAGAGCCGCCAATTCCTGTCGATTCCGTAATTTATGGGGTTCCGTTTACAAATACATTTGCCTATAAGCCGCTTCTAGCCTGAAAAGACCATCATATGCGCGACCCGGCCGGTGCCTCCCACCCTGGCCGGCTTTCTGCGCAGCTAGGAAACGGAAAACGCCCATGCCGAAGCGCCAAGACCTCAAATCGATCCTCATCATCGGCGCAGGACCGATCGTCATTGGCCAGGCTTGCGAATTCGACTACTCCGGCACCCAGGCCTGCAAGGCGCTGAAGGAGGAAGGCTACCGCGTCATCCTCGTCAACTCCAACCCGGCCACGATCATGACCGACCCGGGTCTGGCCGACGCGACCTACGTCGAGCCGATCACCCCCGAAGTCGTCGCCAAGATCATCGCCAAGGAACGCCCCGACGCGCTGCTGCCGACCATGGGCGGTCAGACGGCACTGAACACCGCGCTCTCCCTGAAGCGCATGGGTGTGCTCGATCGCTACAATGTCGAGATGATCGGCGCCAAGCCCGCCGCCATCGACAAGGCCGAGGACCGCGCCCTCTTCCGCGAGGCGATGGAAAAGATCGGCCTCGAAACCCCGCGCTCGATGCTCGCCAACGCCACCGACATCAAGGATGCCGACCGCAAGACGCATGAAGCCGAGCGCAACAAGCTGAAGGAAAGCCTCTCCGGCCCAGATCAGGCAAAGGAGCTCGACAAGGCGCTCGACGAACTGGAAAACCAGTGGAACCTCGGCGAGACCGACCGCAAGCAGCGCTATATCAGCCACGCCATGGCGATTGCCGCCCAGGCGATCGACGTCGTCGGCCTGCCCGCCATCATCCGCCCCTCCTTCACCATGGGCGGCACCGGCGGCGGCATTGCCTATAACCGCTCGGAGTTCTTCGAGATCATCGGCGGCGGCCTCGACGCCTCGCCGACGACCGAAGTCCTGATCGAGGAATCGGTTCTCGGCTGGAAGGAATATGAAATGGAAGTCGTCCGCGACAAGGCGGACAACTGCATCATCATCTGCTCGATCGAAAACATCGATCCGATGGGCGTCCACACGGGCGATTCCATCACTGTCGCGCCGGCACTGACGCTGACCGACAAGGAATACCAGATGATGCGTAACGCCTCGATCGCGGTTCTGCGCGAGATCGGCGTCGAGACCGGCGGCTCGAACGTTCAGTTCGCCGTCAACCCGAAGGACGGCCGCCTCGTCGTCATCGAGATGAACCCGCGCGTCTCGCGCTCGTCGGCGCTGGCATCGAAGGCCACCGGCTTCCCGATCGCCAAGGTCGCCGCCAAGCTCGCCGTCGGTTACACGCTCGACGAACTCGACAACGACATCACCGGCGGCGCAACGCCTGCTTCGTTCGAACCGTCGATCGACTACGTCGTCACCAAGATCCCGCGCTTCGCATTCGAGAAGTTCCCGGGCGCCTCGCCGGTCCTGACCACCGCCATGAAGTCGGTCGGTGAAGTCATGGCGATCGGCCGCACCTTCGCGGAATCGCTGCAGAAGGCGCTGCGTGGCCTCGAAACCGGCCTCACCGGCCTCGACGAAATCGAAATCCCCGGTGTCGAGGAAGGCGAATCCAGCCAGAACGCCATCCGCGCTGCAATCGGCACGCCGACCCCGGATCGCCTGCGCATGGTTGCCCAGGCGCTGCGTCAGGGCATGAGCCCGGAAGAAGTCCACGAAGGCTGCAAGATCGACCCGTGGTTCATCGCCCAGTTCAAGGCGATCGTCGACATGGAAGCCCGCATCCGCGAGCATGGCCTGCCTGCAGATGCCACGAACCTGCGCACGCTGAAGGCCATGGGCTTCTCCGACGCCCGCCTCGCCACGCTGACGGGCAAGCGCCCGAAGGAAGTCGCCGAACTGCGCAACAGCCTGAACGTCCGCCCGGTCTTCAAGCGCATCGATACCTGCGCTGCCGAGTTCGCCTCGCCGACTGCCTACATGTACTCGACCTACGAAACGCCTTTCGTCGGGGAGCTTCGCTCTGAAGCCGAAGTCTCCGCCGCCAAGAAGGTCGTCATCCTCGGCGGTGGCCCGAACCGTATCGGCCAGGGCATCGAGTTCGACTATTGCTGCTGCCATGCCGCTTTCGCTCTCCGCGACGCCGGCTATGAAGCGATCATGATCAACTGCAACCCGGAAACGGTCTCGACGGACTACGACACGTCAGATCGCCTCTACTTTGAGCCGCTGACGGCCGAAGACGTGATCGAAATCCTGCGCGCGGAGCAGGAAAAGGGCGAAGTCGTCGGCGTCATCGTGCAGTTCGGCGGCCAGACCCCGCTGAAGCTCGCCGAAGCGCTCGAGAAGAACGGCATCCCGATCCTCGGCACTGCGCCTGATATGATCGACCTTGCCGAAGACCGCGACCGCTTCCAGAAGCTTCTGATCAAGCTCGACCTGACGCAGCCGAACAACGGCATCGCCTACTCCGTCGAGCAGGCCCGCCTGGTCGCCACCGAAATCGGCTTCCCGTTGGTCGTGCGTCCGTCCTACGTCCTCGGCGGCCGCGCCATGCAGATCATCCACGCCGAGAGCCAGCTGCAGACCTACCTGCTCGACACCGTTCCGGAACTGGTGCCTGAGGACATCAAGCAGCGCTACCCGAACGACAAGACCGGCCAGATCAACACCCTGCTCGGCAAGAACCCGCTGCTCTTCGACAGCTACCTGTCGAACGCCATCGAAGTCGACGTCGACTGCCTCTCCGACGGCAACGACGCCTTCATTGCTGGCATCATGGAGCACATCGAGGAAGCCGGCATTCACTCCGGTGATAGTGCCTGCTCGCTGCCTCCGCGCACGCTCTCGTCCGAAATGATCGACGAACTCGAGCGCCAGGCGAAGTCGATGGCCAAGGCGCTCAACGTCGTCGGGCTGATGAACGTCCAGTTCGCCATCAAGGACGGCACCGTCTACGTACTGGAAGTGAACCCGCGCGCCTCGCGTACCGTTCCCTTCGTCGCCAAGACCATCGGCGCCCCGATCGCCAAGATCGCCGCCCGCGCCATGGCCGGCGAGAAGCTCGATCCGCTCTTCGCCGCCTATGGTGAGAAGCCCGATCCGCGCAACCTGAAGCACATCGCCGTCAAGGAAGCCGTCTTCCCGTTCGCCCGCTTCCCCGGCGTCGACACGCTGCTCGGCCCGGAAATGCGCTCGACCGGCGAAGTCATCGGCCTCGACACCGACTTCGCGCTGGCCTTCGCCAAGTCGCAGCTCGGTGCCGGTGTCGAACTGCCGCGAGACGGAACGGTCTTCGTTTCGGTCCGTGATGCCGACAAACCGCGCGTCCTGCCGGCCATCCGCGTTCTCGTCGGCGAAGGCTTCAAGGTTTTGGCAACCGGCGGCACGCAGCGCTTCCTCGCCGAAAACGGTATCACGGCAACGAAGATCAATAAGGTCCTGGAAGGTCGTCCGCATATCGAGGACGCGATCCGTAACCGCCAGGTTCAGCTCGTGATCAACACGACCGACGGCAACAAGGCGATCTCGGACTCCAAGTCGCTTCGTCGCGCGACGCTGATGCAGAAGGTCCCTTACTACACCACGATGGCCGGCGCCGAGGCAGCCGCCCAAGCCATCAAGGCGCTGCGGGCCGGCAACCTCGAAGTTCGCCCCCTGCAAAGCTACTTCTGATAGGGAGGGCCGGCCATCGCGCCGGCCTTTCTTTTTTCGGACAACCAGAACCGCTAGATTCGCGCTCGCGCATCCTGTGCGTCCGCCTTGACGTTCCAGGCATCCTGAAATGCCGGTCGCGGCCGATCCTGCAAAATCAGCTTTCCTCCTTCTTCACGGCGCGTCGGAATGGCAAGGCGATCGATCGCACCCTCCAGCGTCATGGCAAGGTCGCGGGCAAAGACCCGATTGCCGATGTGCCACGAGTGGGTCCAAGAACCGATCTGCGGCTGCGAGGCGGGGTCAATCGTCTTGAAATATTCACCGCAGTTGACGTCCACCGCTTTGGTATTGACGTCCGCAGGAAGCCCAACGCGACCGACACGTGGGGCAACGCCAAGTCTTTTCGCGTTTGAGACGGCAAGGACCGAATCGAATGGGTTCGAGTAGTTGGTGAGCCGCATGATCCGACGGAACATCGGCTGGTTCCAGTCGCTGGCAAGCGACAGGCTGCTTGTGGAGACATCGCCGCCGATGAAGGCCGCCTGACCGATGCGCCAGTCCGCCTTGAAGAGATCGCCATGCTTGTCCGACTGTGCAAAGGCATCCATGATCACGTAACAGCCGGTTGAATGACCCAGCAGATGCACATTGGTTTCACAGCCGGACTGCTGGCTCTGCTTCAGGAGCCGGATGCCCTTCGTCACGAGCTCACTCGCGACAGCCGCGGCATCCGATCGGTCTTCCAGATAGTTGAGTGTCTGGTTGTCGCTCGGCCAGTCGAAGGCCACGATCTCGCCATGCCAGCCTTCCGCGCGCAGATCGGCGCGAAGCTGCCGGATGCGCTTCAAGACAGTCGGGATGTCGTTGTTATAGCCATGCACGAAGATCAGCACATCGCCCCGCGGGCCGATCGAATTCGGGTTCTCGTCGCCATCCGCGAGCCCCTGCACCTCCGCGACCCAATCCTTGGCACTCGATACCGCCTGACGCGCATCGTAGCTGTCGAGCGTGGAAGGCACCTTCAGAAACTTTATCGGTCCAGGTTCGGCAATCAATGCATCGCCTGCACGCTTTCTGGCACTGATGATATAGTTGTCGCTCATCTTCCCCTCCTGCGCCAACCAGCCCATATCGCCTTAGGCGATCATATCAGCTTACAGATTCAACTCGAAGACGCCAATTCTGAACCGATGCGGGCAATATCGCTACGGAACCGTTCGACTTCCTGTTGCCGCAGGCCTTCATCCGGAAATCGCAGCAGAAAGGAGGGATGGACGGTGACGAACAACTGCCGACCGCCCTCAAGCGGTATGAACTCGCCTCGCGCATCCTCAAGCTTCTGTTGCCAACCCGTGAGCGCAAAGAGTGCCGTCGCCCCCATTGCGACCACCAGCTTCGGCTTGACCAGCTCCAATTCCCGGTCGAGCCACCAGCGGCAATGCTCTACCTCTCCCCGGTTCGGCTTTTGATGGATGCGCCGCTTGCCGCGCGGTTCATATTTGAAGTGCTTGACTGCGTTGGTGACATAAAGCTCCGCGCGATTCATGCCCGCTGCCAACAAGGCCTCGTCGAAAACCCTCCCCGCCGGACCGACAAACGGACGCCCGGCAAGATCCTCCTGGTCCCCAGGCTGCTCGCCAACAAACATGATTTCCGCGTCCTGCGGTCCCTCCCCGAAGACCGCCTGTGTCGCCTTGGCATGCAATGGGCAGCGGCTGCAGGCCGCCGCCTGTTCGCGAAGCGCCTCCCATGTCCCTTCAGCAGCAGATGGCGCAGTCGGCAGGTTCCGGGATGCCGCCTGAAGCTTGTCGTGGAAGGCAGGAGGCATCGTCGCCTCACGCCTGGCCATCGCCAGCACCCGCTGCTCGGCATTCGCGATGAGGTCGGGAATCAACTCCGCCTCGGGCATATTCTTCCAGTATTTCTTCGGCATCTCCGCCTGCATCGCCTTCACCTTCAGGCGCGCAGGATTGAAAATATTGGCAAAATAGGTCTTCCAAAGTTCATCGGCAGGATCGGTAAGGTCAGGTTTGGTGCAGGGCTCATCGCTGAGTGATAACCTCACGCCATCCCAGCTCGCCGAACCCTTTGGCGTCAGGATCATCCAGTCCATGTCGTTGAACCGGCGCTGAAAGAACGGCGCCTTGCGCGTGACGATGTGATGATCCGGCTCGAACCAGGCGAGAAACTTCCGCCTGCCATTCACGGAAATGCCGGATCCCACTTCCTTGAAGCGAAGGAAAGCCGTCATCTTGTGGGCATCGCGGCGAACGCTTTTTTCCATCAACCGCGCAACCGAAACGTCTTCGTCGGACGCCACCGATAGAAGCGACTTGTCGGACTGAAGCCGCCACAGCAGCCGATAGAGAAGAAAGAAGCGGACGGGATCGGAATGGCAAATCACCGCTGAAGCAAGATCAATAAACGCCGGAGGCACTGTCATCGACCGACTGCCGGACACGGGTTGCGGAGGCAATACGTCGCGCTCCCAGAAGAGCTGCTTCTCACCGCCTTCTTCACGCCATTCTATGTCCTCCGGTGCAATGCCGGCACAGGCCAGAGCGCGGGCGGCATTGCGCCATTCGTCGAATTCGCCCCTGCCCTTCAGAACCACGCGGCGCATCAGAGCAGCGTCAATTGCTCGGGCGGCGGCTCGAACATCGTCCGCAAATCCGCTCGATCCGCCAATTGACGTGGCGTCCAGCCCTCTGCCGTCACAAAAGCCTGCACTTTCTTGATCGAGACACCGAGTCTGGAGAGGTCGTCCAAACGCAGCCTCCGGAAGCGACGGGCCGAAAGGATCGCCTTCACCGTTTTGGTTCCGAGCCCCGGCACGCGAAGCAGCCGTTCTCGCTCCGCCTTGTTGACGTCGACTGGAAAGTCGGCCCGATGGCCGAGCGCCCATGCAAGCTTGGGATCGAGATTGAGATCCAGCATTCCGCCGGGCCGCGTCGCGGTGATCTCCTCGATCCCGAAACCGTAGAAGCGATACAGCCAGTCTGCTTGGTAAAGTCGGTGTTCACGCATCAGTGGCGGCTTGATCAGAGGCAGGTTCTTCGAGGAGTCCGGAATGGGACTGAAGGCGGAATAGTAGACCCGCTTCAGGCTATAGCTGCCATAGAGCTGCGCACTCGTCCCAAGGATCGTCGCATCGTTTGCCCCATCGGCACCAACAATCATTTGCGTGCTCTGACCGGCTGGAACAAAACGCTTGCGCGTCTTCGATTGGAGCGTCGGCTCGTCGGCCGCCTCTATCTTCAATCGCAGGTCCCCCATCGAACGGCGGATGTGTGAGGGCCTTTTTTCCGGCGCAAGGCGCGCAATGCCGCTGTCCGTCGGAAGCTCGATGTTCAACGACAGACGATCCGCGTAAAGCCCTGCCTCTTCAATGAGATGGGCCGATGCCTCCGGAATCGACTTGAGGTGTATATAACCGCGGAAGTCATGGGAGACGCGTAGTTCGTGAACGACACGGACCATTTGCTCCATCGTATGATCCGGGGAGCGGATGATGCCCGACGAGAGAAACAACCCCTCGATATAGTTGCGGCGATAGAATTCCAACGTCAGCCAAACCACTTCCTCCGGTGTGAAGCGCGCCCGTTCTACATTGCTGGAGGACCGATTGATGCAATACGCACAATCGTAAATGCAGAAGTTCGTCAGGAGGACTTTCAATAGCGATATGCAGCGTCCATCAGGCGCATAGGCGTGGCAGATGCCGGAACCCTCGGTGGAGCCAAGGCCGCCACTTTTCGCCGAATCGCGCTTTTGTGTTCCGCTGGAAGCGCAGGATGCGTCATATTTTGCTGCATCCGAGAGAATTGCCAATCGTTCTTTTAGAGACTTCCTCATCTTCATGTTCACTATATGTTCTTGCTCAAAAAGTCAATCGAGGTTGGTTTCCAGCCACTCCGACCGGCCTCCGGCCAGCGATACGAATTTTATGGAAATCAGCGGTGGCGATCTGCTATAACCGCAAAAGTTAGGATTGTTGCACGGTTCCGAGGTTCCCCCTCGGGACCTGTTTTCTTTTGTGTCCGCGGCTATGTGGATACAGGGAGTGAAGGACAAAAAAATGGTTGATAAGGTACCGATGACGCAGGGTGGTTTCGTCAAGCTGCAGGAAGAACTGCGCTGGCGTCAGCAGGAGGAGCGTCCCCGGATCATCGAGGCAATCGCCGAAGCCCGTGCGCATGGTGACCTCTCGGAAAACGCCGAATACCATGCTGCGAAGGAAGCTCAGAGCCACAACGAAGGCCGTATCAGCGAGCTCGAGGACCTGACCGCGCGTGCCGAGGTCATCGACCTGTCGAAGATGTCCGGCGACAAGATCAAGTTCGGCGCGAAGGTGAAGCTCGTCGACGAGGATACCGAAGAAGAAAAGACCTATCAGATCGTCGGCGATCAGGAAGCCGACGTTAAGGCGGGACGTATCTCCATCTCCTCCCCAATCGCGCGTGCGCTGATTGGCAAGGAAGTCGGCGACTCCATCGAAGTCAATGCGCCCGGTGGCTCCAAGGCCTACGAAGTCCTTTCCATTTCCTGGGGCTGATTGATCCGTGGACGGTCGAGGGCAGCCGGCTATCGCCAAGGTCAGTGACGTCGAGATTATTGCGCCTAACTTCAAGAAGCGGCTCTCCGGCGTCACGTCCACCATCATCCAGTTGATCCCGGTCCAGCGCGCACTCGGCGAGAAGATTGCAGCCCTTGGACCGGGTCTTCCGGCATCCTTGCCGCACATCCGTTTTCGTGACTTGCTGAAGCTATGGCGGGCGCCGCGCGGCAAGCGGTTTCGCATATGGCACGCCCGTCGCAACATCGAAATGCTGCCGGCCATCCTGATGCGCGATGTCTTGCGCATGCCGCTGAAGATCGTCTTCACCTCGGCGTCCCAGCGCCGCCACTCCGGCTGGACGAAATGGCTGATTTCGAAGATGGACGCGGTGATAGCAACCAGCGGCAAGACGGCGAATTATCTCGAAGTGCCGAGCACCGTCGTTCTCCACGGGATAGACACAACCCGCTTTTCGCCGGCAGATGATAGGGTAGCGGCCAAACGGCTGCTTGGTCTCGACGAGACGAAGAAGATCGCCGGCTGCTTCGGTCGCGTTCGCCATCAGAAGGGCACCGACCTTTTCGTCGACAGCATGATCCGTCTGCTCCCGTCCCGGCCCGACTGGGTCGCAATCGTTGCCGGACGCGCCACGGCACAACACGTCGAGTTTGAAAACGAACTGAAGGCGCGGGTTGCCTCTGCCGGCCTGTCCGATCGCCTACTATTCGTAGGCGAGCACACCAACATCAACGACTGGTATCGTGCACTCGATATGTTTGTCGCGCCACAACGCTGGGAAGGCTTCGGCCTGACGCCGCTCGAAGCGATGGCGACCGCCGTTCCCGTTGTCGCGACGGACGTCGGAGCCTTTCCGGAACTGCTGCTCACCGGTGACCAGGAAACCGGGATAATCATCCCGCGTGACGATCTCGATGAGATGGTACTGGCCGCTGCCCATTTCATGGATGACGACGCCCGTCGCCAAGAGGCTTCACTCCGCGCGAGGAACCACGCGATAAGCGCCTTCAGCATTGAAGGCGAGGCCCGGCGACTTGGCGCGGTCTACACGGCCCTATGACCGGGGGCCGTCAAGGCTTGCGCTTGAAGAGTTCAAGATAGGCGTCGGCAACAGCGCCTTCAGAAAACTGCCCCATCAACGTGTCCCGCCCACCGGCGGTCACCTTTGCCGCCAGCAAGGGATCATTGATCAAACGCTCAATGGCCTTCGAAAAACCGTCGGTGTCGCCGATCTCAACAAGAAGCCCGTTCTCGCCGTCCCTCATGAACCACGACGGCCCCTCTGAACGGCTGGAAACGACGGGTTTGCCCTGCGCCCAAGCCTCCAGAATGACGTTGCCAAGCGGCTCATGGTTCGAGGGCATGACGAAGATGTCGGCAGCCGCCACAAACGGCCGCGTGTCTTTCTGCCATCCGAGAAACCGCACCCGGTCCGTTACACCGAGATCTGATGCGACTTTTTTGACGTTTTCCAGTTCCTCGCCCTCGCCGGCGAGCCAGAGATAGACGCCCGGCAGCTTCGCCACCGCTGCCGTCAACAACGCGAACTCTTTCCGCGGCACGAAACGCCCCATGGACATGACGACGGGCGCGTCTCGTGGCGTGTCGAACGCGGCACGATCGACCGGGGCCACTTGCTCGGTTCTCGTGAAGTTCGAGATCACCTCAACTCTACGCGTCCAACCGATTTCGCGCACATGGTCGGCAATGCCGGGTGTGTTGCAGACGAGAATGTCGGAGTTCTTGAAATACTTCAGATCGGTCGGATAATCTCCCAACCTGGAGATCTTGATGCATCCCTTGTAGTTCGGCATCAATTCGCTCGCGCGTGGCGCCCAGGCCATGATTGCATCCGGCCGAAGCCGTCGCGCACCAAAGGCGACTTTCAGCGGCAACAGGATCCGATCCAGCGACACATTCCGAAAATTGCTTTCCACGATCGCGACCGAAGCCGGCATGTCCTTGCGCCAGATCCGGTTCGGTCGAATGACTGCGCTCTGCTCGACACCGCGCCGAGCCAGGGCGTTGACGAGGTGCACGAAGAACCGCTCGGCCCCGCCATCCTTGCCAAAGTGGAAATGCATCACCTTCACGGCGCACTTGTCCCCGTCTCGAACAAACGGATGTAGGCCTGCGTGATCGCTTCTTCGGAAAACCGGTTCTTAAGCGTCTCCTGACCGCCATCGATCAATGCGGTGCGCAGGTCGGGCTCATCACGAACGCGTGCGATCGCGTTCGCGAGACCGTCGACATCGCCGCAATCAACCATCAGGGCATCCTTGCCGTCTGTCATCACCCAGCTCGGGCCTTCGGCGCGAGAACCAATCGTCGGCTTGCCAGCGCCCCACCCTTCAAGGCATACATTGCCGAGTGGCTCGTGCAGCGACGTCACGGTGAATACATCGGCGGACGCAAGGTAGGCGTAGGCATTGGTCTGCCATCCCGCAAAGCGGACACGCTCCCGCAGGCCGAGTTCGTCGGTTAGCTTTTCAAGGTTTTCGCGCTCCGGCCCATCCCCCAGCAGCCACAGAAATGCGCCTTGCGTCTTTGCGATGGCCTTGATCAGCACATCGAAGCCCTTCCGCTTAACGAAGCGACCCATGCCGATGACGACGAAAGCTTCGGCGGGTGTTTGCAGTGCTTCCCGGGCAATCGGCTCGCTTGGGGTCGAGCGGGTAAAGTTTGCAATGACTTCCACGCCGCGCGTCCAGCCGAGTTCGCGCACGCGCTTGCCTATATCGGGTGTGATACAGACGAGCGTTTCGGAATTGCGATAGTAGCCGAGGTGCTCTGGATAATCACCGAGCCGCGAAATGCGTCGAGCGTTCTTGTACCGCGGCATGAAGCGGCTTGCGCGCAATTGCCACGACATGATCACGTCAGGCTGAAAATCGTTCAGGATAGCGCGCATGCGCGCCGACAAGATGAAGCGCGAGAGCGAAATGCGCCGGAACGTCCCCTCATAAACCTCACCACATTTTTCAATGTCCTTGCGCCAGCTGCGATCGGGACGAATGAGCGCGCGTTGCTCCACGCCACGATCGTGGAGCGCATTGACGAGGTTGACAAAGAAACGTTCAGCTCCGCCCTCCTTGCCGAAATGGATATGCATCACCTTCATCGCGATTGGACCTTAGTGCTTTCCTGCGTCGTCAAAGCTCGGATGCTTCTCGGCAGCCTTGCGCTGATACAACTTTGCCTGCGTGAGAAATGCGTAGACTGCACCGGTCATCGCCTCGACAAAGCCCGACTGTCCGCAGCGCCACAAACCGTTGTGAAAATAGAGACGCCAGAAATACAGCAGCGGGCTGAAAATCAGTCTGGCGAAGGTTGTGCCCTCGCCCAAGGCGAAGTGTTGATCGGCCTTCAACGTCGAGTACTTGTTCTCTTTGAGGATCTGTTCATCGATGACGAGTGGCCGGTAGTGAAGCAGACTCCCGGACGAGGCATCCTGAACCCGGCCGGTCGGCACGATACCTTCGTGCACGGTTTGCGTGAGGTCATAAGCGCCTCTGCCTTTGCGAACAAGCCGCAGATTCTTCCGCTCGTGGACATGCTCAGGCGTGTAGCCGTAGCCGATCAGATAGGGGCGACGCGCAACACGCCAGCCAACAACATCGTCTGGCGCGGCGATCAGTTCCGGCAAAAGCCTTCTCAGTGGCGCATCGAGCCGTTCATCGGAATCAATATTCAAGCGCCAGGGCTGCGTGCACTGATCGAGCGCAAATTGCTTCTGCCCGGCGTAGCCGCGCCACGCCTCGTGAAACAACCGGATCGGCCATCCCTTGTCGATATAGGATTGCAGCAAGGCAACGGTGCCATCCGTCGAGCCGGAGTCAACGACCACAATCTCCGCGCACTTGTCCAAGCTCTCGATGCAATTGCCGAGATACGCTTCTTCGTTCAAGCAAATGATGAACGCGGAAATAGGCAACTTGGTCATTGAACGATCTTCGTGTCTTCTTCCGCAGCAAACGGCTCACAAAGCGCCTTCAATAAGGCATAAGCCGCTCAATTCATAGAGCTTAGCTGCGCTCAGACTTCGACTAGGCCCACCCGCTTCACCTGTCGGATCGTCAGCATCGTTCGCACCGTGTCCACGTGCTCGTTTGCCGTCAGCACCTCGATAACGAAGTCCTGGAAACACGTCAGGTTCTCGGCAACGCAATGCAACAGGAAGTCGCTGTCGCCCGAAACCATCCAGGCCTGACGCACCAGCGGCCATTGCGCCGTCGCTGCCGCAAACGCCTTCAGGTTGGCTTCGGACTGATGCTTGAGCCCTACCATGCAGAAGGCGACAAGATCGAAGCCCAGCTTCGGGCTGTTCAGCATCGCGTGATAGCCTTCGATGACGCCGGTCTCTTCAAGCTTTCGCACGCGCCGCAGGCAAGGCGGCGCCGAAATGCCGACACGGTCGGCGAGATCGACATTGGTCATCCGCCCGTCTGCCTGCAACTCCCGCAGTATCTTTATATCGATGGCATCAAGTTCGGCGCGAAGCACAATCCTGCCCTTCCTTTAATTCATGATTGCCAGCTTCTATATAAAGCGGCGGAATTCGCAAGAAAGTTTCAGCTCGGCGACGGATTGTTGCACCGGCAGCCGAGAAAGCCTTGTTGGTAACGCAGGGCTGCCCTTGAATAAAAGCACTGGACGTTCATAAATGGCGAATGGATCGCGAAACGGCCGCATTCGCCACTTAGCCGCCGCCCTCCTGACAGTCGAAAGGAAATACCCATGTCCGCCCGCCACACCAAGGTGCTCATTATCGGCTCCGGCCCTGCCGGCTACACGGCTGCCGTCTATGCAGCCCGTGCAATGCTGAAGCCCGTTCTGATCGCCGGCCTCGATCAAGGCGGACAGCTGATGATCACCACCGACGTGGAAAATTATCCGGGCTTTGCCGATCCGATCCAGGGACCGTGGCTGATGGATCAGATGCTGCAGCAGGCAAAGCATGTCGGCGCCGAGATCGTCAATGACATCGTCACCGAAGTCGAGCTGAACCAGCGCCCGTTCGTGGCGCGCACCGATAGTGGTCAGGTCTGGACGGCTGATACGCTGATCATCGCAACCGGCGCCAAGGCAAAGTGGCTCGGCATCGAAAGCGAACAGCATTTCCAGGGCTTCGGCGTTTCCGCCTGCGCGACCTGCGACGGCTTCTTCTACCGCAACAAGAACGTGATTGTTGTCGGCGGCGGCAACAGTGCTGTCGAGGAAGCGCTGTACCTCTCCAACATCGCGAAGTCCGTGACGGTCGTTCACCGCCGCGACAGCTTCCGTTCGGAGAAAATCCTGCAGGAACGCCTGTTCTCGAAGGAAAACATCAAGGTGCTCTGGAACACCGAGGTCGCCGAGATCACCGGCACGCCGGCCAAGCCGCCGATGCCGCCGTCGGTTACGGGCGCTCGCCTGCGCGACACGCGCACGGGTGCGATCACCGAGGTTGCAGTCGACGGCGTCTTTGTGGCGATCGGCCATGCCCCGGCGACCGAACTCTTCAAGGGCAAGCTGAAGCTGAAGGACAATGGCTATCTGTGGACCGCCCCGGATTCGACCGCGACCAGCCTGGAAGGCGTTTATGCCGCCGGTGACGTGACCGACGACACCTTCCGCCAGGCGATCACAGCCGCGGGCCTGGGATGCATGGCTGCTCTTGAAGCCGAACGATATCTGACGGGCCACATGCCCGTTGCCGTGGCCGCGGAGTAGGATCGGCTATGAGGGGTGGGGGAATGCCATTGGATTGGGACAAGCTGCGTATCTTTCACGCAGCTGCCGAAGCGGGTTCGTTCACGCATGCGGCGGATAAACTGCATCTGTCCCAGTCCGCGATCAGTCGTCAGGTAAGCGCGCTTGAGCAGGATGTCGGTACCAAGCTCTTCCACCGCCATGCGCGCGGCCTGATCCTGACGGAACAGGGCGAACTGCTGTATCGCACGGCCCACGACGTGCTGCTGAAGCTCGAAACCGTGAAGATGCAGCTGACCGAAACGACGGAAACGCCGACAGGCAAGCTGCGCGTCACCACGACCGTCGGCCTCGGACAGGGCTGGCTGACGGACAAGATTCAGGAGTTCATGCAGCTCTATCCCGACGTCCAGATCCAGCTGATCCTCGACAACGAGGAGGTGGACGTCAACATGCGCTACGCGGATTGCGCCATCCGCCTGCGTCAGCCGGTGCAGTCCGACCTCATCCAGCGTAAACTGTTCACCGTTCACATGCACGTCTACGCGGCGCCTTCCTATATTAACCGCCATGGCGAGCCGCAGACCGTCGAAGACCTCGACAACCATCGCATCATCACATTCGGCGAGCCGGCACCGAGCTACCTGCTCGACGTCAACTGGCTTGAAGTCGCCGGGCGCTCGTCGGACAACAAGCGAATCCCGCATCTGCAGATCAATAGCCAAACCTCGATCAAGCGCGCCTGCCTGCTCGGCATGGGCGTCGCGTGCATGCCCGACTACATCGTCGGACGTGACCCTGGCTTGATCCAGCTACCGATCAATGCGGACGTGCCGTCCTTCGATACCTACTTCTGCTATCCGGACGAAATGAAGAATGCGGCCAAGCTGAAGGCCTTCCGCGACTTCATCGTCAGCAAGGCGCGCAACTGGAACTTCTAGTTGCCTCCATCAGAAATACAAGCCGTGCAACCTATGCATGTCTGGCATGCATAAATCGGGGTTGCCGTTTGCTCATTAAAACACCATATCGCACATAGCTGATGCAGACGGTGGCTTTTCCTCCCAGTTCCACCGCATTAGCTGTTCCCCTCTGGAGGTTTTGACCTTCACACCTATAAGGGCCCCGATCTTTCGGTGGCCCTCTTTTTTTGCCCGATTTTTTCGCACTGCAGCAGAAAATTGTGCAGCGCATAGCAGGCATGCGCAAACATGCATTGTAATCTGCCTCTCAAAGCATCATATCCAATTCAGCTGATGCATTTCGTGGCTTCTCTCCCAGTGCCACCGCGTTAGCTGTTCCCCTCTGGAGGTTTATTGACCTTCATACCTTAAAGGGCCCCGATCTTTCGGTGGCCCTCTTTTTTTGCCCAAAATCTAGCCACATCGCGAAAGTCCGCATCTCACGCCGTCGTGACTTGCATATCGGAAATTGCCGATCCATATATCGCTTAGAAACGATTTATAATTCGAATAACGACGATGGAAAAAGACGAGATATTGAAGGCAATCGCTCATCCTACGCGGATGGAAATCCTCAACTGGTTGAAGAATCCCGAAGAGCACTTCACCTCGCAGGAGCATCCGTTTGAGATGGGCGTGTGCGCCAGTCAGTTCGAGCGCTGCGGTCTCTCACAGTCGACAGTCTCGGCGCATCTCGGGACATTGAGCCGCGCGGGTCTCGTGACGACACGGCGCGTTGGCCAGTGGATCTTTTACAAGCGCAATGAGGAGACTATCGCGGCATTCCTGAAGCAACTTGCCATGGACCTGTAAAGATGCCGTCGGCTTCCTGGCCTTCCGCCTCCGGCAGATTGGCGTCCGGTTGGGCAAAACAGCACCCGGACGACGTCAGCAGGCCGTGTCTCCATTTCACGTCAGCGATGCTCCCCGCGACCGATACCACCCTCACCCCATCCTCCGCCGAATAGCACCCGCTTCGGCCAAGTGATCTTCCCACTGAGAAAGGACCTACATGAGCAAGCTTTTCGAACCCGCCAAGGTTGGCGATATTTCCGTTAGGAATCACATCGTGATGGCGCCGCTGACGCGCAACCGATCGCCGGGCGCGATCCCGAATGATCTCAACGTCGAGTATTACCGTCAGCGTGCCACGGCCGGCCTCATTATCACTGAGGCAACCGCAATCACCCATCAAGGTCAGGGCTATGCCGACGTTCCGGGCCTTTACAAAGAGGAAGCACTCGACGGGTGGAAGCGTGTCACCGATGCTGTCCACGCCGCGGGGGGCAAGATCGTCGTGCAGATGTGGCATGTCGGCCGTATCTCGCACACGACACTGCAGCCGAACGGCGGCAAGCCCGTCTCCTCTACCAACCGCATTGCCAAGGCCAAGACCTACCTGGTCAGTAACGACGGCTCCGGCGCGTTTGCCGATACCTCCGAGCCGCGCGCCCTCGAAACCTCGGAAATTCCGGGTATCGTTGAAGATTATCGCAAAGCGGCGCGTGCCGCGATCGACGCTGGCTTCGACGGTGTCGAAATTCACGGCGCAAACGGCTACCTGCTCGATCAATTCCTGCGTGACGGTGTGAACGACCGCAACGACCAGTATGGCGGCTCGATCGAAAACAGGGCGCGCTTCACTTTTGAAGTGGTAGATGCCGTGACCAAGGAAATCGGTGCCGGCCGCACCGCAATCCGCATTTCGCCGGTCACGCCTTCAGGAGAAAGCTACGATTCTGCCCCCCAGGTCCTCTTCACCCATGTCGTCGAGGGTCTGGCAAGATATGATCTCGCCTATATCCACGTCATCGAAGGCCAGACGGGCGGTGATCGCGATTTCATGCAGGGCACAAACCCCGCCTTCGACTATGCAGCTCTGCGCCAGACTTACGAGAAGGCTGGCGGCAAGGCGAACTGGATGGTCAACAACGGCTATGACCGGGAAATGGCGATCGATGCCGTCGAGAGCGGCCGCGCCGATCTTGTCGCTTTCGGCAAACCGTTCATCGCCAATCCGGATTTGGTCGAACGCCTGGAAAAGAACCTGCCGCTGAACGCGCCGCAACAGGCAACCTTCTACGGTGGTGGGCCACAAGGTTACATCGACTACCCCGTGGTGGAAAAAGCCGCCTAACCTCAAGAGCATGATGTGGGATCCCGCCGTAGGCGGGATTTCCTTTTCTCCTGACGCCGTTAGGATGCGGCCATGTTCGAATCCCATCTCGACCGCTGGCGACTGACCGTCGACGGTGAACCGATCATCACCCATTCCAGCCACCTGTTGCCGGTCCTCTGGGACGGAAAACCTGCGATGCTGAAACTCTCCCGGGATGAAGCCGAGCGAGCCGGCGGCGCCCTGATGCAGTGGTGGGATGGCATCGGCGCTGCCAAGGTCTACGCACACGACGGCGAGGCCGTTCTGCTCGAGCGAGCAATGGGCAGTCAGTCACTGCTGGCAATGGCAATGGACGGCGCCGACGATGCGGCAACCCGCATCATGTGCTGCACCGTCGCCAGGCTTCATGCGCCACGCAGGCAGGCATTGCCAAAGCTCATTCCGCTAGCCCGCTGGTTTCGCGAGCTGGAACCGGCTGCCCGAGCTCACGGGGGCACATTGGCCCACTGCCACAGGGTTGCTGAAAGCCTGCTTGCCGACGCCACAGATCCCGTCGTCCTCCACGGCGACATTCACCACAGCAACATCCTCGATTTCAAACAGCACGGCTGGCTAGCGATCGACCCCAAGGGCCTCATCGGTGAACGCGGCTTTGACTATGCCAATATCTTTGCCAACGAAGACCTTCCGACAATAACCGCTCCCGACCGCCTACAGCGACAACTCCGGATCGTCGCGAGCGAGGCTGGCCTAGAGCCAAAGCGCTTGTTGCAATGGATCGCAGCCTATTCCGGCCTGTCGGCGGCCTGGTTCCTCGGCGATGGATCGACGGCGCAGGCCAAAAGTCCTCTCGCCGTCGCACGTATTGCACTGACCGAACTGCAGCAGAGTTAGACGATCAACGCAACCCGGATGGGTCCTAATGCCCCGCTTGCACCGAAACACGCGCTTGGACTTCCGCCCCTATTGAGCGGAGGCAACCGAGCGAAACCAGCGAGGCATGAACAGCTTCGTCGATGGGCGTATGCGGCTCGCTGCCGAGCTCGGCGACCAATCGTTCATTCGACATCCGCAACGGCTCCCGCCAGAGATAGCGCATCTCTTTCAACTCTTGCATGAAGGTGATGAACGGCGCCGACAGCGGTACGATCCACCACGGAAAGGTGCGCGTCTTTATCTTGTTGCCGGCCACCCGGTTAATCGCGGCGGCCATCTGGCCGCCATCAGCATCCCAGAAGCCGTCCATGTGATAAACCGCAAAGGATGGCAGGCGATCGCCACGTTCGACGAGACGGATCATCGTCTCCGCAACGTCGGGCAGATAGGCCCATTGATGCCCGATACCACGTCGCGCCGGATTCTTGACTGTGTGCACCGGCTTGCCCGGTGTGACCATCCCTTGCGAGAACCAGCTATTTGCTGCCCCCGGTCCGAAGAAATCGCCGGCGCGGACAATGATGACCGGCACCCCGGTCCGCGAGGCAGCCTCCAGACGTCGCTCCATTTCGACGCGGATCGCTCCCTTCTTCGTCACAGGATGCTGTGGGCTGTCTTCCCGGAGAATGGGAAAGGCATCTGGTCCGAAATTATAGACTGTTCCTGGCAAGACGATGCGGGCGCCGACCGAGCGGGCGGCAGCGATCGCGTTGTCAAGCATCGGGAGAACCAGCTTCTCCCAGTTGCGATAACCCGGTGGATTGACGGCGTGGATGATAAGGCTGACGCCTTGCGCGGCCCTCATGAGATCGGCAGCCTTCATCGCATCGCCCTGGATCCACTCGAAGTTCGGCACCGTCGCGCGCGCCCTGGCTGAATGCCGGTTCAGCGCCCGCACCCGCCAGCCACGTGCGGCGAGCTTGCGTGCGACTTCGCCGCCAATTCCGCCGGTCGCGCCCAGCACCAGGGCAACTTGTTTGTTCTGCTCCGCCATGATGATCTCCGTCATTTTTCAACTGACCGGATCATGCCGACATTCCAACATAAACGAAATTGACGAAATTCGTGCTATCACTATACATAAATCCATGAACAGGGAACCCGACTGGCATTTCTACCGAACCTTGCTTGCCGTTCTCGAATACGGATCGCTTTCGGCAGCAGCCCGCAATCTGGGCCTCACGCAGCCGACGGTTGGACGGCACATCGATGCTCTCGAGGAGGCAATCGCCTCACAACTCTTCGTCCGCTCGCCGAACGGTCTGTTGCCCACCGACGCAGCCCTTGAATTGAAGCCTTACGCCGAAGCCTTGGCCGCAACATCGGCCGCGCTGCTGCGCACGGCATCGGGACATCGGGAGCGAGTTGCCGGCACTGTCCGGATAAGTGCCAGCGAAGTGATCGGCGTGGAAGTGCTTCCGAACATTCTTGCACCGCTCGTCGCGGCTTATCCCGACCTCAACATCGAACTCTCTGCATCGGATGCCATCGAGGACCTTCTTACCCGCGAGGCAGACATTGCCGTTCGGATGGCGCAGCCGACCCAGGATCAGCTTGTCGCCCGCCACATAGGGGAGATACCGCTGGGCTTCCACGCCCACCGTCGCTATCTCGAGCAACACGGAGTGCCGCAGGAGATATCAGACCTAACACGACACCGCCTCGTCGGCTTCGACCGCCCGACGGCCTACATCAGAGCCATGATAGCGCGCTTTCCCATTCCTGAGGGGCTCACCTTCGCCTTCAAGAGCGACAACCCGCTTGCGCAAATCTCTGCTATTCGCGCCGGCATCGGGATAGGAATTTGCCAGGCGGGGCTCGGTGCCAGGGACCCGGATCTTTTGCCCGTCCTGCCGGAGCATTTCCGCATACCGCTCGACACATGGGTCGTCATGCACGAGGGAACGAAGACAGCACGCCGTTACCGCGTCACGTTCGACGCGCTCGTAGACGGCCTGCTGAACTACGTGGGAGAAACGGCGCGCAAGCGCCAGCGCTGATCATCGCAGTGGCGATCAGGCACCATGTCATGCGCGCGGCGAGGTTTCGCTGGAATGGCTTTTCCATGTGCCGTCGACCACCTCGGTCTCCGGCCGGTCCCCGCCTTCGGCGTACTCCTCATGCCATTTTCCCTTGTCATCCTGCCAGCTGATTTCTGCGGAATCACCGCCGACCTGCTGTTCGGCCGCGACAATACGGGCTGCTTCGAGCGCTTCGGAGTGTGTCGGGAATGCTTCGGAATACACACCACCCAACCGGTAGGCCCAGCCCCCGTCGTGAGGCACGACCTCGTAGACCACCTTGACCATGCATTTCACTCCTCTTCTTCTTGTTCGCGCTCCAATGCTGACCGGATTGCATCCAGTTCTGCGCGGGCCGCGTTGCAAGAGACGAGTGGGCGCCGCGATATGCTTCCGGCTGACCGATGCGTTAGTATTCCATTAAATTCTCAAGACTGCAAACGCACTGGCCACCATGCTCGCTTGCCATGCAAAATCATCGCTTTAGACTTCTTGGATGAATCAAAGTCGGAGCTTTTCGTGCAAATCGTGTCGCGACTGAAAGACGAAATGTTCCTGGTGTTGGCAATGGCCGTCGCCGTCGTCGCGTATTTCTCGGAACATACGGTCCTTGAGATGGGGCGCGGCATGTCGCTGATCGCGGCCGTAGCGCTTGTTGCCACGATCGTCGTCGCCTCCGTTCGCGTCGCCCATCATGCCGAGATCCTGGCAATCAAGGTCGGCGATCCCTACGGGACGATGATCCTGACGCTGTCGGCGGTTGCCGTAGAGGTGATCATCCTCGCGATCATGATGAGCGGCGAAAGCTCCCCTACCCTCGTTCGCGATACGATCTACGCTGCCCTCATGCTCGACATCAACGGCATTCTCGGCCTCGCCGCTCTGCTCGGCGGCTTGAAGCACGGCGAGCAACCCTACAACGACAATTCTGGCAAAACCTACGGCGTCATGATCCTCACCGCCATGGGCATCTCGATGATCGTTCCGGAATTCGTGCCCGACGACAAATGGCACTATTATTCCGCCTTCACCATCGTGGCGATGATCGCGCTCTACGGCTTGTTCCTCCGTATGCAAGTCGGTCAGCACAGCTACTTCTTCAGCTATGCCTACCCGCGGGGCGAGCGGAAGAAGACGGACGCCGAGGAACACTCGGCCGAAGACTCCACGATGGTCTCGATTGCAACAATCCTGATCGGCGTCGTCATCATCGGCCTCCTAGCGGAATTCATGTCGACTTTGATGACGGAAGGCTTGCGAGACACCGGCGCCCCAGTCGCGCTTACCGCCATCGTTGTGGCTGCGATTTCGGCGGCCCCCGAAATCCTCACGGCGCTGCGCGCCGCTTTGCGCAACCGCATGCAGGCGACCGTGAACATCGCCATGGGCGCCTCGCTATCGACCGTCATCCTGACGGTCCCTGTCATGGAGGCGATCGCCCTCTACACCGGCCAGCCTTTCATCATGGCGATGACGCCGGTACAGACGGTTATGGTGGCGATTACGCTGATTGCGGCGGCGATCAATCTCAACGACGGCGAAACCAACGCCATCGAAGGCATGACGCACTTCATTCTTTTCGCGACGTTCCTGATGCTAACGGCACTCGGTCTCTGAACGAACGCGGCGAAACAGCAGATCGTCAGGCGGCGGCACGAATGCCTGGCTCGAACAGAACGGCACGATCGCGCCCAGAATCCTTCGCCGCGTAGAGTGCTGCGTCAGCCATCTTGAAGAGGTCGGCCAAGGAGGTTTGGCTTTCCTCTACAGCAGCAACGCCGATGCTCACCGTAAACGATATCCGCTCACCGCCACACGCGACGACAAGGTCGTGCGCGGCTTTGCGGAGGTTCTCCGCCGTCATCAGCGCTTCATTTGCGGTCGTGTTTGGCAGGTACACGCCGAACTCTTCTCCACCCAGCCGGCCGAAGCTGTCGCCCGGTCGCATGGTGCGGCTAATCGCGTCTGCAAACGATACAAGAACCGCGTCGCCGGCGTCGTGACCGAAGCGGTCGTTCACTTGCTTGAAGAAATCGAGGTCGATCAGCAGCAGCGCATTGCCCGCGAGCATGGTGCGCGGCATCCGCGACATGAACCAGCGGCGGTTGCCAATGCCGGTCAGCATGTCCGTTTCGGCAACACGCCGCAACTCTGCTTCCGTTCGCTCCGTGACAAGGATGATGACGAACAGCGCGACCGCGAATTGGGTCATTATCCGCAAGAAGAAAGCCCATATCGGTGTCATCGGTGCCACGTCAGGGACAAGGAGGCCAACGACCACCATCAATGCCAGTAGCCCGCCTAAACCGATCGAGGCGGCGAGCAGTATCCGCGCTGGCAACCGCTCACGTTCGCCATCCCTCAGTATGCAAGCGGCAGACACCGTTAGCGACGCAAAAGCAAAGCCGTTGCCGATGCTTCCGCGCATGTAACTTGTGACGTGAAATTGCGTCGCCAGCGCCACAACGGCCGCCACGGCCGGAATGGCAAGGGACGCCCAATCCATGCGCCGCAATTTGCCGCTGCTCAGCCGGCGAATGCCTATCCAGAAGAGCGCGTAGCCGGTCATGCCAAGAACAATACTGCCGAAACCCCAAACAGGAACCGACAGCAGATGCTGCTCGCCCAATCCGGCCAGGGTCGAGGCTAGCGCAAGCGCAAAATAACTAGCCGCGAGTGCTCCTAGGCCTTCGCCATTCCGCGATTGGATACGCATGTAAACAAAGCAGACAGCACCGACCAGAAAGGAACATTGGTGCAAAAGGAGAACAGTCGCCAAATCGAGATGGATGATCATGATCCCGAAAACATGAGAGCCAAGGAAGTTGGCCCGACACATAAGCGACAGTTGTTAGCGAAGACTGAATTGCCGGCCTGCAAAAAAGAACCCGCCGTTTCCGGCGGGTCGATATTCATCAACGCTCAGATCGGAGCCTTACTTGCAAGCCCCGCAGAAGCGCTGGATGCGCTTGCAGGCCTCCTCAAGCAGCGCTTCCGAAGTCGCGTAGGAGATGCGGAAGTTGGGGCCGAGGCCGAAGGCCGAGCCATGAACGACGGCAACACCTTCGCTTTCCAGCAACTCCGAAACGAAGTCTTCGTCGGTCTCGATCACCTTGCCTGACGGTGCTGTTTTGCCGATCAGGCCGGCGCAGGACGGATAAACGTAGAAGGCGCCTTCCGGCGACGGGCATGTGATGCCCTTGGCCTGATTCAGCATCGACACGACGAGATCACGGCGGCCTTCGAAGATCTTCTTGTTCACAGGGATGAAATCCTGCGTCCCGTTCAGCGCTTCGACAGCGGCCCACTGGGCGATCGAGGTCGCACCGGAGGTCTGTTGGCCCTGGATCATGTCCATCGCCTTGATCAGCTGGATCGGGCCTGCTGCGTAGCCGATACGCCAGCCGGTCATCGCGTAAGCCTTGGAAACGCCGTTCATGGTCAGCGTGCGATCGTAGAGCTTCGGCTCGACTTCGACAGGCGTGACGAACTTGAAGTCGCCATAGGTCAGGTGCTCGTACATGTCGTCCGTCAGCACCCAGACATGCGGATGCGTCATCAGCACGTCCGTCAGAGCCTTCAGTTCGTCATGCGTATAGGCAGCACCCGATGGGTTGGACGGCGAGTTGAAGATGAACCACTTCGTCTTCGGCGTGATTGCCTTGTCGAGATCGGCAGCCTGGAGCTTGAAGTTGTTTTCCTGCGTCGCCGAGACGATTACGGGGGTGCCACCGCACAGCGCCACCATCTCCGGGTAGGACACCCAGTATGGCGCCGGAATGACGACTTCATCGCCCGGGTTCAGCGTCGCCATGAACGCGTTGAAGAGAATCTGCTTGCCACCGGTGCCGACGATCGTCTGCTCCCAGGAGTATTCCAGGCCGTTCTCGCGCTTGAACTTCGCGGCGATCGCCTTGCGCAGCTCAGGGATACCGGAAACCGGCGTGTACTTCGTCTCGCCGCGGTTGATCGCGTCGATAGCGGCCTTCTTGATATTGTCGGGCGTATCGAAATCCGGCTCGCCGGCACCCAACCCGATTACATCGCGCCCTTTCGCTTTCAGCTCGCGCGCTTTCTGGGAAACGGCGATGGTGGCTGAAGGCTTCACACGGGAAAGAGCATCGGCAAGAAAGGCCATGATATCGGTCCTATACGGTTGATTTGGACAGAAGGCCGGGGACCGGAATTCTGCGCTAAGCTCTATGTCCAATGTAAGCAGGCATTTCAAGCGCAAAGGCGTGATGGTGCCGATGATTCTTCGTGATCAGTCAGCTCATAAAATTGCCGATTCGCGACATCATCCCCTCAGCCTGCTGAATCATTTTGCGAAGGAGTTGATTCAGTTTCTGAAGGGAGTCGGATTTACGCCCTGAAATCAAAAACTTCGGCATTTACGCGCCTTGCCACGAATTGGCCGCAACAAATGCCGCGGCATGCCGCAATTCGGTCGCGAGCGCGCCGAGATCGAAGCCGCATTTTGTTGCATCCGACATTGGTTATTGAGGGCATACCCATGTTTCTGGAAGACGAGTTCGTCATAAGGCGCCTCCGCGCCCGCCGCGTATCCATCTCATTGCTGGTTGCATTCGTGGCTTTCACCGCGTCGATCCTTATGACGTTCGGGCTCGTCACGACGGTTTATGCCGAAGAAAGCCAGCAGAAGGTCGAGCAACTCGCCGGACTCGTTCGACCGAACGACGTGAACAGCGGCTCCCTCCTCTTTCCCGCCAAGGAGCCCGGTTTCTTCGTTGAGGCCCCGCGCCTGGCAGCCGGGCTGATCGCTCAGAAGTCCACATCGGTAAATCTGCCGCAAACGGCAACACGCGCCGATGAGCAGATCCTGCGAGGGATCGTCATGCTTCTCACCGCACTCATTGCGGCAAGCGGGCTTGCCATCTGGCGCCGCCGCGTGCGCGGCATCTTTGCAGGAGCCAAATCATGACGCGGATGACCTCGCGAGCCGGAATGCGAAATTATGAAGCGGACGAGTTCGGCCCGCTTCCGACCTATCTCGAGCTCGCCATGGCAACAGCGGCAGCGACCGCTTACGATGTGACGAGCGAGCAAAAAAGCCGCACGCTGCTGTCTCGTCTTTCTTTGGTCGAAAAGGCCATTGCCGTCAGCATCGCAGTTCTCGCGCTCTATGGAACGGCGTTGGTTGCCGACGGGCTCTACATCAAGGCCAAGGCCGAACTGTCGCAACTCCTCCTGAAGCGCGCCTTTGCCGCCGAGCTTCGCGGAGAAGACACCAAACCCTGGCCCTGGGCGGATTTCACGACCGAGGCAGAGGTGACCGCGCCGCGCCTCGGCAAGCATGCCATTGTCCTTTCCGGAGCTTCCGGAGAGGCGTTGGCTTTCGGTCCCGCTTGGCTCGCCAATACGCCCCAACCCGGCGATGAGGGAACCTCCGTCATCGCCGCCCATCGTGACACGCACTTCCGTTGGCTAAGGGATGTCAAACCGGGCGACGAAATCGAGGTCACACGGCGCGACGGCAAAGTCCTGACCTTCAAGGCAGGCGAAGGCCGCGTCGTGCCCTGGGATCAGAGCGGCATCGACCCGGCAGCACAGGGCCGTCATCTCGTGCTTGCGACCTGCTGGCCTTTCGGCGCCACGGAACGCGGACCGTTGCGTTATATCGTCGAGGCCGAACTCGTCGATCCGCAGTCGACGGGCGCGATATCATCGACAAACACAAAGGCGTTATCCCAAGCAGAGTGAGGTTGAAGCAGGTGCACGGCGCACCACGTTGACGGGGACAGGCAATGGGACGGACGATGACAACATCTGCAAAGCTTCAATTCGGATTTCTTCTCGCAACAGTGCTCTTTGCCGCCTCCTCGGGCCTCTCGGCTGAGACCGTCAAGACGAAAGCGGTCGAGGTGCAGGTCGATACGATTGCAACAGGGTTTGAGCACCCCTGGGCAGTAGAGGTACTTCCCGATGGCTCGTATCTCGTCACCGAGCGACCGGGGCGACTGCGCATCGTCCGTGACGGCAAGCTCTCTGCCCCCATTGCCGGCGTCCCTGAGGTCAGCGCCCGCAGCCAAGGCGGCTTGATGGACGTTGCGCTCGCGCCTGATTTCGCAACAAGCCGAAAGGTATTCCTGACGGCTGCGACAAGAGCCAAAGGCGGCTCTGGCACGGAGGTGTTCAGTGCCACGCTGTCAAAAGACGGCACAAGGCTGAATGACGTCAAATCCATCTTCGCGATGAAGCGCTTCACAAGCGGCAATATCCAATACGGCGCCCGCATCGCCTTCGCCAAGGACGGCTCGCTGTTCATCAGCATCGGTGACCGCGGCGACCGGGATCGTTCCCAGGACTGGAAGGATGACGCCGGCTCCATCATCCACCTCAATGCGGATGGCAGCATTCCCGATGACAATCCCTTCAAGGATGGCGTCAAGGCGCTCCCGGAAATCTGGTCGAAAGGCCACCGCAATCCGCAGGGCATCGCTTTTGATGCCGCCGACGGCAAGCTTTACACCGTTGAGCACGGCGCCCGCGGCGGTGATGAGATCAACGCCATCGAGCCGGGCAAGAACTATGGCTGGCCAATCATCACCTATGGCCGCGACTATTCAGGAGCGGAGATCGGCGAAGGCACTGCCAAGGAAGGACTGGAGCAACCGCTTTATTATTGGGACCCGTCCATAGCGCCGGGCGCCTTGGCAATTTATCGCGGCAAGATGTTTCCCGAATGGGACGGCAACTTTCTGGTCGCCGCGCTGAAATTCCAGCTGCTTTCGCGAATGCAGCGCGACGGTACCGGCGCTTTCGTCGCCGAGGAGCGAATGTTCGACGGTTCCTATGGCCGGATGCGGGATGTGGTCGTTGCCCCCGACGGCGCTTTGTTGATCCTTACGGACGAGGACGATGGTTCTTTGCTGAGAATCTCGCGAGCGCCAGCCAACAATGGCTAGTGGGAGGCCTATAGCCCGGCGCGCAGGTCCTTTCGGATCACGAACTTCAAGCCGGACCATGTCTTGTCAATAGCGCAGACTTTGACGTCGACCATGCCCAGAGGCAGGAAGATCGTTCGCAGCACGTCTTCGGTGACCGTCGTCGAAACCCGCGCGGCTTTCTTGGGCCAGGAAATCCATAGCATCCCGTCCGGTTTCACAGCGGTTGAGAGAGCTAAAGCCATATCCTCCAGGACCGGCCGGCCTGTTTCGAAAACGTGGATGTAGTCGAAGCGACGCTCGACCACTGATGGCAACGCTGTCTCGATCGAGGAGAAACGCCCAAAGGTTTCTATCTCGGCAATCTCGGGCACGCCGATCAGCAATGCCGCCTGCCCCTCCCTCAAGCCCAGCTTTCGCGTGAGCGAACTGCCCGAATATCCCGCCGGCGCATCGCCCTGCTGCCGTGCCGCAGCTTTTTCGTCCAGCGATGAAACCGCTTTCGTGGTCATCCGTTTGCTCTCTGCGCTGCAAGGAATAGCGACATTCTTCACCCTTGCTCGAACGAAAGGCAACTGCTAACGCTCGGCATACTCTCTCCCGAACCGAGGATGAAATGACGCGCATTCAGGCGAACCTCCTTCTATTGCTTGCAGCTGCCATCTGGGGCGGCGGCTTTGTCGCGCAGTCGACGGCAATGAAGGCGATCGGCCCGTTCTGGTTCATTGGCCTGCGCTTTATGATCGCCGCCGTAGCGGTTCTGCCGTTCATGCTGTTCGAGGCACGCAAGGCGCCGGTTGCGACCGCGCCGCGGCATCTCAAGCTCTATCTGCTGACCGGTCTTGCGCTGTTCGGGGGCGCAGCTACCCAACAGATCGGCCTGCAGACAACGACGGTGACGAATTCGAGCTTCATCACCGGTCTCTATGTCGTCATCGTGCCATTGATCGCCGTCGTTTTCCTACGCCGTTCTCCGCACTGGATCATCTGGCCGGGTGCGCTCATGGCCGTTTCGGGTATCTACCTACTATCCGGCGGGCAACTCTCGGCATTGACGACGGGCGACCTGCTAACAGTCGTTTGCGCAATATTCTGGGCCGGACAGATCACGCTGGCCGGGATCACGGTGTCCGAGACCGGTCGCCCGCTGGCGCTCTCAACGGCCCAGTTTGCCGTCACCGGCGCCTGCGCCCTCGCCGTCGCTGTGGTTAGCGAGCCAATCAGCTGGGCGGCGATATGGGCCGCTGCCCCCGAGATCCTCTATGTCGGGATATTCTCCTCGGGTGTCGCCTTCTCGCTGCAGATTATCGGCCAACGCTACACCACCCCTTCACAGGCGGCGATCTTCCTGTCCGCCGAAGCGCTTTTTGGCGCCTCGCTTGGCGCCCTGCTGCTGGGCGAAACCATGCCGCCACTCGGCTATATCGGCTGCGCGCTGATGTTTACAGCGATGCTATTGGTTGAAGTGGTCCCCGAAATAGCGCGCCGTCGCGCTTCCGACAGGTTGAAACCGAGCCCAAATTTGGGTTGAACGCCCGGAAAAGAAAAAAACTTTAGCTTTTACGCAGTCGCGTTAACGTTGCATTTTTGGGAAAATCTGCTCCCAAATTATATTGCTAACGATGTAAACCGTTAAACTCTGGCGCCTAACGACCGATTTTTTGCTTTAAGGGCGTGAAAATGCTGCCCAGAGGCGCTTCTCGGCACAGAGGCGTTAAAAAACTTTTGCTTGCCAAAATTTAATAATCGCAGCACTCTCGCCGTGTTCGGGCATTTTGCGAGCATGGGAAGTCCTTGAGAATGTGCGCGCCGGAGACGCTAAAATTCCGGTCAACCAGTTCCGAGAAAACGGGCGTCAGTCCCGTGGTGAGCTTGGTTGTGCTAGAGGGGACCTTTTTCTCACATTTCAATAATTGCCTGCTAACGTCTCCGTGAGGAGGCAATATCAGTGATGCTGCCCGTGTGGATGGCGGGCAGAGATAAAAGGACCTGACGCATGGCCGAGACTGGCACAGTAAAATTCTTCAACACCGACAAAGGTTTTGGCTTTATCAAGCCGGACAAGGGCGGCGCGGACATCTTTGTACACATTTCTGCCGTTCAGGCTTCTGGCTTGGCCGGACTGACGGAAAATCAGAAGGTTAGCTTCGACACGGAGCCGGATCGCCGCGGCAAGGGCCCCAAGGCTGTCAACCTGCAGATTGCAGGCTGAGCCTCCAGCCAACGCTGTCAATTCGAGTTGAAGCCCGGCAGCGATGCCGGGTTTTGTCATTCAGCCTGCATTCACCTCGCGGCCCTTACCTTGCCATCATCAAGGTGCAGAACCGGAATCGGTTAAAACAGGGAAAGACAAATGAATAGGTTTGCCAAGGCGCTCTTCATGACGGCAACTGCTGCTGCCCTCACGGTGTCATCGATCGGCGTTGCATCGGCTGGTGATTGGCATCGTCATCATCACGGCGGCGACGACGCGCTCGTTGGCGGCGCCGTCGGTCTTGCAACCGGTCTGATCGTTGGCTCTGCTATTGCCAGCGCCCCGCGCTACGACGAGCCGCGCTACATCGACCCGCCTTATGAGCCGGGATACGAAGACGCTCCGGTCTATCGCGCTGCCCCGGCTCGCTATTATCGTCCAGTTGCCGACGTCGAGCCATGGACTCCGCAGTGGGAGCGCTATTGCTCATACCGCTACCGCTCCTTCGACCCGCGCAGCGGCACCTATATCGGCTACGACGGTCGCAGCCATTTCTGCACGGCCGGCTGATCGACCAGCTGCATAATCGAGCACGAAGCGCCGCCTCTCAGCGGCGCTTTTGTTTTTTGATGATCAGATTCCCTGCAGGAAGGGGTTGCTGCGGCGTTCGTCGCCAATCCGGCTGCCTGGCCCGTGACCGCAAATGAAGCCGACGTCGTCGCCGAGCGGTAAAACTTTGTCCCGGATGGAGTCGATCAGTTGCTGGTGATTACCTCCCGGCAGATCCGTTCGACCGATCGAGCCGTTGAAAAGGACATCACCCAGATGAGCGAAATTCTGCACGCGATTGAAGTAGATGACATGCCCCGGTGCGTGACCCGGAGTGTGATACACCTCGAACTCGTGGCTGCCGAAGGAAACCTTGTCGCCATCCTTCAGCCAGCGATCCGGAACGACGTCCTGCATACCGGGCGGTAAACCATATTTCTGCGCCTGCATCTCAATCCGCTGCAGTAGTGGAAGGTCGTCCTCGTGCGGACCGACGATCTCGATGCCTAAGGCCTCCTTGAGTTCCTTTGCCCCGCCAGCGTGGTCGAGGTGACCGTGTGTTAGCCAAATCGCCTTGATGTTAAGCGCGTTCGCCGTGATGGCCTGCAGGATTGCTGGGACGTCCCCACCGGGATCGACCACGACGCCTTCCTTGGTTTCCGGATCGAATAGGATCGTGCAGTTCTGTTGAAAGGGTGTCACCGGAATAATACCGGCCTGGAGCATGCCCATGAGTGCCTCGCTTGTCTCTGTCCCGCATTCGTATAGTCCGAAACGTCGCAACGAGCAGCCCGCGATTTATTGGGTGCTGCGTCAGGTCACGGGAGGCTTACTCCATTCGGCGTTCAGTCACCAGTCGCGATGGAGTTTAACACGTCGATACAATCGTTTACCGGCGAAGGGCAAGCAGGGGGAACCTCGTCATACTCCAAACGTTACCTGCCTGTGTAAGACAAGGAGAAACGAGATGACCTTCAAGCGAAATCTATTCCTAGCTGGGGCGATCGTCGTGGGAAGCGCCGGTTTTGCCCAGGCGGAAATGGTTGCGACGGCCATCAACGATCTGAACGTTCGTGCCGGCCCTGGCCCTCAGTATCCCGCTGTCGGCGTAGCGCCGCGCGGCTCGCAGGCAATGTTGGATGGCTGCATCCAGGGAAGCCGCTGGTGCCGGGTTGACGTCGGCGGTGTCCGCGGCTGGGTCTATGCGCAGTATCTGCAAGTCGAGCAGGCTGGCAGCACGGTCGTCGTCGAGCAACATCAGTCGGAACTTGGCGTTCCTGTCGTGACTTATGAAACGACCGCAAGCGTCGCTCCAGCTGACCCGGCACCAGGCGACGAGCTGCTGGGACCGGTCGGTTCCGTAGAGGCGATTAGCCCGCCGGAAACAGTCACGACCTACGTCCAGACCAACCCGGCCCAGACCGTACGTCTCGGCGGTGATGTCGTGGTCGGCGCCTCCGTGCCCAATGACGTGACGTTCCAGGAAATTCCGGACTATCAGTATCGATATGTCCGCATCAATGATCGCCCGGTTCTTGTCGATCCCGGCACCCGTCGCATCGTCTACGTCTACAACTGACCGCGATGCACAAGATGAAAAGGCGCTTTCGGGCGCCTTTTTTTGTTGACGGACGCAAGGAAGCTTCCCGCATGAGTTGCTTTCTATTTCAAGTTTCATTCAATCATGATAAGATACTGAAATTCAGACGATATCCCTGCTCCCGGTCGGACGTCGGATCGCCTGTATGGCTGGCGATCCATTCAGACCGCGCAGCCGGCAGAGGCGTTTTGAGGAAACGCGAAGGAGGGAAATCGTGGAAGCCTTATTGCCTATCATCACGCAAGCGATCGCAGGCGCCGTCGGCGGCAATGTCGCAAGCGGCGCGTTGAAGCAGGTTGCAATCAATGCCGTTGCCCGGACGATCGCCGGTGCAATCGGTGGCATCGGCGGCGGCATGCTGCTCAGCATGGTCGGCGGCGAAGCGGCAATGACCGGCCTGATCGCCGATGGTATCGGCGGCCTGATCGGCGGCGGTATCCTGTCGACGATCGTCGGCGCGGTGGCCGCTCGCGCCAGGTAGACAGAGCAACGAAAACGGTCGCGCCTCCAGGAAAGCGGCCGCTCTCTTGCCATCAGATCACTCGGCCGCTACCGCGGCCGGGTACATTCCTTTCATGTGGCGTTCGTCAACGGTTCGTGATCGTCGCGAACTTAATCCATCTCGCGCTCGCCTGCGCCCGCACGCCATTGCTGTTGATTGTTGTCCCCAATACGTTTTATCCACTCACGTAGGGGAAATTACGCATTGTTGTGAAGTTTGCGAAGTCGGTCCAAATTCCGGTGGAATGGCGTCCTCTTCCGTCTTTGCAACGCGTGGGGAAGCTAGCAGCGCGCGAAGATATGTCGCCGATACTGACATATTCACGAGAGCTTCCCACAAGGTGCGCAACAAGAAAGGAAATGCCAAATTGGCACGCCAGACGAGCCCGAAGACGGGCAAGCCGGAACCGTTGAAACTGCCGATGGAGAACACGGAAACCATCGATTTTGAGATCATCGAGCTTCTGTTCTTTTCCTATCGTGACTTCGTTTCCGATCCCGACGCCATCTTGGCGGAGATCGGCTTCGGGCGGGCGCACCACCGTGTCGTTCATTTCGTTAACCGCAACCCGGGCATGACAGTTGCCGATCTGCTGGATACGTTGAAGATTACCAAGCAGAGTCTTGCAAGAGTGCTCAAACAACTCATCGATTCGGGGTATATTCGTCAGATTGCGGGGCCTGAAGACAGGCGGCAGCGCAAGCTCTATCCTACCAAGCTGGGGCGCGAGCTTGCTCTTGCTCTGGCAGAGCCGCAATCGCGCCGTATTGAGAGAGCATTCGACGGGGCTTCTCCGGAGGTACGGGAAGGCATAAAGGCCTTCCTCAAGGGTATGCGGAACAGACCAAACTCGAGAGCAGATTGAATGGCGACAAAGACAGTGATTTCGGACGACGCTGCGCACTTGCTTGTTGTGGATGACGACACGCGTATCCGCGCCCTGCTCAACCGCTATTTGACCGAGAACGGCTTCAGGGTGACGGTGGCCGCGGATGGCGCTGAGGCCCAGCGCAAGCTCGCCGGCTTGGATTTCGACCTCATCATCATGGACGTCATGATGCCCGGCGATTCGGGCATCGAAGTAACCAAGGGTCTGCGCACGATCAAGAACGTGCCGATCATCATGCTGACGGCGCTGGCGGAATCGGGCAGCCGTATCGCCGGGCTGGAGGCTGGCGCCGACGATTATCTGGCGAAGCCCTTCGATCCCCGCGAACTCGTTTTGCGCGTCAACAATATCCTGCGCCGCAATGTCTCGAGCGATGCGCCGAAGATCGAACAGGTGATGTTCGGACCATACACATTCTCGTTGACACGCAAGGAACTGAAGAAGGCCTCCGAAGTCGTTCGGCTGACGGATCGCGAGCAGGAAATCATGCTGCTGTTCGCCAAGCGCGCCGGCGATACCATTCCGCGGCATGAGCTCATCGGCAACGATGTCGAAGTCGGCGAGCGCACCATCGATGTGCAGATCAATCGGCTGCGACGCAAGATCGAGGACGATCCCGCAAATCCGGTCTGGCTGCAGACGGTTCGTGGTATAGGATACCGGCTGAGCATCGATTGACAGTCGCAACCCCAGGATCAGCGACCATATGGTGACATTCGACTCCCTTCGGCGCGACGACCGCTCGCCCGCCCGCGGCTGGCGGGCGATGTTGCGCAGATTTCGGTTCTATCTGCCGACAGGACTCTACGTTCGCTCGCTGCTCATCATCATTATCCCGATGGTGCTGCTGCAGTCCGTCGTTGCCGCTCTGTTCATGGAGCGCCACTGGCAGATGGTGACGCAGCGCCTCTCTGCAGCGGTCACGCGCGACATTGCGGCGGTGATCCAGATCATCGAGACCTACCCGCAGGACACGGATTATAGCGAAATCACGCGGATAGCGCGCGACCAGTTGAACCTGCAGATATCAATAGAGCCCGATGGCGATTTGCCGACGCCGCGCACCAAGCCTTTCTTCTCCATTCTCGACGGAATCCTCAGCGACGAACTCAGCGACCAGATCAAGCGCCCGTTCTGGATCGATACGTTGGGCGATTCCAACCTCGTCGAGGTCCGCATAAAGCTCGAGGACAAGATCCTCCGCGTATTGGCAAGACGCAGTTCGACCTACGCTTCCAACACTCACATCTTCATTGTCTGGATGGTCGGTGCTTCGCTGGTATTGATCGGCATATCTATTCTTTTCCTGCGCGGACAGATCCGTCCGATACTTGCGCTTGCGAACGCGGCCGAAAGCTTCGGCAAGGGCCAGAAGGCAGACAATTTCCACCCGCGCGGAGCGGACGAGGTTCGCCGTGCCGGTCTCGCCTTCATTCTGATGCGCGAGCGTATCGAACGCCAGCTTGAGCAGCGCACGGCGATGCTGACGGGAGTGAGTCACGATCTGCGCACGATCCTGACCCGCTTCAAACTGCAGCTGGCGCTTGCCGGCGAAAATCCCGATCTGCACGGTCTGAACGACGACGTCAACGATATGCAGTCGATGCTTGAGGCCTACATGGCGTTCGCCCGAAGCGAGGTCGAAGAAGATGTCGGCGACATGAAGCTCAGCGACCTTTTCGCGCGAGTGGAGGCAGACTTCGAACTTCACGAGGGCAAGGAATTTACATACGCGATCGAGGGAGACGATGAGATCTCGGTGCGCCCGAACGCCTTCACGCGCCTTGTGACCAACCTCGCCTCCAATGCCCGACGTTACGCCAATACCCTGGACATCAACGCCAAGCACAGCGCCAAGTGGCTGACGATCACTTTTGATGATGATGGCCCGGGCATTCCCGAGAAGAACCGCGAGGATGTCTTCAAGCCGTTCTTCCGGCTCGACGAAGCGCGAAATCTCGATGCCTCGGGCACAGGCCTCGGCCTGGCGATCGCCCGCGACATTGCGCGAAGCCATGGCGGCAATGTCACGCTCGGCGATAGCCCTCTCGGCGGTCTACGGGCGACCGTCCGCCTGCCCGCGTGAGGAAAGGTGACCATGAACACGCACTCAATGACATGGCTGAACCCGCCGCCCCGCTTCGAATTGCGCGGCGAGGATTTGCATGTATGGTCGGGACCAAAGACCGATTTCTGGCAGGGAACTTATTACGGCTTCCATCGCGACGATGGACATTTCTTGCACCAGCAAAGACAAGGTGATTTCACCGCCCAAGTCTGCTTCTCGGGACACTACCAAGACCTCTACGACCAGGCGGGCCTCATGGTGCGGGCTGATGCGGCGCATTGGATGAAGTGCGGGATCGAATATACCGATGGCGCCATGCATTTCAGCACCGTCGTGACCAACGGCAACTCCGATTGGTCAGCCTTTCGCCTTGACCATACATTTGAGCGCATGAGCGTGCGGGTGACGCGGAATGGCGATGCACTGTTCGTTCAATATAGGGCGGATCGCATGGAAGGCTGGCGCATGGCCCGCCTTGCGTGGTTCGATCCGACATTTGCGGAGGTCGCCGTCGGGCTAGTATTCTGCTCACCGCAACGCGCAGGCTTCGAAGCAGTATTCCACGACTTCTCGCTGACCGACCCCCTGTCGCGCGAGATTCATTGATCACATGAGCTTCTGGCCGTTTGGCACCGGCCTGTCGGTCGCAGCAAGTACGATCGCGCCCGCTTCATCCTCGAAACCGAGCGTCAGGACTTCCGAGCGAACCGGACCGATCTGCCGTGGAGGAAAGTTGACCACACCAAGAACCTGCCGACCGACAAGGCTCTCGGGCGTGTAGTGAACCGTGATCTGGGCTGACGACTTCTTGAGGCCGATTTCGGGACCGAAGTCGATCAGCAGCTTGAAAGCCGGCTTACGCGCTTCCGGAAATGGACTTGCCTCAACGATCGTACCAACGCGAATGTCGACACGCTCGAAGTCGGCATAGGTGATCTCGTCAGCCATGGTCTTGGTGTCCTCAGCCAGCAAGCTCTTCGGCGCGCTTGCGCGCTGCGGCAAGGGCCTTGTCGAAAAGCGGCTGCATCGCATCGTCGGCCATCAGCACGGAAAGCGCGGCAGCCGTCGTACCGCCCGGCGATGTCACATTCTGCCGGAGCCGCGAGGCGTCGTCGGGGGACTGGTGCAAAAGCTCACCAGCCCCCGCGACTGTTTCCCGTGCAAGGCGCATGGCAAGGTCCGCCTGCAAGCCAAGTTTACGGCCTGCCTCTGCCATACACTCGACGAGATAGAACACATAGGCCGGTCCGCTACCCGACAGCGCCGTCACGGCGTCGATGTCAGCTTCAGTGGGGACCCACTCGACCGGACCGGATACACGCAAGAGAGAATGAACCTGTTCGCGCTGCGCATCAGTGACGCGCGCATTGGCAAACGCACCCGTGATACCGCGACCGACCATGGCCGGGGTGTTCGGCATGGCGCGCACCATCGCGGACTCGCCGAGATGCTTTTCAAGGAACGACAGCGTCTTGCCGGCAGCCACTGAAACAACGACGGTTTCCTGCCCCACCGTTTCCTTGACCGGAGGCAGCACGGCATCCATCACCTGCGGCTTGACCGCGAGGAACAGAACGCCGGCCGTCAATCCGGCCGGGGCCGAGGTGACATGGGTCGCACCGGCGTCGGTGATCGTCTTCAGCATCTGGTCCGAGGGACCCGGGTCAATGACGACGATAGAAGAACCGGGCACGCCGTTCTTCAGCCAGCCGGAGAGCATAGCGCCCCCCATATTGCCGGCGCCGATGAGAACAACAGGACCTGAAGCTGCGGATGACATTTACGCCTCGCCGACGGTTTCGAAGAGAACCGCTTCCATCGCACGGTTCGCATCCATGCCGGACCAGATCACGAACTGGAAAGCCTGATAATACGCCTCGCATGTGTCCAGCGCACTAGCGAGCAGAACTTCGACCTGTCGATTGGTCGGCTCGGCACCGCCGGCAAGCAGCAGCGACTGGCGAAAGATGATGACATCTTCCTGACGCCACAGATCGAAGTGTCCCATCAGGACCTGGCCATTGATTGCCGCCAAAAGCTTGGTGACTTCGTTGACACGCTGTTCGGGAACCTTGACGTCGAAGGCGCAGCCCAGATGCAGCGCCTCGAATTCTTCCATCCAGGAAAAGGAAACGTGGTAGTCGGTCCACTTCCCTTCAACCGTCATCGCAATCTCGTCATCGCCCGACCGCTCGAAAGACCAGTCGTTATTGGCGGCGACGTACTCGATCATATCGACCGGGTTCGACTGACGCTCGACTTCCAATTCCATGAGGCTCATGCAGCACCTTCTTGACCGGAGTGAATGCGAACCAACTTCGTCAACGAGACACAAGGAGAACACACGCAACAGCCGGAACCACCAACCCTGATGACCGTTGAACCGCTACCAGACTTAACGCAGTCAAACCTGCCTGGAGCTTACCAACCGCTTCGAATCATCATTTAAAATCAGTGTATAATGGGCTAGGCGACACGCCAGCCCCTTAGCGCCGTTTTAGGGAACGGCACTGTGGAAAGCTTTTCGGATTTCCATTCAGAAGGAGGGTTTAAATGACTCTGCCCATTGATCTTTTTGGCAGTGTCCACCGGTGGATAACGGCACCTGGTTTTTAGGTCGCAGCCGCGGCGTGTCTCATAAAGGTCACACCACGGCCTGTCTCACAACAGGAATTACTTGCCCTTGGCTGCAAGCTTCTCTTCAAGGGCCGCGATGCGTGCCAGCAGCGCATCGTTTTCATCACGCGCCTTGATCGCCATCTCGCGCACGACCTCGAATTCCTCGCGCTTGACGATATCGAGTGTGTTCAGCCAGCGCTCCGCCTGCGCATTGAAGGCCGTCTCGATTTCCTTGCGCACGCCTTGGGCGGCACCGGCCGCGTCCGTCATCAGCTTGGCGAACTCGTCCATGATGCGGTTTGCTCCAGTCGTCATGGCGGTTTTCTCCCTTTGCAACATACAATTACGACCGTTAGGCCTTTCAGGGAATGAGGTAGGGCTTCGCCAGTAAGGATGCAAGCGCTTTACTCTGGATAAGCCGGCCCGCCCTTTCGCGATCGCCAACAATCGACTTGACCGCTTTTGATCGCAGCGCCATCTTCCGCCCACATCGAGCTTGGCGCGCCTTCAGAAAGTCGCAAAGGACGCCTTGAAGAGAACTGCGTCAGACGCCCGATTCCATACCTCGGGCTTGCGCCAGCGAATGGGAAACCCTTGCCGACAGTAGCCAATCTCATGGCGATCATGCCGTTCCCCGAGATCGATCCGATCGCCTTTTCGCTCGGCCCCCTCTCAATTCATTGGTACGGACTTGCCTATGTCGCCGGCATCATGCTCGGCTGGTACTATGCGCGTCAGATCGCTGGAAACAACAAGCTGTGGCCGGGCGATGTTTCGCCTATCACCAAGGTTCAGCTCGACGATTTCATCATCTGGGTCGCGCTCGGCATCGTTCTCGGAGGCCGCATCGGCTATATCCTCTTCTACGATATGCCGGCGGTGATCGAGAACCCGATCCGCGCGATCCAGATATGGAACGGCGGCATGTCGTTCCATGGCGGACTGACGGGCACCACCATCGCCATGGCGATCTTCGCCCGTCGCAACAGCGTACCGATCTGGAGCCTATTCGATATCGTGGCAGCGGTCGTGCCGATTGGCCTCTTCTGCGGCCGTATCGCCAACTTCATCAATGGTGAATTGTGGGGTCGCCTGACGGATGCGCCCTGGGGCATGGTTTTCTGCAACCAATACATCGAGAGGAACAATGGCTATTGCCCTGGCGGCGACTTCGTTCGCCACCCGAGCCAGCTATATGAAGCCGGCCTGGAAGGCATCGTGCTCCTGCTCGTGCTTGCTGTTCTGATTTACGGTTTCCGCGCCCTGAAGAGCCCTGGATTCATCACCGGCGTCTTCGTCTGCGGCTACGCGCTCTCTCGCATTTTCGTCGAATTCTTCCGTGAACCGGATGCACAGTTGGGCTACCTGCTGGGCACCAATTGGCTGACCATGGGCATGGTGCTTTCCACGCCGATGGTTCTGCTGGGAATCTGGGCCATGCTTCGCGCTCGCCGTCAGGCTGCCCTGCAGCACTAACCGCAGCTGGACAAGAGGGGGATCCATGAGCACCGCGCTCGGTGAGAAGATCAAGGCCATCATAGAGGCGAACGGCCCGATCAGCGTCACGGACTTTTTCTCGCTGTGCCTCGCCGATCCCGAATATGGGTACTACAGGACCCGCGAGCCTTTCGGGCGCTCCGGCGACTTCGTGACCGCGCCGGAGGTCAGCCAGCTTTTTGGCGAAATGATCGGCGTCTTCGTTGTCCATGCCTGGCAGCGCCACGGAACGCCTGCCGGTGTCCGCCTCGTCGAGATCGGCCCCGGTCGCGGCACCATGATGTCGGATATGCTGCGCGTCATCTCCCGCATCGCGCCGCCGCTGTTCGAGGACATGACGGTGCACCTCGTCGAAACCAGCGAACGACTGCGCGATATCCAACGGGAAACGCTGGCGCCTCATGGCGACAGGGTCAGCTGGCATCAGGGTTTCGATGAAGTGCCGCCAGGATTTTCGCTCGTCGCGGCGAACGAGTTGTTCGATGCGATCCCGATCCGTCAGTTCGTGAGAACGCCGGCTGGCTTCCGTGAAAGGATGGTCGGCACCGACGCCGCGGGCGAACTAACGTTCGGCGCCGGCGTGGCGGGGATCGATTCCAGCCTCCTGCCATGGCCGGAAGAGGACGTGCTTCCCGGAACAGTGTTTGAAGTCTCGCCGGCTCGCCAGTCGGTGATGATTGCGATCTGCGATCGGTTGAAGGCATTTGGCGGAACCGCTGTCGCCATCGACTACGGCCACCTTGTGAGCGGCTACGGCGATACGCTGCAAGCCGTGCGCATGCACGAGTATGATCCACCGTTGGCGAATCCCGGCGAAGCTGACCTGACGAGCCACGTCGACTTTCAGGCCCTTGCGCAAGCCGCCGCCTCCGCCGGCGTTCACATGAACGGCATGGTGCACCAAGGTGATTTTCTCGTCGGCCTCGGCATTCTCGATCGCGCAGCCGCCCTTGGCCGTGACCGCGAGGCACATACGCGGCAGATTATCCAGACAGCAGTCGATCGACTGGCCGGCGAAGGTGAAGGGCGCATGGGCGAACTCTTCAAGGTCCTGGCGGTCTCGTACCCGGCCGTGGATTTGATGCCTTTCCGTTCTGTGGATTGACAGCGCGAGCGCCGCTGGGCCAACATTCAGCACAACCGAGCAGGTCTCGCCATCGAGCAAGGTGCACAACAATCAATCTTGGAATTTCGAATGAATGAAGCAGCAACTCCGGCACCGATCCAAAGCGCGCTGCTGAAAGAGGCAACCGGTGACGCCATTCTCCATGGCTATTTCACCCGGCAGGGCGGCGTCTCGGATGGCATCTATCGCGGCTTGAACGTCGGCCTTGGCTCGAATGATGAGCGCGTGAAGGTTCAGGAAAACCGCCGCCGCGTGGCAAACTGGTTTGAGTTGCCGGTCGAGCGTCTCGCTACCGTGCACCAGGTCCATTCGCCCGACGTCGTCATCGTCGACAAGGATTATGACGGCGCCCGCCCGGCAGCAGATGCGCTGGTAACGGCAACTCCGGGCATAGCGCTCGGGGTGCTGGCAGCCGATTGCGGACCTATTCTCTTTGCCGATCCGCAAAACGGCGTTATCGGCGCCGCGCATGCCGGTTGGAAAGGCGCCCTTACCGGCGTGCTGGAGAACACCATCGACACCATGGTCCAACTGGGCGCGAAGCGGGACGCAATTGTTGCCTGCCTTGGGCCGTCGATCAGCCAGGCGAGCTATGAGGTTGGCCCGGAATTCGTGGAGCGCTTTGTCGTGCAGGATCCATCGTACGAGCGCTACTTCGAACCCTCCGAAAAGCCGGGCCACGCGATGTTCGACCTGCAGGCCCTCACCGTCGATCGACTGCGCGCCACTGGCGTCCGGGCAGAGAGCTTAGGTCTCTGCACTTATCCGGACGCCGAACGCTTCTTCTCGTATCGGCGGACCACACATAATAGGGAGCCGGACTACGGCCGGCAGATTTCAGCAATCGCAATCAGGGAGATTTGAGCGGCATGGCCCTGCACTTCGACAGACCCGAATTCGCCGTCCGCCTCGCGCGTCTGACTGACAAAATGCGCGAAGAGAAACTGGATGCCCTGCTGCTCTTCGCCCAGGAAAGCATGTACTGGCTGACCGGATACGATACCTTCGGCTACTGCTTCTTCCAGACCCTTGTCGTCAAGTCCGACGGGACGATGGCCCTGCTCACCCGCTCGGCCGATCTGCGTCAGGCCAAGCACACCTCAATCTTGGAAAACGTCCACATCTGGGTCGACCGCGTGAATGCCGACCCGACCGTCGACCTCCGGAACCTGCTGGTCGAGATGGATCTGCTCGGCGCCAGAATCGGCGTCGAATACGATACGCATGGCATGACCGGCCGCGTTGCCCGGATGCTGGATGCGCAGTTGACGTCCTTCGGTCAGATCGTCGACGCATCCTATCTCGTCAGCCGCCTGAGACTGGTCAAGAGTCCCGCTGAAGTGGCCTATGTGGAACGCGCCGCGGTGCTCGCCGACGATGCGCTCGATGCGGCGCTCGGGCTGACCAAGCCCGGCGCTGACGAAGCGGACATTCTCGCTGCCATGCAAGGCGCGGTCTTTACTGGCGGCGGCGACTATCCCGCCAACGAGTTCATTGTCGGATCCGCCGAGGATGCGCTGCTCTGCCGCTACAAGGCCGGCCGACGCAAGCTCGACGCGAACGACCAACTGACGCTCGAATGGGCCGGTACCTTTGCGCATTATCATGCAGGAATGATGCGAACGGTTGTCATCGGTGAGCCGAGTTACCGCCACCGCGAGCTCTACAATGCCTGCTTCGAGACGATCCAGGCGATCGAGACGGTACTGAAGCCGGGCTACAGCTTCGGCGATGTCTTCGATAAGCATGCGAAAATCATGGATGAGCGCGGTCTGTCGCGCCATCGCCTCAACGCCTGCGGCTATTCACTCGGCGCCCGTTTCTCGCCGTCCTGGATGGAGCACCAGATGTTCCATGTCGGCAATCCGCAGGCGATCGAGCCCAATATGTCGCTCTTCGTGCACATGATCATCATGGATTCCGACACTGGCACGGCGATGACCCTCGGGCAGACCTATCTGACGACCGACGACGCACCCCGCGCGCTTTCCCGTCACTCGCTGGACTTCATCAACGTCTAGGCGGGAGACGGAGAAGCGTGGACAGCTCAGAGAGCCAGTCATCCTAATACGGCGCAAACCATTGCGGGCAAGAATCCGGAATTGACACAGACCGGCGCCGGCCTTCATAAAGTGCACGGGGCCGGCACTTGGAAGGATGAAACGAGGGATGACGCGAGTTGCGACTGCGCCGATGCTCCTTGCCTGCTTTGCCCTGTCCGCCTGCAACACCACCGACGCCCTCGTTCCGCTGGTCGATATTGGCGATTCCTCAGCAAACATGCGTTCATCGCCGGTAACGCAGGGCGACGCGGAACGCATGGCCGGCACGCCGCCGCGCCAGCAGGCTTTCGCCTCCCTGCAGCGGGCGAACGGATATCATCCCGCTTACCATCAGATGACGTACCGCCAGGGTTCCGGCGCACCGCCGACAACGATGGAAGCCCAGGCCATTGCGCTCGAAAACAACCCCTCCTCTCCCGCGGCCTCCGCTCCGATCAAGACGCAGACGCTGCCGGAGCCCATATCGAACGCCCAGGCCGAGGAAGAGGATATGGTGGAAGCGCCTGCCCGCCAGCCGCGGCAGCAGACCCAGACGGCTGCGCTGACCGCGAGCTCATCGTCACGCGGCTCGACCGTTCGCTTCCTGCCGATCATCGGCGCGCCCGTCCAAGCCGTTACGCCGCTGTCGCGCCAGCTCGGAGCGGAAGCGCGGTCGCACGGCCTCTCGATCAAGAGCTCGAACGACAGCTCCACCGCCTACATACTGAAGGGTTACCTGTCGGCCTTTTCCGACAGCGGTAAGGTGACCGTGGTCTATGTGTGGGACGTTCTAGACGGCGCTGGTGCTCGCCTGCACCGCATCCAGGGACAAGAAAGCATCCCTTCGGATGCACAGGATCCCTGGGCCGCCGTCCCGGCTTCTGTGATGCAGCAAATCGCCTCCAAAACCATCACCGAATTCTCGACCTGGCGTGACGCCCGTGACGGCTAAGCCACAAGGTTTTTAGAAATATGAGCGCAGATGACGCGTTAGCCCTTGCATTCAGAAGCAAGCTGGCTAAAAAGCGCGGCTATCAGCAGGAAATAGGCGGACCAAGATGAAGGTTTTCGCAGGCAATTCGAACCGGCATCTCGCCGAAGCGATCTGCAGCTATCTCAATGTGCCCTTGGGCAAAGCCAGCGTCAGAAGATTTGCCGATCAGGAAATCTTTGTCGAAGTTCAGGAAAATGTTCGCGGCGAAGACGTGTTCGTCTTCCAGTCGACGTCTTTCCCGACGAACGATCACCTCATGGAACTGCTCATCATGATCGATGCGATGCGCCGCTCGTCTGCGCGCCGCATCACCGCCGTTCTTCCCTATTTCGGCTACGCCCGACAGGATCGACGCGCCTCCGGGCGTACGCCGATCTCGGCCAAACTCGTCGCAAACCTCATCACGGAAGCCGGCGCCGATCGTGTGCTGACGCTCGACTTGCACGCTGGCCAGATTCAAGGCTTCTTCGATATCCCGACGGATAACCTCTACGCCATCCCGGTCCTGACACGCGATATCAAGGCCAATTACGACATCAGCAACGTCATGGTCGTTTCGCCTGATGTCGGCGGCGTCGTTCGAGCCCGCGCGCTCGCGAAACGCCTCGACTGTCTGCTGGCGATCGTGGACAAGCGCCGCGACCGCCCGGGCGAATCCGAAGTCATGAACATCATCGGCGAAGTCGAAGGCAAGGACTGCCTGCTGATCGACGACATCGTCGATTCCGGCGGCACACTCTGCAATGCCGCGGATGCCCTTCTTGCCCAGGGCGCTGCAAGCGTTACCGCGTATATCACCCACGGCGTTCTTTCCGGCGGCGCGGTTACCCGCATCACCTCTTCGAAGCTTCGCGAGCTCGTAATCACCGACTCCATTCAGCCGACCACCGCCGTCCAGTCTGCCCACAACATCCGCGTCGTCAGCACTGCAAGTCTGATCGGCGAGGCGATCAACAGGACCAGCCAGGAAGAGTCGGTTTCGAGCCTGTTTGACTGATCTGTTAGAGATTATCAGCGGTCGCTGACGTTTGAACTTCCCCGCAAATGCAACTTGCGCTAGGATTTCGTAAGAAATCCAGCCATGGGGGAAGAGTTATGACACTCGCCGGATTCCTATCGACACGAAAGCTCGCCTTGCTTGCGCTCATCCCGCTTCTTTCTGCCTGCACAGCAGACATGGGGTCCGGCTACTCGCGCCCGTCAACATCGCCCCCTCCTCGCCTGCCGACCAACCCGGAGATATGCACCAGGGAATATGCTCCGGTCTGTGGCCAGCGAGGGCCGAGTGTCCGGACATTCTCCAATGCATGCGAGGCGCGCGCAGCCAACTTCACGGTGATCAATCGCGGCCAGTGCCGCAGACAGCCGGGCATCACGGTGCGTCCAGCGCAGCCGGGTGGTATGTGAACCTGCGAGTATGATGCCGTCGAACACTAGGCAGCGATATGGGATGCGGCCGACATAACCTCCTCAGGCGCGGGCACGCCGAACATATGGCGTCCCTCGTCGGCAACCTCAGTGAAGCACCATCTGACGACACCATCGCGGTCGAGCAGGAATTCACCAACCAACTGCCCCTCGCCCGTCGCGATCATGCGCTTATCGTCGTCGGAGAATTCGTAGCCGTCGGCATTGTCGAGGAATTCGACAGCCGCCATCGGCGCCATCGGCTCAGGCAAATCCGGGATATCGACACGCATGGACGTGAGCGTATCGAGACTGACTTTGTATGGCCAGACTGTCTCTGATTGCGTGAACTCGAGGTTCGGGAGCCCAAAGGCGCGATGCGATACCCTGTCGGGATCGGACGCTGCCACCAGATTGGGCAAGGGATGATAGCGGAAATAGAGGCGGGCCCGGTCGATGGGCGTGTTCACGATCGTCAGGCTCTCGACTCCCTTCTGCTGGAGTTCACCCGCAAGGCTCGCCATTGAGGCAATTTGCCGCCGGCAGAACGGACAGTGGAGCCCCCTAAACAGGCCGACCAGCACGGGCTTCTGCCCGCGGAAGTCGTCAATCGAGATCTTGCCCTGACGGGTGATCGCATCGAGAACGATATTCGGCGCGCGGTCGCCGGGCTGCAACGGTCTTTCGCTTCGATTTGCGGGCATGACACCCTCCCTCACTTGCACGTCGGCGAAACGCCGAGCGGAAGAACAAAATAGCGAAAACTCAACACCTTACGTGGCGGCATTGAATCAATCCAGGAAAGGCAGCACGACAAGCGCGTCGGGATCCAGCCCGTGCCTGACGCAAACCTCCTGGGCGAGCGAAAAGTATCGCTCGGCCTCGGCCATGTCGTCTCTTTCCAGGTTCAAAGTGGCCAGCCCATCATAGCATGGAAACAAAAGCTGTGGTTCGCCGATTTCACGCGCCAGCTGAAGCGCCTCCTCATAATAGGTCAAGGCCAAGGCCGGTTTGCCGTGACATTGATGAATCTGCCCAAGCACGATGAGCGGCACCGCCAAGTGATCGCGCTGATCCAGAGCCCGGTCGATCTCGATGGCCTTCTCCGCGGCAGGCACCCCCTCCTTGGCGCAATTGTCCGTGAAGGTGCAGCAGGCAACAGCGAGATTGGCGAACAGCCGGGCTTGAAAGCCGAGATCGGAAATGCGGGTAGCAACGTCGAGGCCGCGGCGGCAAACATGAATGGCGCGCCCCGGATCGACGATCGTATAGAGCACCCCAAGATTGGAATAGGCGCGGCAGGCTGCCCCGAGAAGACCCGCCGTTTCGGCGACCTCCAGACTTCGTTCGACTTCCCTGACAGCTTCGCGATGCTGCCCGAGTCGGGCCAATGCCACTCCTTTCGTATTCAGCGCCTCCGCGCGCACTTGTGCTGCGTCCCTTGCGACCGGACCACTTTGATCAAAGGCGGCCGCGCTGAGGCAGGATAGCGCGTCGTCAGCCCAGCGCGCAGCCGCGTTCTGGTCGCCCATGCGAAAGGCAAGATGCCCGCGCTCCTGAAGCAGGTGGGCAAGTTCGATGGGCGCATTGCTCTCACTCAGCAACGACGCGGCCTGCGCATAGTCGGCGTCTGCAAGATCGGATCTGCCGGCTGCGAGATTGAGACGACCGAGCTTGCGGAGGATTCGCGCCGCCCCAGTCTGATCATCGCTCTTTTTGAAGATGGCCAGCGCACGCCCGTAGTGATCGCGTGCCGCCTCCCGCTCGCCCGCCGGGCCGCAGAGATCGGCAAATCGCTCATAGAGGGCAACCAACTCCGAAGTGGTCTTCGGATGATCCGGAATCGCCGCAAGCGCTTCGCGGTAGAGGCGCATCGCATCGTCATTGGCGTAGGTCTGGCGGGCGAGATCGCCAGCAGCCATGAGGTACCGGATACCCTTACCCGACTCGTCGGCTCGGCAATAGTGACGACCGAGTTGTGCGATGTCCTCAAGCCGAGAGGGTATGCCGTGATGCATCCGCTCGATGGCCGCACCGATGCGCGCGTGCAACTGCTTGCGGCGCTGTAGCAAGAGGTTACCATAGATGGCATCGTGCAGAAGTTGCTGCGGAAAGCGATAGGAGATCGCATTTGCCGAGGTAGCACGGGGCGTCTCCTCGAGAATCTCTGCCTCGCAGAGATAGTCCAGCCCTCGCTCGATGCGCGCGGTATCCGACGCAACCGCACGAAGCAGCGCAAGATCGAAACGCGGGCCAATGACCGCAGCCTCCTGCGCCAACAGCTTGACGTCGGGCGGCAAACGGTCGACACGCGCAAGCAGCATCGCCTGCAGGTTCATCGGTATCTCGGTTCCCATCTCAGCGCTGGCGATACACCAGGATCCGCCCGCGGAATAAAGCGCACCTGTTTCGATTAGAGCCCGGACGATCTCCTCGATGAAGAGCGGATTGCCGCCCGCTCGTGCGAGAATTCGCGAGCGCCTTTCAGCAGGTACGGAACTGTCGGTGCCGAAGAACTGGCTAAGTAGCTCCTGGCCATCCTGAACCGAAAGCGGCGCAAGCCGCATCAGCGTGCGGTTGATCCGGCTCGACTCCAGGCCCTCGCCTTCGGCAACCGAGCGCCCCGTCGTCAGCATCATCAGACGCGTTCGCTCGAGCCTGTCTAGCACAAACCGCAGCGCCTCGATCGAAGCAGCATCGGCCCAGTGGAGGTCCTCCACAACCAGCAACAGCGGGCTGAGCGACAGCCGCCGCTCAAAGATGGTACGCGTAGCGTAGAAGATCTGTCGCCGCAGCTGCTCCGGCTCGACGTGACGCAGCGCGCCATCAGGATCGCCGAGGCCAAACACATACGAGAGAACCGGCGTGAGGCCGGCAACCTCGGTCTCGCTGAAGCCCAGATCGATCAGTCCAGACGTCAATAGTTCCGCCGTCCGCTCGGCAGTTTCCCGCTCGGCGATTCCATAGGCGCTGCGCAACACCGATGCGAGCGTGCCATAGGATTGCTCCCCAAGCGGTGAACAGACAGCACGGCGCACCACAACCTCTCCGAACCGCTCGGCTTGACTGACCCTCTCCAGGAGCTCACGAACCAGCCTTGACTTGCCGATGCCGGCTTCCCCGATCAGCTGGACGAGTTGCGCGTTGCCGCCACAGGCAGAATCCAGGCAATCGGACATCCGCGACAGGTCTGCGTCGCGCCCGATGAGTTCGGCGTGTAGGCCCAAGCTCTCCAATCCGCGCGCAGTGTGCGGTGTCTCCATCCGCCCGATCAGACGATGCACCTGCACGTTACCCGTCCTCCCGCGAAGGGCCAGGGAGCCGAGATTTTCGAACGCGAACGCATGCCGCGTCAGACGGTAAGTCACCGGCCCGACCAGAATTTCGCCCGGGCCGGCCAGGCTTTGCAACCGCTGCGCGGTGTTCACGGTATCGCCGGTCACGGAGTACGACCGGGCGGCAGCGGCACCGAAGCCGCCTGTCACCACCGGCCCTGTGTTGATACCGACATGGAGCTGCAGCGGATCGCCACCGGCCAGATCCACCCATTTGGCACCGGGGCGCTCCGCCCCTGCAATCATCTCGAGCGCTGCGCAAAGAGCACGATCGGGATCGTCCTCGTGCGCAGTCGGCGCCCCGAACAGCGCCAGCAGCGCATCGCCCACAAACTTGTCGACGAAGCCACCATAAGCCTCCACGGCACGCGTCAGTTCCTCGAACAGCTCGTTCTGCAGAGAGCGCATGAGCTCGGGATCTAGTTTCTCGCTGAGGGTTGTGAAACCGCAAAGATCCGCAAAGAGTACGGTCAACGGACGCCGATCGGCGGCATCGTCAGGCGTAGATGGATGCAGTAGCGGCTCGACAGGAACCGCACGAATCTCGCCTCGGCCAAGGGGTGTTCCACACTTCGGACAAAAGGCGAAATCGGGTTGGCAGGCCTCGCCACAGGAGGAGCAGACGATAGGCTGTCTTGCGCCGCACTTCGGGCAGAACGCAAAACTGCTCTCGATCGCAAAACCACAGGCAGCACAATTCATCGGCCCGCCCCTCGGCAGCGCAGTGGCCCTCACTTAACCTTGCGCCGCCAAGACAGCATGAACCGGACATTGATTGCCCGCAAGTGGTCTCCGCCCCAGCACTTGGCGCGGCAACGCTGCGATAGCGTCAGTCAGCGCCCTTGATGACCTGGCCGTTGATCGTCACGGATCCGTTGCGCGCAACGCTGATATCCCAGCGCTGGCGCCCATCGGGATCTGTCTTGGCAAAGCCCTTGGCCATCATCAGGCCGAACGATACCTGGTTGAGATCGGCATTGGTCTTTGCAAGTTCCTGAACGGCGGCGATGGTCTTGTCCAGATCGCGTGCCAAAACTGTTGCATCCATGGAATAATCCTTGGACGTGTCAATTCGCCCGCGAACCTGTCCGGAAAACTCGGCGTCGTAAACACCCGAGACTGCGCTGATCTTCGGGAAATCCATGACCAACTCGCCACCCTTGAAGAGCCGCTCAGCCGCCTTCTTGCCGCTATCCTCCGATGAAGTGTCGCCGCTGAAATCAACCTTGAGAAACTCGTCCCCGAAGGCCGCGAAATCCATGTCGGCAATGGCAAACTGCAGCTGAAACTCATGAGGCACGAATGCGGAATAGGCAGCCGGAACGATCGCGCTGGCGAAACTGATTTGCTCCGCTGTCACGCCAACTCCGAAACGCGTCGCATCAGTCGGGCCATCAAGCGTAATTGCATAGTTGACGTTCTTCGCACCGCCGTTACCCGCAGCGCTGGAGACGGTCAGATTGTTGAAGTCGATGGTTTCGTTGAAGCTCGTGAGCAACGGGAACGCCTCGCGAAGCATTCCCTTCAACTTGTCGCTATCCGCCACGGCAAGCTTCTTGTCGTCGGCGTGGTCGACCGCGAACATGATAATGTCGCGAACCTTGCTTGCTGGCAGGCCGTTCACCGCCGCCGCGAAATCGATCGCGTCGGCGCGAATTTCGACCGGTGGCACCTCACGGCTGCTGATCTTTTCCAAGAATCCCGAAGCAGAGCCGCTGGTGGCGAAATTGGCAGTACCAGCAGTGGCACCCTCAGACGAGGTCAGCTTGTACTTCATGCCGTCAAAGCTGGCACTGACTTCCTCGGCTTCGGTCTTCGACGAAAAGTTCACGGCCTTTGTTGAGAAATCGCCTGAGCGAAAATAACTGATCGCCGGGTCGAAGACGCCGCTGAAGAGGAAGGCATCGATGGCGTAGGTGAAATCCGTCTTCGGTTGTCCCGGCGCCTTGAAATTCCCGGAAACATTCAGGGAATTGTTCCCCTCCATGCTCCATAGACCAGTTTCCAGTGGCGTTGCGAACATCGACCACGGGGTCAAGCCGGTGATTGCAAAGGTGCCCGGTTCGATCTTCTTCAGAAGCTTTGCGAAATCATAAATGATCTCATAGCGTGTGCCCGCCGGCTTTACGGTCACGAAGCCATCTTTTGCCACGCTCTCCGGCACGACCTTCGTCAGGCTTTCCTCGAGCTGTTTCGCCCCCGCCTGATTGATGTCGACGGCATAGGCTGAAGATGCCAGTGCGATTGCAATCGTGCTTGTTGCCGCAATGAGATTGAGCCGCATACTGAATTCCTCCGCCGCTTGAGTTTTGCGAGCATGTGAGGTTTCCGCAGGGCCAATGTCAAGCCGGGTTGCAACGCGGTCAGGCTGCCGCGTCGGTCCTCGCGGCGTCCGTCGGGCCATTGCCGTCAGTATTGACGAACGCCTCGATGTCGAGACGCGGCATCGGCTTCCCGAACAGAAAGCCCTGGACCTGCAAGCAGCCTTCGCGGCGAAGAAACTCGATGTGCTCCTCCCGCTCCACACCTTCTGCCAGCACCGGAATATCAAGACTCTGCGCAAGAATGAGCGTCGAGCGAACGATGGCCGCCGACTGCTTGTTGGTAACGACGCCGTCGACGAAGGCGCGGTCGATCTTGATCTTGTCGAATGGGAAGCTCTGCAGGGTCGATAGTGAGGAATAGCCGGTTCCGTAATCGTCCATGGCCACCTTGACGCCCAATGCCTTCAGCCGGCGTATGGCGTTCAGCGCGTGCCCGTGGTCGGCGATAATGCCGGATTCGGTGATCTCAAGCTCGAGCCGCGACGCTGCCAAGCCGGTTTCCTGCAGGATCTGCTGTACGATCTGCGGCAAGCGACTATCGGCGAGCTGCTGGGCAGCCACGTTGACCGCAATCCCCAAGGGATTCTTCCAGCTGGCGGCCTCCGCGCAGGCGCTGCGCAGCACCCATTCCCCGAGTTCCATGATGAAACCCGTCTTTTCGGCGATCGGAATGAATTCAGCCGGCGAGATGTAGCCGCGCGTCGGATGCTTCCAGCGTAGCAAAACCTCGAAGCCGAGCACCTCGCGTGTAACGGTATCGTTCTGCTGTTGATAGAAAAGCTGGAATTCGCCGTTCTTCAACCCTTCACGCATCTCCATCGCCAGCGCGCTTCGTTCCCGCGCAGCCTCGTCCATCGAGGGATCGTAGAAGCAGATGCTGCTGCCGGCCGTCGTCTTGGCACGGTACATCGCGACATCGGCCTGCGAAAGCAGGTCATCGACGGTGCGCGCCCTGTCTGGATAGCTGGAAATACCGATGCTGGAGCCGACGCTCAGCGACTGGCCGTTCCACTCCACTGGCCGTTCAATTTCGTCGAGCAGACGCTGGGCCCCGATCTTCGTCTCCGAACGGCCAACGTGATCTCGCATCACAACGACAAATTCATCACCGCCGACGCGGGCCACAAATTGCCCCTTCTGCATGACCTTTGCCAGTCGCTCGCCGATCGCGCGCAGCACCGCATCGCCAGCCGCATGACCATGGACGTCGTTGATTTCCTTGAAGCGATCGAGGTCGAAGCAAAGGACCGCGACGTTCCAGCCGATTTCATGGGTGCTCTTGGTAGCCGCGGCGAGATGTTCGTTGAGCGCCGAACGGTTCGCAAGGTTAGTCAGCGGGTCATGAAGCGACAGATGACGGTAGCGAGCGACCGCCGCTTCTGTCGACTGCATGTCGATGATGTAGGTAGACGCGCCGAGGAGCAAGATGATGATCATCACCGCACCGACCAGGCTGGTCATCACGCCCACGGAAAGAATTTCACGCGGAACGGCGACCGTGGTATCCGGCACGATCGTCATGCCCGCCATGGCGAGAAAATGCGTTGAAACGATCGCGAGGATGAGCGGCAACGCCGCGCCGACCGGGCTGAAGCGGGCAGTCGGTCGCGCAACACGGGTTGCCATCAGCGCGCCGAAGCCAGCCGCTGCAATCAGCGAAGTGATCACATAAGCGCTGTCCCACTGAATGTCGCCTGCCACCTTGTAGCCGGCAATGCCGACATAGTGCATCGCCGCTACGCCAAGGCCGACGATCGCGCCCCCAGCTTCGACCAGCGCATCCTGGCTACGCACCGAGGCAATCGTAAAGCCGATCATCGCCGAAGCGACGCCGATGAAAAGCGAGAGCAGCGTGAGATCCGGCTCATAGCCGCTGAGCGTCGGCGCACGAAAGCCAAGCATGGCAATGAAATGGGTTGTCCAAATCGTCGCGCCGCCAACGAAGCCCGATAGAAAAAGCCAATTGAACTTCTGCAGTCCTTGCGTGCGCCGAACTCGCGAGAAAAGCCGCACGGTGAGCAAGCAGCCAAGCAGGCAAATCACCGTTGCAAAGATCAGATGCGGCCAGCTGTGTTCAGCGACAATGCAGGTAAGGAGACGTGGCATCGGGAGGACCAAGTTGCGTTTTGGCCTTCATATCTGCAGCAACATTTTGTATTACTTAATCTCGCGGAAAATCCGGCTATATGGTTAAGCCTTCTCGATTGCTTTCAACTTCTGGAAATGCTGCACCTGGATTGTTCGCCATCAGCTTGTCCCGGGCCATGACCATCGCCAGCATCAAGCGATCAGCTTGCGTTTCCGTCACATCTATACTATAGCGCACGCGTCCGCACAGACACCCTTGGAGGCAATGCGGATGAGGATGGGGAAACCCGCCTCCAGTTCAGCGACAGGCAATGCCTGCGTCGAGCTCTCCAAATAACCTCGGAAGGAAAAGTCATGAGCCACGAAAGCTACGAGCTCAAGGCCGAGGCGCGCGAACGGGTTGGTAAGGGGTCCGCCCGTGAACTTCGCCGCAATGGTCTCATCCCGGCTGTCATCTATGGTGACAAGCAGGCCCCCATTTCTATCGCTCTCAACACCAATGAGGTGACGAAGCGCATTCATGCCGGTGGTTTCATGACCACGATCGCGACCATCGAAGTCGACGGCAAGAAGTACAAGGTTCTGCCGAAGGACTACCAGCTGGATCCCGTACGTGACTTCACGATGCACGTGGATTTCCTGCGCGTTTCCGGCAACACCCAGGTTACCGTTGAAATCCCGGTTCACTTCATCAACGAAGAAAAGTCCCAGGGCCTCAAGGCTGGCGGCGTTCTGAACATCGTTCGTCACGAAATCGAAGTTCATTGCCCGGCCGATGCGATTCCGGAATTCTTCAACGTTGACCTCAACGGCAAGAAGATCGGCGACAGCATCCACATTTCTGACGTGACCCTGCCGAAGGGCGTGTCGCTCGTCATCGCAGACCGTGACTTCACGGTCGCCACGATCATTGCTCCGGCAGGCGGCGTCGATGAAACCGCTGAAGAAGCTGGCGAAGGCGAAGCTGAAGCTTAATCGCTTCCATAATTTGTAAAGTATAGGGCCCGCTTTCTCCCGAAAGCGGGCCTTTTCAATTACGCGCAAAGGTCCTGTTTCAGCAACATTTAATACATTTCATGGAACCATGCCGGTACGTTTTGGAGACCCGCGGGCGTAGAAACCGCGGGCGTAGGAAGTGCGGCGGGGAGCAAACGGAACGATGAGTAATTCCGTTGAAAATCGTTTTCTGGCAATCATTTGCGGAGCGCTGCTCCTTTTCGTTGCTCCACTGTTCGTGCTGTTCCTTTTTCTTTCGTCCGAGCGTGCGGATAAGGAAATACGCGACCACATCTCCGTTCTTCTTGTCGCCAATTCTCAGGCGCTCGCAAAGCCGCTCTGGGACCTCGACGACGACAGCGTGACCCAGATCAGCGCGACGATCGTTTCGCAGGGTGCCATCGTCAAGGTTCAGGTTCGCGATCAATCGGGCCAGCTCGACGTCACACAGTCGACCATACCGAAGTCATTCAATGGCAATCTCGTCCAGGTCTCGCGCGCGATCATATACAACACGATCGATGGCCCAAAGAATCTGGGTACCATCTCGGTCTTCTATCCGGCGCTCGGTCTCTTCTCCGGCCTCAAGCACGAAGAAATCGTCTTCATGTCGATCTTCATCTTCGCGGTGCTTGCCGTATTCACCGCGGCTTTGGTCGGCAATCGGATCTTCATCATCCGCCCGTTGATGCGCCTGACGGCCGCAGTCGAGGCCACGCGCCAACTCGGGTCGCGACATCACGTCAACTGGCAGTCGAACGACGAGATGGGACGCCTGGCCCGGGGCTTCAACGAGATGCAATCGAAGCTCGAAAGCGAGGAACGCGAACTGAAGCTCGCGCATCGCCGCGCCGTCGACATCTACGACCTGACGCCTGCCATGCTGTTCTCGCTCGATGAGACTGACCGCATAACCGCTGTCAGCGACTATTGGCTCGTCGCGACCGGCTACGATCGGCCCCGCGTGATCGGCCAAAGATTCGCCGACCTCGTGACATCAGATACGCGCGAAGCCTTCCTGAAGCGGAAGAACGAACTCGATGGCGGCGCCGCTCTTGACGTTACGGTCAAGTTCATGTGCGCCGACGGCAACATCATGGACGTACTCATTCTGGAGTCGACAGCAGCTTCGGCGGGTCACAACCGGCTCTCTCTTTCTGTCATGACTGATGTAACCGAGCTGAAGGCCTCGGAAGCCCGCAACCATCAGCAGGCCATCAGGGACCACTTGACCGGCCTCCTGAACCGTCAGGGGTTCGAAGCTGTGCTGGACGCCAAAATTCGCGAAGCAGACGCAGCAACCCAGGAACTGGCCTGCCTTTTCGTGGACCTTGATCGCTTCAAGTGGATCAACGACAATCTCGGGCATGCCGAAGGTGACAGGGCACTACGCGAGTTTGTCAGCCGTCTGAAGACGCACCTGGCCCCATCGGATCAGGCTGCTCGTCTTGGCGGTGACGAATTCGCGATCCTTCTGCCTGCAAAGGATGCCACCCGGCGGGCTAGCGCAATGGCCGAGCAGATCGCCTCCATCTTCGTCGAGCCGTTCGGCCCAGACCTGCATCTGAGCGCCAGCGTCGGCATCGCCATTTATCCGCGCCATGCAGCGAACGCGGCAGAGCTTTTGCAGAAATCCGACATGGCCATGTACGCGAAGAAGCGCGACGGCAAGAACGGCGCACAACTGTTCGACAACGGCATGATGGACCATACTCGGGCTCGCGCCGAGATCGAGAACTATATTGAGACCGGTCTCGCCGAGGATTGGTTCGACGCCTACCTGCAGCCGATCGTCAGCCTGAACGGCCGCGATATCGCCGGTTTCGAGGCCTTGATGCGATTGAACCATCCGCAACGGGGCTTGATGGCACCGGCCGAGATCATCAACGTGGCCGAGGAAACGGCAAAGATCGTGCGCGTCGGCAACGTGGTCATGGAGAAGGCGATCGCACATCTTGCGGCCATTTCCCGTCTCCCAGGAATGCAGGACAGCTATCTCGCCATCAACTTCTCGCCGCTACAATTCGAAACCACCCTGCCCGCGCGCCTTGCCGCACTGCTTGGCCGCCATAGTATCCGCCCCCAGCGCATCGTCGTGGAAATCACCGAGGCGGTGCTGATGCACAACAATCCGCAAATCCGCACGGTTGTCGCCGAGATGCGCCGTTTCGGCTGCCGGATTGCCCTCGACGACTTCGGTACGGGCTATTCCTCGCTGAGCTATCTCAATCGCTTCCCAGTCGACATCATCAAGATCGACCAGTCTTTCACCCGGTCGATCAACGATGGCAACGACGAGGTGCGCGAGAAGAGCCGAACTCTAGTGGAAAGCATCGCGACGCTGTCCCACAAAATGGGCTGCACTGTCATTGCCGAAGGCATTGAGACCGAGGACGAATGCCAGACGCTGCACGAAATGGGTCTCGACTTCGGCCAGGGATACCTGTTCCATCGCCCCCAGCATGCAGCCGCTCTGATCGAGCGCCTGTCGAAGGCCGAACCGCCCATCGCGCGCGCGTCCTGAGCGGCCAAGGAAAGGCAACACCATGAAGAAACTGCTGCTTTTCACTCTTCTGGGCTTCGCTGCCGCGACCCACGCCATTGCGGCCAGCGTCACGCTCGCCACGGAAGAATACCCTCCCTTCAGCTATCGCGACGGCAAGGCGATCAAAGGCGCCTCAGTCGAACAAGTCGACAAGCTGATGAAGGACGCTGGGATCGATTACAAGATCGAGATGATGCCTTGGGCCAGGGCCTATAATCTCGCCCAGACGACACCTTTGAGCTGCGTCTTCACGACCGCTCACAATGCGAAGCGCGACCCGATGTTTAGATGGGTCGAACCCCTTCTGGTTGATCGCAACATCCTCATCACCCGATCAGGCTCCGGCGTCGTGGCACGCGACCTGGAGGAGGCCAAGAAGTACACGATCGGGACCCAGCGCGAGGACTACACGGAGACGACGCTGAAGGAGAACGGCTTCACCAAGCTGGACGTCGCCACCGATTTCAACGCCACATTGCGCAAGCTCCTCAACGGCCGCATCGACATGATGCCGATCTCTGAGATCTACTTCGCCAAACTCAAGGCAGAACAGCCATTGGACAAGGTGACGGTGCTGTCCTCACAGCAAATGGGGATTGCCTGCGAGAAGAACTTCCCGAGCGATTTGCTCACCAAGATGCAGGCTGCACTGGACAGACTGATTGCCGACGGCACACAGAAGACCATCTTCATAAAGTACGGCTTGAGCTCCGCGGACTAATTTTCCGCGTTTATGGCGGCTTCGCCTTGACTTTGGCGTCATTTCGCGATGGTGAACGCATAAAGCACATTTGCAAGGAAATAGACGAGCCATGCTGATTATCGCGGGCCTCGGCAATCCCGGTGGAAAATACGCCGGAAACCGCCACAACATCGGCTTCATGGCGGTGGATGCGATCCATCGCCGCCACAATTTTTCGCCTTGGTCGAAGAAGTTCAAGGCCGAGATCGCCGAGGGCGAGATTGCGGGCGAAAGAGTGCTGCTCATCAAGCCGCAGACCTACATGAACCTCTCCGGCGAAGCTGTCGGCGAAGCCATGCGCTTCTACAAACTGCAGCCCGCCGACCTGGTGGCGATCTATGATGAACTCGACCTGCCGTCGGGCAAGGCGCGCCTGAAGACGGGTGGCGGCCATGGCGGCCACAACGGCATCAAGTCGCTGGACGCCCATTGCGGCAGGGAGTATCGCCGCCTGCGCCTCGGCATCGGCCATCCGGGCGTCAAGGAATTGGTGCAGCACCACGTCCTCGGCGACTTCGCCAAGGCCGACCAGGCCTGGCTCGAGCCGCTGCTCGATGCGCTCGCCGACAACGCCGACATGCTTGTTCGAAAGGAAGACTCGCAACTGATGAACAAGCTGGCGCTTGCGGTTGGCGGCAAGGCCGAAGAGGAAAAGCCGAAGTCCGAAAAGAAGCCGGCGGCGAAGTCCCACATCCACCAGGCTCGCAATCACAACCAGCCAAAGCTGCCGGCAACCGGGCCGATGGCCGAAATGCTGAAGAAGATGTTCGGCAGCAAGGGTGACTGAGCCATGCCGACCGGCGAACTCGTCATCCGCGCCGCCGAGATAGGCGACCTGCCGGAACTACTTGCCCTCTACCATGAGCTCAACCCGGCTGATCCGGCAATGGATCGCGCGCACGCCGAAGAGCGGTTCCAAGCGATCCTCGCACAACCTGGCATGACGATATTCGTCGGACTCGCGAGTCAAACCGCCGCGTCGTCGGTGACGCTGATCATCGTTCCCAATCTGACCCGGAGCGGCGCCTCTTATGCTTTCATCGAGAACGTTGTCACGGCCGCCGACCACAGGCAGCGCGGCTATGGCCGCGCCTTGATCAACCACGCGGTTGAAACCGCGTGGAAGGCCGGCTGTTACAAGGTGATGCTTCTGACCGGCTCGAAGGATCACGCCACGCTACGCTTCTACGAGAACTGCGGCTTCACACGGGACAAGACTGGCTACCAGATCCGGCGACCGGCTGGCGACTGAGCTCATAGCAATCCAACTGCGTGCAGCCTGAAGAGAAGAAGGTTCCAGATCCACAGAATGCCGCTGTCGATCAACCAGGCCACGGCAATGGAGACGCCCGGGGAAAACAGCATGGCCAACAGCCCACCAACCACGGTCAACACACAGGAAATGCGGAAATTCTTGAGGCTGTCGAGACGATAATAGCCGGCGTCGTCATATTCCGTCCCGAAGAGCAGATCCGGCAGATCGTAACCGGACGATAGCGGCAGGTCCATCAACGGCCGGTCAGTCACCCGATCAGGGAGAACGTTAAAGACGGCCCGGCAAACATGGCCGATCGCACCAAGAAACGCAAAAAGCCCTGCGGCGACGAGATAGTGCCATGTTGCTGCTTCCCCTTGCATGAACACCCCCACCGATGCGGGCATACTGCCGGAAAACAGCGGATGTCGAATTAACGAGGGTGGTTAAGAAATTGCCAACCTATTCCTCGGGCTCAGCCGTCAACATCAACGGGAAACCGGCGTCCTTGGCGTAGTCCATCGCTTCCTTGACCTTGGTCTCCGCGATGTCCTTGGTGCAGACCACAACCACGCTTGATCCCATCTTGTGGGCCGTCATCATCACGCGATAGCCAGTCTCTTCGCTCATGCGGAAGACGGCCTTGAGGATCATCACCACGAATTCTCGCGGCGTGTAGTCGTCGTTGAAAAGGATGACCTTGTAAAGCTTCGGCCGATCCAGCTTCGGTTTCGACTTCGTCTTCGGTTTAAGGGCAATATCGTTGTCACTCATCGGAAACCCACCCGTTGATGACATGGAGAGGCGAGAACAGTTCGCCGATACCTATATTGCGCCGCGAAGCCTGGCCTTCAACCCTCGGAATGCAACAGAGTTGCGCGAAAAGCTTGACCGCAAGGCGCGTTTTATCCCATAGCCAGCACCAACGAATTCAAGAATAGCAGGTTTCAGGTCATGGGCTTCAAATGCGGTATCGTCGGTCTGCCGAATGTCGGCAAATCGACCCTCTTCAACGCGCTCACCAAGACGGCGGCAGCGCAGGCGGCGAACTATCCCTTCTGCACGATCGAACCGAACACCGGCGAAGTCGCCGTTCCGGATCCCCGTATGCAGAAACTGGCAACAATTGCCGGCTCCAAGGAAATCATCCCGACGCGCATCTCCTTCGTCGATATCGCCGGTCTGGTTCGCGGTGCCTCGAAGGGTGAAGGTCTCGGCAACAAGTTCCTCGCCAACATCCGCGAAGTCGACGCCGTCGTGCATGTGCTGCGCTGCTTCGAGGACGACGACATCACCCACGTCGAGGGCCGCATCAACCCGGTCGGCGATGCCGATACGATCGAGACCGAGCTGATGCTTGCCGACCTCGAAAGCCTCGAGCGCCGCGTGGAGCAGACACGCAAGCGCGCCACCGGCAAGGACAAGGATTCTATTGCCCAGCTGCCGGTCATGGAGGCCGTCATCAAGCTGCTGAACGAAGGCAAGCCCGCACGCCTGCTCTTGAAGACACTGGCGCCCGAGGAGATAGAGATCCTCAAGGGCCTCAACCTGCTGACGTCTCATCCAGTGCTCTATGTCTGCAACGTCGCGGAAGCCGACGCTTCGACCGGCAACGAGCATACCAAGGCCGTCGCCGCCATGGCCGAACAGCAAGGCGCCGAATGCGTCATTATCTCGGCGGCCATCGAGTCGGAGGTGGCCCAGCTTCCCGAAGAGGAAGCAACGGAGTTCCTATCGGCGCTCGGCCTCGAGGAAGCCGGCCTCGACCGGCTTATCCGCGCGGGCTACCACCTGCTCGACCTGATCACCTATTTCACCGTCGGCCCCAAGGAGACGCGCGCTTGGACGATCGTGCGCGGCACCAAGGCACCGCAGGCGGCAGGCGTTATCCACACCGACTTCGAACGGGGTTTCATCCGCGCCTTCACCATCGGCTACGACGACTACATCAACTTCAAGGGTGAAGTCGGCGCCAAGGAAGCAGGCAAGGGCCGCGACGAAGGCAAGGAATACGTCGTTCAGGACGGCGACGTCATCCACTTCCGCTTCAACACCTGATCAGCAACGGCCGGGGAGATTGGGCCGCATGAAACTTTTCTACGAAGACTTCGAGCTGGGCCGACGTTTTACGCTCGGCCCGCGGACGGTCACGGCAGCAGAGATCATCGAGTTCGCGCGTGAATTCGATCCCCAGCCGATGCATGTCGACGAAGCGGCTGGCCGCGCGAGCATTCTCGGTGGGTTGGCGGCATCCGGCTGGCACACTTCGGCTCTCTTCATGCGTATGATGGCGGATAGTTTTCTCCTCGACTCGTTCTCCCAAGGCGCCCCCGGCGTGGACTTTATGGAATGGCGCAAGCCCGTTCTGGCTGGCGACACGCTCTCCGGCCATTCGACGGTTGTCGAGACTCGCACGCTGCGCTCGAGGCCCGGCATCGGCATGGTCAAGTTCCGCCACGAGGTGGAAAATCAGAAGAACGAACTCGTCTGCGCGTCGGAGAACTCGATCATGTTCGTCATGCGTGACGTGCTGGAGAAAACAGCATGATCATGGCCGAGCGTTACGCCAGCGGTGAAAAGACTGAAATCGGCAGCTATGTGTTTACGGCGGAGCGGATCGTCCACTTTGCCGAGCGCTTCGACCCTCAACCGTTCCACCTGGACGCGGAAGCTGCAAAGACTACCCTCTTTGGTGGTCTGTGCGCATCGGGATGGCACACCTGCGCGGCATGGATGAAGACCTTTGTTGCCTACTGGAGCGCGGAAAGCGCGCGACTGGCAAGCGAGGGCATCAAGCCCCCCACGCTCGGTCCCTCGCCCGGCTTCCAGAAGCTGCAATGGTTGCGGCCGGTCTTCGCCGACGAAGAAGTGACCTACTCCGTGACCTTCCTCTCAAGCCGCCCTCTGGTGTCCCGCCCAGGGCGTCGACTGAACACTATTCTGTGCGAGGGAACGATCGACGGTACGCCGGTGGTGCGGTTCGAAAGCACGGTCATCGAATTTGAATAGTCGCGGGCCTCAATGGCCCGCAAATTCCACCAGCGTCCGGACATCCACGCCAAGGTCTTCGAGCTTTTTACGACCGCCAAGATCCGGCAGGTCGATAACGAAACAGGCGGAAACGACCTCCGCACCCATCTGGCGGAGGAGTTGCGTAGCGGCGACGGCGGTTCCGCCGGTCGCAATCAGGTCATCAACCAGGATGACCTTTTCGCCGGGCTCCACGGCATCCCTGTGCATCTCCATCTCGTCGACACCGTATTCAAGGCTGTAGGCGACGCGCACCGTGTCGCGTGGCAGTTTGCCTTTCTTGCGGATCGGTACGAACCCTGCCGAAAGCTGGTGGGCAACCGCACCACCCAGAATGAAGCCTCGCGCTTCGGCCCCAGCGATCTTGTCGATCTTCATGCCGGCATAGGGCTGGACCAGTTCATCGACCGCGCGGCGAAACGCGCGTGGATTGCCGAGAAGCGTCGTAATGTCACGAAAGATGATGCCGGGCTTTGGGTAGTCCGGGATGGAGCGGATGCTGGCCGCAAGCTCCGAAATCGTATTGCTCATGGATTATCCATATTCTGCAGGGCTTCAATTCCGCGCACCCTACCAATTGCCACTCTCGGAACCAACAAAAAAGGCGGCCCGAAGGCCGCCTTTCCTAGGCTCTGGAACAAAGCGCTTAGTGTTCCTTGTTCGCGTAGACCGAACGCTTCGTAAGATAAATCAGTCCCGTGAAGATCACGAGGAAGACCATGACCATGAAGCCGGTGCGCTTGCGCTCTTCGAGATGCGGCTCGGCGGCCCACATCAGGAACGATGCGACGTCCTTGGCGTACTGGTCGACCGTCGCCGGCGCGCCATCGTCATAGGTGACCTGGCCGTCCGACAGAGGCTTCGGCATCGCCAGTGCGGCAGCGCCAGCGAAGTACGGGTTGTAGTGAGTTCCCTGAGCCACCTGGACGCCGGCTGGCGGCTGCTGGTCGTAGCCGGTCAGCAGCGAATAGATATAGTCGGGACCACCTTCCTGATAACCGCCGACAAATGGGATCATGTCGAATAGGAACTGCGGGAAGCCGCGCTCGATGCCGCGCGCCTTGGCGATCAGCGAGAAGTCCGGCGGCGCCGCGCCATTGTTGGCCGCTGCCGCCGCTTCGTGGTTCGGGAACGGCGACGGGAAGTAATCCGACGGAATGGCCTTGCGGGTGAACATGTCACCGCTGGCATTCGGCCCGTCCTGAACCTCGTAGTTGGCGGCAAAGGCCTTCACCTGGGCATCCGAGTAACCCAGCGCCCCGAGCGTTCTGAAGGGCACAAGGCTCATCGAGTGACAGGCGGCGCAGACTTCGGTGTAGACCTTCAGGCCGCGCTGCAGCTGGCCCTTGTCATAGTGACCGACCGGGCCCGCAAATGTCCAATGCTCATGCTTCGGATGGAGCAGCGGAAAATGTGGCGTCTCGCCTTCGGCATGTTTTGCCGGCTCGGCGCCGTTCGAGGCCGCTTCCTGGGCGAATGCTGCGCCGCTCAATCCTGCGACGACAGCAAGCGACAGGAGGCTTGTAACAAGCTTTTTCATGTTTCTCTTCCCTTCCTGCCGCACTCTCAGGCCTTGACCGGCTCAGCGGCCGCCGCCTTGTTGCGCTTTTCCAAAACCGCTTCGGTAATTGAATTTGGCAAGCGGCGCGGTGTCTCGACGAGGCCGAGAACCGGCATGGCAACCAGGAAGAAGGCGAAGTATAGCAGCGTGCAAATCTGCGAGATGGTGGTGTAAAGGCCTTCAGCCGGCTGGGAACCGAGCCAGCCAAGAACGATCGCATTGGCGACGAACAGCCAGTAGAACAGCTTGTACCACGGGCGATAGGCAGCCGAGCGAACCTTCGAGGTATCGAGCCAGGGCAGGAAGAACAGCACGATGATCGCGCCGAACATGACCAGAACGCCTGCGAGCTTCGAGTCGATCGGCCCGATGTTGAAGGTGATCGAACGCAGCATCGCGTAGAACGGCAGGAAGTACCACTCCGGGACGATGTGGGCAGGCGTCTTCAACGGATCAGCCGGGATGTAGTTGTCCGGGTGGCCGAGGAAGTTCGGCATGTAAAAGACGAAGTAGGCGTAGACTAGCAAGAAGATCGATACACCGAGCGCGTCCTTCAGGGTCGCGTAAGGCGTGAAGCGAACGGTATCCGTCTTGGTCTTGACCTCGACGCCTGTCGGATTCGTCTGGCCAACAACGTGCAGCGCCCAGATATGCAGGACCACAACGCCGGCAATGACGAAGGGCAGCAGGTAGTGCAGCGAGAAGAAGCGATTCAGCGTCGGGTTTTCGACAGCGAAGCCACCGAGCAGGAACTGCTGGATCCACTCGCCGACCAGCGGGAATGCCGAGAAGAAACCGGTGATAACCGTTGCACCCCAGAAGGACATCTGACCCCAGGGCAGAACGTAGCCCATGAAGCCGGTCGCCATCATCAGGAGGTAGATGAGCACGCCGAGGATCCAGAGGATTTCGCGCGGCGCCTTGTAGGAGCCGTAGTAGAGACCGCGGGCGATGTGCAGATAGACTGCAACGAAGAAGAACGAAGCACCGTTGGCGTGCATGTAGCGCAGCAGCCAGCCGTGGTTCACGTCACGCATGATCTTCTCGACGGAATTGAAGGCAACCGTCGTTTCCGCGGCGTAGTGCATGGCAAGCACGACGCCGGTGAGAATCTGCACGACAAGCATGACCGCGAGCATGGCGCCGAAGGTATAGGCATAATTCAGGTTCCGCGGAACCGGATATGCGACGAAACTGTCGTAGACCATGCGCGGCAAAGGCAGCCGCGAATCGATCCACTTCTCGAGGCCGGTTGATGGCTCGTAGCTGGAATGGCCACTCATAAATCAGTCCCCCTCAACCGATCTTGATTACTTTATCGGAAATGAATGAATAGGTCGGGATCGCCAGGTTCTGCGGTGCCGGACCTTTGCGAATGCGGCCGGCCGTATCGTAGACCGAGCCATGGCAGGGACAGAACCAACCATTGTATTCGCCAGCTTGGCCGAGCGGGATGCAGCCGAGATGGGTGCACGAGCCGATCATGACGATCCAGTTTTCCTTGTCCTTACCGGCGGAACGGTCGACGCCGGTTGCCTGCGCGTCGGAAGGCAGGTTGGCGTTGCGCGCTACCGGGTCCTTGAGATCGGACAGCGGAACCTCGTCAGCAGCCTTCACTTCCTCGGGCGTACGGTTGCGGATGAAGATCGGCTTGCCGCGCCACTTGGCGGTCAGCGACATCCCAGGCTCAAGGCTGGAAACGTCGACCTCTATGGATGCCAGAGCCAATGTCGAAGCATCCGGGCGCATCTGATCGATAAACGGCCATGCGACCGAAACGGCGCCAACAGCGCCCGCCATACCAGTGGTGAGATAAAGGAAATCACGGCGAGTGGGCTCACCCGTGATCTCGCTTGTCGTTTCGTGTTCGCTCACGGCTTAAACCATCCTCTACGCAATTTTTGCGGAACTCCGCCCTTCCCCTCGCGGCGGCGAATCTGTCGCGACACAATTCGACCATAGATTCCCCACCAATCCGGCGCGTTCTAAGCTTGATCGCAAATTATGTCCAGCCTTGGCAAGACCATGTGGGCACAATGTCGCGGGAATTTTCAGATGATTTTCGAAGACAATCACATGCTTGCCACAGTTGTGCGTTGCACCAATTCGCGCCCCATGCTAGCGACGGTCTGAAGCTTCCCTCTTCCATGTCCGGCGATGAAAGACACTTTATTCTGCATAGCGAGTGTCCTCCTTTCGCTGTTGCTGGCGCTGATGTCGCTGCGCTACGTCACGCACGTCTGGCTTCTGGCCTTTGTCTATAGCTTTCAGATCCATTTTGCCTTGGCGGCGGTCGCAGGGTGTTTGATCCTTCTGGTGCTCAAGCGCCACTGGTACGCCTACCTGCTACTCACCATCGCAGTGATGCTGCTGGGACATGGCGTAATAATGCTGAGAGAATTTGCGGCCATGCCCGCGAATACAGAAACGCGGCCCTCTTTCAAGCTGATGTCCTTCAACATCGAGCACGAGAATTTCGCCAATGCGGGTCGCATTGCGGATTTCATCATCGCCTCGAACGCGGACGTCGTGAACGTCCTGGAGGCCGCGCCGCTTCGCCCTCACATCGCTCGCTTGGCTGCCACCTATCCTTATCACATAGGCTGCGGTGCGGAGACCAACGAATGCGACACGCTCGTGCTTTCAAAGCGCCCATTTGTCGACAAGAAGGTGAGCAGCCTGGGCGATCTGTGGCGCAACCGGCTGACACGCTCAGCGATCGACTTCGACAGCACGAAGATCAATTTCCTCGCTGCCCACCTCGCCAAGCCCTATTTCGACGACTTCCTGACAGACGAACTCTTCGATCTCAGATCCATGGCAAGCGCGATCGATGGTCCCCTCGTTCTTGCCGGCGACTTCAATTCCGCGATTATCGACCCACGTATTCAGCGCTTCATGCGCGAAACCGGGTTTCAGACCGTCTTTCCGGAACCGGCGAGCTGGCCGATCAAGGCGGTCCGCTTCGGCATCAGCATCGACCACGTTCTCGCCCGCCCGCCGCTGCGGCTGAAGTCGGTCAAACGCATCGAAGACAATATGGGCTCAAACCACTTTGGCCTCATTGCCGAGTTTACCATCGACCGCTGAAGCAGGAGACGGCGCCTCGATATCGGTGGCGAGGAATCCACCGGATTGCCGGGCCCAGAGTTCTGCATAAAGACCTCCGCGCTTCAACAGGGTCTCGTGCGTGCCCTCCTCTATGATCTCGCCCTCATCGACGACAATCAATCGATCGAGCGCGGCGATGGTCGAGAGCCGATGCGCGATGGCGAGCACGGTCTTGCCTTCCATGAGGCCGATCAGATTGGATTGGATCGCCTCCTCCACCTCGGAATCCAGCGCCGAAGTCGCTTCGTCGAGAACGAGAATTGGCGCATCCTTCAGCATCACGCGCGCAATCGCAATGCGCTGGCGCTGGCCACCGGAGAGCTTCACACCTCGCTCCCCGACATGAGCCTCGAAGCCCCTGCGGCCGTTTTGGTCCTGCAGCCGCTCGATGAAGGCAAGCGCTTCCGCCCGCCGCGCCGCCTCGACGAGACGCGCTTCGCCCGCGTCGGGGCGACCGAACAGGATGTTGTCGCGAACCGAACGGTGCAGCAGTGACGTGTCCTGGCTGACGACCCCGATCTGCATGCGCAGGGACTCCTGCCTGACGGCGGCAATATCCTGGCCGTCGACCAATATCCGCCCACCTTCGACGTCGTAGAGGCGCAACAACAGGTTTACCAGAGTCGACTTGCCCGCCCCGGAGCGGCCGACGATGCCAACCTTTTCTCCTGGCTCAATAGTGAGCGAAAAGTCGTCAATGACGCCGCTTTTCCTGCCGTAGTGAAAAGAGACACTCTCAAAGCGGATTCCGGGCCGTCGGATAACGAGGTCGCGAGCGTCGGGCCGATCGACCAGCCCAAGCGGCTGCGAAATCAAATCGGCGGCATTCTGTATCGTGCCGAGGTTGCGCATGATGCCGTTGAACTGTGTCATCAAGCGGCCGAGAAGGAAGTTCAGACGCAGGACGAGCGCCAGCGAGAAAGCGACGGCGCCGGAACTCACGAGGCCTGCCAGCCACAGATGCACGCTGAGGCCGGCCATCATGACGATCATGATGCCCGAGAGCAGCGCCATAGAGGCACGTACACCGGTGATGAAGCGCGTGAACCGCAGCACGGTGTGCTGATAGAAGTCGAAGCCTTCTCGCATATAGCGGTCGCTCTCTTCGTCCCGCGCAAACAGCTTGAGGGTCTGGACGTTGCTGTAGGCATCGACCATGCGCCCGTTGATCATCGACGCGGCTTCAGCCGTTTCCCGGGAATGAAATCGGATGCGCGGCACGAAATAGCGCGCGAGAACGCCGAATACGCCCAGCCAACAAAGCACGACTGCGGCAAGTGAGAAGTCCAGCCGGGCGACGAGCACTAACGTCGTCGCCGCATAGATGCCAACGAACCAGACGCTCTCCATGAGCGACGTCACCAGATCGCCCGTGGCCTGGCCGGCCGACCAGACCTTCGTGACGACTCGGCCGGAGAAATCGCTTTGAAAGAAGGAGAGCGATTGCCGCGAGACATGCAGGTACGATTGCCAGCGCGCCAGATTATAGAAGCCGGGCGTAATCACCTGCTGGTCCACCAGCGCAATCAACAGCGCAACGACAAAGCGGACGATACCGATAAGGACGAGCATACCGAACAGTTCGGCGCCATGCGCGGCAAGGAGACCGCTCCAGCCTTCCGCCGGCTTGATCGTCGCAAGTATGTCCACGAGCCGTCCGACGAACCAGAAGAGCGCCGCTTCTATCGCCGCCGACATCCCGCCGAGCACGAGCATCGCAACGAAGGGCGCCTTAGCCTGGCCAATATAGAACCAGATGAATCCCGACGTTGAGCGCGGCGGCTGGATGTTTTCTCGCGGCGCAAAGGGATTAATCCAATTTTCGAAGGCATGGAGGAGTCGTTTTATAAGCATAAATGCGATATAGGCTTATTAGCCAGAGCGGGAAAGCAACGGCTCCAGGGCGCAACCTTATATTTTCGTAACAATCGGTAACAACAGCGGCATCGCTGTTGAATGCGACTGACCCCGCCACAATCTCGGGGTACAATGGGTTTTTACGGGAGACGGCCGCGATGCAAGCAAGGAAGACAGTCATGTCAAGTATTCCGCTGCCCCTTGCGGAACGACTTGATGCAATCGTCGAACAGCTGGAAATATCTTACGACGAGGCTATCGCCGAGGCGATCTCTGTGTGGGTCGATCGCGAGGAAGAGCGACGTCTGTTCGCGTTGCGTGCGCTTGCATCGACCAACAGCATGCTTGTCGAAGGAAACCGCGTGAAAGACTGGGCTGACAGCCTCTGAATCGACATCCATGCGCGAAAAATTGAAGCCCTCCCGGCATTCGCAGGGAGGGCTTCTGGTTATTCGGCCGCCTCTTCCGTCTCTTCCGAGTGATCTGCCAGGAAGCCGCCGGATTGGCGGTTCCAGAGGTCAGCGTAGACGCCACCTTGTTCGACAAGTTCGGCATGCGCGCCAGCCTCGATGATCTTGCCCTTGTCGAGCACGATCAGGCGGTCCATCTCGGTGAGCGTCGACAGCCGATGCGCGATCGCAATCACCGTCTTGCCTTCCATCAACGCAAACAGGTTCTCCTGGATCGCTGCTTCAACCTCGGAGTCGAGCGCCGATGTCGCCTCGTCGAGCACCAGGATCGGCGCGTCCTTCAGAAAGACGCGGGCGATCGCGATGCGCTGGCGCTGACCGCCGGAGAGCTTCACGCCACGCTCGCCAACCTGCGCGTCGAGTCCCTTGCGGCCCTGCATGTCGGAAAGCCCTTCGATGAACTCCCAGGCATTCGCTCGCTTGGCGGCCTCGATGATCTGGGCATCGCTCGCCTCTGGGCGGCCATAGGCAATGTTGTCGCGGATCGAACGGTGCAACAGGGACGTATCCTGTGTCACGACGCCGATCAGTTCACGCAGGCTCTCCTGCGACACAGCCGAGATGTCCTGTCCATCGATGGTGATGCGGCCCGCCTCCAGGTCATAGAAGCGCAGTAGCAGGTTCATCAGCGTCGTTTTGCCCGCGCCGGAGCGACCGACAAGACCAACCTTCTCGCCCGCCTTGATGTCGAGGGAGAGATTGTCGATGACGCCTTTGCCCTTGCCGTAGTGGAAACGGATGCGTTCGTAGTGGATCGCGCCCTTTTTTGCCGACAGTTGCTGCGCGTCCGGCTTGTCGACGATGTCGTGCTTCTTCGTCATCATCTCCATGCCGTCATAGACCGTGCCGATGTTCTCGAACAAGGCCGAGACTTCCCACATGATCCACTGCGACATGCCGTTAACACGCATCGCAAGACCAATAGCGATGGCGATCGCGCCGACCGAGATCTGTCCGTTCAGCCAGAACCAGATGGACAGGCCTGATACAACGAAGAGGGCCACGCAGTTGTTCATATAGACCGCTATATGAAACAGCGTGACGCGGCGCATTTGCGAGTGGACGGTTCCTAGGAACTCCTCCATGCCGCTCCGCGCATAGGTCTCCTCACGGCCGGCATGTGAGAACAGCTTGACCGTCGCGATGTTCGTGTAGCTATCGACCACCCGACCGGTCATCATCGAGCGCGCGTCCGCCTGCTGTGCCGCGATCTTGCGAAGCCGCGGCACGAAGTAGGAAACGATGCCGATATAGACGGCGAGCCAGACGAGGATCGGCACCATCAGCCGCACGTCGGCGGCCGCGATGACGATAATCATCGACAGGAAATAGGTGACGACATAGACGAAGACATCGAGGATCTTCATCGTCGTTTCACGAACGGCAAGCGAAGTCTGCATCACTTTCGTCGCAACGCGTCCGGCGAACTCGTTGGCGAAGAAGGTCATGCTGTGGCGCAGCAGGAAGCGGTGCATCTGCCAGCGGGCGATCATCGGATAGTTGCCGAGAAGCACCTGATGCATGATGAGCGAGTCCAGGCCTGCTGCCAGCGGCAGACCGATCAGGATCAACGCTCCCATCCACGCGAGCCTCGGCCACTCCGTCTGCAGGAATGTCGCCTTGTCCGCCTTGGTAAGCCAGTCCACGATGTCACCGAGGAACTGAAAAAGTGCCACCTCGCCGACGGCAATCAGCGCCGTCAGGACCGCCATGATGGCGAGCCACGGTGCTGCCGGCTTCGTGTAGTGCCAGCAAAATGCAAAAAGGCCCTTCGGGGGAGCAACCGGCTCCTCACTGGGGAAGGGATTGAGTCGCTGTTCGAACCAGCCAAACATGAAAATGCTCCGAAACTTCGCAGTTCCGGCCTCCCGGCTCGCGCAAAAAGGCGCTTGAGCTCATATGGGAACCGGACGTTCACGGGGCGAGGCCACGACAGCCGCGCAATGGATTAGAAATGGGAATTCAGGAAAGAAATGGCACTAGGCGTGCCAGATCGCCACTCGCGGGTTCACGCGTCGAGAGCGCATACGCGGCAACATTTCCATCTGGCGCTCCCTTCTGGCGATTAAAAGATGTGCACCCTTAACGCGAAACAAGCTCAATTTCCAGTCCCGACGGGCCGGAAATTGAACAATTGTCGGCCAAAATGCGTCCTGTTGCGCCAAAATCACAGTTGCAATAGGTGTCTCTCGAGAAAACAGAAACGACGACATTCGCGATGGCCGACCTCAGACTAGCCCTTTATCAGCCCGACATTCCTGGTAACACCGGCACGATCTTGCGGCTTGCCGCCTGCCTCGGCTTTGCCGTTGACATCATCGAGCCTGCGGGCTTTGACATATCGGATCGCAATCTCAAGCGGGCCGGGATGGACTATATCGCTGCTGCAGCCCTCACCCGCCACGTCAATTGGGATTGTTTCGAAAACTGGCGAAAGTCTACCGGCCGCCGCCTCATACTGGCATCCACCAAGGCGGCCGAACGCTACACCGACTTGCAGTTCCGAGCCGACGACATTCTCCTGTTCGGCCGCGAGAGCTCCGGCGTCCCCGATCACGTGCACGCAGCAGCAGACGCCCGGATACTTGTCCCGATGATGGAAGGCCAACGCTCCATCAACGTCGCGGTCTCGGCTGCGATGATCGTCGGAGAGGCCATGCGGCAGACCGTCTGGCGTTGACTTCTGACCTCGCTGACTCAAATGCCGATGCAGCCTTAGAACATGTCGCAAACGGCGTTGTGAATTTTTCCAAGCGGCGTATAGTTTTTAGCCGGACAATGAACTCACTGTCCGGAAAGCTATGTTTTCAATCACTTGACAAAGAGAGATTCGAACAGAACGGCGCTTGTTGTCAAAAAAACGCAAGAGAAAAGGCAGCATGGAATCCACGATCGTTATGATCAATCTGTTTGGCGCGGTAGCTCTGCTGCTGTTCGGCCTTGCACAGGTGAAGGACGGTGTTTCTCGAGCGTTTGGAGCGCGGTTGCGCACCGGCCTTGCCACCGGCACGCGCAGCGGCCTCCGCTCGTTCGTGTCGGGCTTCTTCGCGACGATCGCGCTGCAGAGTTCGACGGCGACGGCGCTGATGGTCGCCTCTTTCGTCGAGCGCGAATTGGTGAAGCCGCGCATGGCGCAAATCGTTCTGCTCGGTGCCAACGTCGGAACCGCCGTAACCGCCTGGATCGTCGCCACCGGCATCGAGTGGCTGTCGCCGCTGGTGATCCTTGCCGGCACAGTCCTGCATCGCAGCGGCTCGTCGTCGCGCCAGAGCGGTGGCACAGCGCTGATCGGCATCGGCCTGATGCTGTTGTCGCTGCATCTGTTGAGCAGCGCCACCGAACCGATGCGGCAGTCGCCGGCGCTCGGCGCCTTCATCTCCCTGCTCGACAATGCCTGGCCAGTCGCATTGGCCTTTTCCGCCGCCATCGCCTTCATTTCCTCATCGAGCCTTGCCGCCGTCGTCCTCATTCTCTCGCTGGCTTCGACGGGCATCCTGTCCGCAGGATTGATCATCGTGCTGGTGCTAGGCGCCAATCTCGGCGGCGCCATTCCGCCCGTGATCGCCTCACTAGCCGGGCCCGCGGCGGCCAAGCGGGTCACGCTCGGCAATCTGATCGTGCGTGCCATCGGCTGCCTGATTGCATTGCCGCTTGCCGGCTACGGCGCGGATCTGCTCGGAACATTGCCGCTGACGCAGGCGAAACTACCGGTCGATGCGCATCTCGCCTTCAACCTTATGCTGGCAGCGCTGGCCTGGCCGTTCTCTCGCTCACTCTCGCGGCTCATGCTGAGACTGGTGCCGGAAGAGGCTCAGCCGGACGGTGGGCCACGGTATCTCGACCAACACGAGCTGGCGACGCCGGTCGTTGCGCTTGCCAGTGCGACGAGGGAGGTCCTCGGCGTCGGCGATCTGATCGAACGCATGCTGATACGCGCGTCGGATGCCTTCGAGGCCACCAATCTGGAGAATCTCAAGGAAATCCCGTCGCTGGAAAGGCGGGTCGACAGCCTGCAACAGGAGGTAAAGGTCTACCTTTCAAAGCTCGGCCGTGCCGGTCTGAGCGAAGAAGACGGTCGCCGCTCGATCGTGATTATCGACTACGCGATCAATCTCGAACACATCGGTGACATCATCGAAAAGGGTCTCATGCCGCAGGTGACGAAGAAGCTCTCGCTCGGGCTGAAGTTCTCCGAAGAAGGCTATGAGGAACTGAGGAAGCTGTTCCACCTGACGATCGACAATCTGCGGATCGCCCAGACGATCTTCGTCACTGGCGACTTCAATCTCGCTCGGCAATTGATGGAGGTGAAGGTCGAGGTTAGGCGAATGGAGAAACAATCCTCGGAGCGGCATCTGGAACGCTTGCGCGATGGCCGCGCCGACAGCCTTCAAACAAGCTCGCTCCATCTCGATATGCTGCGCGACCTGAAGCGGATCAACGCCCACATCGTCTCCGTCGCACACCCAATCCTGGACGAGAGCGGCCTCCTGATTGAAAGCAGGCTCAAAGGTGCCGCTGAATAGCGCTCAATCGGCAGATGGCAACCGCCGCATCGTGAATTCGATCTGATCGCCTTCGAGCTGTCGCCAGCTCTCGACTTCCGTCCAATACGCGGCCTTGGGGTATTCGTCGAACCATTCGCGCGCCTTGGCGCGGGCATCGAGCAGATTGAGACAATATGTCTGTCGTACGAAACGATCGTTCTTCCGGGGTGTGCCTTCCGCCCGGTGGGTAGCAATCCGTCGCTTGAGACCATCGAACGACGGAGGTCCAGGAATTTTCGTCATGAGCCTACCTCTGTAGGAAAAAGGTAATATCGAAAATCGCTTTTTGCGAGTCGAATCTGAGGAAGCCTCAGGCCGGTCCACTGCGCTGGTAGGACCCTGCCCTACCTGCTATCAGAGCAGCAAAGACGAAGGCACGAGTCGATCGTCGACCCGCTCGGAGAGAAACAGAATGGAAAGACCCGAACTTCCGATTGGCCTGCCTAACGATATCGAAGAAAAGAAGTCGACTGCCCGGGCATGGTTCGAAAGTCTCCGCGACACCATCTGCGAGTCTTTTGAAACGCTAGAAGACGAGGTCTCCGGCCCGCTTTCGGATAGAGCGCCGGGCCGCTTCGTGGCCAAGGACTGGTCCCGCGAAAACGGTGCAGGTGGCGGCGGCCGCATGTCGATGATGAACGGTCGCGTCTTCGAGAAGGTTGGCGTGCACACCTCCACCGTATATGGCGAATTCGCGCCGGACCTCCGCGCCCAGATGCCGGGCGCCAAGGAGGATCCACGCTTCTGGGCCTCGGGCATTTCGCTGATCGCCCATCCGGTCAACCCCAACGTGCCTGCCGTTCACATGAACACGCGCATGGTGGTGACCTCCAGCCGCTGGTTCGGCGGTGGCGCCGATCTGACGCCGGTGCTCGATCGCCGCCGCACCCAGGAGGACGAGGACAGCGAGCTGTTCCACAAAGCGATGGAGATCGCCTGCCGCAGCCACTCCGGCGTCGCCGATTATGCGGCCTACAAGACGTGGTGCGACGAGTATTTCTTCCTGAAGCACCGGAACGAGCCACGCGGCATCGGCGGCATCTTCTACGACTGGCTGCATTCAAGCGAGGAAGCAGGCGGCTGGGACGCCGATTTTGCCTTCACCCGCGACGTCGGACGGGCCTTCGCAATGGTTTATCCACGGATTGTTCGTTCGAACTTCAATAAACAGTGGACAGACGTGGATCGTGACGAACAATTGATTCGCCGTGGGCGCTATGTTGAGTTCAATCTCCTCTACGATCGAGGTACAATCTTTGGCCTCAAGACAGGAGGAAACGTAGAGTCCATTCTCTCATCCCTGCCCCCTCTCGTCCGCTGGCCGTGACCGCGTAAATAAAGACGACCGCGGGGCTTAAATTCGGAGACTGGACCACTAAGTCTAAAGGTGTACGCGTAACAATCGGAGGAGGATTGTCATGACGATACAAACTAGCTCTGCGGCATCCGCGACTGCCCATGAGCCGCCCCCACCCGCCGATACGCCGGAGTTTCTATACCGGATTGCCGAAGGGTTCAGGGCAAAGAGTGGATCAGACCTCCCACTTTCATGCTTTATCCAGCAAGTGAAGCTTCAACTGGCCAGTGGTAAGACGCCGGAAGAACTCGATCGTCTGGCCACGCGCCAGGACAACAAAGCAGCGACCGATTGCTACAGATCCTGGGCAATGCCCGAATAAGGATAAAATGACCACCCGGCCGGTCCTTCGCGCCGGCCGGCTCCGGAACCTTCCTACCGTTTCGAACATTCACGCATTGCAGCACCGCGCAATGGCATGAAATCCGACAGAAGGAGGAAATAATGAGACTCTTTGAATGTGGCACGCTCGTCCCCGGATGCGACTGGCATACCCGGGCGAATGATGATGCCGAAATCGTCCGTCGTGTCGTTGAGCACATGCGTAGCGCCCACGGCGAGACTGTCATCCGTGAAAACATGGTCGACAACATCAAGGCTCGGATCCGCAACGAAGCGACCGCGGCCTGAACTATCTGGTCAGATCTTTCAGCCGGGCGAGTAACGCCGCCCGGTCAGGCGAGAAATTTTGCTCGACCCAGAAGTCCTCCAGTGACAAAAGCATCTCGCCCACCCTCTTCCCGGCCGCCACGCCTGCATCCATGACGTCGCCGCCATTGATCGGAAACTGAGGTTTCTTCCAGTTTTCGGCGTGGTTCAGCAGATTGCCGAGCCTTGCCGAGCGAGCCATCTCCTGCATGTCGCCTTCTGCTTTGCCGCGCGCGGTAGCTAGCGCCAGCTTCAAGCGCGTCTTGATCCCATCCGCGCCGTAGCGATAAAGCAGCCGTGCGAAGGCGGACGACGATAATTCGTCGTTGACAACAGGCCCCTTGGACCAAGCCTTGAGGTAGGCGACCTCGGCATTGGCGAGCTTCAGGCGGCTTGCCATCTTCTCCAGCCGCTCGGTATCGGGAGGAACGATGGCGGCGAGGCGCAAAAGCGGGTCGGGCCGCCAATCAAGTGCCCGCTCCGTGTCGATCAACGCCGGAATGGTATCGATGCCCCATTTCTCCGTTTCCGGGAGGATCTCAGTGAGCACGCCCACCTGCCGCATCCAAAGGAGCGCCCGCCCAGGGTCCTCGGCGCTCAGCAATTTGCGGAGTTCCGACCATACCCTTTCGGCGGAAAGCGTCTTCAGTTTGGAGCGAGCGGATGCGCACGCCCTCAAGCCGTCGGCGTCTGGACGGCCAGTGCCGTAGTAAGCAAAAAAACGGAAAAAACGCAGGATACGCAGATAGTCCTCGGCAACACGCGTCGGCGCATCACCGATGAAGCGGATGTTGCGCTTCTCGATATCTGCAAGGCCACCGACCAGATCGATGACATCGCCCTTGGCATCGACATAGAGCGCATTGATCGTCAGGTCACGGCGCTCCGCGTCCGTTTGCCAATCCGAACTGAAGGCCACCTTGGCGCGCCGCCCATCGGTTTCCAAGTCGGCCCTCAGCGTCGTGACCTCAAAGGGCTTTCCGTCGATAACGAGCGTTACAGTACCGTGTGCAACACCGGTCGGAACGGCCTTGATTCCCGCAGCAGCCGCGCGCTCGATGACCTGTTCCGGCGTCAGCGTTGTTGCCACGTCAATATCGCTCACGGCGAGACCCATGAGGCTGTTGCGGACGGCACCGCCTACGACACGCCCCTCGCCTCCATCGGCGTTGAGCAGCGAAAAGACGCGCGTCAGAGTCGGGTCCTTGAACCATGCCTCGTTGCCAAGGTTGGTCATGCATAGAGCCTTTCATAGAGGGTGCGAACGATGCCGGCGGTAATGCCCCAGATCATCCGGCTTTCATAGGGCATACGGTAGAAATGCCGCTCTAGTCCGTCGAGCACGCGCTGGTCACGGCTATGGTTGGCCGGGTTCATCAGAAAAGACAGCGGCACTTCGAAGACGTCATCGACCTCGGCCGGGTTGAGTTTCAATTCGAAGCCACGCTGGACCACAGCAAGCACCGGCGTAATACGGAAACCGGTCGATGCAAGGTAGTTCGGAAGCCGCGCTACAGTCTCGACAAAGGAACCGTCGATACCGATCTCCTCATGGGTCTCCCTGATTGCAGCCTTTTCGGCGGAGCCGTCGACAGCGTCGATCTTCCCACCCGGAAACGCGATCTGCCCCGAATGCTTGCGCAGCGTCGCCGTGCGTTGGGTGAAAATCACCTGCGCATCGTCACCATCGTCGATGACCGGCACCAGCACCGCGGCATCGCGAAGTTTGAAGCTTTCCACCTGCGAAACAATGTCGGGGTTGAGAATATGATCGCCGTGATCGCGCCAGGAAAGATCCACGGGGCCGCCGGTCTGGTGAAGCGCGCGCCGGCGAAACTCAGCCGCCGAATAGAGCGAACGGTTTTCGGTCAGAACATTGGTCATCGGGAGAGTACATCCAGTTCATCCGCCGGCATAACGGGAAACGTGACTCCGCCGGAGCGAAGGCAGAACATCGTCGTGCCGTCAACGTCGAGACGTTCGCCACGTTCGACGAGTTCGTACATGATGGGGCGGGAGATCAGTGCCTCCAATTGCCCGCGCACATGAAGATAGGGTTTCAACTCGCTGTTTTCGCCGTGGATTGCAAAGCGGAGCGGATGCTCCGGCCCAGCTTCGACAACATCGCCGACATTCGTCCGGAAGGTCAGTAGCGGCGCCCCATCCCGTTCACCGGCATTCATTTCAACGGCCACGAACGGCGCATCCACAACGCGAATACCCACCCTTTCCACAGGCGTCACAAGATAAGTCTTCCCGTCCTCGTCCTTGCGCAAGACCGTTGAAAACAACCTGACGAGCGGCGCCCTGCCGATCGGCGTTCCCATGTAGAACCATGTGCCATCCGCTCGGATTTCCATGTCGATATCGCCGCAGAACGGCGGATTCCACCTGTCGACTGGCGGAAGACCCCGGGCTTTGCCACCAGCATCGCCGGCGGCGCGCGCAATCAGCGCGGCAAGACCGGCCGCGTCCGTTGTCGCCTTGATCTCTTCGGCTGCCATTCTTCTGTCCCGGTTTGTCTTTAACTCCAGAAGGTCACGAGATAGTCATTCGGAACGAACTTGTCAGCCCGCAACATCTCCATAACTCTATCTGGTATGACGCTTGCGTGTAAGCCTGACGATTCGCGACGAATGATATCAGCCGCTGGAGATGCCTTATGGGTATGATGAAGACCGACGCCCCCCTCGATGAAAAGGCGATCATCGCCGCGGCCGAGAAGGCCCTCGCAGATATTGCCGCTGTTCGGGGCGAAGTCTCCAAGGTCATCTTCGGCCAGGAAAGCGTCGTTGAGAACACTCTTCTCGCGGTTCTCTCGGGCGGTCACGCCCTGTTGGTCGGCGTGCCGGGTCTCGCCAAGACGAAACTCGTCACAACGCTCGGCGAAGTGCTCGGCCTTGCCTCCAACCGCATCCAGTTTACACCAGACCTCATGCCCTCTGATATTCTGGGTTCTGAGGTCATGGACCAGGATGACAGCGGCCGCCGCTCCTTCCGTTTCGTCAAAGGTCCGGTGTTTGCCCAGCTGTTGATGGCCGACGAAATCAACCGCGCGTCGCCGCGCACGCAATCGGCCTTGCTGCAATCCATGCAGGAATACCATATCACCGTCGCCGGCCACCGCTACGACTTGCCCGTGCCCTTCCACGTCCTTGCCACCCAGAACCCGCTGGAACAGGAAGGTACCTATCCTCTGCCGGAGGCACAGCTCGACCGCTTCCTTCTTCAGGTCGATGTCCACTACCCCGAACTAGCGGCCGAGCGGCAGATCCTGCTTGAGACGACGGGCATCAGCGAAACCAAGCCGCAAGCGATCCTGAATGCAGAGCGCCTTGTCGAAATCCAGACACTGATCCGTCAGATGCCCGTCAGCGAAACCGTTGTCGACGCCATCCTCGCGCTCGTCCGCTCCGCCCGTCCAGGCCAGGGCAACGCCTCGACGGACAAAAACGTCGCCTGGGGTCCCGGCCCGCGCGCTGGCCAGGCGATGATGCTTTGCGCCCGCGCTCGCGCCCTATATGAGGGCCGTCTCGCACCATCCGTTGACGACGTCCATGCGCTCGCCGAGCCGATCCTGCAGCACCGCATGGCACTGACATTCGCAGCGCGGGCGGAAGGCATGTCGGTCCGCGATGTCGTTGGCGGGCTGGTCAAGCAGGCCAAGGGATAAGGAAGCGTCTGCGTGGCACCCATCGGACAGATCGTCAATCCGACTTCGGGCACCGATGCCCTTGCTCGCGCAAGGCAGCGGGCGAGCCTGGTGCCGGATTGCCTGGTGGAGGCCAAGCGGATCGCGAATAGCGTGATCGCCGGCTGGCACGGCCGCCGCAAACGTGGCATTGGCGAGAACTTCTGGCAGTTCCGCCCCTATAGCGAAGGCGAGAGCCTGTCCCGCATCGATTGGCGCCGCTCGGCACGCGACGACCACACTTACATCCGCGACCGCGAGTGGGAGGCAGCCCACACGGTGTGGCTCTGGGCCGACATGTCTCCCTCGATGATGTACAAGTCGACCTTTGGAAACGCCTCCAAGGAAGGTCGGGCTCTCGTCATCATGCTTGCGCTTGCCGAGATCCTCGCACGCTCCGGCGAACGCATCGGGTGTCCCGGCGTCATGGAACCGATTGCCGCACGCAACGCTGCCGAACGGCTCGCAACAGCATTGATGCATGCGCCGCTGAGTGGAGGACTGCCCGACACGGCCATGATCCGCGGCTGGAGCGAACTCGTGCTGATTGGTGACTTTCTTGACGATGCAGCCGCAGTCATGGCGCGCATCAGCCCCTTGGCGCGGCGCGGTCTGCGCGGCCACGTCATCGAGATCGCCGACCCGGCCGAAGAACTTTTCCCTTATGATGGCCGCACCGAATTCACTGATCCCGAGACAGGCTCGAAGCTGACCTCGGGCCGCGCCGAGCATGTTCGCGAGGCCTATACCCACGCCTATCTCGGCCGTCGGTACGATCTCGGCCAGGCGCTGCGCCACATGGGCTGGACCTTTGTCAGCCATCGGACCGATCATCTTGCCTCTGAAGCGCTGGTGGCCGTTCATATGTATCTGTCAGGCATGCCGGCAAAGGCGACGCATGGAGGGCAACCATGAGCTCTCTCCCCTTCGCATTCGCCTACCCGGCAATCCTCGGCGCGCTTCTTGCCTTGCCGATCATCTGGTGGCTGCTCAGATTGACGCCACCCCGCCCGAAGACGGAGGTCTTCCCGCCTCTGAGAATCCTCGCGACAGTCCTGAAGCGGGAGGAAACCCCGGCCCAGAGCCCCTGGTGGTTGACCTTGTTGCGCATGCTGTTGGCCACAGCCGTCATTCTGGCGCTCGCTGACCCGGTCTTCAATCCGCGAGCGAATTCAATCGCTTCCGGAGGTCCGCTCGTGCTCTTTGTTGACAATGGCTGGGCCACATCCCCGGATTGGGATCGCCGCGTAAAGACAGCGGAGGCGCTGATAGATGACGCTGAAGCGGCCGGAACGCCGGTTGCCATCGCCTTCACGGCAGATCCGACAAACGATGCGGTCCCGGGAACGGCCGCGACGGCCCGCGACAAGCTGCGGGCCGCTGAACCGAAGCCACTTGTGCCGGATCGGCAGCGCGCCTTCGAAGCTCTCCGTGCTGCACTAAACGGCGTTCATCCCGGTACCCTCGCCTTCCTGACGGATGGAGCGGCTGCGGGCGATAACGACGCGACCGTCCGCCAGCTCTCCGACCTCTCGCCGGCTCAACTGCGTTTGGTCTCAGGTGACGCGACCGAGACGATGGCAATTACGTCGGCCAGCAATGCCGCCGACACCATGACGGTCACTGCAACCCGCCTCAATAGTGCCGCTGCCGCTTCGTATCCCATAACGGCGCAAGACACTCAGGGGCGTGCGATCGCCGCCGGCGCGATCGATTTCCAACCGGGTCAGAGCGTCGCGACCGGATCGATCACGGCGCCGTTCGAAATGCGCAACGATTTCGCGCGCGTCAGCATGGATAACCACGCCACTGCTGGCGCCGTGCATCTGCTCGACGACGGCTTCAAGCGTCGCCGCGTCGTCCTGCTGTCCGGTGAAGTCGGTGATACGTTCCAGCCGCTGCTTTCGCCGCTTTATTACATTCAGCGCGCCCTGCAGCCCTACGCCGACCTGATCGAGCCGAACACACCCGATCTCGCGACGTCGATACCGGACCTGCTGTCGCAGAATCCGTCGGTGATCATCATGGCGGATATCGGTCGCCTTCCCCAGCAGACCTATGAGCCTCTGCAGCGCTGGATCGCCAATGGCGGCACGTTGGTCCGCTTTGCCGGACCGCGCCTTGCCGCCGCTCCCGCCGACGACCCCTTGGTTCCGGTCATATTACGACAGGGTGAACGCGCGCTTGGTGGTGCGCTGTCCTGGGCCGAGCCGCAGCCGCTGGCGGAGTTCCCCACCTTCGGCCCGTTCGCCGGAATGCCAAAGCCCACGGATGTCACGGTCAAACGCCAGGTTCTTGCTGAACCGACGCCAGATCTTGCCGAGCGCACCTGGGCGAGCCTCGCTGACGGTACGCCGCTGGTAACGACGAAGCCGATCAATGCCGGCCGCATTGTCCTCTTCCACGTCAGTGCCGAGGCGACGTGGTCCGACCTGCCGATCTCGGGTAACTTCGTCGAAATGCTACGCCGCCTCGTCCAACTGTCACGCTCGGGTGGCGTCACCGCCGAAGCCGGTGCTTCCACGGCAGAAGCCTTGCCGCCTTTCCGCCTCTTGACCGCCAAAGGCGCGTTGACGACGGAGACCGGGACGGCGCGTCCGTTGATCCCCAGCGCCAAGGTCACCCCAGTTGCCAGCTTTGACAATCCTCCGGGCCTCTACGGCTCCGAGGAAGGATTTACCGCGCTGAACGTGTTGCCGAAGGATGCCGAGTTGAAGCCTATCGATACGTCGGGCATTACCGTTGTGCGCGAAGGGTTGATTGGAGGGGAGACATGGTCTGCAAAGCCTGCCCTGTTCCTGATTGCCTTCCTGCTCCTGTTGGCTGACAGCCTGATCGTGCTGTTCATGAGCGGTGCCTTTTCGCGCCTTCGCCCAACGGCGCGCGCGGCAGCGCTTGTTGCCGTGGCGATCAGCGCCGCCTTCCTCCTCCAACCTGGGCAATCGCGAGCCGACGACGCAAAGCCGGGCGACGATCAGATTTTTCAGCGTCTCGACAATACGCACCTCGCCTATGTGGTTACCGGTGAGCAGGAGGTTGACCGGATCTCAGAGCGCGGACTTGTCGGCCTGACGGACTTCCTGACCTATCGCACCACGCTCGAACCGTCGCCACCGGTCGGTCTGGATCTCACGAAGGACGAGCTTTCCTTCTATCCGATCATCTATTGGCCTATTTCGGCAACCGCCCCCATGCCCTCGTCGGCAGCGATCAACAGGATCGACGCCTATATGCGCGCTGGCGGGACGGTACTCTTCGACACCCGCGACCAGTTCAGCGCGCTCGACAACAACGGCGGTTCGGTCAGCGCCAACGGCGAGCGACTGCAGCAGATCCTTGCCAACCTCGATATCCCGCCGCTCGAGCCGGTACCCTCGGACCACGTGCTGACGAAGTCCTTCTACCTCCTGTCGAGCTTTCCCGGCCGTTATACCGGGAGCCCGCTCTGGATCGAGGCGCGCCAGGAAAACCGCGCGACCAATGCCAAGTCGACGGCGACGGCCGATGGCGTTTCGCCGATCCTCATCACGGGCAACGACTTTGCTGGCGCCTGGGCCGTCGATGACAACGGGGTGCCCATGCTGCCGACAGTTCCGCCTGATGAGACACAGCGGGAATATGCCTACCGCAGCGGCGTCAATATCATGATGTATATGCTGACCGGCAACTACAAGACCGATCAGGTCCACGTTCCCGCTCTCTTGGAACGGTTGGGCCAGTGACATGACGATTGATTTTTCGCCCTTCGTTCCTTGGCCGCTCCTGGCGGGTCTGGCGATCATTGTCCTGGTGACCGCAGCATTTGCCATTTGGCGCCGTGTGCGCGGCGCCTGGGTTCGCTCGATTGCCGCCGTTGCTTTGCTGGCCGCCCTCGCCAATCCGCTGTTGCTGCAGGAGGATCGCGAACAACTATCGACTGTCGTGCCGGTCATCGTCGATCGCAGCCAGAGCCAGCAGACACCCGAACGCATCAAGATGACCGACGATGCTCTGGCGCAGTTGAAGGAGCGCCTCGCCCGCTTCCCCAATGTCGAACCACGCTACATCGACGCAAGCGAACCAGAGGACTCCGACGCGCCGTCGACGCGGCTGTTCAACGCGCTGTCTGCGGCGGTCGCGGATGTACCGCCCGCCCGCATCGGCGGTGCGATCATGCTGACGGATGGCGAAGTCCACGATGTCCCCGGCGTCAACCAGGCGCTCGCCTTCGACGCGCCGATCCACGGCTTGATCACCGGCAAGGCCAACGAATTCGATCGCCGCATCGAAGTCGTCAAGGCACCGCGCTTCGGCATCGTCAACGAGGAGCAGCAATTGCTGCTGCGCGTCTTCGACGACGGCCCGAGCCCCGGGGGAACCGCTGACGTCACGGTGAAGCTTAACGGCAATGAGATCGCCACGCTCCAGGCAACACCGGGACGCGACACGCCTTTTTCTTTCAAGGTCGAGCGCGGCGGCAGCAACGTCCTCGAATTTTCGGTTGCCGGCCTTCCCGGTGAGGTTACCGAGGCGAACAACCGCGCCGTCCATGTGATTGACGGCATTCGCGAGAACCTGCGCGTTCTGTTGGTCTCCGGCGAGCCGCACGCAGGTGAGCGGGCGTGGCGCAACCTCCTGAAGTCGGATGCGTCTGTGGATTTGGTGCATTTCACCATCCTGCGCCCGCCTGAAAAGCAGGACGGTACGCCGATCAACGAACTATCGCTGATTGCTTTCCCGACCCGCGAGCTGTTCGTCGACAAGATCAAGGACTTCGACCTGATCATCTTCGACCGCTACCAGCATCGTGGCGTCCTGCCGATCCTCTACTACGACTACATCGCCCAGTATGTGGAAAACGGTGGTGCCTTGCTGATTGCCGCCGGACCCGAACATGCCGGCCAAGATTCGATTGCGCTGACGCCGTTGTCGTCCGTATTGCCGGCCGCGCCGACCGGCCAGATGATCGAGAAGGCCTTCTATCCCAGGCTCTCGGAGGAAGGCCGCAAACACCCGGTCACCCGCGGTCTCGATGGATCCGCAGACGAGCCGCCGCATTGGGGCCGCTGGTTCCGCAGCGTCGATGTCGAACAGCCGCAGGGCCAGACCGTAATGGTCGGCGCGGACAACCATCCGCTGCTCGTTCTCAATCGCGCCGGACAGGGACGCGTCGCGATGCTGCTCTCCGATCAGGGCTGGCTCTGGGCGCGCGGCTTTGAAGGCGGTGGCCCGCACGTGTCGCTCTATCGTCGCGTCGCGCATTGGCTCATGAAGGAACCAGCCCTTGAGGAAGAGGCGCTGACTGCACGGGCAGCCGGCCGCACGCTGGAGATTACGCGGCAGACGATCGGGGGCAACCCTGGCGATGCGACGGTCCGCTACCCCTCCGGCAAGACGGAAACACTGCCGCTGACGCAAGCTGAGCCAGGTCTCTTCAAGGCGGAAAAGAAGATGGACGAGATCGGCCTCTTCGAAATCAGGAACGGCGAAATGACGACGCTCGTTCATGTCGGCGCGGTCGATGCTCCGGAATTCAAGGCGATGATCTCGACGACCGATGCATTGAAGCCCATTGCCGACAAGTCGAAAGGCCTCGTCACCCGTGTTTCCAACAATGACGGCGCGATCAGCATCCCGCCGATCTTGCCGGTTCGTGGCCAGATCCGCGTTGCCGACAACGATCGTATGCAGATCCACCTCACGAATGAAACGGTGCTGAAGGGCATCAACACCCTGCCGCTGTTTGCCGGTTTTGCCGGCGTCGGCATCCTGCTCCTTGCCTTCGGCGCCATGTGGTGGCGCGAAGGGCGTTAGCGGCATGGCCGAATTTGAGCTAACGGGCTCGCCCGCAGCCGATGATCTCACGACGATCGGCGACGCACTCTCGGCCTTCAACGTCCATGACGTCGGCCCTGCCGAGCGCCGGCCGCTTGCGGTTCTCATCCGCGATACCGACGGCAACGTCTCCGGTGGGCTTTCCGGCTATACTGCCTGGGGCTGGCTTTTCACGCAGTTGCTGTACATTCCCGACGACGAACGCGGTAAGGGCATGGCCGGCAAGATCCTTGCCCTGGCCGAAGAGGAGGCAATCGCACGCGGCTGCCACGGTGCCTGGATCGATACCTTCAATCCACAAGCGCTACGGGCATACCAACGTCAAGGCTACCAGATATTCGGCGAATTGTCTGAGTTTCCAAAAGGCCGAACGCGCACATTTCTGCGCAAGGTGCTGGCCGAAGTTAGCTGAGCGCAGCCAGCCGCGTCTCCGTATCGATTGCCGTCGTGGCTATTGCTGCCACGACCAACAGGCCCGCGAACAGGCCGATGGCCAAGCCCAATCCGCCTGAAACGACGTATGCCATCAGGGAAGGCGCAAGCAAGCCACCGAGGCGCGCCATCGCCCCTGCCGATCCCATGCCCGTCGCTCGCGATGCGGTGGGGTAGAGTTCCGGCGTATAGGCGTAGAGTGCTCCCCAGGTTCCGAGCAGCGCGAAGCTCATAACCAGCAGCGACGCGCCGACAAGCATATCGCTTGGAGAAACGACAAAGAGCAGGCACCCGAGCGCCGACAGCAGGCAGAACCCGATCAATGTCGGCTTGCGGCCCCAGGCCTCGACCCCATAGGCGGCAAGTGCATAACCTGGCACCTGCGCAAGTGCAACGAACACCAGGAAGCCGTATCCGCGCACAAAGCCGAACCCATCGCCCGCCAGCTTCGCCGGCATCCACGTGAAGACGCCGTAGTAGGAAACGGAAACCAGGAACCAGATCGCCAGGATCAACAGGCTACGGCGCCGCAACTCGTCGGAGAATATGCCTTCCGCTGCATATGGCGTTGCGACGATTTCGTCGTCCGACGGCAGGGGCGCTTTCTGATTCACAGCCAGCATCCTGTTGACGATCACCTTCGCCTCGGCTGTCCGTCCGGTCCGTAACAGGTAAAGCGGTGATTCAGGAACGAAGAAGCGCAGCGTAAGACCCACCAGGGCCGGCACAGCCGTGACCGCGAAAATATAGCGCCAGGGGTCGGTCACTCCGGCAACGCTCGCAGCCCAGGCGGCCAGCGCGACAATCAGCGTTCCGATCGCCCAGAAACCTTCGAGCGCAACCAACCAGCGGCCACGGCTCTTGGCAGGTAGGAATTCGGCCATCATCGCGTAGTCCACCGGCAGCGTGCCGCCAACCGCCATGCCGGTGAGGAATCGCAATGCAAGCAGAGCGACAAAACTGGGAGCGAAGATAGAAAGAATGCCGAAAAGCGCATCGAAGGCGACCGTCACGATCAGCACTTGGCGGCGTCCGACCCTGTCGGCAAGCCGCCCGAAGGCGACGGCTCCGATAAGCATGCCGAGAAAGAATAGTGTACCAGTCTGCAGGGCTTGCGGAACGGACAAGCCGAAAGTGGCAGCGATAGAAGCTGCGGTGAAGCCGACAGCAAGCACCTGCATGGCATCCGCCGCCCACACAAGACCGAAGATACCGATCAGGCGTCGCTGGAACGCCCCGGTGCCGGCGCGATCCAGCGCCTCGTCCATGGAAATGCCGCTCATGCTCTAGCCCTTCAAGCCACTGAAAGATCACGCAAAGCGCGCTTCAGGCATAAGGCTCAATACCGCACGCGACCTATTTTCGCCAGCCAATAGTTCCCTTGAGCCTGCTTTGCGCATCCTCGGCGAGTGGTACGACCAATACGCGCGCCGGATCGACGGGACCGGGAAATGCCAGTGCGTTATGAGCAACTCTCTCGAAACCGAGCGGGCAGTAGTAGGGAGGATCGCCGATGAGGATGACTGCCTCCGATCCCTTGCGGCGCGCGGCATCAATGGCGATCCGAACCAGTTCCCGGCCGATACCGCGACCCTTGTGGGACGGTCGCACGGCCAGTGGCCCCAGCAGGTGCGCATTGACCGAACCCGCCAGGACGGGCGTCATGCGCACTGATGCAATCGTTTCGCCGTCGTCGGCGCATATGAAGGAGAGCGAGAGGTCGTGCGGCCCCTGCTCGCGAATCCGCGCGGCGGCCCGGGTATGCCGCCCGGGACCGAATGCTTCTTCGTTGATGTGTTCGATGGCAGCGTCGTGCGACGCATCCTCAGTGAGGTAGACCAGATCGTGCTTGTGCATGATGAGACGGAAACCGGGTAGACAGAATTGATGGATCTCGAGCACGCCCTTCGGCGTTCGGGAGCATCAGCGTCGTCGCAGGTTTCTCGGTGCAAACATCAAATCGGGTTCCTGAAGTATAAAATGGCCGATAGCAGGAAAAATTTCGGCCGTCCAATGGAAATTTAGCGCAAGGCAACGCTGCGTGACGCACTGTTCAATCTTTACCGCCCTGCAAATGCGCCGGACCTGCGATATGTGTGGGCCAAGGAAAAATTGAAGGATCACAACATGGGCATGCTGGTTGATGGCGTCTGGCATGACGTCTGGTACGATACGAAAGAAACCAAAGGGCACTTCAAGCGCGCCGCTTCCCAGTTTCGCAACTGGATTACCGCCGACGGCGCAGCCGGACCGTCCGGTATCGGTGGCTTCAAAGCCGAGGCTGACCGTTACCATCTCTATGTTTCGGTGGCCTGCCCTTGGGCGCATCGCACGCTCATCTTCCGCAAGCTCAAGAAGCTCGAGAATCTTATCAGCGTTTCGGTCGTCGATCCGCTAATGTTGTCGAACGGCTGGGAGTTCAAGGTCGGCGACGGCGCAACGGGCGATCATCTCTTCGGTTCCAAGACGCTGTGGGAAGTCTATGTGAAGGCCGACCCACATTATTCCGGCCGCGTGACCGTGCCTGTCTTGTGGGACAAGAAGACCAACACGATCGTCAACAACGAGTCGTCCGAAATCATCCGGATGTTCAACAGCGCCTTTGATCATTTGACCGGCTCGACTGCTGATTTTTATCCGCAAGGCCTGCGCGCCGATATCGATGAGCTTAATTCCGTCGTCTATGACACCGTCAACAACGGTGTCTATAAGGCCGGCTTTGCCACGACCCAGGAAGCCTACGGGGAGAATGTGGTCAAGCTTTTCGAAACACTCGATATGCTTGAAGACCGTCTGGGCAAGGGTCGTTATCTCTTCGGCGATCGGCTGACCGAGGCCGACTGGCGGCTGTTCACGACGCTGGTTCGTTTTGATGCCGTGTATGTCGGTCACTTCAAGTGCAACATCCGCCGTATCGAAGACTATCCTAATTTGTCGGCTTACCTGCGCGATCTCTACCAGACGCCGGGCGTCAAGGAGACGGTCAATTTCAGTCACATCAAGGACCACTATTACCGCAGCCACAAGACGATCAATCCGACCGGCATCGTGCCTGTCGGCCCAGCGCTAGATCTCGATCGCCCGCATGGCCGGGCGCGATTGGCTGCAGCCTAGCGCTGGTCTACCACACGTGGGCGAGCTCCTGCTCGCCCGCGAGTTCCGCCAGCCGGCGGCGTGTTGCCTCCGTGGTATCTGCTGGCAGGTCATCGATGGCGAAAAAGCCGCACTCGACGATTTCGCGATCCGGTGGACGGGGTGCGGTTTGCTCCACCTGCGTCTTATAGAAGAGGACATGGTCGCGTCGGCTCGCCGCCTTGTTAAAATAGACGTGAAACAGCTGCGGCCGTCCGAGAATACGCAAATTCCCCTCCTCGCGGAGTTCTTTGATCAACGCTTCCTCGGCAGTTTCATGGCGCTCGAGCCCTCCGCCCGGCATATGCCAGCCGGGTATGTAGCTGTGCCGCACGAGGAAGATGCGCCCCGTCTCATCGAAGCAGGCAGCCCGCACGCCCATCGTCATTCCACGCGCGACCGCAAAATACGCATGCACAATGCGCATCAGTGCGCGCGACTGCCAAGGGCGGATGGTTCCGATCACGCTTTTTCCAATTCCATTAATCCGTTCAAGCAGATGTGTTTGAATTGCAAACTTACTGGGCTATGTGTCGTGGCATGTTCAAGCTCGCACATATCTCCGATATCCATCTCGGCCCCCTCCCTCGCCTTTCGGTCCGCGAGCTCTTCTCCAAACGCATTACCGGCTTTGTGAACTGGCATCGCAACAGGCGCAAGCACCTTTTCGGCAGCACGCTGGATGTATTGCTCGATGACATCCGCACGAAGCAGGCCGATCATCTGGCGGTTACCGGCGATCTCGTGAATCTCGCGAGCGGGCTGGAAATCCGAGCCGCCGCCGCATGGCTGCAGGAACTCGGCGATCCCGCAGACAATTCCGTCGTGCCCGGAAACCACGATGCCTACGTCCCTGGCGCCTACGAAAAATCGGTGCGCGCATGGTATGACAATGTGCGCGGCGACCTCGCCCCGCCCGAATGGCAGGAAGACCGCCACGTCTTTCCTTACCTCCGCGTTCGCGGCAAGGTCGCCATTGTCGGCTGCTCGACAGCCGTGGCAACGCCCCCTTTTGCGGCCAGCGGCTTCTTCGGTGAGCGACAGGCGCGTGACACCGTGAACATGCTGCGCGCGGCCGGCGAGGCCGGCCTGTTTCGAGTAGTGATGATCCACCACCCGCCCATCCGCGGCGCGACCTCCTTCCACAAGCGAATGATCGGCATCCGCCGCTTTGGCGCCGTGATCTCCACCGGCGGCGCCGAATTGGTGCTCCACGGCCATACCCATTTGAATACGCTCCACTGGCTGCGTGGCCAAACAGGTCCCGTTCCCGTGGTCGGCATCGCCTCCGCATCGCAGGGGCCGGGAGGATTAAAACCCCGAGCCGCCTATAATCTGTTCTCGATCGACGGCTCTCCGGGCGCATGGGAACTCACAGGAGAGCGCTTCAGCATCAACTCCATGGGCGACAGCGTTTGCAGCGAAAGTGTCGATATTTTCACACGTTAGCGCCGCTTTCGGAATCATCGCCTCGGCAAATTGATTCAGAAACTGAAAGATGACGATATCTTGAATTTCAGAAGGCATCCGAGGACTTGGCAAGTGGCGATTGCCACGTAAACTTGTTGTCTCTGCAGCACCAATTCACGGAGTCATTGCATGCCCATGGCATCCCCCAGGCTTCGCAGCCTGGCCCTAGCCGCTTCGTTCATCATCGCCGCCTCTTCATCCGCCTTTGGCATCGGTGATGAGAGCGACGAAACCAAGCCGCCGCCAAAGACCGAAACGACGACAAAATGTGCTGATGGCAAGGTCTGGGATGGGAAGCGCAAGGAATGCGTGGTCCCGAAGAAGAATTCGTTCAACGACGATGATCTCTACAAGGCAGCCCGCGAATTCGCCTATGCCGGTCAGTACGACAACGCCCTGACCGTGCTTCGGCTTGCCAATAACCAGAACGATCCGCGCATCCTGAATTATCTCGGCTATGCCAACCGCAAGGCGGGCAGAATGGAACTGGGGGTGTCGTACTACCGCAAGGCGTTGCAGGCGGACGAGAATTATATTCTGGCACGGTCATACATGGGACAAGCTTTGGTGGAACAGGGTGACGTGCAGGGAGCGCGCGTTCAGCTCGTCGAGATCCGGGATCGGGGCGGCGAGCAAACCTGGGCTTATCGTTCGCTGCTGCAGGCACTGAACGGTTACCGCACGTACTGAGGTTGAGCCGAGCCGGGCCTGACGAAGAAAAGCTTTGAGAACCCGTGGGATACGCTGCCGGATGCTTGCGAAGCATCAGCTACTTGTTTCATAAAGGACACAGAAGCGATATAAAATCGATCTCCTGCTGGGTGCTCTCCCCGAGCACTCATGCATTACCTGGAAAGACCATGCGTCAACCCGTGACGACCATCGATCTCAGACGCGACCTAGTGGGCCTTCTGCCTCGGCTACGGCGTTTCGCGATGACCCTTGCCGGTGACGCAGCCAGCGCGGACGAACTCGCGCAGGTGGCGTGCGAGCGCGCCATTGCAAAGGGCAATCAATGGAATGGCGAAGGCCGTCTGGAAAGTTGGGTGTACGCCCTCGCCCGCCAGCATTGGAGCGACGACCATCGCCGACGCAAGCCGCATCCCGCTTCCCGGAGCAATGTCACTGATATCCGGGAAGCGAACCGCGATCGCACTTCCCTCGTCGACCCCGATGTCATCCACCGCATGATCGCCGACATGCCCGAAGGCACATCCAGCGCCTTTTTGCTGGTTGTTGTCGAAGGTCATAGCTATCAGCAGGCAGCCGACATTATGGGTGTCACCATCAACATCGTTGTATCCCAGCTGGCGGCGGCGAGACTGCATTTCGCTAGCGTCGCTGACAATTATACTTACAGGTACTGAATTGCTCGATTTCAAAAAACTGCCGCTCGATGCACAGCTAGCCGCCCTGCTGGATGGCGAGACGACGGCCGAACAGAAGCACGAACTCGAGCAGCGCCTGGCCACCGACGAAGGCGCCAAGCGGCTCTACGACAAGCTGCGGCACGGCGCCGACTTCGGAAAGCACCGCCTCGACGACGTTCTCAAGGAACCGGTTCCTCTCGCCCTCGTTCGGTCGATCAAGAGTGCACAGCCGCCAAAGGCTCCAGTCGCACCGCGCATTTCACGGCCCTCGTTCAAGCTTACGCCGACGGGGCCACAGGCTCTGGCGGCAGCCGTCATCCTCTTCATCGCCGGCTGTGGCATCGGCTTTTTCGCCGCCGGCAGCACTGGCGCAATGAAGTCGGGCGCCTCAACAACGATCGAAGCCGCCCCGGATTCCGGCGAATGGTTGATCGACGTTATCGCCAACCAGCGGCTTGTCGCGCGCCAGCCGCGCCATATTGTCGAGGTTCCCTCGACGCAGGCGGAAGAAATTTCCACCTGGCTGACGTCGACAGTGGGCGTTGCGTTCCGAGTCCCCGACCTTTCAGACCAGGGCTGGACCTTCCAGGGTGCACGCGTCTTTATCGGCGACGGCCGACCGGTCGGTCAGCTCGTCTACACGAGTTCGGATGGCGACCTCGCCTCGATCTGTTTCCGCAAGGACAACTTGCCCTCGGAGGCCGACGACTTCAGGGAAACAATCAAGGATGAGATCGGCGTGGTCTCCTGGCATAATGCCGGCACATCCTATGTGCTCGTCGGCCCGTCGTCGGAAGCGTCGCTCGACCAACTCGCCATGCAGGTTGCAACATCCATCTGATCCCCGGACGAACTGCAACGGAGCGGCCGACCTCAGGACGTCGCCCAATTTTCCCACACTATTTACGAGAATGTGCAGCGGAACACTCCGCTGCACAGATCGCGTCAGGCCTTGCCGGCCTTTACGTCGAGCACGCGGTTCGCTGCAGACACAATTGCTTCGAGAGAAGCGCCTACGATGTTGGTGCTGATGCCGGCGCCGAAGAGCTTGCCATCAGGATAGGACGTCTCGACGTAGGAGATCGCGGCAGCGTTCGAGCCATGCTGCAGCGAATGCTCCGAATAGTCCTCGACCGACATGTCGATGCCGAGATAGTGCGAGAGCGCGTTTATGAAGCCATCGACCGGGCCGTTGCCCCTGCCCTCGATACGCTTCGTCTCACCGTTATCGGTGATCTCGGCGGCAACGATGCGCTGCCCCTTGTGCTCGGGATCCGCATAGGTGTGGTGGTCAACGAACTTGATGCGGCCTTCCGGCTGCGTCACATAGCGCTCGATGAAACGGTCGTAGATCCGTTTCGACGGCAACTCCTTGCCCTCTTCGTCGGTGATCCTCTGAATGTCCTCGCGGAACTCGACCTGCAGGTTGCGCGGCAGGTTCAGCCCGTAATCCTGCTGCAGGATGTAAGCGATACCGCCCTTGCCCGACTGCGAGTTGATACGGATGATCGCCTCGTAGGAGCGGCCGACATCCTGCGGGTCGATCGGCAGGTAAGGCACTTCCCAAACCGGGTGGTTGGCGACCTTGATCGCCTTCATACCCTTGTTGATCGCGTCCTGGTGCGAACCGGAGAACGCCGTATAGACCAGTTCGCCGACATAGGGGTGGCGCTCGCCGATCGGCATCTGGTTCGAATATTCGAAGACTTCCTTCATGCGCACGATGTTTGAGCAGTCGATCTCGGGATCGACACCCTGCGTGAACATGTTTAGCGCCATGGTGACAACGTCGACGTTGCCGGTGCGCTCGCCGTTGCCGAACAGCGTGCCTTCGACGCGGTCAGCGCCCGCCAGCAGCGCCAGTTCGGCGGCGGCGATGCCGGTGCCGCGGTCATTGTGCGGATGCAGCGAAATGATCAGGTTCTCGCGATTGTCGAGATTGCGGCACATCCACTCGATCTGGTCGGCATAGACGTTCGGCGTTGCCATCTCGACTGTCGACGGCAGGTTGATGATCAGCTTGTTGTCGGGCGTCGGCTTCATCACCTCGATCACCGCGTTGCAGATCTCCAGCGCTACATCGAGTTCGGTGCCGGTGAAGCTTTCCGGCGAATATTCGAAGCGGTAGCCGCCGCCGGCCTTTGCCGCCATGTCTGAAATCATCTTCGCAGCATCCACGGCGATCTGCTTGATGCCCTGGACATCCTTGGCAAACACGACACGACGCTGCAATTCGCTGGTCGAATTGTAGAAGTGAACGATCGGGCGGTTCGCGCCTTCCAGCGCCTCGAAGGTGCGGGTGATCAGCTCCGGGCGGCACTGCACCAGCACCTGCAGCGAAACATCGTCAGACACATTGCCCTGCTCGACGCACCAGCGCGCGAAATCGAAGTCGGTCTGCGATGCGGACGGGAAGCCGATCTCGATTTCCTTGAAGCCCATGTCGAGCAGCAGCTGGAACATGCGGGCCTTGCGGTCGTGGCCCATCGGGTCGACCAGCGCCTGGTTGCCGTCGCGCAGATCTACTGAGCACCAGACCGGGGCCTTGGTCAGCGTCTTGGACGGCCAGGTGCGGTCAGGGATGTTCACCTGCGGATAGGCGCGATACTTGATCGCCGCCTCGGGCATGCCTTTGGTTTGGGAGCGGGTGTTCGTGTCCATGTGTTCTCTTCCTCTTCCCGTCATCTGGCCAGCCGCGTCATAGCGTATCGGGCCTGGCTTGGCGATGACGAATCCGGTGCTAAGCATCCGGTTGATCAGTTTCGGGAGTGGTCACGAGGAGCGATGGCCTGGGCGGGCTTTCGGCCGCCGGGCGCTCCTCAACGGACCCGGCAACCGCGCGTAAGGCCGAGGAGAAGAAGCGAGGTAAGGGCGCGCGTGCTGTCACGCAGCGCGATGCGCCCGCGAGCAACCTGCTCAGAAATGATGATGCCCGTGTTCTTCATGGCAGCGTGTATAACCGGGGTACAAAAAACTGGCAATCCCTCCGTCTATTTTTTCGCCGCTTGCACAAAACGCGAGAGCGCCAGCATCAAACCGCCGGCAAGCAATCCCCAGAAGGCGCCGGAGATACCGGCGAACGACACGCCCGATGCCGTCACCAGAAAGGTGATGGCCGCAGCCTCCCGCGACTCCGGTGCCTGGAAAGCCGACATGGCAGAACTTGAAAATGCACCGACCAGTGCCAGACCCGCCACCGCCTGGATCAGGATCGGCGGCGCTAAAGCCACGAAGGTTGTCACCGCACCCGCGAGCAACCCGAGAATGACATAGGAGATGCCCGAGACGAGAACGGCCCAATAGCGCCGCGCCGGATCGGGATGCGCATCCTGACCGGCGCACATCGCCGCCGTGATCGCGGCGAGATTCACCGCATGACCGCCGAACGGCGCTGCGAGGATCGAGAACAGGCCAGTTACCGAAAACAGCGGCCCAGGCTTCGGCGCATAGCCGTTCACCTTCAGGACCGCGATGCCGGGAATGTTCTGCGAGGCCATGGTCACGATGAAAAGTGGCAGCGCGATGGAGACGAAAGCCGGCAGATTGAAGACAGGCATCACGAACTCGACGGGCGGCCGCAGCGCCTGTTCGATCGAACCGATCGCACCATCGGGAATGTCCACGGCGAAGGCAACCACCAGCACGAAAGCCGCAAGTGCCGCCGGCACCGCCCAGAGCCGCTTGAATGCGCCGACGACGATCCATGCGAGTACGATCGGCAAACCAAGCAACGGGTTGAACCCAATCGCCCTGACAGGGGCAAAGCACAAACCGATCAGCACACCAGCGAGCATCGCGTTGGCCAGCGGCGCGGGGATCGCCGCAACCGCACGACCAAGCGGCTTGAACAGGCCGGCAACCACGATCAGCACCGCACAGATGAGAAACGCGCCGACCGCCGCATTGAACCCACCCTCGACAACGCCGGTACTTGCCAGCAAGGCGCCACCCGGGGTGGACCAGGCGATGCTGATTGGCAGGCGCGTCACGGTGCTGAGCACGATCGCACAAAGCCCCAGTGCGATCGACAAAGCCATGAGGCCCGACGCCGCCTGCGCATCCGTCGCGCCGACACTCTGCAGGCCGTGCAGCACAACCGCAAAGGAACTGGCAAATCCCACGAAGGTGGTGAGGATGCCCATGAACAGGCTCTGAATGGAAAAGTCTTTAAGCATGGCGCAACTCGAGGAGCGGAAACTCCGCATGGAAGCCGTATCAGGCGGAGTTGCGCAAGTGCAGATTGACACCATTCGGTACCATCAACTTGCTCCGTGCACCTAGGCGTGCCGGACCCACGAAGATCAACTCCTGTCCGTTGGTCGAAAAGTCCGCAGTTCCATCACCATAGAAGGTCTCGCCCTGCAGCCCGGAAGTGTGGGAGCCGTTCGATCTCCCGCGCGACTGGAACGAAAGCGCTTTCGACACCAGCGTGCGGGTGCTCGTGATGCAGATTGGGCACCTCGCCGCGGTTTGGTCGCGGAACACAAAAAAAACGCCCCCGCCTGCCTTCCGGCAAGCAGGGGCGCTTCTCATAGTGCAAAAATCAGATCTCGGACTGCGACGTCACGATGCGCGAAACGAGGCCGTAGGCCTTGGCTTCTTCGGCGGACAGCCAGTAGTCGCGATCGGTATCGGCAGCGATCTTCTCGTAAGGCTGCCCCGTTGCTTCCGACATAATCTTGTTCAGGCGCTCGTTCATCTTGATGATCTCGCGAGCCTGGATTTCGATGTCGGACGCCATGCCGCGCGTGCCACCGGACGGTTGGTGGAGCAGGAAGCGCGTGTTCGGCAGGCAAATGCGCTGTTCCTTCGGCGCCGCGACATAGATCAGCGCGCCGGCCGAGGCGACCCAGCCGGTCCCGATCATCCAAACCTTCGGCTTGATGAACTTGATCATGTCGTGGATCGAATCGCCGGATTCGACATGACCGCCGGGCGAGTTGACGTAGATGCGAATATCGTCGTCATTGGCGGCCGCGAGCGCCACAAGCTGCGTGCAGACTTTCTGCGCCAGTTCCTGCGTGATCGGCCCGTAGATGAAGATCGAACGCGACTTGAAAAGGTTCGCCTCCGTTTCCTTGCCGAGCGGCAGTTCCTTCGTCTTGTCGTCCTGTTCTTCTTCTTCGTACATTCGAACCTCTCTTACGTCCAATTCGGTTCACCGCACATAGTGCGACTCCATGCGTAAAACAATGCGGGAAAAAGACAAGCCACGGAACGGGTGAAGATATGGTTAGGCAGCCAGGCCAGATTACCGCAATGTAACTTGGCGTGGCTTTGAAAAGTCGAAATCCATACCTACGTCATCTCTTAGCGAACGATCGCGAGAAACAAGGAGACCGGCCATGTCCCCCGAAGAACGCCAATTGTTGACGGCCCTTTTCGACCGTGTCCGCACCGCCTCGACGACGCCGCGTGACCATGACGCCGAGGCATTGATTGATCAGGGAACACGTCAGCAGCCCTACGCCGCCTACTATCTCGCACAGGCCGTGATCGTGCAGGAAAAGGGGCTGGAAGCGGCAGCCAATCATATCAAGCAACTGGAAGAGCGCGTTCGCTTGCTCGAGGCCGACCAAAGCGAATACCACAAGGCCGAACAGGGCGGCGGCTTCCTCAGTTCGATCTTCGGCAGCAGCCAGACGCCGCAGCAGCCGGCATCTCCGACGCCTTCCACGGGTCCTTGGGGAAGTACCCCGCGGCAGCAAATCCAGCAGGACCGCGGCTTCGATGCCACGCCTCGCGCAATACAGCAGCCTACCGGACCATGGAGCTCACCGGCGGCCTCCCCCTCCGCTGGCGGCAGCTTCTTGCAGGGCGCGCTCGGAACCGCAGCCGGCGTCGCCGGCGGCATGTTGCTTGCCAATTCGCTGAGCGGTATTTTCGGCAGCCACGCATCGTCGCTTGGCTGGGGCTCGCCGCTCGCCGGCAACAATCCCTTCGGCAACGCGCCGACCGAAGAGACCGTCATCAACAACTATTTCAATAACGACGGCGACAAGCAGCAGGCAGCCGGCAACGCCGCGAATAGCAACAACGACGATAACAGCAACGACGACGCTGACGTTGTGCAGCAGGCCAGCTACGACAACAACGACGACGACGTTGCTGACGATGATCAGTCCGATTTCGGCAATGACGACAGCTTCAACGCTTAGCTGCTCGCGTCGCCGCGAACCTGAGATATGGGAGCGCGGGGCCTTTGCGCACATCGTCTGTGACGAAATACGTCTTCGCTGCCGGCTAGGTTTCGGTGGGCACAACGGGAGGCCGATTGATAAGCCGGGAGCGGACGAATAAGGTCCGGCGACATGACCTATCTGGCGGAGCAGCGGTGAAGATCCTCATTATCAGTCGGAAAGCCGAGGAAAAAAGACGAGAGTTTCAATCGCGGCAAATGCAAAAGCTGGGACTGGATTTCGAGTTTCTGGACGCGTTCGAAGCAGGCGACCTGTCCGTCGAAGAGTGCCAGAAGGCAGCAAACACCTGGCCGAGTCCGACACTGCGCGAGGATGTCGCCTGCTTCACCTCGCACAGGATGGCCTGGAAAGTCATCATCGAACGAAACGAACGAACACTGATCCTCGAAGACGACGCGGTATTATCCGAGAACTTTAACGACGCGATCAGGAGCATCAAAGGCCGCGGCGACAACTGGGACCGGGTCTACGATCTGGAATTCGCGCCTCGCCCACATATCCTCGCAAGGTCACCCGTTTGGACCGATGGCATCCATCGCGCGACGCGGGTGTTTCAGAACCGCGTCGGCACCGCCGGCTACATCATCGGTCCGCGTGCGGCTGCGAAAATGCTGGCAGATACCAAGAACTACGCCCTCATCGACGCTTATTTCTGGCATCGCGCATGGCTGAAGGCCTACCAGATCGAGCCGGCACCCGTCGTCCAGATGCAATTCCTCGACGGTAGCGCCGACAGGTCGGCGTTTGTGCGCAAATCCATAGACCGAGCTTTCACGCCGCAAGGCAGGCTGCGCAAGAACCTGCTGCGGCTCTGGCTTGAAAGCATCAAGGCGAGAAATCTTGTCAGAGGCTGGCTCGGCGGCGAAAAGCGCCCGCTGCAGATCGACCGAGCGAGCTTCGTGTCCGATGCTGAGCCCGCAGCGACAGCTTCCGCCTAGTCAACGCCCACACCGCAAAAGCTCCTAGCCGCGGCCGCGGTAAGTCGCAACGCCCTGATCCGGCAGCCACACGCCCTCCGGCGGCTTGCCGGTCTGCCAGAAGACGTCGATCGGAATGCCCCCGCGCGGATACCAGTAGGCGCCTATCCTCAGCCACTTCGGATCGAGCAACTCGACCAGCCGCTTGGCGATGTAGATCGAGCAATCCTCGTGGAAGGCACCATGGTTGCGGAACGCATGCAGAAAAAGCTTCAGCGACTTCGATTCCACCAACCATTCGTTCGGGATGTAGTCGATGACGATATGGGCGAAATCCGGCTGACCGGTCATCGGGCAAAGCGACGTGAACTCCGGCGCCGTGAAGCGGACGACATAGTCGGTGCCGACGTGGCTCGCGGGCACCTTCTCCAACACCGCTTCCTCGGGTGACTTGGGTGATTCCGTTTGGCTGCCCAGCATGGACAGGTTGGATACGTCTGTTGTGGGCATTCAAGCCTCCTTGATGACTTTGACGCGAATGCCGTGGGCCTTTTCGCCCTCGGGTTCCACGTGAATGGCGATGCTGGAGCCCGGATGCACGGTACGGATGGCATCTTCAAGGCGATCGCAGATATCGTGCGCCTGCCTTACAGACATGGCGGCGGGCACGACAAGATGGAAATCGACGAAGGTGACGGCGCCCGCGCGCCGGGTCTTCAGATCGTGAACCCCGATTGAGCCTGCGGCGTGGGTGGCAATGGCCTGCTTGATCGCCTCTTCCTCTTCGAGTGTGACGGCCTGATCCATCAATCCGCCAATCGAATGCGAGATGACCTTCCAGCCCTGATAGAGAATGTTGATGGCGACCAGGATCGCGAGCACGGGGTCGAAGATCGCGTAACCGGTGGCTAGCGCCAGCAGCAGACCGATGAGGACTCCGACGGACGTGACGACGTCGGACATAATGTGCTGGCCGTCCGCTGTCAGCGCTGCCGAGCGATACTTGCGCCCGGTCCGGATCAGCAACTGCGCCCAAACCGCATTAATCACACCGGCGACAAAGTTGATGGCAAGGCCGAGCACGGGCGCATCCAGCATCCGCGGATCGGAAAGATGCCCGATCGCCTCGTTGACGATCAACAGCGCCGCGACGACAATCAGCACGCCCTCGGTGACCGCCGAAAGATATTCCGCCTTGTGATGGCCGAAGGGGTGATCGTGGTCGGCCGGTTTTTGCGCATAGCGGATGACGAAGAATGCGATGAAGGCGGCGACGACGTTCACCGTCGATTCGAGTCCGTCCGACAGCAGCGCCACCGAACCGGTCACCCACCATGCAACCATCTTCAGACCCATGACGCCGAGCGACATCGGGATCCCCCAGAGCGCCAGCCTCCGAACCGTGAGATTTCCTTTTCCGTTCATATCGATACCCCTGCGCCGATCTTCAGTGCGGATGCGAACGAATTGCAGAAACCATGCCATTCAAACGCAAAACCGCCCACGCGAAAATCGCGCAGGCGGCCAATGGCCGGTGATATGTGCCAAAATGCTTATTTTGTCAAACAGCCTGTGCGAAGTCCTAACCGGCACTCCACGGAAAAGTTGACCGACTTTCGGCAATACTCTGGGCGGCTAGGTGCCGGATATTGCAGGCGCCTCTTCAACTTGCGGGGCAGGCTGCGCGAAATCGCGAATGACCCAAAGAAGCGGAGTGTCCGGACCACCGTCGAAAGTTGTCGTCTGTCCATTGAGCGTGAAAGTAACCATCGTCGAGCGTCAATTTCTCGGCCGGACCCGCTGCGGGCCCAGCGAGCATCGCACGACGGCTAAGCTAGGGCATCACGGAGGCTTGACCATGCGCTGCCTATAAAGGTTGCCTTACGGAAGGCCGACCCAACATATCTGGAGAGCGCGTAGCTCCGCGGTGGACTTCGAGTTGAGCAGAGCTGACTAGGTCGTCAGGAGTTCTCTGCCGAGCCCACGGCGCTGAAGGCCCCCGAAGCGCAGTCCCTTTCAACAGCAACGCTGATTGTTTGCGGCCACCGAAGGAGGGCCGCCTCGCCAGCTGGCGTCAATGCATAGACGCCCTTCTCCTGGCGCTCGAACCAGCCATAGACATTGCCAAGCAGGATGTTGCCCGCATCCGGCGCCAGCGCCTTCATGTCGCGGGGCCGCACCAGCCCTTGCTGTAGCGCAGCGGCGCAGAGCAGAGCCCGCTGTCGGTAGGCCGTCATGACAGGGGCGCGCGAGCCGCCGCCTACCACCGGATCACCGCGCCGACGCTGATGCTCTCTAACAAGCCGCGACCGACGCTTCGGATTGGTGCGCGGCATCGGCGAGACCGAGCTGACGATGACACTGACCTCGCCGGCATCGGAGACACCCAGCATACCGATCCCCAGCCGACGGCAGAGATCACGATAGCGCTTGTCAGCCTCGCGCCCCCGTCCCTTGGCGGAAACGCGAGCGGCGATCCACACTTCATCGCTTACCGCTGCTCGATCGACCGCCTGTAGCACAAGTTCGAGGTTGAAACTCAGCTTCAACTCACACACCACGACGACGGGCGGGTCTCCCTCGCTCAGGCCGACGAGATCGCATCCGCCGATTTCGCCTTTCACGACATAGCCCGCCGCTTCCAGGAAGGCTTTGACCGGCAAATAGAGCGAGGTTTCCATTGCGCTGTGATCAGGAATTGAGGTCGGCAATCTCACCATGCCGGGCAAGCAGCCGCGGCGACGACATATCGCCAGTCTCCTCGTCGACCATTACGGCATAAGCCGCAACACCGACGAAGCGCGAGGCCATCGAGGTCGCAATCTTCTCCGCACTGACCGCGTTCGATGCCTGGCGCATCTCACCTGGCACAAGGTTGCCGCGGTTCTTGCGGTACGGGAGGACGATAAACTTCTCAGCAGCCACGATGATATTCCTCATTTATCGTTCTTGAAATGTTCTGATTTGACGTCAGGAGTCAACCGCTTAACGCCATGGGCACCGACCTTCTGGGAGCGTCGACAGCGAACGTGCTCTCCTCGACCGGAGGAAAGCACATCGCCCAATTCAGGAACTGCCAACTCAGAAAATCCCGAGTGCTGTCGTGGTCACGCCGCCTTGGTCTTTGCCTTGCGCGACAGATGCGCCACCACATTCTCGATCATCCGCATGCCGGCGTCGCCGCCGAGCGTCATGATCGATTCCGGGTGGAACTGCACCGCGGCGATCGGCTCCTTCTCGTGCTCGATCCCCATGATCGTGCCGTCTTCGCTTTCCGCCGTGATGATGAAGTCGCGCGGCAGCGTCGAAGGATCGGCAAAGATCGAGTGGTAGCGCCCGACTGTCACCTCCTTGCCGAGACCAGAAAACACGATTCCCGGCTCCAGCACCCGGATGCGCGACGGCTTGCCATGCATCGGCAACGCCAGATGCCTGAGCTCGCCCCCATAGGCTTCCGCCAGTGCCTGCAGGCCAAGGCAGACACCGAAGATCGGTAGGTTGCGCGCCCGCGCCTTCTTGATCGTCGCCTTGCAATCGAAATCCTTCGGATTGCCCGGCCCAGGCGACAGCACGACGAGATCGGGATCCAGCCGGTCGAAGATTTCCTCCGGCACTGGCGTGCGCACCGTAGAAACGGTGGCGCCCGTCTGCCGGAAGTAGTTGGCAAGCGTATGGACGAAGCTGTCTTCGTGATCAACGAGCAGGATCTTGACGCCCTTGCCGACGGCAGCAACGTCGCGGCTAACCTTGCTAGAATTGCCGGCCTTGGCATCGCGGATGGCGGAAAGCATGGCGGAGGCCTTCAGTTCGGTTTCGGCTTCTTCTTCGTTCGGATCGGAATCGTTGAGCAAGGTCGCCCCTGCCCGCACTTCCGCGATCCCGTCCTTGATCCTGACGGTACGCAGCGTCAGGCCGGTGTTCATGTCACCGTTGAAGCCGACCATGCCGATGGCACCGCCATACCAGGCGCGCGGGCTCTTTTCGTGGCTCTCGATGAAGCGCATCGCCCAGAGCTTCGGCGCGCCGGTGACAGTCACGGCCCAGGCGTGGCTGAGGAAGCCGTCGAAGGCATCCATATCGTCGCGCAGTCGGCCCTCGATATGATCGACGGTGTGGATCAATCGCGAATACATCTCGATCTGGCGGCGACCGATGACCTTCACCGAACCCGGCTCGCAAACGCGGCTCTTGTCGTTGCGGTCGACGTCCGAGCACATTGTCAGTTCGGATTCATCCTTCTTGGAGTTCAGCAGCTTAAGGATCTGCTCGCTGTCGGCGATCGGATCGTCGCCCCGCTTGATCGTGCCTGAAATGGGGCAGGTCTCGATGCGGCGGCCCGAGACGCGTACGAACATTTCAGGCGACGCACCGACCAGATATTCCTGATTGCCGAGATTAATGAAGAAGGAATAGGGCGACGGATTGATCGCCTTCAGCCGCTTGGAAATGTCGGACGGCTTGCTGTCGCACCTCTCCATGAACTTCTGCCCAGGCACCACCTCGAAAAGGTCACCCTTGCGGAAGCTCTCCTTCGCCTTGACAACGAGGTCGGCATATTCCCCCGGGCGATGATCGCTCTTCGGCGGAATGGCGTCGGTGCGCTGGAACGGCTCGGCCGGAATGTCGCCGGCCTTGCCCTCTGTCGACAGCCCGTCCTTTTCAAAATCGTAGCGGTCGATCCAGGCCTTGGCCGAGTAGTTGTCGACGACGAGAATTTCGTCCGGGAGATAGAGCACCATGTCCCGCTGGTCGGACGGGCGAGTCAGCTTCAGGTTGATCGCATCGAACTGGAAGGCGAGATCGTAGCCAAAGGCACCGTAGAACCCGAGGTTGGCATCCGCCTGCGAATAAAAGAGGTCGGTGATGGCGCGCAGCACGGTGAAGACAGTCGGAATCTTCGAGCGTTCCTCTTCGGTAAACGCGCGCTCCGGCGCCTTCACCGTTAGGTCGAGGCGGCGGGTCGTGGAACCACCGAGCACCAGGTCTGAAATCGTCTTCAGGCGCTCGGCAATCAAGGAGAGAATCACCTCACCGCGCTCGTTGTAGGCTTCGATCCAGACCTCGCGGCCATGGCAGGAAATGCCGAGCGGTGGATCGACGATGGCAGTGTCCCAACGGGTGTAGCGGCCCGGATATTCATAGTTCGACGAGAAGACAGCGCCGCGGCGCTCGTCGAGTTTGTCGACATAGGACGAAACCGCATCGCCATAGGGGATCGCCCGCCGCTGCCGGGTGACGGTGATGCCACCTCGTGTCTCGTAGATTTCCGCTCCGTCATCCCGAAGGATCGTTACCATTGTTCCACTCCGTTATCGGGCCCGGATGACAGGCAGCCTTAAAAACAAAAAAGCCGCCTGGCGTTTTCCGGGCGGCTCACTCGTCGTCTTTGGACACGATTGGTCGAGGCCGCCTCAGCGAGCCCACCACCAAACTGCAATGTTCAAGGACGTGTTCATGGGCGAAATTGTTAGCGTGAGATCGAACCGAGCGCAAGGGCCGAATCTGGGAATGAAAAGGGCGGCACAATGGCCGCCCTTCGCTTGACTAAGCTTTGGTTTAGAACCAGGCCTTCGCAGTCACCATGAATGTCCGGCCGCGACCCGTATCGATCGTCGTCGTCTGGATCGTGCTCGAGGCCGGAGTGTAGGTCTTGTCAAAGACGTTGGTCACGCTTGCCGTCAACTCCAGGCCGTTCTCCCACTGATAGTTGGCGAAGAGATCGACAACGCCATAGCCGCTCATGAATCGCGGCCGTCCGCCATTCGTTGCATTGATTTGTCCAATGTCTGCCTGTCCGGCAGCGAATAGGCGTGTACCGACTGTCAGGCGTTGATCTTCAAGGAAGCGACCGCCGAGCGTGGCACTGAAGATGTTTTCCGGCAGGAAGCTTTGCACGCCGAAGCCGTTGATCTGCGGAGGCAGGTCGGTGTTTGTATGGGTGTAGGCAAGCTCCCCGAAGACGAAGCCGGCATCATAGGCCGCCTGGATTTCTATACCGTCCACCTTCGACGTGCCGGGATTGTTGACGAAGAAGGTCTGCCTGCCGCCGCCCGCAAACGCACCGGTGATGTAGTTGTCGATGCGGTCGTTGAAGTAGTTGGCCTTGAAGCGGAAACTGTCGCCGGCATCGAGAATGCCATCCACCTTGATGTTGGCGCCGATTTCCCAGCCCTTGGAGGTTTCCGGCTCAAGGAAGGGATTCGGGAAGAAGGCCTGCCCCGTAGCGCCTGGATGCGATCCGCCGGCGAAGGTTTCGCTAATCGTCGGTGCGCGCTGCGTCTCGGCATATGTCACATAAGGCTGGAACCATTCAGTAGGATTCAGCGCGAAGGTGACGCTTGGGTTCAGGCGCCCATCGGACTTATCGACGGTGTAAGGACCGGCCGGCATTCCGAGGGGGTTGCTGGCAACGACCGAGCCCGAGCCGTCGAGATCGAAATGGTCATAGCGCAGGCCAAGCGTCAGGTCCGCCATGCCGTAGGTGAACGTCGTCGTGTCGAAGACGCCGAGGATGCCGCTCTTGCCATCACCGTTGACGCCACCCGAAGGCTGCGTCCGGCTGTTGATCACATCGTATTTGTCGTGGAAGTATTCGACACCGTAGTTGGTGGAAACGGCAACGTTGCCAATGTCGAATTTGGACGTGTTGGAGACGTCGAAGCCGATGCCCGTGTCGGTAATGCGGCGACCGGCGGCCGTACCACCGCCCGTGGCGTTCGTGTCATACTGCATCTCAAGGCGGTTGTAGTAGAAGTTCGTCTTGAAATCGATGAGCTCGTTGTCGCCAGGCGTATAGGCGTAGCTCGCGGCAAACGTCTTGTTCTTGACGTTTTGGAAATAGGAATTCGCGAGGAAGTCGTTGTCATAGCTGATGCCGCCGAGCTTGATCGTGTTTTCGGCGTTCGGCGTAATCTCTGCCTTCAGCATGCCGGAAAGCAGGTCCTGCTCGGTATAGGGGACGGTAACGCCGTCGCCGTTCTCATAGTTGCCCGGATCACTCTTGCTGATGCCGCCGAGAACAGCAAAGACATCGTTGAACCGGTAAGCGCCGATGGCCGACTCGGACCAACCGAGTTCGTTGGTTCCGACCGTCGCCGAGACGATGCCGCCGTAGTTCTTATCACCTAGAATCAGGTCATCGATGTCGTAGGTGCGGAAATTGACCGTACCGGCCAGTGCCCCGCCACCGATGCCGGTGACTGCGCCGCGGGTCACGTCGATGCCCGCCAGGAACGCCGGGTCCACATAGGTGAAGCCCTGCGCCTCATGGCCGGTGAAGCGGAAATTCTGGCGAACGCCGTCGATCGACATGTTCACGCGGCCGGAGCCTTCGAAACCGCGAATGTTGACAGCAACGCCGGGGTTCTGCGGATTGTTGGCCGTCGACGTCCCGGGAACACTGCGCAGCAGATCGTCGGTACCCTGGCCGGCCTGCAGGTTGATCTGGTCCGCCGTGACGGTGCTGGAAGGTCCCGGCTTGTTGTAGGGATCGTTGGCCGCCTGTCGGCTGCCCTTCACGATAATGGGCGAGAGGAAAGTATCCCCCTCTGGCGCCGCCTTCTGCTCTTCGGCTGTCTGGGCAGTCGAGGGCGCACTTTGTGCAAAGGCGATGGCGGAAGGTGTAACAATGGCAAGTGCCGTGCAGGCAAGTAGAACCGAGCGCGAGTGCCGGACGATCATGAAGTCAACCCCTTGAGAGAAATGTCACCGGGCTGGCTGGTCGTGACGCGTCCGCGTTTCGATGGGCTGGCTAGGCTTTCAGACGAAGATTTTCGCCTTCTTTTTGCCGCATAAAAAACATGACTCAAATTGTCAATATATCGGATCACCGTTATCTTGATTTAATAAATCATCTTTTTGAGCATAGACATCAACGTTGCGAAATTGCAACGAAATCCGCATCCATGCGTTCTGTCCCGGGGCAACGTACAACGGGTGGATGCGTGAAGAACATCGTTGTGATTTTAGCGGCACTGAGTTGCATAGGGTTCCTGACCAGTGCACGCCTGCCGGAAAACGGCCCTCTCCCGGCAACTCGCCCCGGTAAATCAAATACGACAACGTCCGCACCGGCACCTCCCCCGATACCCGAACAGAAACCCGAAAGCGGCAAGCCCGAAACGCCGCCGGTCACGGAGGATTCTCCGAAATCCTCTGCCATCCCGGAAAAGCAGGGGCCGAAGCTTCCGTCACAACAAACGCTGGAAGAACAGCATCTGACGATTGCCGCAGAGAGTGATGCCGAGCACTCCGAATGTGTGAGGGAGTTGCAGAATCTTGGCGTCGTCTTCAAGGACATATCGCGTATCGATGATGGCAACGGCTGCGGGATCGACAAACCAATCAAGGTGTCCGAGGTGCTGCCCGGCATTACGATAAAGCCTGACGCCGTCTTTCGCTGCCCGGTCGCGCTGGCCCTTGCCCGCTGGATGAAAGAAAGCGTGATTCCCGCCGCCCGCATTGCCGCGCCTGATCAGGGAAATATCATCGGCGTCAATCAGGCTTCCTCCTACATCTGCCGCCTGCGCAATGGCGCCGAAACCGGCAAGGTGTCTGAGCACGCTCGTGGCAATGCGATTGACGTTGCGAGCTTCAGCTTTGAAAAAGGGAAGGACATCGCGGTCCAACCGCGACGCGAGGATTCCACATTGATCGGTGCGTTCCAGCGCACGGTGAGCGCCGCGGGTTGCCTCTTCTTTACCACGGTCCTCGACCCGGAAAGCGACGCTGCGCACGAAACCCACTTCCATCTCGATGTGCTGGAGCGCAAGGGCGGCTATCGGTATTGCCATTAGTTTTCAGCGACTTGCGCGAATCCTCTGAATCAAGCCGTCAGCGGCTTGATTCAGTTTCGAAACGTCGCCGCCCTAGAACAGTCCCTCGATGTAGCCCTGATCGTTGAGATAGATCCGCTCCGCCGACGGTGACCTCGGCAGGCCGGGCATGGTCATGATCTCGCCCGTAATGGCGACGACAAAACCAGCGCCCGCCGCAAGACGCACCTCGCGAACCGGGACGATATGCCCTTCCGGCGCGCCCCGAAGGTTCGGATCGGTCGAAAACGAGTACTGCGTCTTCGCCATGCAGACCGGCAGATGCCCGTAGCCCTGTTCCTCCCAGGCTACGAGTTGATCCCTCACCGCCTTGTCCGCGGTCACCTCCCCCGCATGATAAATCTTCGAAGCCACTATCTCGATCTTCTCGAACAGCGAAACATCGTCGGGGTAGAGCGGCTCAAATCGCGACTGTCCCGATTCCGCGAGCTCGACCACTTTGTAGGCGAGCTCTTCGATGCCGGCGGAGCCCTCCGCCCAGTGCCGGCAGAGGATCGCCTCTGCTCCCAGCCGCGAGACATACTCTTTCACCGCAATGATTTCCGCGTCGGTGTCCGAGACGAAGTGATTGATGGCGACAACGACGGGAACGCCGAACTTGCGAACATTGGCGACATGGCGGCCGAGATTGGAGCAGCCCTTCTTCAGCGCGGCGACGTTCTCGGCTCCAAGATCATCCTTCTTCACACCGCCATTCATCTTGAGCGCGCGCACAGTCGCAACGATGACGGCGGCATCCGGCTTGAGGCCCGCCTTGCGGCATTTGATGTCAAAGAACTTCTCAGCCCCGAGATCCGCGCCGAAGCCCGCCTCGGTCACGACATAGTCGCCAAGCTTCAACGCCGTCTTCGTGGCGATCACCGAGTTGCAACCGTGGGCGATATTGGCGAAGGGACCGCCGTGCACGAAAGCCGGATTGTTTTCCAGCGTCTGGACGAGATTGGGCTGCATGGCGTCCTTCAGAAGAACTGCCATCGCGCCATCCGCTTTCAAATCACGCGCATAGACGGCCGTTTTGTCGCGCCGGTAGCCGACGATGATGTTGCCGAGACGCTCTTCCAGATCTTTGAGATCGCGGGCAAGGCAGAGGATCGCCATCACCTCGGAAGCGACGGTGATGTCGAAACCGTTCTGCCGGGGAAAGCCGTTGGCGACACCACCAAGCGAAGAGACCATTTCGCGTAGCGCCCGGTCGTTCATGTCCATCACGCGTCGCCATGTGACGCGCCTGAGGTCGATATCCTGCTCGTTGCCCCAATAGATATGATTGTCGATCATCGCGGCGAGCAGATTGTGGGCCGATGTGATCGCATGGAAGTCGCCGGTAAAATGCAGGTTGATGTCTTCCATCGGAATGACTTGTGCATAGCCGCCGCCGGCAGCTCCGCCCTTCACGCCGAAGCACGGCCCGAGCGAGGCCTCGCGGATACAGACGATTGCCTTCTTGCCGATCCGGTTCAATCCGTCGCCAAGACCGACTGTCGTCGTCGTCTTGCCCTCACCCGCGGGTGTTGGATTGATTGCCGTCACAAGGATCAGCCTGCCATCGGGCTTATCAGCTTGCTCCGCGATGAACTCGGCGCTGAGCTTGGCTTTATCGTGGCCATACGGCGCGAGTTGCGCCTGAGGGATTCCAAGCTTTGAACCGATTTCGAAGATCGGCTTCTTTTCAGCGGCGCGCGCAATCTCGATGTCGGACTTATATGCTGCCATCCCCGTTCCCCAGTTTTCCGCGCTCGATCGGCGCCCCATTTGTTACAACGGGATAGCGAAATATGCCGACTGTGGATAGTGCGCAGGTTGCCCAAGGCTCATCCAAGCCGCTATCTCTAGGCATCGATTCCGTACGTCACGAGGACAAGCCATGAAATCACTCGAACTCATTGTCGAGCGCATCATTCTTTCTAGCCGCTGGATACTCGTGGCCTTCTACCTCGGCCTGTCCCTGGCGCTGGCGGTTTATGCCGTCTCATTCGGCTATAAATTCCTGAAGGTCGCGGGCGGCGTATTCGTGCTCGATGAGGGTGAAATGATCCTCGCCATGCTCGGGCTGATCGACGCCGCGCTGGTCGCCAGCCTGATCGTCATGGTGATGATCTCCGGTTACGAGAACTTCGTCAGCCGCTTCGACGAAAGTGACACCGATGTCTCGTTCATCGGCAAGCTCGACGCAGGCAGCCTCAAGATCAAGGTAGCTTCGTCGATCGTAGCCATTTCATCGATCCACCTGCTGCAGGTCTTCCTCAACGCTGAACAATATACCGACGGTAAGATTATGTGGCTGACGGCGATGCATCTCGCCTTCGTCGTCTCGGCGGTACTGCTCGGCTTTCTCGAGCAACTGACTAAAAAGAGCAAAACGACAGACTAGGTTTAATTGTAATATGATTCGGGGCCGCGTCCCTGAGCGCCTCCAATTTTATGTCACGCGGCGGACCTCTGCGCTTTCGCGTTCGCAGGTTCGTCGCCCTGAGTTGCGGTCCAAGCAAGCTCAAACACAACCGCAGATCGATATTCTGTGGTTAAATTAATACATCGAAATTAATCACTGCGCGCCAGGCCGTTTCGTACTAGCAAATATATCAGTTTGCATATTTTATCGCGGCAACTTGAAGGTAAGCAGGGACGCATTGATGTCTTACGTGACTACCTCGGAACGGCAGATGTCCCTCGTCGCGGAGATTTCAGCTGCCTGTACCAGGGCCGAATACGCAGAAGTTCTAGTCAAAGTGGCACGTGCCTTCGGTTTTCGGCACATAACGCTGATGCATGCGCCCACGCCCGAGAGCGTCCTTCTCAGAACTCTACTCATCGAAACGTCCATACCATCTCAATACTTCAACCAGTTCGACCGCGCTCGAATTATGCGCTTTCCCATGCTTTCTGGAGGAATCGGCGATTCCGCGCTGCCGCGCTCGTGGAGCCTTTTCGACAATTCTTCGGCCGCTATTTTCCCGAATGAGTTGAGCGAACTGTTGCGCAATTTCGGCATCCCGACGGGCGTCGCGGTTCCTGCCTATGCAGGCGACGGCGAGCGTGTCCTGTTCTGGCTCGGCGGCGACCGCCCGCTACTTGCCCAAACGGAACTCAACGAATTGACGATGGTGACGCTCCATCTGCTCGACGCCTATAACCGCACGAAGCAGTCGAAGCTTGCCGAACACACGCCTTTGTCTGCCCGCGAACGCGAGGTCGTCCGCTGGACGGCACAGGGAAAGACATCCATCGAGATCGGACAAATCCTTTCGCTGTCCGACCACACCGTCAACGCCTACATGACGAGCGCCATCAAAAAGCTCGACTGCGTGAACCGGGCGCAGCTTGTCGCCAAGGCGATCCGCATGAAACTGATCAATTAAACACGCTGCTTCATCGATCGAGCACGGAACGCGTCTCGACGAGGTTCGAGCGCACGCGGAGAATGTAGAAGCCCATCGTCGCCAGATGGCTCGGCATGATCCAGCCGTCTTCCCGGCCGTTGGAAATGATTGCCGGCTGGATCTGCAACGCCGCTTGGAACTGCCGCATCGTTGCGCCGAAGATGGCGCTCAGGTTGCGTTCCGCGACCACCTGCGAAAAATCGGACTGCGCCGCCGCAAGGATCGCGTAGTAGGCATAGAGCTGCCCATAAGCAAACCAGAACCGATCGTCCGCGCGGGTATCGAACCAACCGCGATGGTGGTTCTGAGAGCGGTCCGCAAGCACATCGGACGTGCTGCCGAGATCGTTGGCGATGCGATCAATGAACTGAATGAGGTTGTCTGCACGGCCATCGAAGACCGCGTTGCAGGCGGCCAAATCGGTGTTGAACTTGCGCAAGCTTTCAATCGCCGAACGGTAGTAGCTCGGCGTCGGCGTCTTCGGCCCGAACGGATTCAGTCCGAAATACCAGCTGTATTCATCGAACTGCAGCTTACCGCGGGCGTCTTGCAGATCATTGTTGATACCCGAGGTACCACGCACCCGACCGAGCGAGTCGACGAGCTCTGCTGAAGTGCGGCGCACCGCCTGGTTCACGCCGCGCTGGAACGACGCCTTGTTGTCGAGAAAAGGCGTGTGGTCCCAATCGACACCGAAGAAGCCAAGACGGTAAAGGAGCATGGAGGAGATCCATGCATTCTGATTGACGTTGAAGTCCGTTAGATCGGCCGCGACATCGACAATGGCCGAGCGCTGGCAGGTCTTCGCCGCGCCGTCCGTTGCTGGCAATTCCTGTCCAGCGGCAACCTTGCGTTCGGAAAGCCGGTACTCATTCACGAAGGACGGATCGAAGCCGGACCAGACCTGCGTCTGCCAGATGAAGTAGCAATAGAGAACGGCAAGCAGCCCGATCAGGCCCAGGATCGGCAACCGGATCATCCATGTCCGTTGAACGTACCAGCCGCGGGCGGCGATAAATGGCCAGAAAGCCCAGGCGAACAGGAGTCGCGCCCAGCGTCCGATGGTACGGCCGATCAGCCTGAAAAAACCGGCGATCCGGTCGAGCATCGTTTTCTCCTTGCCGTGGTGGACCAACATTGTCTGCGCACTGACATATGCGCTCGCTCCGGCAAGGACAATATCGTGCTGATATTATTGTTTCTTCGGCGCGAGCTAGAACGGAAAGCGCAAGCGCAGCCGCTTGGAGATTTTCGTCGTATCGATGACCGGGTCTCCGGAGCTGTCTTCCTGATCCGGCCGGAACGCCTCGAACTTGCTCGCAAAGGCAGCATCCGCGGTCCGCTTGCGATGTTCCAGCTCCTGCGGCACCAGCATATTGCGCTCGAACAGTTCGATCGGCCCGGCAATGGCGGGAAAAAGTTCGGCTGAAATCTGGACCTTCGATCCCGGAATATCGGTGTCGACCTGTGCCTGATAAATCAACAGCCTTTCTTCGGTGTCGATGACGACCTTGCGCGTCAGCGCATTGCACCGACCAACCTGGGTATTGAGTGCATCGACGAAAACCTGGAACAGATTGATGAAGCGCTCGCGGCGCTGGCTATCCTCCCGCATGCCGCGCTCTTCGTCAGCAACGCGCTCGGCGTCCGCCTTCAGCGCGCGGCGCTCCTCTTCCATGCGCTCCCATTCGGCTTTGCTGCCGTAGAGGCCAATCCTGCCCTGCGTGGTGAGCGCCTTGGCATTCAATTCCCGGATACGAAGGCGCGCGATATCAATCTTGTCCACCAGCCGACGGCGCTGTTCGACGATGCCGATCAGGCCATGCTCTCCCAGCTTGTGAAAGTCGATCGCGATTGTGCGGTAGCTCGCGATAACATCAGCGGTGGCATCGGACTTGACCAGCAGGTTACGCAGCCGCTCCACGACAGGGGCAGCGCGCACCCGCGCGCTATGACGACGCCACATCCGCTGGCGCGAAAAGCGTCCGATGAATTTCTCGCCGGCGGTAAGGCCACGGAAGCTGTCGAGGTCCGCCGAAACCTTGATCGTCAGCGTGTCGAGAACGGATACGAGCTCCGCAAGCAGATTGGTCAGGCTCGTGCCGTTTGCCACAAATGCCTGGAAGCGGCCGTTCTCGACAAGGAAGCGCTCGTCGTCGACTGCCGCCCCTTGGCGGGCGAACTCGTTAATGAAATCGACGCAGACTCTAGCCTCAAGACGCAACTGTTCCACGAGCGCTCGCGCGGCTTCCAGCTGAGTGTCAAAGGAGAAAGGCTTGCGCACCGGGACGCCTCCATGAATCGGTTTCCGCGAAACTAGCGCATAAGCCGCCAATCCGGAATCGATTTGAGGAGTGCCTACACCGCCTCCGCTCGCCACTCCCCGTTCATGGCGTCATCCCAATGGCGCCGGCAGAGCGACACGTATTTTTCGTTGCCACCGACGTCGATCTGCGCACCTTCGTGCAGGACCCTTCCGTCCGCATCGAGGCGCACCACCATCGTCGCCTTGCGCCCGCAATGGCAGATCGTCCTGACCTCACGCATCTCGTCGGCAATCGCGAGCAGTTCTTCCGATGCCGGAAACAGCTTTCCCTGGAAATCGGTCCGCAGGCCGTAGACCATCACTGGGATGTTCATCCGGTCGACGATGCGCGCAAGCTGCCAGACATGCTCGCGCGTCATGAAGTGAGCCTCGTCGACGAAGACGCAAGCGATTGGCTCCCCTTCCTTGCCGAGCTCGCCGATCAAAGCCTGCAGGTCCGCGTCCGGTTCGAAGGCAATCGCGCTCGCCTGCAGCCCGATCCGGGAGCCGATAATTCCCTTTCCGGCGCGCTCGTCGAAGGCCGCGATCAGCAGAACGACGCGCATGCCGCGCTCCTCGTAATTGTAGGAGGCCTGCAGCAGCATCGTCGACTTGCCGGCGTTCATGGTCGAGTAGTTGAAATAGAGTTTTGCCATCGTTTTCTCCGTCTTTCGCTTCTTGGAAGCTCGAAACCGCGAAGAAAAGTCCCCCATTTTGATAATCACAAGAAATTCACGCCGGAAAATCGCCAAAACCCTTGAAATCCCGGCACTCCGCGAAAAAATGCCCTACGTCGCAATCGGGTACTCCAATGCGGCGCAAACGCACTCAGGTCGCTTGTAAAACTCGGCTATTGGTGATTGGCTTGGGAACGTAAGACTGGGAGTCTAAAATGAAAACGACAAGCGCATTCAAACTGACTACCGCCACCGCAGTTGCCGCTCTCTCTGTTGCAACAGCAGCATTTGCCGCGGACCCCGATAGCTGCTCCGCCGTCCGTCTTTCAGACGTCGGCTGGACGGATATCACCGCTACCACCGCCACCACAGCGGTCATTCTGAAGAACCTAGGCTACGAGCCCGACATTAAGGTTCTGTCGGTTCCGGTTACTTATCAGTCGCTCAAGAACAAGGACATCGACGTGTTCCTTGGCAACTGGATGCCGGCCCAGAAGAAGGACGTCCAACCCTACCTCGATGAGAAGACCGTCGATTCCCTCGGCGTCAATCTCGAAGGCGCCAAGTACACGCTCGCTACCAACGCCAAGGGCGCTGAACTCGGCATCAAGGATTTTAGCGATATCGGCAAGCACAAGGACGAGCTTGACGGCAAGATCTACGGGATCGAGCCCGGCAACGACGGCAACCGCCTCGTCATGACGCTGATCGAGAAGAACGAGATGGGAATGGGCGGGCTTGAACTCGTCGAGTCCTCCGAACAGGGCATGCTCGCGCAGGTCGCCCGTGCCGACAAGGACGGCAAGCCGGTCGTGTTCCTGGGTTGGGCGCCCCACCCCATGAACGAAAACTTCAAGATGACCTACCTTACCGGCGGTGACAGCACCTTCGGCCCGAACTTCGGCGGTGCGACGGTCTACACCAATACCCGTGCCGGCTACACCACCGAATGCCCGAACGTCGGCAAGCTCATCTCGAACCTGAAGTTCAATCTGGAAATGGAAAACCAGATCATGGGCAAGATCCTCAACGACGGTGAGGATCCGCAGGTTGCCGCGACCGAATGGCTGAAGGCAAATCCGAACGCAGTTGATCCGTGGCTGGCAGGCGTCACGACGAAGGATGGCAAGGACGCCCTTGCCGCCGTGAAGTCCGGCCTCGGCCTCTGAAACTGATGACGGGGCGGCCCTCGCCGCCCCTTCTTGTTTCACCTCGATCTTTGCTCTTTCGGATAGGCGCGCTCCTTGAATTGGATCACCGACTATAAAATTCCTATTGGCCCCTTCGCCAAAACGACCGTCGATTGGTTGACGTCGAGCGGCGAGTGGTTCTTTAACCAGCTTGCTTTCGTTTTATCGCACGTTATCAATGCGTTGCTCTTTATCTTGCAGGCTCCGCATCCCCTGATCGTGCTGGCCGCGATCGTCGGCATTGCATACTGGCTACGCCGCTCCATCGGCGTCGCGGTCTTCACCCTGCTCGGCTTGCTGCTGATCATGAACCAGGGCTATTGGAAGGAAACGACGGAAACACTGGCACTCGTCCTGGCGTCGACGTTCGTCAGCATGGCCGTCGGCATTCCGCTCGGTATCGCCGGTGCGCGGCGCGCATGGGTGTTTTCGATCATGCGGCCGGTCCTCGACCTCATGCAAACCATCCCGACCTTCGTCTATCTGATCCCTGCGCTCATCCTTTTCGGCCTTGGGATGGTTCCGGGCCTGATCGCAACCGTGATTTTTGCGATCCCCGCTCCGATCCGCCTGACCCGCCTCGGCATCATATCGACGCCGCCCTCTTTGGTTGAAGCCGCAGAGTCATTTGGCGCGACACCGATGCAGGTACTGCGTAAAGTCGAGCTTCCCTTTGCCATGCCGCAGATCATGGCCGGCCTCACGCAGACAATTATGCTCTCCCTCTCGATGGTGGTCATCGCCGCTCTGGTTGGCGCCGACGGTCTCGGAAAGCCTGTCGTGCGCGCGCTCAATACGGTCAACGTCGCCATGGGCTTCCAGGCGGGCCTCTGTATCGTCATCCTCGCAATTATTCTCGACCGCATGTTCCGCGCGACGGGTGAAGGAGAAAGCGCATGACCGCGGTCCGTTTCGACAACGTCAGCATCGTCTTCGGCGACAAGCCGGAGAGTGCCCTCGCCCTCGCGGACCAGGGCAAGAACCGTGACGAGATCAGCGCCGCAACCGGACTCGTGCTCGGCGTGGCAGACGCCTCCCTGAGCGTCCAGGAAGGCGAAATTCTCGTCCTGATGGGCCTTTCCGGTTCAGGCAAGTCGACCCTGTTACGCGCCGTGAACGGGTTGGCGCCCGTCGTGCGCGGCGAGGTGTCGGTCGCAACGCCGAATGGCCCCTGCAGCCCTTACAAAACGACGGCCAAAGGTCTGCGTGACCTGCGCATGCACACCGTTTCCATGGTCTTCCAGCAGTTCGCGCTGCTGCCATGGCGAACGGTCGCGGAAAACGTCGGCTTTGGCCTTGAACTCGCGGGTATGCCGGACGCCGAACGCAAGAAGCGCGTCGGCGAGCAACTCGAACTCGTCAACCTGACCAAATGGGCTGACCGCAAGGTCAATGAGCTGTCTGGCGGCATGCAACAGCGCGTCGGCCTTGCCCGCGCCTTTGCCACCGGTGCGCCTATCCTGCTGATGGATGAGCCGTTCTCGGCGCTCGATCCGCTGATCCGCACACGCCTGCAGGACGAGCTCCTCGAGTTCCAGCGACGCCTGAAGAAGACCATCCTGTTCGTGAGCCACGATCTCGACGAAGCGTTCCGTATCGGCAACCGCATCGCCATCATGGAAGGCGGGCGCATCATCCAGTGCGGCACCCCGCAGGAGATCGTGAAGAACCCCGCGGACCAGTACGTCGCCGATTTCGTCCAGCACATGAACCCGATCAGCATGCTGACGGCCGAGGACGTGATGCAACGCGGTCTCGGCCACGCGGCCGCCGGTGCAAGCGTCAGCGGCACGGCGCGTGCGGAAACGCCGCTCATCGACATCCTTGATGCGCTGTCGCGCCAGCCCGGCAGTATTGGCGTCGTGGAAAACGGCGCGATCATTGGGACCATCTCGGCGCAGGATATCGTCGAAGGCCTCACGCAGCATCGGCGCAAAGAACAGGCTTGATCCCTGCGTCCGCTTCCGCCAAGAAAGTGGACATGAAAGATCAAGCTTCCGTTCTCAGGGAAACGGACGGAGAAGCCCGCAAGCTCGCTCGCACGCTTCTCCGCTCCGCCCGTTATGCCGCAATTGCCGTTCTCGATCCCGGGACCGGCTTTCCCTTTGCCAGCCGGGTTCTCCTCGGCACGGACATTGACGGCGTACCCGTCATTCTCGTCTCAGGCCTGTCGACGCATACTCGTGCGCTCGACGCCGACCGCCGCGCGTCGCTTCTGACGGGCGAGCCCGGCAAGGGCGATCCGCTCGCCTATACCCGCCTGACGACCCAATGCCTAGCCGAACCGGTCGAGCGCGACAGCGAGATCCACGCGCGCATCCGCAGCCGCTTCCTCAATCGCCATGCCAAGGCCAAGCTCTACATCGATTTTCCGGATTTCCGTTTTTTCCGGCTCATGCCGCAGTCGGCCAGCCTCAATGGCGGCTTTGGTCGCGCCTATGTCTTGGAAGGCGAGGACCTGACGATTCGATCCCCCGGCAATGAAGCCGTGGCAGCTCAGTCAGACACGATAGTGCAAAAATTGCTAGCTGAGCGCCCAGATCTGGCAGCGACAGCCGCAGCGGGCCTCAAGGCTGGCAACGGCGATTGGCGCATTTGTGGAGTGGATTGCGCCGGTTTCGATCTCATTTCGGGTGATTTGCTTCTGCGCTGCGAGTTCGAGACCGTCGCACAGGGGGTCGATGATATTTATTCACATATATCTAACATGAAATACGCAATACCTGAAATTTAGCTATATACAATCTTGAAGCGGTATTGATAGTTTTCGCCGTCCGGCATTGAGCGGGAACACGCGTTCTTGAAATTAGTTTCACACCAGGAAGAAAATATGGACACAATCGATTTAACCGCCAATGCAAACGTTGCAGCTGCCCTTTTGTCGGCAATGGCAAACCCCAAGAGACTTCTGATCCTCTGCAACCTGGTCAAGGGCGAGATCCCCGTCGGCGCGTTGGCGCAGGAAGTCGGTTTGAGCCAGTCCGCGCTGTCGCAGCACCTATCCAAGCTGCGCGCCCAGAAGCTGGTCAAGACGCGACGCGACGCACAGACGATCTACTATTCAAGCAATTCCGAGCCGGTCCTCAAGATCCTCGAAGCCCTCACCGACATCTATGCTGTTCAAAGCCGCGCAAAGTCTGCGGCGTAAGGACGCGCTGACATAACGTCAGCCTATAAGCCCCACTGCCGAGGGATGCATCCGGAATAGTGCGGCACCTTATTTCAGTACGTCTTCATACTCTTAGACCGGCAGCAATGCCGGTCTATTTTTTTGCACTGCGCCAGCCGGCGCGAGCGCCCGCTGGCAACGGCAGCCGCTTGACGCCCGGACAAGCGCTGATAATTTGACCGGGCAGTAAAAAAACCGCCTCAGCCAATAACGGGAACGGCCTCCGAAACGGCCATGGAGAACAGCATGTCCAACCGCCTCAATACCACGCCAAACGACCTCCGGGCCTTTTGGATGCCCTTCACCGCGAACCGACAGTTCAAGAAGGAGCCGCGTCTCTTTGTCGGCGCGAAGGACATGTACTACCAGACCCACGACGGCCGCCAGGTGCTCGACGGCACTGCCGGCCTCTGGTGCGTCAATGCCGGCCACTGCCGGCCGAAGATCACCGAGGCGATCCGCGAACAGGCTGGCGAACTCGATTACGCGCCAGCCTTCCAGCTCGGTCATCCGAAGGCCTTCGAGCTGGCAAACCGCCTCGTCGACATTGCACCCGAAGGGATGGATCACGTTCTCTACACCAATTCGGGATCTGAATCGGTCGAAACGGCTCTTAAGGTCGCCCTCGCCTACCATCGGGTGAAGGGTAACGGTTCGCGGTTCCGTCTCATCGGCCGCGAGCGCGGCTATCACGGCGTCAACTTCGGCGGCATCTCCGTCGGCGGCATCGTTTCCAACCGCAAGATGTTCGGTGCCCTGCTGACCGGTGTCGATCACCTGCCACACACACATCAGCCAGGCAAGAACGCCTTTACCCGCGGCCAGCCGGAGCATGGCGGCGATCTGGCGACGGAACTCGAGCGCATCGTCACACTGCACGACGCTTCGACGATCGCAGCCGTCATCGTCGAACCGATCGCCGGCTCGACCGGCGTCCTGATCCCGCCTAAGGGCTACCTGCAGAAGCTCCGCGAAATCTGCACCAAGCACGGCATCCTGTTGATCTTCGACGAAGTCATCACCGGTTTCGGCCGCCTCGGTGCCCCGTTCGCCGCCCAATACTACGACGTCAAGCCTGACATGATCACCACCGCAAAGGGCCTGACCAACGGCGTCATCCCGATGGGCGCGGTTTTCGTGACGTCGGAGATCCATGACGCGTTCATGAGTGGTCCAGAACACATGATCGAGTTCTTCCACGGCTACACTTATTCCGGCAACCCGATCGCCTGCGCGGCAGCTCTCGGCACGCTCGACACCTACAAGGAAGAAGGGCTGCTGACCCGCGCCGCGGAGCTTGCGGACTACTGGGCCGACGGACTGCACTCCTTGAAGGATTGCCCGAATGTCATCGACATCCGGAACACCGGCCTGATCGGCGCCATCGAACTTGATCCGATCGCCGGCGAGCCCACCAAGCGCGCCTTCACCGCCTTCCTGAAGGCCTATGAGAAGGGCCTGTTGATCCGCACCACCGGCGACATCATCGCGCTCTCGCCGCCACTGATCATCGAAAAGCACCACATCGACGAACTCTTCGGAAAACTCCGCGAAATTCTTCAAAACAACATCTGATCGATGCGCTTTGGGGCCCGTTTTTGCCAGATCAGGCAAAAACGGGCCCCATTTCTTTATCTTCTTGCGAAATCCGCGGTAAATTCCTAAGAAACTTGCTGTGCACTCGCCGAAGCCAAACATGGCAGGCGGATGCTTCGGCCGTGCGGCTGCTCATCGTCTCTTGGCGCATCCCGCAAGGGCTGTTGTACGATCTGGGCACACTGCTGCGGTACTTAATCGCGGGTTTGAAAACCCACCCAAGGAGAAAGAAAATGAGTCTGAAGACTTTGTCGGCGGCCCTTGTCGCCTCGCTTGCCTTTGCGCCGCTCGCCCATGCAGATATCACCATTGGCCTCATCGCGCCGCTGACCGGTCCGGTTGCCGCCTATGGCGACCAGGTGAAGAATGGCGCACAGGCTGCTGTTGACGAGATCAACAAGAAGGGCGGCATCCTCGGCGAAAAAGTCATCCTCAAATACGCCGACGATGCCGGCGAACCGAAGCAGGGCGTTTCCGCCGCAAACCAGCTCGTCGGCGACGGCATCCGCTTCGTCGTTGGCCCGGTCACCTCGGGCGTCGCCATCCCGGCTTCTGACGTTCTCGCCGAAAACGGCGTGCTGATGGTGACCCCGACGGCAACGGCTCCCGATCTCACCAAGCGTGGTCTCGCCAACGTTCTGCGCACCTGCGGTCGCGACGACCAGCAGGCTGAGGTCGCCGCCAACTACGTTCTGAAGAATTTCAAGGACAAGCGCGTCGCGATCATCAACGACAAGGGCGCTTACGGCAAGGGTCTGGCCGACTCGTTCAAGGCAACCCTGAACGCCGGTGGTATCAAGGAAGTGCTCGACGACTCCCTGAGCCCCGGCGACAAGGACTTCAGCGCGCTCACGACCCGTCTGAAGGCCGAGAACGTCGATGTTGTCTATTTCGGCGGCTATCACCCGGAAGGCGGCCTGCTGGCCCGTCAGCTGCATGACCTCTCCGTCAAGGCCGTCATCATCGGCGGCGACGGCCTATCGAACAGCGAGTTCTGGAACATCGGCACCGACGCAGCCGGTGGCACGATCTTCACCAATGCCATGGACGCAACGAAGAGCCCGGACTCGCAGGCAGCTGCGGACGCACTTAAGGCCAAGGGCATCCCGGCCGAGGCCTTCACGCTCAACGCCTACGCCGCAGTCGAAGTCCTGAAGGCGGGTATCGAGAAGGCCGGTAGCGCTGAAGATTCGGAAGCAGTCGCCAAGGCGCTGAAGGGCGGCGAAGCGATCCCGACGGCAATCGGCAAGCTGACCTACGGCGAAACCGGCGACCTGACCTCGCAAAGCTTCGCGCTCTACAAGTGGGAAGCCGGCAAGATCGTTCCGGCCGAATAAGCCTTCGATCTCCCGATTTCGATCGCCGGGCGTCCCTCTGGGGCACCCGGTTTTCGTTTGTGGACCGGCCGACAAAGCCGATCTCGCTTTGTCGGACACATGGGCTATAACTGGTGAAACGCCAGCACGAGGATGCCATGACTGCCAAGCTTGAACGCCTCATCGACCAGGGAACGGGCCGCCTGCCCGCCGACATCGTTCTGAAAGGCGGCCGTTTCTTCGACCTTGTGACCGGCGAACTGGTGGCATCCGATGTCGCGATCGCACAGGATCTTATCGTCGGCACGTGCGGCAGCTACGACGGCGAAACCGAGATCGATATCTCGGGCAAGATCGTGGTGCCGGGCTTCATCGATACGCATCTCCACATCGAGTCGTCGCTGGTGACGCCACACGAATTCGACCGCTGCGTCCTGCCCTATGGCGTAACGACAGTCATCTGCGACCCGCACGAGATCGCAAATGTTCTCGGCACCGAAGGCATTCAGTATTTCCTCGATTCGTCCCTCGAAACGATCATGGACATCCGTGTCCAGCTCTCCTCCTGCGTGCCTGCGACGCATCTGGAGACATCGGGCGCCGACCTTCCGATCGAGCGCCTCCTTCCCTTCCGCCATCATCCGAAGGTAATCGGCCTTGCCGAGTTCATGAATTTCCCCGGCGTGATCCACAAGGATCCGATCTGCATGGCGAAGCTCGACGCCTTCCAGGGCGAGCACATTGACGGCCACGCCCCTCTGCTCTCGGGCAACGACCTCAACGGCTATCTCGCCGCCGGCATCCGCACCGAGCACGAATGCACGAGTGCTGCCGAAGCGCTGGAAAAGATCCGCAAGGGCATGCACATCCTCGTGCGCGAGGGCTCTGTTTCGAAAGATCTCGCAGCCCTGATGCCCATCATCACCGAGCGCCTGTCGCCCTACATCGCCCTTTGCACCGATGATCGCAACCCGCTCGACATCGCCGAGCAAGGGCATCTCGACTACATGATCCGTACCGCGATCAAGAGCGGGGTGGAGCCGCTTGCCGTCTACCGCGCCGCCTCGATCTCGGCTGCCCGGGCCTTCGGCTTGAGGGACCGCGGTCTCGTCGCCCCAGGCTGGCGCGCGGACCTCGTGGTCATCGACAGCCTCGAAAACTGCCGCGCGGATCTGGTCTTTGCTGCCGGCCGCCAGGTGACCACGGAACTTTTCGCCACACGCAAGCCGGTGGAGCCGGTCGGCCTCGACAGCGTCAAGGCCCGGCCCGTGAACGCCGCCCACTTCGGCGTTCCTGTGGCCGATGGCGAAACGCCTGTCATCGGTGTCACTCCCGGCAAGATCATTACCGAACACCGCCGCTACCGGCTACCGGTGAAAGGCAACCAGACCGCCGTCGATCTCGGCAACGACATCATCAAGGTCGCTGTGATCGAAAGGCACGGCAAGAACGGCAACCATGCCAATGGCTTCGTCCAGGGCTTCGGCCTGAAGAAGGGTGCGATTGCCTCCACCGTCGGCCATGACAGCCACAACATCTGCGTCGTTGGCGTCAGCGAGGACGACATGGCGCTCGCCGCCAATCGCCTCGGCGAAATCAACGGCGGCTTCGTGGTTGTGGAGGATGGCAAGGTCACCGGCGAGATCGCCCTGCCCATTGCCGGCCTGATGAGCCTCGAGCCCTACGAGACGGTGCGCGACACGCTCCACCATCTACGCAAGGCCGCCTACGCGCTCGGCACGACGCTTGAGGAACCCTTCCTGCAGGTGGCCTTCCTGCCGCTCCCGGTCATTCCGCACCTGAAGATCTCGGATCGGGGAATGGTCGATGTCGACAAGTTTGCGCTGATCGGCTGACGTCTAGCCAGCCACCCGCGCACAGAACGCGTCGAGCGCGACAAGCTTGATTGGGCCGGTTGCCGCTCCCGCCGCAAAGCCCGGCATAGCCAACCGTTCTCCTATCACCATTCCCGCCGGCGGAATGAACTGTGCTGGCTTGCGCGTCAGGTTGAAGACAAAGAGCAGCGTCTCGCTTCCCTTGGTGCGCGTGAAGGCGAGCAGGTCCTGATTGGTCCCGATGAACTCCATCGCGCCGTCAAGCAATGCCGGATGGCCTTTCCGGAATTCGAGCGTCTGCCGGTAGTGGTTCAGAACGGAATGCGGATCGCTCTCCTGCGTGTCGACGGAAAGCGCTGCCTGCTCGTAAGGAACAGGCAACCAGGATTTTTCGGCCATGGTAAAGCCGGCATGCGCCTTCGCAGCCTCCCAGGGCATCGGCGTGCGGCATCCGTCGCGTCCCTTGAAGGCCGGCCAGAAACGGATGCCGTAGGGGTCACGCAGATCCTCGAAGGCCAACTCGGCCTCCGGCAGGCCGAGTTCTTCCCCCTGATAGAGGCAGATCGAGCCGCGCAGCGTCGCCAGCACCGACATGGCGAGCTTGGCAACGACTGGCCGCTCCTCCGGGGTCTTTGCGAAGCGGCTCACATGACGGTTGACGTCATGGTTCGAGAAGGCCCAGCAGACCCAGCCATTGGCAACCGACTTCTGGAAGGCATCGACGCAACTGCGGATATGGGTAGCGGTAAACTCCGGTCCGAGCAGGTCGAAGGTGTAGCACATGTTCAGCTTGTCGCCGCCGGCGGTATAGGCAGCCACCGTCTTCAACGAGCGTGCTCCGTCGCCGACCTCGCCTACCGTCGCGCGCGCTTCGTAGTGGTCGAGCAAGGCCCGGAAGCGCTGGAGGAAGCCGATGTTTTCCGGCTGCGTCTTGTCATAGAGGTGGTTCTGCATGCCGTAAGGGTTCGTATCGGGCGCATCGAGACCGGCATCGCTCTCGTCGGGCGCATGCGGGGGATTGTCGCGAAGAAGCTTATCGCAGAAGTAGTAGTTCACTGTATCAAGGCGGAAGCCATCGACGCCACGGTCGAGCCAGAACTTCACGGTGGCGAGCACGGCATCCTGAACCTGTGGATTGTGGAAGTTCAGATCCGGCTGCGAGGTCAGGAAGTTGTGCTGGTAATATTGCCGGCGTACGCCATCCCATTCCCATCCAGGCCCGCCGAAGATCGAGAGCCAGTTGTTGGGTGCCGTGCCATCTGGCTTCGGATCTGCCCAGACATACCAGTCGGCCTTGGGATTGCTTCGGCTTGAGCGGCTTTCGACGAACCAGGGATGAACATCGGACGTGTGCGATATCACTTGGTCGATGATGATCTTGATGCCGAGCCGGTGAGCCGCCGCCATCATCTCGTCGAAATCATCGAGCGTTCCGAAGATCGGATCGACATCGCAATAGTCGGAAACGTCATAGCCCATATCGGCCATCGGTGACTTGAAGAATGGCGACAGCCAGATGGCGTCTACGCCGAGGCTGGCGATATGGGGCAATCTCCGGGTAATGCCCTTCAGGTCTCCGAGGCCATCTCCGTTCGTATCCTGAAAGGATCGTGGATAGACCTGATAGATAACCGCACCTCGCCACCAGTCCGCTGTTTTGCCCGCAACCGACATCAGCCGTCTATCTCCTACCTTCATTCGATGATGCCAACACTAAAGCGGGCGGGACAAAAAACAACCTTCAGCCGAAATCAGTCGAACATCCCAGCTTCTGCATTTTGCGCTTTAGCTTTTCGCGGTGCTTGATGTCCTTGCTAGGCAGCTTACCGCCCACCGTGTTTCGTTCCTGCAAGGCGAGTGTCTGACAATCCCACTTTCGCTTGCCTCCGCCTCCGTGTGCGGAAGCGAGACCGGTTGAAAGCGATAGCGCCGCAACCAGCGAAATACCAATCAGAGGGCCTGAGATCGTCTGCAAGCGTGTGTCCCCGTAACTGCGCGAGTGCCACTATGCGCGCTGCAGATAGGGTCAACAATCCGGCCTAGAGTCGCAGCCACATGCCGCTCGTGGCTTGTCAGGAACAGCCTCTACGCGTATCAGCGAAAGCGGGAAAATTCAGGGAGGCTTTCTGTGAGCGGGCGTTTTCTATCGATCGGTGAATGCATGGTAGAGCTTTCGCATGCAGGCGCCGGCTTGCTGCGCAAGGGCTTTGCCGGCGACACGCTGAATACAGCCTGGTACGCCCGCGCCTGCCTGCCGGCGGATTGGTCGGTCGAGTATTTTACCGCGCTCGGCGACGAAGCCATGTCCGATGAGATGATCGCCTTCTACAAGCAGGCTGGCATCGGCACGGAATTTATCAGGCGCATCAAGGGCAAGGCGCCGGGTCTCTACATGATCAGCCTCAAGGATGGCGAGCGCTCCTTTAGTTACTGGCGCGACAACTCCGCCGCCCGCCAGCTCGCAGCCGACGCGGAACTCCTTCGCGAGGCGATCGAGGCCAGCGACGTTGTCTACTTCTCCGGCATCACACTTGCGATCCTGTCTCGCAACGACGCCGACACCCTGCTCACCGAAGTCCGCCGCGCCAAGGCCGCCGGCAAGATCGTGGCCTTCGATCCCAATATCCGCCCGCGGCTCTGGTCGGGCTATGACGTGATGCATGCGACGATTAGCGAAGGTGCGCGTGCCTCTTCCCTGGTGCTGCCGAGTTTTGATGACGAGGCAACGCACTTCGGCGACGTTTCGATTGCAGCAACGATCCAGCGCTATCGCACCCTCGGCGCGACGGACGTGGTGGTCAAGAACGGCGCAGAAGGAGCAACGTTGAGCTTCGACGGCGTGGAGAGATTCGTCCCGGCTGAGAAGGTCGAGCAGGTCGTCGACACGACCAGCGCCGGCGACAGCTTCAACGGCGCATTTCTCGCCCGCTACCTCGAGACCAAGGACGCGCCCGCCGCCGCCGCATTTGCTGCAAAGGTTGCCGCACGCGTCGTCAGCGAACATGGAGCCCTCGTTGCCTGGGAAAAACTTGGTATCAACCACGCCTGAGCAACACCGGACGATCGGTGTAGCGCAACTGTAATATTTCCATCATCGACGGTCGCCAGAATGTGAAGCGCGGGAATCGAGTCCCCGGGTCTGCCGGGAGTTTGGCCGGCGCCCCCGCGGGCGCGGCTTGGATGGAATTGGGGCGTGCTGCAGCATATGTCGGATGTTGGGGGCAACGAAGGCCGGAACGCATCTCGGCCGGGGGTGGCGGAACGGCTGGTCATTGTCAGCGATGCCTGGCATCCGCAGGTCAACGGCGTCGTCCGTTCGATCGAGAACACCAACCGCGAACTGGCGAAAATGGGCATTGACGTGGCAATGGTGACGCCGCAGGGCTTTCACAGTGTGCCCTGCCCCACCTACCCCGAAATTCGTCTTTCCATCGCCAGCTACCGCCGCGTCGCGCGCGAGATCAGAAAACACATGCCCTCCTACGTTCATATCGCAACGGAGGGTCCTTTGGGGCTGACGGCGCGGCGCTGGTGCCTGAAGAACCGCATGCCCTTTTCGACCAGTTACCACACCCGCTTTCCGGAATATGTTTCGGCCCGTTTGCCCATACCGAAGAGCTGGCTTTATGCGTTCGTCCGTTGGTTCCACAATTCCGGCGCCGGTTGCATGGTCGCGACCCCAAGCCTCGCGCGCGAACTCTCCGACAAGGGCATTCGAAACCTCATGCCGTGGAGCCGCGGCATCGATGCCGATCATTTCCGCCCCATGCCCCTGGACGACGCGCCGTTCGGCCTTGCCCGCCCGATCTTCATGACAGTCGGCCGCGTTGCCCTGGAAAAGAACTTGCCGGCCTTCCTGGATCTCGACCTACCGGGATCGAAGGTCGTCGTCGGTGACGGGCCGGCTCGTGCCGAGCTCGAGAAGCGCTATCCAGATGTCCACTTCGCCGGCCTGAAGGTCGGCGAGGAACTGGCGAAGGCCTACGCCCAGGCGGATGTCTTCGTCTTCCCCTCGCTGACGGATACGTTCGGAAATACGATCCTCGAGGCCCTCGCGTCAGGCGTTCCCGTCGCCGCCTACCCTGTCACCGGCCCCCTCGACATCATCGCAGACGACAACGACGTCGGAGCACTCGACGACGACCTGAAAACGGCCTGCCTAACGGCGTTTTCAGCGTCGCGCGAGAAGGCACGCGAACTCGCGCTTCAATATTCCTGGGAAGCGGCGACGACACAGTTCATCAACAACATCCGCGCCGCCAACGGCGTCATTACGCCGAAGTGGAAGAAAGCCTGGCAATTTGCTGCCAAGTCGCTGCCAAGAACGAAAAAGCCCGGTGATGCCGCCGGGCCCGTCTCGTCAGGAACCTGAACCGGTTATTTGCTGAGCGCGTCGCGGAGCGTCTGGCTGGCAACGGAGATTGCGCTGCGCACAGCGGGCGTCTCGGCAATGGCGTTCAGAAGCACGAAGTCGTGGATCGTGCCGTTGTAGCGGATCGAGGTCACCTTCACGCCCGCCTGACTTAATTTGCGGCCATAGGCCTCGCCTTCGTCTCGCAGCACGTCATTCTCGTCGGTGATGATCAATGCCGGAGGCAACCCGTTCAGCTGATCGAGTGAAGCCTGGAGCGGGGAAGCAGTCGGCTCCCTGCGCTTGGCTTCATCGGGGAGATACGCATTCCAGAACCACTTCATCGCTTCCTTCGTTAGCCAAGGACCGTTGGCGAACTGATTGTAGGAGCCGGTCTCGAAGTTGGCGTCGGTCACGGGATAGAACATGACCTGCTGAGCGATTGCAGGACCGCCGCGCTCCTTGGCAAGCAGCGTGACCGCCGCGGTCATGTTGCCGCCGACGCTGTCGCCGGCCACCGCCAGGCGGGTGGCGTCGACATTGAATTCCTTCTGGTGTTCAGTGACGTATTTCGTTGCGGCGTAGGCCTGCTCGATCGCGATCGGATAGCGAGCCTCCGGCGAGCGCTCATAGTCGACAAAGACAACAGTGGCCTTGGCGCCATTGGCGATCTCGCGAACGAGACGGTCATGCGTATCGGCATCGCCAAGCACCCAGCCGCCGCCGTGGAAATACATGACGACAGGAAGCTTGCCCTTCACGCCTTCTGGACGAACGACACGCAGCTTGATGCTGCCGGTCGGTCCAGCCTTGATCGTCAGGTTCTCTTCCTTGGCGGCAAGCTTCTTGGCGTCACCCTTCTGCGCCCCGGCAAGGACATTGCGGGCGTCGGAAGGAGACAGTGCATAGATTGGCTTGGAGCCAGCGAGCGCATCGATGAACTTCTGGGTTGTCACTTCCAATACCGGATCGGCAGCGGCACCCAAAGTGGTTGCTGCGAGGATGGCTGCTGCGGAGAGTGCGGTCTTTGCGGTCGACATTGTCCTGTCCTTTTCGGTTGCTATTCGTCGTTGGCGCATCATCTATATATTGCACTATTATATATCGCACGATATAAACAGGCATAGCTCTCATGCAGAAAGATTGGTTGCGATTGTTTATTGCGCGATATATGTTGTCGCGCTTTCGGAGAATTGGATATGAGCGACGATCTGAACCTAGATGATTTTATGTGCTTCGCCCTCTACACCGCAAATCACGCGATGAATCGGGTCTACAAGCCACTGCTTGATGCGCTGGACCTCACATACCCGCAGTACCTGGCAATGGTCACCCTATGGAAAGAAGACAACCAGACAGTCGGCGACATCAGCGAGAAGCTTCACCTTGAATCGAGCACCCTCACCCCTCTCCTGAAGCGTTTGGAAACGGCCGGCTACGTCAAACGCGAGCGCGGCAAGGACGACGAGCGTGTAGTCATCATCCGGTTGACGAAGGAGGGTCGCGAACTCAAAAGACGCGCAGCATCCATTCCCGGCTGCATCCTCGATGCATCGGGCCGAGAATTTGCTGACTTGAAACGGTTGGCGGCAGACGTGATCGTATTGCGCGACACGCTGACGCGTCACTCAAAATAAGGAGCAGCGGACCTATCAGGACCGCTTTTTCTTCGACTCATACGGATTGTCCGGAGAACGATAGTGAATCCGGATCGGCACGCTCGGCATGTCGAAATCGTTGCGCAGACCGTTGATCAAATAGCGGGTGTACGATTCCGGCAGCGCGTCGGAGCGTGTGCAGGAGATCATGAACGCCGGCGGACGGGCCTTCACCTGCGTCATATACTTGAGCTTGATGCGGCGACCGGAGACTGCTGGTGGCGGATGCTGAACCTGCTGCTGCTCCAGCCAGCGATTGAGGCGGGCAGTCGAGATGCGCTTGTTCCAGACCTTATCCGTATCGATGATAGACTGCATCAGCTTGTCGAGACCACGGCCGGTCTGGCCGGAGATCGGCACGGCACGAATCCCGCGCGCCTGCGGCAGCAAGCGGTCGGTCTTCTCGCGCAGGTCCGCGAGAACAGCCTGCGGCTCCTCGATCATGTCCCACTTGTTGAAGGCGAGCACGGCAGCACGGCCCTCACGGAGCACGAGATCGACGATGTGCAGATCCTGCTTCTCGAACGGGATCGTCGCATCGAAGACGATGACGACGAGCTCAGCAAAACGGATGGCACGTAGCGTATCGGCCACCGAGAGCTTTTCGAGCTTCTCGATCACCTTCGCCTTGCGGCGCATGCCTGCCGTATCGAACATCTTGATGGTGCGGCCGCGCCAGTCCCATTCAACGGAGATGGAATCGCGCGTGATGCCGGCTTCCGGCCCCGTCAGCAGTCGGTCTTCACCGAGGAAGCGATTGATCAGCGTCGACTTACCGGCGTTCGGGCGACCGACGATCGCCACGCGCAGCGGCTTCGTGTCGTCATATACCGGTTCTTCCTCTTCCTCGCCTTCCTCATCGATCGGCTGAGGGATATCGACGTCGGTGACGGCGACATCTTCCTTAGGCGGAAATGCGCGGTCTTCACCAAGGGCGGCAACGATCGCATCCCTAAGGTCGAGCATGCCCTGCCCGTGTTCGGCCGAGATCGGAGTCGGTTCACCAAGACCGAGCGAATAGGCGTCGTAAAACCCGGCGTCCGAGCCACGGGCTTCCGACTTGTTGGCCACGAGAACCACGGGCTTGCCACGGCGGCGCAACATTTCGGCGAGCGCCGTGTCGACGGGCGTCAGCCCGGTCTTGGCATCGACTACGAACAAAGAAAGGTCAGCCTCGTCGATCGCCGCCTCTGTCTGGGCGCGCATGCGGCCCTGCAGGCTCTCTTCATGGGCCTCCTCAAGACCAGCCGTATCAACGATGGTGAAACGCAGGTCGACGAGCCGTGCTTCGCCCGGGCGGCGGTCGCGGGTAACGCCCGGCGTGTCATCGACAAGCGCCAGCTTCTTTCCAACCAACCGGTTGAAAAGCGTCGACTTGCCGACATTCGGGCGACCGACAATGGCGACCGTGAAGCTCATTGAAATTCCTTACATTCAGCCCTGTGCGGCGGGCGCCTTGCCGGATGCGGTGATGTTATCAAGCATCATCTGGGCACGATTGGCAACATTGCGCGGGCTCTGCGCATCGTCGGCAATTGCCTGGTACCATTGGCGAGCCTGCGCCATGTTGCCAGCCTTGTAGGCGGCAAGGCCGAGCGCTTCGCGGGAGGAGTGACGGAAGGCATTACCGGGAACAGCCATTTCCTCGACATGGGCGGAAACCTGGTCGTAGGTGCCGCTTTCAATCAGCAGCCATCCGGCGCGCATCTTGGCGGCATCGCGTACGGCTGCCGGAGCAGCGTTGTCCTTGCCGATCAAATCGAAGGCAGCAACGGCGCCAGCCGTGTCGCCCTTCTGGGCCAGAACGCTTGCGGCACGCAGGCGGGCAAGGATCGGATAGGCACCATGTCCTTCCTTTTCCAACGTCTCGAGCGCGGCCAGCGCCTCGTCGTTCTTGTTCTCGTCGGCAAGCTTCATCGCGGCGATGAACTTGTCACCCGTGCCGGAGGACTGGTTATCGTCCCAGTATTCGTAGACCTTGTAGCCGATGGTACCGAGCACGATCAGGACGGCGAGCGCAATCAGGTAACGACCAAACCGGCGCCATGCGCCCTTCACCTGGTCGGAACGCAGTTCCTCATTGACTTCACGAATGAAGCTGTCGTCGTTGAATGCCATTCTCGTCTCCGGCCGCGGATATGCTTCGGCATGCGGGTTGCACGCACATTGTGGGGCCTTCTACCCCATTTTTCAGCAGTTGTAAGGGGGATTGAAAAGATTCGTCACATAGCGATCGGGGCCACACCGATCAACAGCTCGTGCAGCTTGAACGTGATGAGCGCCCAGACAACCACACCGATGACGACGGCATATAGATCATACTTACCCGAGACGAAGGGACGAAGGGTGAGTTCGCCAGCACGTTCGCGCCTTTTCAGCGCAATGCGCAGGATGACGCCCCATGCAAGAAAGGCCGCAAACAGCAACACTGATGAGGTCTCGCCGTTGGCCAGGAGATGCGCGAAGGCCCAGATCTTCACCGACAGGACCATCGGGTGCTTCGTCTTCACCGCGATACGCCCCGCCGGCAGCAGCGAGGCGACTAGACAGATAAGGGCGATCAGCATCAGCGTAACGGCGATATGCGCCATCCAGACCGGTGGGGTGTAGAGCACGCCGGTCACCTGACGGGCCTGACCGAAGCCGTAGATCAACAGGATGAGCGATAGGATACTGAGGACTGAATAGACGCCCTTCCAACCGTTCTCGCCGAGCCTGTCGATCATGGACTGACGAAGGCCGGGGGCGATCACACGGATAAGATGAAGCCCGAGGAAAATAATGATGCCGACGATGAGCAATGCCATGACGATCTCCTGTGCGTTTTCCGAGACTTAGCTGGGCTGACAGAAAAACGCCAGCGCCACCGCAGCTTCGCCGCATTTCTGTAACAGGAAAGCCGCAAACAAATTGTCGCGGTGCCCATGTTTCGTTCGTTTTTCAAAGCCTCCCTCGCTCTTTCCTTGTTTGTCCCAAGCGTGGCGAGTGCCGGCGATCAGCCAAAGCAGCTGGTGATCATCTCGTTTGACGGTGCGCACGATAACGCGCTCTGGCAGAAGAGCCGTGAAATGGCGGCAAAGAACGGTGCGCATTTCACCTATTTCCTCTCCTGCACCTTCCTGATGAACCAGGCCGCTAAGAAAGCCTATCAGGCGCCGCATCAGAAAATGGGCAAATCCAACGTCGGCTTTGCCCAGAGCGATGACGAGATCCGCGAACGGCTGGGCAATATCTGGCATGCCCATCTCGAGGGCCACGATATTTCGAGCCATGCCTGTGGCCATTTCGACGGGCGGCAGTGGAGTGAAGTCGACTGGCGTAGGGAGTTCGCAACTTTCCACGCCACGCTGCGGAACGCCTGGAAAAGCGTTGACCTCGAAGAGCCGAAAGGCTGGCAGGATCTGGTCAATCATGGCATCCACGGCTTCCGCGCCCCTTACCTCTCGGCAACGCCGGGCGCCGACATGATCGCTGCGGAGAAGAAGGCCGGCTTCACCTACGACGCAAGCCTCGTGACCAAGGGTCCCGCCATGCCGGTCGAGGAAGCCGGCATCGTCCGCTTCGGCCTACCTCTCATTCCTGAGGGCCCCCGCGAGAAGCCGATCATCGGCATGGACTACAACCTCTTCGTCCGCCACTCCAACGGCACCGAGGACAAGGCCGACTCGAAGGCATTCGAAGACCGCTCCTACGCCGCCTTCAAGGAAGCCTTCGACAAACAATACACCGGCAACCGCATTCCGCTGCAGCTCGGTTTCCATTTCGTCGAGATGAACGGCGGCGCCTACTGGCGCGCGCTCGACCGACTTGTCAGCGATGTCTGCCACCGTCCGGACGTCTCCTGTGTCAGCTATTCCGAGGCGATCCCGATCATCGAGGCGCGCGGCAAGCTGCAGGAGCAGACGCAAACCTCGGGTCTTTAGGCGAGCGTTGCCGTTCGCTAGCCTTTGCCCAGGGTGGGCAACATCGCGCCAATTGAACGCGCTGTGTTTTCGCTGGGTCGTATCCACCAGTATCGAAGTGCGACCTGCTCCTGCTGCCCTGCGGTGCACGGTTGCTCGTCTCTGGTGCGTTTGCAATTAGCGCCGGCGCGACTACTTTTTAGCGACGCCACTCTTCTCAGTGGCAGCGAGAAGCAGACCAGGAGCAGATCATGTGCCGAAACATCAAACCCCTGTTCAATTTCGATCCGCCTGCTACAGATGAAGAGATCCATGATGCGGCGCTTCAGTTTGTGCGGAAATTGAGCGGAACGACCAAGCCATCGAAACGCAACGAGGCCGCGTTCGAGCGCGCAGTCAATTCGATCACGAAATGCGCCCAAGAACTGCTCAATTCACTGGAAACGTCCCAACCTCCTCGTGATCGCGAGGAAGTCGCCGCAAAAGCCCGGGCCAGAACAGCGATGCGGTTCGCGTAGGCCAAACCCATCGCACGCAGAAGGTCTCATTTCGACCCGTCGGGCAAGTGACTATCCGCCGCTCAAAGTCGCCGTGAAAGTCATCGCCAGAACATGGCGATGACCAAGGGTCGGCTTCTCCAGCCGGCGGCACTAGCCGTCGGCGTGGATGATGCCCGCTTCGCGCTCCAGATAGCGCTGGTCGATATCAGGCAACGGCTCGCCTTCGATCGCCGACTCGAACGTGCGCAAGCGCTTGTAGATCGACAACAGTTCGACGATCGTCGTCCACGAATTGACCAGATACTGGAAGGATCCGCGAACCTGATCAAAGACATTGTTGATCTGCGTCATCAGGCCGAGCGTCAGCTTGCCGGCGACGATCGATGGCACCAGCACGATCAGGCTGAACAGATTGTCGGCCTGCAGGTAGAAAATGCGGGCGACGTTGAAATACATGTAGTGGAAATAGAGCCGGAAATAGTTGCGGCGCACGTTGGCGAAAAGCTCAGCCACGGTCGGCGGCGTCGCGCGGTCAGCATGGTCTTCGCCGTAGACAAGCTCCTTGCGGTAGGACGCTTCCACGCGCTGATTTCGGAACTCCAGGCCAGGCAGCTTGATACCGACCAGACCAAGGAAAACCGTCCCGAAGATCGACCAGAACAGTGCGGCCCAGACCAGCGCGTGCGGCACTTCGCCGATCAGCGGCAGTTCCGTGATGTTGGTGCCAATCTTGAACAGCACCGGCAGGAAGGCAATCAGCGTCATGACCGAGCTGACCAGGCTGACGCCAAGGCTTTCCACCGTTGAGGAGAAGCGCATCGTGTCTTCCTGAACGCGCTGCGAAGCGCCTTCGATGTGCCGGAGCTTCGGCCAATGCGCCATGTAGTATTCGTTCATCGCCGTGCGCCAGCGGAAGATCCAGTGGCTGACAAAGAACAGATTGAGCACGCCAACGGTGATCGCCACGAAGGCAATGCCGGCAAAGCCAAGCATGCCGAGATAGAGCTGCGACGCGGTGACAGGTGCCGTCTTCGCGAGCGCCTGCTGGATCAGGTCATAGAACGGCCCGTACCATGCGTTGATCGCGACGCTGACCTGAACCGAAAAATACGTGTTGAAGATGATCAGCGCCGAACCCAGCACCGACCACATCTGCCAGCGATGCGGGCTGTAGGTAAACCAGAAAGCGGCAAAGAGCGCGACGGCCACCGTGTAGTAGATGTAGAACCAAAGGAACGGCGCCGACCAGAAGACCGAGACACCGATCGGAGATTCCTCGCCCGCCGCCAGCGGCGGCAAGCCAACGATGGCGCCGAGGCCGGATCCCACGAAATACCAAAAGAGAACGGCAAGAAGCGCCCAAGCAACAGCTGAGATAAAGAAGAGCCTGGGCTTGGGGAAATACGATACGAACACGGGAGAGCTTGCTTTCCTGAACTGGAGTCTTCGGAGTCTCTAAACAGACCAATTGCGGCGAAAACTACGGCAGTTCGCGAAGAGCGGCAATGGCCTCTCCCCATTGTTACGCACTTGTAACGCGCTATGACAGCTTCTTGACGACCGGTATCACCAGCATTGCGCACACCAGCAAAGCCCCCGCGGCGGCATATGTCGGCGTCGTGAAACTTCCGGTCCGCTCCGCCATCCAGCCTGCCACAATGGGGCCGACAATCTGCCCGACGCCAAATGCGGCTGTCATCGTCGCAAGGATCCTGCGCGGGCTCGCCGGGGATAACTTGCGGCCGATCTGCAGGCCATAAGCAGTGATCGCGAGGAAAGTTGCACCAAACAGCGCACCACCGATCAGCGGCGCCACCGAATGCGGCAAGAGAACGGTCGCGAGCACACCAACTGCCTCGATGAGGAGCGCAGCCACGTAGACCCACCCCAACCCGAGCGGGCGGACGAAGGGCTTCCAGGCGAAAAGCGCGACCGAAGCAGTCAGTCCGGCGATGAACCAGCAAAGAAATTCAATGATCGGTCCGGCAGCATCCATGCGGGCGATCGTAACCAGAAACGTGCCGGTGATCACATATCCGAACCCAAAGAGCCCATAAGACGCCGTCACGAGTATCATCGGCAGGCTCCAGGCGATCTTCGGCTCCTTGCCGGTCTGCGCGGCTGCCGCCGGGCCTGTCGGCAATAGCCACCAGACTGCCACCAGGCTGACCGCCGAATAGATCGCGCCGCCGATCCAGGATGCCCGCCAGGCGTCTGCGCTTCCGCTAAACAGCAGTCCGACCAGCAACACCATCACCGACGAGAGCGCGATGCCGGCGCCCGGACCGCCGAAATGCGCCGCCTGGACATGGTCGTTTCCGGCCATTGCTCCGTGGCTGAGCACGATCTGCGAGCTGAAGACAAGAGCAAAGGCACTCGCAACACCGGCGAGGAAGCGAATGACTGCAAAACCCATGACCGATGTCGTCATCGCCATGGCTGCAAGCAGCAACGCTGTTGCCGCAAGCGCAAGAAGCGCGACCTTGCGCTCGCGTCCTGTCGCCCAGCCATAGGCGGCGAGAACCGCGCCGACGAGATAGCCGACGAAATTCGCCGAAGCGATGAAGCCGGCATCGGCAGCGGACAGCGGCACGCCGCTGATCATGCTCGGCAGGATCGGGGTGTAGGAAAAACGGCCGAAACCCATGGCGGCAGCCATGGCGATCGCCCCTGCCAGTCCGGTTCGAAAGAGGCTTTCGGGAAGGTTTTCATTGCGTGCCAACATGGCATGCTTATCGCGCTGCAGCATGGCGCCGACAATCAAGAATTTCTGATCGAACGATCAATCGTACGAAATCATCTCCGAGTTCTTGAAAGCAATTATCGTAAGATATATGTTTTACGACATAGTGAACGATACATCAAAGGAGTGACCTATGAGAGGTTTTAGAGGCGGAATGATGGGTGGCGGCGGTTTTCGCATGGGAAGGAAGTTTGCGTCAGGCGATCTGCAACTGGTGATCCTGGCGCTGCTGGTGGAACAGCCCCGCCACGGCTACGAGCTGATCAAGCTCCTGGAAGAGCGTTCGGGCGGCTTTTATGTTCCAAGCCCTGGCGTGATCTATCCTGCGTTGACCTACCTGGAAGAAACCGGCCTTGCCGACGTGGAGAGCGAAGGCACCAAGAAGCTCTACCGCATCACGGAAAGCGGCCGCAGGCTTGTCGAAGAAAACCAGTCGATGATCGACATGACGCTTGGAAAGCTCGAGAAGATCGGCGCGAAGATGGCGCATGTGCGCAAGATCTTCGACCCGGAAAGCCGCAATGGCGATCGGGACGATGACGCCTTCCCGGAAGACAAGAGCGAGGTCGCAGCAGCCCGTATGCTGCTCAAATCGGCGCTCCGGCTGCGCTATCCCTGGTCGAAGGACGAGGCCAAACGCATTGCCGGCATTCTGGAGCGCGCTGCCGGCGAAATTCTTGCCGGCGGACGTTCGGGCGAATGAAGCCTCAGGCGCCGCCCTCCGGCAGCGTCAGGATCAGTGGACCATTTCGCGTGGCGACGACCGTGTGCTCGTATTGCACGGTCGGAGCCTCCGGGTCAGCGTAGAGTGTCCAGGCGTCGTCGCCTCCCTCCGCCCATGTCGCGCCAAGCGAGAGGAACGGCTCGACCGTGAAGACAAGGCCTTCCGTAATCATCCGCTTCTCGGACGGATCCGGCCAGGTCGAGAGCTCAGCCGGCTCTTCGTGCAGCGAACGGCCGATCCCGTGGCTCGCCAGATTGGCGACGAGCGTATAGCGATTTTTCAGCGCAAAGGCGCCGACCGCCTGGCCGATCTTGGCGAGCGGTTCGCCCGGTTTCACCTGATTGAGGCCAACCCACAGCGCCCTCTTGCCGTCACGGCAGAGCTTTTCGATCTTCGACTTGTGTGGTAGCAGGCTGAACGACGCGCCGGTGTCGGAAAAGAACCCGTCCTTCTCGGCAGATACGTCGATGTTGACCAAGTCTCCCGGTCGAATAACGCGCGGACCCGGAATGCCGTGGGCGATTTCCTCGTTGACGCTGATGCAGGTTGCACCGGGAAACTGGTAGCAAAGTTCGGGCGCCGAACGCGCGCCGGCGTCCTCAAGCATCTTGCGGCCGATCTGATCAAGCTCCAGCGTCGTAATGCCCGGTTCGAGCGAAGTGCTCATCACCTGCAAGGCATTGGCGCAGATCCGGCCGATTTCCTTCAGCTTGAGGAGTTCGTCTTCGCTTTCGATGATCATGAATGACTATCCGGCCTTCTGCGGCCGGTCGACCGGCACTCGATCAGGATGAGAGCACGACGACGCTCGGATTCCAACTCATCCTTTACGGCATCATGCTCCAATTTCAGGCCGTGGCTTTCGCCTCTTCGTCGCTTTCAGTCAATGCCTTTCTGACGATCGGCGCGACTTTCGTGCCGTACAGTTCGATGCCGCGCATGATCTGATCGTGAGGCATCAGGCCGATCGCCATCTGCAGCAGAAAGCGGTCGTTCTTGAACAGCCGATGATGCGCGATGATCTTCTCGGCCACCAGTCCCGGCTCGCCCACGAAGAGCGCGCCGTTCGGCCCGCGCGACATGTCGAAGTGCGCCCGGTTCGTTGGCCCCCACCCGCGCTCGCGGCCGATCCGGTTCATGACCTCGGCCTGCGGACCATAGAACTGATCGGCGGCGGCATCCGTTGTGTCCGCGATGAAGCCGTGAACATTGATGCTGGTCTTGAGCTTCGATGCCTCCTGCCCTGCCCGTCGAGCGGCCTCGCGGTAGAGATCGAACAACGGCGCGAAACGGCGTGGCTCGCCTCCGATGATCGCCAACGCTACCGGCAAGCCCATGGCGCCGGCGCGAGCAACCGATTGCGGCGTGCCGCCGACCGCGACCCACAAAGGCAGCGGGTCCTGCAGCGGGCGAGGATAGACACCACGCCCATTGATCGGCGCACGCAGTTCGCCTGACCAAGTGACGGTTTCCTGATCGCGGAGCGCCATCAGCAAGTCGAGCTTTTCCTCGAACAGCTGATCGTAATCCTCCAGATTGTAGCCAAAGAGCGGGAACGACTCGATGAATGAACCCCGTCCCGCCATGATTTCGGCACGGCCGTTGGACAGAAGATCGAGCGTTGCGAACTGCTGGAATACGCGAACCGGATCGTCCGAGCTCAACACGGTCACGGCGCTGGTCAGCCGAATGCGCTTGGTTTTCACGGCAGCGGCAGCCAAAGCGACTGCGGGCGCCGAAGCCGCATAGTCCGGCCGGTGATGCTCGCCCAAGCCGAAGACATCGAGCCCGACCTGATCGGCGAGCTCGATTTCCTCGAGCAGATGCTTCAGTCGTTCTGCGCCTTCCTCACCCTTGCTTCGGCTCGGAGTCGGGTTCACGTCGGCAAAGGTGTAGAGGCCTAGTTCCATGGCTCGCATCCCGTTGAATCTACAGATGGAGATAAGGATGGAGCGGCCTCAGCGCAAATACAAATTCTGGAACCGATCGTTCGAGAATATCGATAAGCAGCATCGCCGCAACTTGGCATCGCGGCGAACTTCTATCCTGAAATCAATGACTTCAGAGCTTGAACGGAATCATTTTTCGAACGGCCTCGCACCTGAGATAGAGGCCACCCCAGGCAATCAGCCCGAGATAGACGCCGAACAGCAGGTGCGAGAAGATCGGGCTCCCAACACGCAGATGTGTGGCGATTGCGCCGCCGAGCAAACCGGTGAGCAGGATCGCGCCTAGCACCGACGTTCGTGGAATGGCGTAAAGCAGCGCGCATAGAAGCGTCACGATCCCGAGGCCGCGGGCAAGCATCGGATCTCCCGAATAGCCAAGCGCAGTCATCGTCTCCGTGACCGGCGCGATCGGCACCAGCTTGATCGCGCCGTCGAAAACCAGGAAGGCAACGATCAGGCCGCTCATGACTGTGCCGGTGACGGTCTGCCAGCGCGGAAGCCGGGCCGTTGAATCAACAATTGCAGACATACCTCGATCCCCCTGTTTCGATTCCGATTTCAGATTCTCGGGAGCAGCTCAGCAAGCTGATCGGCGCATTTGCCCCAGCCCTCATGGAAGCCCATCTGCTCGTGCTGCTCCTTGTCGGCCGCCGTCCAGTGTCTCGCCTTGGCGGTGTATTTCGTCCGCCCGTTGCCCAGGTCCTCCAGCAGGATGATGCCGACGAAGAACGGCTTTTCGGACGGCACCCAGGAACTGGTAAAGGCGTCGGTAAAGACGATTTTCTCGTTTTCGACGATTTCGAGATAGACGCCGCGGTTGGGGAACTCCTGGCCCTCGGGGCTGCGCATGACGATGAGGTTCGAGCCGCCCGGCCGTGCATCGATCTGCACGTCAGCAATGCTCCAGGGACGTGGCACAAACCATTCCTTCATCAGAACAGGATCGGTCCAGGCTTTGAAAATTTTCTCGCGCGGGGCATCGAATTCACGCACGAGAACCAGTTCGTGTTGAGCTTCCTCGGTCATTTCAGCATTCTCCTGTTGAACGAAACCTGTTTTCGATCAGGTTGTTACAAGGACGTGGGAGGTTTTCCAGTTCCGACAACTAGACAGGATCTTTTTGAAGATTATTTCGCGATCGGCTGAGCGGCGGAATGAACGAGGCTGTCTATCTGCTGGCGGATGTGGGCGGCCTCGGCTGCCGAGTGAGCCAGCGCGATGGCGCGATCAAATGCCTCGTGCGCCTCACGGGCGCGCCCGAGTTGCTTCAGCAGGCCGCCACGCAAACCGTGATAGTAGAAATAGCCATCGAGCTTTTCACCAAGCGTTTCGACAAGGGCCAACGCCTCCTCTGGCCCTTTGAGCTTGGAGACAGCAACGGCGCGGTTGAGCGTAATCACGGGCGACGGCTGAACACGCTCAAGCGCCCGGTAAAGCAGCTCGATTTCCTCCCAATCCGTATCTTCGGCGCGCTTGGCGCGCGAATGCAGCGCGGCAATGGCCGCTTGCAGCTGGTAAGGCCCGGGCTGGCGATGACGGATCGCCTTGTCGAGCAACGCCAGCGCTTCGTTAATGAGCTCGCGGTTCCATAGCGAACGATCCTGATCCTCGAGCAACACGATGTCGTTCTCACCGTTGAAGCGGGCCTGGCGCCGTGAGATCTGCAGCAGCATCAGCGCCAACAGACCCATCAGCTCCGGCTCGCTGGGGAAAATGCGCAGCAGAAGCCGTGCAAGCCGGATCGCCTCGTCGCTGAAGGCGCAGGCCTCGTGCTTCGGATCGGCTTGACTATAGCCCTCGTTGAAGATGAGGTAGATCATCGTGCTGACGATCGAGAGTCGCTCGGCGCGCTCTTGCGCATCCGGCGTCTCGAAGGGCACACCGGCCTTGGCAACGCGCGCCTTGGCCCGCGTGATCCGTTGCTCCATGGCGCTTTCGCCAACGAGGAAGGCACGGGCGATCTGCTGCACGGTAAGTCCGGAGACGATGCGGAGCGCCAGTGCGATCTGTTGCGTGGCCGGCAGATCCGGATGGCAGCAGATGAACAGCAGTCGCAGGATATCGTCACGATAGTTGGAATCATCAAGCCGTTCGGCGATATCGCTTTCAGCGTCACTGGTGTCCGAAATCAGTTCCTCATCCGGAAGCGCCTGCGTCTTCGAGCGTTTGCGCACCGCGTCGATACCGCTGTTGCGGCCGACGAAGATCAGCCATGCCGTCGGATCGCGCGGCGGCCCCTTGTCCGGCCAGGTGCGGATGGCGCGCAGGCAGGCCTCCTGAAAGGCCTCCTCCGCGATATCGAGGTCGCGGAAGTATCTGAGCAGCGCGCCAAGCGCCTTCGGCCGGGCCGAAGCAAGCGTCACGTCGATCCAGGCAATGTCTGTCATGTCGAAGAATCTCCCGGCCGGAACACGTAGAACGGCCGAATTTCGTAAGAGGTCGAACCCGGATTGACCGAGGAAAGCTCCTTGGAGAAGGCAACGGCCTCCTCGAGAGTGTCGAAATCAACCACGTAAAAGCCGAGGAGCGCTTCCTTCGTTTCCGCGAAGGGACCGTCGAGAACGAGCGGTTCCTCTTTGCCCTTGCGCACGGTGGTCGCCGCCGTCGTCGGCATCAGCCGACCAACCGGACCAAGCTTGCCGCGTTCGGCAAGGGGTGCCTGGACGGCGTAGAGCTTCGCCATCACGGCGTCCTCTTCCTCCTTAGTCCAGGAGAACACGGTTTCTTCATTGGCATAACAAAGGATTGCATAAAGCATCTCTTACTCCTCTTCCCGAATGACGAAGGAGTAGCGCGACATCCGACAGGACGCAGCAAAAAAATACAGCTTGGAGAAGGAGATGGCTAAACGTGCGGCGACTGAAGGAGGCCAGCGCAGCACAAGAGAAACAACCGGCCACGCGCTGCGCGGCCGTTGTGGCAGACATCTGTCAGAGCGAGCCCTTTTCAGGCCTGTCTCAGCTAGCGGCTCCGACGGCAACGGCCTCTTGCACGGCCAACTCGGCCATCGCCAATGCGGCCTCGCGAGTCCGGGCAGCCGCCACGAAGCGGCCGTTGTGACAGAAGGTTGCGCCCTCGACGCCGCAGACAGCTTCGAGGTCGTGATTGGTCAGGCCGGCCCAGGCGGACGGCAGATCCGCGCGAAGCTCGAACCCCTCGTCCCCACGACGAATCCCGGTAACGCACCAGTCCTTTTCTCGCGGGTGAACGACAAGCAGAAGATGATCGGCGCCCGCCTTGACGATCGCAGGGCGGAAAGGCATTCCCATCGGAAGCTCGAGAACGCGCCCCCGCCCCGCGCGCTCGATGGCCTCAAGGACAAGTGTCTCCGCCCGCAATTTGGCAGCGCTTTGGGCGATCCTTGCCTCGACGAAACTGCGGGCAATCGCGACGGCGTCCTGAAATCTCCGATCATCGGCATTCGGATCAGTGTCGTCGAACACCGGCTTCAAAGTTTCTAGCAAAGCCGGCAGCGTCAGCCCGGCCAACGGCCCCGACGGGCTGAGGGCGCCGTTGTCCGTCAGGTCGATCGGCAGCACGAAGGCGAGATCGAACGAGGCATGCAATGCCTCGACGTGAGCTTCGGGAATGTCCGTGGCAACAAGGTAGTCGCGACCGTAATGCTTCCAAATCAGGCCGAACGAGCTATAGGGCTGCCCATCGTCGCGCAAAGGTGCGCCACGCTGATGGTGGTCGAAGATGCCCTGCGAGGCATCATACGCGCCGCCGACGTCATAGATGATCCGATCGGGGGCCGGTTTGATCCACTCCGGGGCTCTGCTCCGGATCACACGGGCCTGCGGGAAGAGCCGGGTCAGGATGACGCTCGACAGCACTTCATCGGCATGGAAGCCACCGGAATGAGTGACGAGGAAATCTGGAGTCATGCCAGGATGCACCTTGTTGTTTGCGAAAGCCGCTTGCGGTCGGCAGCACATACCTCTTGCTGATGGCTATCTCAACCCGTCACCGGTCCGGTTCTTGCTTTGATCCGGCGAGCAGCCAGCCTCTAGGTGCCTTAGTTGCTGGGGATTGCCCCAAGGTTCAGGTTCCTGTCCTTGTCAAAGGCTACTCGCTATTGGGATGGCGACCTGCGTCGGCTGTTGGGGCATGGTCAGCGGGAGCGCCTCGATCTCAGGCGACGGACCATCCACCATCCACCAGCAGGTTCGCTCCGGTGATCAGGCTTGCCGCCGGTGATGCAAGGAAGACGACGGCGCCCACCACATCATCGGTTTCACCGATCCGGCCGAGCGGAATGTGATCGAGCGTCGCCTTGCGATTGTCGGTGTCGGACAAGAACGGTGCTGTACCATCCGTGTGTATGAACGTCGGCGACACGGTGTTTACGGTGACGTTATAGCGTGCCCATTCGGCTGCAAGGCAGCGCGTCAGGTGATTAATGGCCGCCTTGCTCATGCAATAGATAGCCTCGCCGCGCAGCGCCACGGTACCCGCCTGTGAGCTGATATTGATGATGCGCCCCCCATTGCGCTCGATCATGTGACGACCAACGGCCTGCGTCATCAGAAAGGTGCCCTTGATGTTGACGTCAAGTATCTCGTCAAGGTCTTTCTCTTCAACGAGTTCCGCGAGATTGCCCGGAGCCACGCCGACGTTGTTGACGAGGACGTCGATCCGGCCGAACGTAGCAAGTGCTGCGTCGACGGCTTCTGCGATATGGGCCTTGTTGGGAATCTCCAGTCTAACGGGGAGAACCTTTCGTCCCACACTTTCCAGTTCGGCAACAAGGGCCGCCGAGGCTGCGACATCCCGCACCCCCAAAACAATATCGGAGCCTGCTGCAGCACATGCAGCGGCACAAGCTCGACCGATGCCGCGGCTTGCTCCCGTCACCAAAGTCACCTTACCAGCAAGGCTGAAGTCCGGCGCATTCTTCTGCATGGCGATACCTCCCTCGATGAACCTCATTTATGGCAGTGTCGGCGCGCGGATTCCAGACGTTCCGCTCATGCTGGCATGGGCCAATAAGCGATCCAGCTGTGGACATGAGCCTCCCGCCAAGTATCGCCACGCCTGCGCCATCAAGCCGCCCATTTTGCTCGGGATTGCTGAACCTCTCACGGCCATCCAGCGACCCCCAGAGAAATGTCGAGACTAGAATGAAGACCCCCCTCAGCCTGCTTGCCGCCTGCGCCCTTCTGTTTTGCATGCACAGCACGACAAGTGCGGCATCTGCGCCGGAAAATTTCATCTACACCAGCTCTGGCGATCTTGAAGGGGCGAGCATATTCATCAGCCGGCCGGACATCGGCGGCGTGCAGATCGTCTACAACTGGCGCCAGCTCGAGACGGCGAAGGGGCAATATGATTTTTCTGCCATCGAGGCCGATCTTGCCATCATCAAGCGTCTGAACAAGAAGCTCTTCATCCAAATCCAGGATCGCTTCTTCGAACCGAAAGCGAGAAACGTCCCTGACTACCTGATGGTCGACAAGGCGTATGGCGGCGGCATAACCGCGCAGTTCGACAATCCCGGCGAAAGCAAGCCCGTTGGATCCGGCTGGGTGGCACAGCAATGGAACCCCGCTGTGCGCGAACGCTATCAGGCGCTGCTGGCCGCCCTTGCCGCAAGGTTCGACGGCGAGATCTACGGCGTCAATCTGCCGGAGACGGCGATCGATCTCGATCCGAAACACGAGCCGGATGGCTACAGCTGCGACGCCTACTTCCAGGCCGAGATGGAAAATCTCGCCTTCGCCCGTAAGGCCTTCAACAAGAGCAAAGTCGTCCAGTACGTCAATTTCTGGCCCTGCGAATGGGAAAACGACCACAACTATATGGGACGGCTTTTCGAGTTCGCGGCAAGGAATGACGTCGGTCTCGGCGGTCCGGATATCGTTCCTTACCGCAAAGGCCAGATGAAGAACTCTTATCCGTTCTTCAACAAATACAAGGCCAAGCTAGCCTTCGTCGGCCTCGCTGTGCAGGAACCGACTTTGACCTACAAGAATCCGAAGACGAAGAAGCCGTTCACCAAAGAGGAGTTCACCGCCTTCGCCGACGATTATCTCGGTGCCGACGTGATCTTCTGGAGTACCGCCACGCCGTGGCTGCGTCGCTGATGCGGGCGAAAGGCGGCGGCACTTAAAACCGTACAATGCACGCTCGCAGTGCAATTTTTTCCCCACCCCTCGTTTTTGACGCATTTGATCTATCTATCTCGCTGCATTGCACAAATCGGAGAGCGGCCATTGCAGCAGAAAACCCGCATCGATTGGCTGGATATCGCCAAGGGTATGTCCATCATTCTCGTGGTGATCTACCATACCCTCCTCTATCACGACTTCCACAACATCGCGCCCGACCTTTATGCCCGCCTGAGCAGCATCATGACGCCCATCCGGATGCCGTTGTTTTTTACGGTCTCCGGCTTTCTGGCAGCCTCCGCCATGCGCGCGCCATGGGGCGATTTCCTGCGTCGGAAGATCTGGCTGCTCGTCTATCTCTTCGCGATCTGGAGTACCGCCCGCTGGCTGTTCTTCCGTTACATCCAGACCAATGTCCTGGTGCCGACGGAAGGAAGCGATCCCTATCAATTGCTTGAAATGTGGTGGGCACCGAACACCGGCATATGGTTCATCTGGGCGCTCGCTATCTTCATGATCGCGACGAAGCTTCTCTCCTCTGCCCACCGCCCGACCGCAATGGTTCTCGCGGCGTCGCTATCGATCCTGACCTTCGGCGAGCACCTGCCGATCGATCTCTTCACCCATCGCAACGTGCTGCAGTATTTCGTCTTCTTTCTCTTCGGCTGCTGGTACGGAAGATCCGTGGTCGACGCGATCACGGAGCGGCCACTGCTGACCGCCTGCGCGGGTTTACTCATCTTCACCGCGCTCTACGGGCTGCGCTGGCGCCTGCAGGCCATTGAGAAAGGCAGTTGGGCGTTGGCCTCCTCCATCGCCGGCCTGGCATGGCTGTGCGGAACGGCTGTGCTGATGTCGCGCCTGCAGCCAGTGCGCCACGCCTTCGCCTACTTCGGGCGCAACACGCTTCCCGTCTACGTGACACATGTCATGATCGTCTCGCTTGTAGTCGCGATGGTCGCCACCATCGTTGGAAGCAATGCTACAAGTGGCTACATCACCGCGCCGCTGGTGGTCGTCTTTGCGATTGGTCTCTCGCTTGCGATCCGGGCAATCGCCGATCGCAGCGGCGCCGCCTGGCTCTATACGCCACCCACGCGGCGGCAGCGGCAGGCGGTTCCCGCTTGATCGTAGCTAGGCAGCACGTTCGATCGAAACCGCCACGCCGCGGCGCAGGGAATTGGTCACCAGGGAGATCTCCTTTGCCAAAAGCTGCGCACCGTTGAAGCCGAGTCCCTGCCCGCCGGCTTTCCCCTCAGGACGATCGACGACAATGGTATGCGACCCGACCCATCCTAGCGCCGCCAGCGTGCCCTCGACATTCCGTAACTCCAGAGCGCGCCGCAGTTTAGGGCGACGTGGCGGGAAACTCGGTGCATATTGTGCGCATCGACCCGACGGGAGACAAGGACATGGCGCCCTCACCGTATTTGAATGACCCCAAGGTCTACATCGATACCGACACCTTTATCGATCTCGTCAGCGAAAGGACACGGTGCCTAATCTGCTGTGAACCTCTCAACGGCAAAGTGGCCAATCGGGAACACGTCCTGCCCAAATGGATCCTGCGGAAGTACGACCTTTATGACAAGGAAATCACTCTCCCGCATGATTACAAGGCCAGGCAGTACGGCGGCCATACGATGCCCTGCTGCAAGGATTGCAATTCGTTGCTTGGAAAGAAGCTCGAGCAGCCGGTGCGGCAACTGACACAAGGGGGCTATGCGAAGCTCCAGCGGCTTCTCGACGAGAACGGCCAGCGCCTGCTGTTTACCTGGCTTTCCTGGGTCTTCCTGAAGTTCTTGATCAAGGACGGCGCCATCCCAATCAACCCGGATCAGCGGGTAAAGGCCGTCATGCAGGACAAGGATACCGACTGGACGACGCTCCATCACATCCATTGCCTCGCCCGCTCTCCCTACACCGGCGCGCACCTTTCGCCGGAGGTCCTCGGCTCCGTCGTCATCCTGGCGATTGACGACGACCGCTATCGCGAGGACTTCGATCTGATAACCGTTCACGAGACGCAGACAATCATGGTTCGCCTGGGCGATCTCGCCATCATCGCCAACTTGAGCGACAGCGGCCGGTCGATGGATATCGTGCATCGCTTCGTCCTGCCCGCAAGGCAGGAGAGGTTCACCGTCCTGCAGGCTCTGGAAATCTGCGCCGACATGGCGGTAACGACCACGCGGATTCAGAGCAAGCCGGTCTACTTCACGCGTATCGACCGGGCCACGGGCCACCCTTCAATCCACGCAGACCTACCTGTCTACGAGGCGAACCCCGTCGATCCGGACACGCGCGCCGCAATATTCGAGCTCGTCTACAGAGAGCATTTGCCTCACCTGAAAATAGCGGGCAGCGACATGTCGGCTCTGCAGGCCATCAGGGAAAACCGTCTGACATTTCTGGAACATCGCATCAGCCGGGCGACCGGAGAAATACGGGAATAGACGCCCACCGACCTGCTCAGGAAACGATCGCGCTCGTCACACATCGGCGATCGTGCGCTTGACGGCACTACGCCAGCCCTTGAGCTTTGCTGCGCGCGTCTTCTCGTCCATAGCCGGCTCGAAGCGGCGGTTGCGTTGCCAACTCTTGGCAAAGCCTCCGCGATCCGGCCAGACGCCTGCCTTGCTGCCGGCAAGCCAGGCGGCGCCGAGCGCCGTGGTTTCGAGGATAACGGGCCGGTCGACCGGCGCGTCGAGAATGTCGGCGAGCCGTTGCATCGTCCAGTCGGACGCGACCATGCCGCCATCGACGCGAAGAACGGTGTTGTCCACACCGCCCTTCCAATCCTTGTGCATGGCATCGAGCAGGTCGCGCGACTGGTAGCAAACCGCTTCGAGCGCGGCACGTGCGAACTCCTTCGGGCCGCTGTTGCGCGTTAGACCGAACATCGCGCCGCGGGCGTTTGCATCCCAATGCGGTGCACCGAGACCGGTGAACGCGGGAACCAGATAGACGTCCTGCGTCGGATCCGCGGCGTCGGCGAGCTCGCCAGTGCGCGAGGCCGTATCGATGATGCCAAGCCCGTCACGAAGCCACTGCACGGCCGCGCCCGCAATAAAGATCGACCCTTCGAGCGCGTAGGTCGTCTCGCCGTTCAGCCGGTAGGCGATCGTCGTCAGCAACCGGTTCTTCGAGCGAACAATGTCGCTGCCAGTGTTGAGCAGCGCAAAGCAACCGGTTCCGTAGGTCGACTTCATCATGCCGGGTTCGAAGCATGCCTGCCCGATGGTCGCGGCGTGCTGGTCGCCGGCGACACCAAGGATCGGGATCTCCGCTCCAAGTATCCGCTTCTCGGTTGTACCGAAGTCGTCTGCACAGTCCTTCACCTCGGGTAGCATCGCCGCCGGAACCCGCAGGATATCAAGGAGATCCTTGTCCCAGCTGTTGTCGGCAATGTTGTACATCAGTGTGCGGGAGGCGTTCGTCGCATCGGTCGTGAACACCTTGCCGCCCGTCAGCCGCCAGATCAGAAAGGTATCGACCGTGCCGAAGCACAATTCTCCCTTGGCGGCGCGTGCCCGCGCACCCTTGACGTTGGCGAGCAGCCACGAAAGCTTGGTGCCGGAGAAATATGGATCAAGGAGAAGGCCGGTCTTCCTGGTGAAGGTCCTTTCGAGATCTTGCCTCTTCAGCTTGTCGCAATAGCTAGCCGTGCGGCGATCCTGCCAGACGATCGCGTTGTGGATCGGCTTACCGCTCTCACGCTCCCAGACGACGACAGTCTCACGCTGGTTTGTAATCCCGAGCGCCGCGATGTCCTTTGCCTCGATCCTGGCTTCGCGGATCGCCATCTTGATCGTCGAGACGACAGAATCCCAGATTTCCTCCGGATCGTGCTCCACCCAGCCGGACTGAGGATAGATCTGGCGGAACTCCTTCTGGCCCGCACCGGCGATCTGCATCTCGCCGTCGAAGACGATCGCCCGGGTCGATGTCGTCCCCTGATCGATTGCCAGAACATATCCGCTCATGCTTGTCCCCCCGCTGATCGTGATTGTCGGGAGAAATCAATAGGACAGGAGGGCGGGCGAGGAAAGAACCCCGCCTCTCTTCGACACAAGAGATTTGGCATCAGCGCAATTGCCAGCAACGATGCTTTGCGCATAACCTCATCTCTATTGCGTCGCAAAATGGCTTGAGGAGAAGAGAATGGCCAGAACAGTCGTCGTCACCGGATCCACCAGCGGCATCGGCCTTGCGATCGCGACAGCCTTCGCTGGCAAGGGCGACAATATCGTCATCAACGGCTTCGGAAAGCCTGAGGAAATCAAGGCGATAATCGAGAAACTTGAATCGACCTCGGAGGCGAAGGTTATCCACCATCCGGCAGACATGACGAAGCCGGTTGAAATCGCGGATCTGATCGAAACAGGCGCCAAGACCTTCGGCAGCGTCGATGTGCTGGTTAACAATGCCGGGATTCAGCATGTCGAGAAGATCGAGGATTTCCCGATCGAAAAGTGGGACCAGATTATTGCGATCAACCTATCGAGTTCGTTTCATACAATGCGGGCCGCTATTCCGCTGATGAAGACAAAAAAGCAGGGCCGCATCATCAACATCGCCTCTGCGCATGGCCTGGTCGCGTCGCCATTCAAATCCGCCTATGTCGCGGCAAAGCATGGTATATTGGGCCTGACGAAGACGGCGGCGCTGGAGCTTGCCGAGTTTGGCGTGACCGTGAACGCAATCTGCCCGGGCTACGTGCTGACGCCTCTCGTCGAGAAGCAGATACCGGATACGGCGAAGGCACGCGGCATCACCGAGGAGCAGGTCAAGACTGACGTGATCCTCAAGGCCCAGCCGACGCATGAATTCGTCAAGGCGGAAGAGATTGGCGCGCTGGCTCTCTATCTCGCAAGCGACGAAGCCCGGCAGGTAACCGGCACCCACATCTCGATTGACGGTGGCTGGACCGCGGCATAACCATTCAAAATAAAGATAAAAACCAGGGAACGACATGAACGACAGCATCCGCTTCATCCTGAATGGCGAGGACGTCTCGCTCAGCGCTGTCCGACCGACCGAGACTCTTCTTGACTATCTTCGGTTGAAGCGCCGGCTGATGGGCACGAAAGAAGGATGCGCGGAAGGCGATTGTGGCGCCTGCACCGTCCTCGTCGGTCGGCTGATCGACGGCAAGCTGCACTACGAGTCCGTCAATGCCTGCATCCGCTTCATGGGATCGCTGAACGCCACCCATGTCGTCACGGTCGAGCATCTGGCCGCCAAGGATGGCACGCTTCATCCGGTACAGCAGGCAATGGTCGATTGCCACGGTTCGCAGTGCGGGTTCTGCACGCCAGGCTTCATCATGTCGATGTATGGTCTCTGGCTTTCCAACGACAAGCCGAGCCGGGCCGACATCGAAAAGGCACTGCAAGGCAATCTCTGTCGTTGCACCGGTTACGAGCCGATCGTGAAAGCCGCCGAGCAGGTGAGCCACACCCGCCCGAGCGCGCTCTTCGACCCGCTCGAGAAGACCCGCTCCGAGATCATTTCGCGCCTCTGGGCGATGCGGACCAGCCAGACCATTTCGATCACCACGGCAGAGGGCCGGCTGGTCGTCCCGGCCTCGCTGGACGCGCTGGCGCGCGTTCTGGCCGAGGAACCAAACGCCACCATTGTTGCCGGCTCTACCGATGTCGGGCTCTGGGTGACCAAGCAGATGCGTGCCTTGGATCCGATTGTCTTCATCAACCATCTGACCGATCTGCAGTCGATCACCGCGGGCGATGGCGGTTTTACCATCGGCGCAGGCGTCACCTACAGCCGCGCCTTCGAGATCATTGCCAAGAAGGTGCCCACACTTGGCCGTCTCATCGACCGTATCGGTGGCGATCAGGTCCGCAACATGGGCACGATCGGCGGCAATATCGCGAACGGCTCGCCGATCGGCGATACGCCGCCACCCTTGATCGCCCTAGGCGCCACGGTGACGCTGCGCTCTGTTGCCGGTCCGCGGATGCTACGGCTCGAGGACTTCTTCATCGCTTACGGCAAGCAGGATCGGCGTCCCGGCGAATTCGTCGAGAGCATCTTCGTACCCTATCCCGCCGAGGACACGCGATTTGCCGTCTACAAGATCACCAAGCGCCGCGATGAGGACATCACCGCGGTTCTCGGCGCATTCTATCTGACGCTGGACGGCGAAGGCGACGTCAACGACATCCGGATTGCCTTTGGGGGCATGGCGGCAACGCCGAAGCGCGCGCGCCAGGTCGAGAACGCGCTGATGGGCAAACCTTGGAACGAACAGACGATCGAGGCGGTGCGGGCCGAGTTCGATGCCGACTTCCAGCCACTGACCGACTGGCGCGCAACGGCCGAATATCGCCAACTGACGGCGAAGAACCTGCTGATGCGCTTTTTCCTGGAAACATCAGGAACGCCGGCTGAACTCCACCGCTTCGAAGAGGTGGCATGATGGACAAGTCGACCTTCGGCGATCCAAAATTCATCATCAACGGCGCCATGCACGACGCACAGCGCCACGATTCCGCACACAAGCATGTCACCGGCTCTGCCGACTATATCGACGACCTGCCTGAGCCTGTCGACCTGCTGCACGGCGCCTTGGGCCTGTCAGACCGAGCCCACGCCGAGATCGTCAGCATGGACCTCTCCGAGGTCGAAGCCACACGAGGCGTCATCTGGGTGTTCACCGGCAAGGACGTCCCGGGCGTCAACGACGTCAGTTCAAACGGTAGCCACGATGAACCGTTGCTCGCGGAACAAAAGGTCGAATTCCACAACCAACCGATTTTCGCCGTCATTGCCGAGACGCGCGAGATTGCCCGGCGAGCCGCCCGCAAGGCGAAGATCGAATACCGCGAGCTGCCGCATTGGAGCGATATCGACGGCGCGCTTGCCAACGGCAGCCCGCTCGTCATCACCCCGATGACCCTGCAGCGCGGCGATGCGAAAACGGAAATGGAAAACGCGGCGCGGCGCCTGAAGGGCCAAATGCGGATCGGCGGCCAGGAGCATTTCTATCTCGAAAGCCATGTCGCCATGGCAATTCCCGGCGAGGACGACGAGGTTACGGTCTGGTCGTCAACCCAGCATCCGAGTGAGATCCAGCACATCGTCGGCCACGTCCTCGATATCCCATCGAATGCGGTGACGGTGAACGTTCGCCGCATGGGTGGCGGCTTCGGCGGCAAGGAAACGCAGGGCAACCAGTTTGCAGCCCTTGCTGCAATCGCCGCCAAGAAGCTGAAGCGTGCCATCAAGTTCCGGCCCGACCGCGACGAGGATATGGCTGCTACCGGCAAGCGCCACGATTTTCTCGTCGATTATGAACTGGGCTTCGACGACGATGGGCGGATCCACGCCGTCGATGCCACCTACGCCGCCCGCTGTGGCTTCTCCTCCGACCTCTCCGGGCCGGTGACCGACCGCGCGCTGTTTCATGCGGATTCCAGCTACTTCTACCCGCATGTTCACCTGGCATCCAAGCCGCTGAAAACTCACACCGTCTCGAACACCGCCTTCCGCGGTTTCGGTGGCCCGCAAGGCATGCTCGGTGCGGAACGCTTCATCGAAGAAATTGCCTACGTCGTCGGCAAGGATCCGCTCGAAATCCGCAAACTCAACTTCTACGGACAACCCGGTTCGGGTCGCACGCTCACCCCCTATCACCAGGAGGTCGAAGACAACATCATCGGCCGCATCGTCAATGAGTTGGAGGAAAGCGCCGACTATCAGGCGCGCCGCAACGCAATCATCGAGTTCAACCGCAACAGCCGCTTCATCCGCAAGGGCATCGCGCTGACGCCAGTGAAGTTCGGCATCTCCTTCACGCTGACGGCTTTCAACCAGGCAGGCGCTCTTGTTCATGTCTATCAGGATGGCTCGATCCACCTGAACCATGGCGGCACGGAGATGGGCCAAGGTCTCTACACGAAGGTGGCGCAGGTGCTGGCCGACAGCTTCCAGGTCGACATCGAGCGGGTGAAGATCACAGCCACGACCACAGGTAAGGTGCCGAATACCTCGGCAACGGCCGCGTCGTCCGGATCGGATCTGAACGGCATGGCGGCTTATGATGCCGCCCGCCAGATCAAGGAGCGGCTGGTCGCCTTTGCCGCCGAGAAATGGGCGGTGCCGCCAAAGGATGTCGTCTTCCTGCCGAACCGTGTACGAGTCGGCGACAAGGAATTCGCCTTTCCTGACTTCATCAAGCAGGCATATTTTGCCCGCGTTCAGCTTTCCGCTGCGGGCTTTTACAAGACGCCCAAGATCCATTGGGATCGCGCGGCCGGCCGAGGCACTCCGTTCTACTACTACTCCTACGGCGCCGCCTGCTCGGAAGTGTCGATCGATACGCTGACCGGCGAATACATGATTGAACGCACCGATATCCTGCACGATGTCGGGCGCTCGCTGAACCCGGCCATCGATATCGGCCAGGTCGAAGGTGCTTTCGTGCAGGGCATGGGCTGGCTGACGACCGAAGAGTTGTGGTGGGACGAAAAAGGCAGGCTGCGCACACATGCGCCCTCGACTTACAAGATTCCTCTCGCCTCCGATCGCCCGAAGAGCTTCAACGTCCGGCTGGCGGAATGGTCGGAAAATACGGAAGCCACCATCGGCCGCTCAAAGGCAGTCGGCGAACCACCGTTCATGCTGGCGATTTCGGTGCTGGAAGCACTCTCGATGGCTGTCGCCAGTGTTGCGAACTACAAGGTCTGCCCTCGGCTCGACGCGCCGGCAACACCGGAGCGCGTGCTGATGGCCGTCGAGCGTATGAAGCAGGCCTGAGAAAAAGCAGCACTCAAGTGCTGCCTTTTCTCCGTTGATGCCTACTGCCAGAACTCCCTGTCGAAACGCGGCTCCCGCCCGTCCAGGAAACCGAGGTCGCGCTTGACGCGATCAGGCATGCCTTCGAGGTCCAGCCGGTCCCATTCCGAAAACCGCCGCAGCAGTCTGCGGCCAAGGCCTGAGAGCCAATTGGAAGTCTCGGAAACCCTCGCATGGCTCTTGTGCTCGATAACGACGCAATCCATAACATCACCTCAACAATCTGATCCGTTGGGTTGCAGATTGCGCCAATAAATGCTGCAATTCCAATCGAACAATCGTTGGAACGCATAAAGAGAACTTATCCATGAAGCTGTCAAAGCAGTTTCCTTTGAACGCCCTGCGGGTCTTCGAGGCCGTGGCGCGGCTCGGCAGCTTTACGCGTGCGGGCGAAGAACTCGGCATGACGCAGACCGCCGTTAGCTACCAGGTAAAACTACTGGAGGAGAATGTCGGCGAGCCGCTGTTCCTGCGTCGTCCACGCCACATCAGCCTGACCGAGACCGGAGAACGGCTGGCCCCGCAGGTGACCGAAGCTTTCGAAATGCTGCAACTCGCCATGGCCGAGGCGCGTGGGGAAACAGAGGTAACCCTACAGATCACCTGCCTGGCGACGTTCGCGTCCCAATGGCTTGCGCGCAAGCTTGGCAATTTTCAGCTCGCCAATCCGAATATCGCCGTGCGGCTCAGCACCACGGATTCGCTGGTCGATTTCGGCCGCGAAGCAGTCGATGTCGGCATCCGCTCAGGCAGGGGAGAATGGCCGGGGCTGCGGGCGGACAAACTGATGAACGTCTATTTCACGCCTATGCTGAGCCCGGCACTGGCGGAAAGTATTGGCGGGATTCATGAGCCTGCCGACCTCTTGAAGCTTCGGATTTTCGATCCCACCGATCCTTGGTGGCACCAATGGCTCGAAGCTGCGGGCGTACCGATTCCCAGCTTCGAGAAGAGAAGCACGAGCTTTTATGGCGCCCAAGCCTATGAGGCCGCGGCCGCGGTGGCCGGCCAGGGCGTTGCGATCCTGACACCTGACTTCTATCCGGAGGAACTTGCGAGCGGGAAGCTGATCCGCCCATTCGAGCTTCAATGCACCGATGGCCGCGGCTACTGGCTGGCTTATCCGGAGAACCGCCGCAACGTCCCTAAGATCAAGGCATTCCGAAACTGGGTTCTTGCTGAAATGAACGTCGCCGGGACCGGCGGCAGCTAATAACCCATCTGAGGCGCGTAGAAGCAGCGTGGCGTGTCCTCGTTCGGGAACAGACAAAGGTGATAGTCACCATCACCGGAACGCATTGCCTTGCCCATGGGAAGAAGGAAGACATGTGCGTGTGTAACAAGCCTATGATCACCCGGTAGCAGCGTGACCCGATATCCGTGCGGCGTGATCGCGACGCTCTTGGGAGGAATCATCTGGCAGTCCCCGTTCTCGCTGTCGCCATTGCAACAAAAGGGCTCATAGCTCCAACCCGACGGCGCATCGTGCGCGTAGGCACATGATGCAAATGCAATCATCACACACACAAGAATGCTGCGCATTGGCATCATCTCCGTCGATGAATGCGCCGTCGGAATGGCGTGATTCTCACCTCATTCCGACGGCCTCAAAACTGAAATTGTAATCGAACCGTGACATTTCAAGCCACTTTCCATGCTGCAAAGCGGCGTCGACACACGCACTTTGAACCGCGCTTTACCATTCCGCGTGCTTGCGAACGGCGGCCCGCAAGCACGCTTCGTGATCGACCCGATCACGACCATCAGGAGAGCATCCGATGCAAAAGCGTCGACATCTTGGCTTGCCACATATTCTTTTTGACGCGCTCCTGCTCGGAGCGCGGGAACACCTGTTCCCGAAAAAGGCTTTTGGGGCGAAAGAGCCCTATCGGCTTGCCATCTCATCGGCCAATCCAAGGGCCTTGATATGGTTTGCATATTACAATGCCGATCAAGCTTGGCCCTTCGCCCCGATCCGGGAGTAGGACAGCGGCCCGATGCCTGCCTCAAGCCGCTGAAAGCGACGCGTGCCGAGTGCTGTTTGGGTCTCTAGGCGCAACCGAGCACGGCGAGAATGGCGGGAGCCCCCCTGAACGCCGAGCAGGCAGTCGGAGCTTCGAACGCTGCGAGCTTTGCGTGTGTACCCGGTCCGTACGGGGCATTTTCACAAGTTCGTTACTGCGAGGGATGCTGGCCCGCTTACTGTTGATGCTCAACCGACGCTTATCCCCTTTCCTCGGGACGCCACTTTCTGCAATGTGAAGAGTCGAGGGAAGTACAGGGGAACTCAATGTATGAATATGCCATCGCGTGGGAATGGCTGGCCTTTGCGGCCCGCTGGTTCCACGTCATTACCGCGATTGCCTGGATCGGCTCGTCCTTTTATTTTATTGCGCTCGACCTCGGGTTGGTGAAACGGCCGCACCTTCCGCCCGGAGCCTATGGCGAGGAGTGGCAGGTGCACGGTGGCGGCTTCTACCACATCCAGAAGTATCTCGTGGCCCCGGCGCAGATGCCGGAACACCTGACCTGGTTCAAGTACGAGAGCTATTTCACCTGGCTCTCCGGCTTCCTGATGCTCTGCATCGTCTACTATGGCGGTGCCGACCTCTTCCTCATCGACCGCCATGTGCTCGACATCAGCGCGCCTGTGGCGATCCTGATCTCGCTTGCCTCACTCGCCGTCGGCTGGATCGCCTACGACCTCTTGTGCAAATCGCCGCTCGGCAAGAACACTTGGGGCCTGATGGTGGTGCTCTACGCCGTGATCGTCTTCATGGGCTGGGGCTATACGCAACTTTTCACCGGCCGCGCCGCGTTCCTGCATCTCGGCGCTTTTACGGCAACGATCATGTCGGCCAACGTCTTCATGATCATCATCCCGAACCAGAAGATCGTGGTCGCTGACCTGATCGCCGGACGTACGCCCGATGCGAAATACGGTGCGATCGCCAAGCAGCGTTCGCTTCATAACAACTACCTGACGCTGCCTGTCATCTTCTTCATGCTGTCGAACCATTATCCGCTGGCTTTCGGCACCGCCTATAACTGGGTAATAGCAGCTCTTGTTTTCCTGATGGGCGTGACCATCCGCCACTGGTTCAACACGACGCATGCCCGCAAGGGCCGTCCGACCTGGACCTGGATCGTGACCGTCATCCTTTTCATCCTGATCATGTGGCTGTCGACGGTGCCGAAGGTGCTGACAGGCGAGAAAGACGCCCAGGCCGTCGCTCCCGCGTTCCAGCAATTCGCCGGCGACGCGCATTTCCCCGCAGTCAAGCAGCTTGTCGGCACGCGCTGCTCCATGTGCCATGCCGCCGAGCCTGTCTATGAGGGGCTGGCGCGACCGCCGAAGGATGTCGTTCTGGAAGCCGATGCCGAAATTGCCGCTCGTGCGCGCGAGATCTATATACAGGCAGGCCGCAGCCACGCCATGCCACCCGGCAACGTGACCGACATCACCCCGGACGAACGCAAGCTGTTGGTCGCCTGGTTTGAAAGCGCAATCGAAGGCAAGCAGGAATGATGTCAGCCGCCCTTCGCTTCATGCTCCTCGCCTCCACCCTGACCGCTTGCGGCCAGAGCGGCGCAGATGCGACTACGGCGAAGGGCAGTCCGGCAGCAGCCACAGGGAATTTTGACGGCGACCTCAACGCCCTCGGCACTGAGCCTTTCTGGGCGATCAAGATACGCGCCGACGGCATCACCATCAGCCGCCCGGGTGTGGAGGACATCAAGAGCGCCAACTCCGGCCCGGCGATCGAGAAGGATAGCGCCACCTGGACAATCGCCGGCGGACCTGCTCCCCTCAGGCTGACACTAACCAAGGGGGCTTGCTCGGACGGCATGTCTGACCGTCACTACCCACTCAACGCAGTTCTGGCATTCGGAGACAAGACCATGTACGGCTGCGCCGCCACACCGGCGGCTATCGCCGCCCAGCCGGCGCCCTGATGCATTCGAGAGGTAGAAAGCCATGACACACACCCTTCTTCGCGGCCGCCTCCTCTCCTTCCTGCGCGCACCTCAAGATCTTGGCGATAGCGGTAGCTATCTCTACGAAAGCGATGGCGCCCTGCTGATCAAGGATGGCCTGATCGTTGCCTGCGGCACCTATGACCAGGTCAGCGCGCAAGCCCCGGCCGACGTGGTGACCATCGATCATCGCCCCCACCTGATCATGCCCGGCTTCATCGACATGCACCTGCATTTCCCGCAGATGCAGGTGATCGCCTCCTACGCCGCGAACCTCTTGGAATGGCTGAACACCTATACCTTTCCCGAGGAGTGCCGCTTCGTCGAAAGCGCCCATGCTCAGCGGATAGCCGGGCATTTCTACGATGAACTCGTGCGCCATGGCACGACGACGGCCGTTGCCTACTGCTCCGTCCACAAGGCCTCCGCCGACGCCTTTTTCGCCGAGGCGCTGAAGCGCAACATGCGCATGATCGGCGGCAAGGTGATGATGGATCGCAATGCCCCGCAGGGTCTGCTCGACACCCCACAGATGGGCTACGACGAGACCCGCCAGATCATTGCCGAATGGCACGGCAAGGGCCGCAACCACGTCGCCATCACCCCGCGCTTCGCCATCACGTCGACGCCGGCGCAGATGGAAGCCACCCAGGCGCTCGCCCGCGAGTTTCCTGACCTGCACATCCAGACGCATCTCTCCGAGAACCACGACGAGATCAAGTTCACCTGCGAGCTCTATCCCGAGGCCATAGACTACACCGATATCTATGCCCGCTACGGCTTGCTCGGCGACAAGACGCTCTTCGGCCACTGCATCCACCTCTCGGATCGCGAGGCCGATGCGATGAGCGAAGCAGGGTCGGTCGCGGTGCATTGCCCCACCTCGAACCTCTTCCTCGGCTCCGGTCTCTTCCCGCTGAAGGCGCTCGCACGCCGCGACAAGCCGGTGCGCATCGGCGTCGCCACCGATATCGGCGGCGGCTCCAGCTATTCGATGCTGCGCACCATGGACGAGGCCTACAAGATCCAGCAGCTGCTCGGCGAACGCCTGAACCCGCTGGAGAGCTACTACCACATGACCCTTGGCAACGCCCGCTCGCTGTCGCTCTCCGACCGGATCGGCACGCTCGACGTCGGCTCCGACGCCGATATCGTCGTCCTCAATGCCGCCGCGACGCCCGCAATGGCGCTGAAGATGGAGGTCGTGAAGGCGCTGCCGGAAGAGCTCTTCCTGCTGCAGACCATGGGCGACGACCGCGCGATCGTGGAGACTTACGTGGCAGGCGTCGCGGCCAAGAGCGCGATCTGAGATCTGCCCGTTGGGGTCGGCATCTGCCCGCAACCAGCGGGCTGGATTTCGTGTGCCTCACTCCCGGTAGCGAAGTGCATTGACCAGCAAGGCGAAGGCCGGCGAGGTTTGCCGACGGCTCGTATAGTAAAGATGATACCCGGGGAAAGGCGCACACCAATCCTCAAGCACGCGAACGAGCCGTCCATTGGACAGAGGCTGCCGCACCAGCGCCTCCGGCACGTACGCCAGACCGAGCCCCGAAAGTGCTGCGTTCAACCGTAGCTGCGCGTTGTTGAACACCAGCTGCCCCTCCACGCGCACCTTCACCTCACGTCCGTCCTTCTCGAACTCCCAGGCATAGACCCCGCCATAGGTCGGCAGGCGCAGATTGATGCAGTTGTGGTCGGTGAGATCAGAAGGCGTCTGCGGCTTCGACCGCCGGTCGAAATATGCAGGCGCTCCGACGACCGCCATCCGCATATCAGGCCCGATACGCACGGCGATCATGTCCTTCGCCACCTGCTCGCCAAGGCGGACGCCGGCGTCGTAACGCTCGGCGACAATGTCGGTCAGCCCATAATCGACGATGATCTCGACATTGATATCGGGATAATCAGGCAGCAGCTTCTCCAGGGCGGGCCAGAGTATGGCGTCGGCGGCATGCTCTCCCGCCGTGATGCGGATCGTACCCGCCGGCTTCTCGCGAAATTCGCTGAGTGCTGCCAGCTCACTCTCGATCTCGTCGAAACGTGGACCGATCGAACCCAGCAGCCGCTCGCCTGCCTCGGTCGGCGACACGCTGCGCGTCGTGCGCGTCAGCAGCCGAAGACCGAGGCGTGTTTCGAGGCCGCGGATCGTATGGCTGAGCGCCGATTGCGACACCCCGAGCTTGGCAGCGGCCTTCGTGAAGCTTCTCTCCCGCGCCACCGCCAGAAAGGCGATAAGATCGTTGATCGATTGCCGCGTCATTCATGAATCCTACTCATAAGATCATGCCGTTTATACCATCTAATCGTAGGAAAGCATCCGCACTAAATCTTCTTCCGAACGTCAGCCGAGCAGCACGCTCCTGAGCTCACGAAAGGACGAAAGATGAAAATCAAGCGAAACGGCTCCGATCCATCCGCCAAGGGACCGGCGGACTATTTCACCGGAACGGTCCGCATCGACGCGCCGTTCAGCGGGGCGCCGCCAGCACGCGTCGGCGGTGCAACGGTGACCTTCGAGCCCGGCGCCCGCACCGCCTGGCACACCCATCCACTCGGTCAGACGCTGATTGTCCTCTCAGGCAACGGTCGCGCGCAGCGTGACGGCGGACCTGTCGAAGACATCCGCGCCGGCGACATCGTCTGGTTCGAACCGGGCGAGAAGCACTGGCACGGTGCATCCGCAACAACAGCCATGACCCACATCGCGATCGCCGAAGCCCTCGACGGCAAGGTGGTCGACTGGATGGAAAAGGTCAGCGACGAACAATATCAGGGCTAGGAAAGGAAAACTCCATGCAAAAGCGCACACTCGGAAAAAGCGGCCTCGAAGTATCCGCCCTCGGCCTCGGATGCATGGGCCTGAGCTACGGCTACGGCCCGGCAACCGACACCGCGGACGCGATCAAATTGATCCGCGCCGCCTTCGAACGCGGCGTCACCTTCTTCGATACCGCGGAAGCCTACGGTCCCTACAAGAACGAAACCCTGCTCGGCGAGGCGCTTGCGCCCTTCCGCGACAAGGTCGTCATCGCCACCAAGTTTGGCTTCAACTTCGGCCCGGATGGCGGCCAGAGCGGTATGAACAGCCGCCCCGCCCATATCAGGGAGGTTGCGGACGCGGCGCTGAAGCGCCTCAACACCGACGTGATCGACCTCTTCTACCAGCACCGCGTCGATCCCGATGTGCCGATCGAGGACGTCGCCGGCACGGTCAAGGACCTCATCAGCGAAGGCAAGGTCAAGCATTTCGGCCTCTCCGAAGCGGGCGCCAGGACGATCCGCCGCGCGCATGCGGTGCAGCCCGTCGCCGCCCTGCAGAGCGAGTATTCGTTGTGGTGGCGCGAGCCGGAACAGGACATCCTGCCGACGCTCGAGGAACTTGGCATCGGCTTCGTTCCCTTCAGCCCGCTCGGCAAGGGCTTCCTGACCGGCGCGATCAACGAAGCGACCACCTTCGACAGCAAGGACTTCCGCAACGTCGTTCCGCGCTTCTCCGCCGAAGCTCGCAAGGCCAATCAAGCGCTCGTCGATCGCCTCGGCGAAATCGCCCGCGACAAGGACGCGACACCGGCACAGATCGCGCTTGCCTGGCTGCTGGCACGCAAGCCCTGGATCGTTCCGATCCCCGGCACGACAAAGATGCACCGTCTGGAAGAGAACATCGGCGCCGCCGCAGTCCAGCTGACGGGTGACGATCTTGCCGCCATCGAAACCGCGCTCGCCGGCTACAAGGTCGAGGGCGACCGTTACCCGGCACATCTCCAGGCAAGGGTCGACCGCTGACCGGCGGCGAAGCGAAGGGAAAGGATCTGTCATGACTGACGGCATCAAGGACAAGGTCGTCGTGATCACCGGCGCAAGCAGCGGCCTTGGCGAAGCTGCGGCCCGGCGCCTGGCAAGGGACGGTGCCAAACTCGTTCTCGGTGCCCGGCGTCTCGACCGGCTGAATGCGATCGCTGATGAACTCGGCCTCGCCTCGGATGCCGTCGTCGAGACCGACGTAACCAAGGTCGATCAGGTCAGACGCCTGGTCGATCACGCTGTTCGGCTGCACGGCCGCATCGACGTCATCATCAACAATGCCGGCCTGATGCCGCACTCTCCGCTGGAGCGCGGCAAGGTCGAGGATTGGGACCGCATGATCGACGTCAACCTCAAGGGCGTGCTCTACGGCATTGCCGCGGCGCTGCCCTATATGAGGGAGCAGAAGAGCGGTCAAATCATCAACGTCTCGTCCGTCGCCGGCCACAAGGTCAATCCGGGTGGGGCCGTCTATGCCGCGACCAAGCATGGCGTTCGCGTGATTTCGGAGGGGCTGCGGCAGGAGGTGAAGCCCTACAACATCCGCACGACGATCATCTCGCCGGGCGCCGTTGCCACCGAACTGCCCGACAGCATCACCGAACCTGACGTCGCCGAGCGCGTCCGCAAGGTCTACGAGATGGCGATCCCGGCCGATTCTTTTGCGAGCATGGTGGCCTTCGCCATGAGCCAACCGGAGGATGTCGACGTCAATGAAATCCTGTTCAGGCCGACCAGGCAGGAATATTGACATTGAAGGCGGCCGCATCTGGCCGCCTCTCACCACCGACCACCTTTACCCGCGACATGCGCGCAGCTGCTAACTTGACCACGCGATCGATTTCAAGGCGTCCATCACAACCCGGATGACCGGCACGTTGCGGATATCCGCGTGCACGACCAGCCACAGCTCCCGCGTCAGAGGCTGCGGCTGCGGGATCGCCTCGATGAGACCATCGACACCAGCGAGCATGAAATTCGGCAGCATGGCGATGCCACCGCCGGCGCGCGCCGCCGCCAGCTGAAATTCCAGCGTCGTGGCCCTTAGCGCCACCTTCCTCCCCTCGGTTGCCTCGGCAAGCCGGATCGACTGCGGTGCGCTCGCCATCGTTTCGTCATAGGCAATGAAGGTTCTCTGCGCCTCCGGCGTGGCGGCCAGATAACCGGCGGTGGCATAGAAGCCGAAGCCGATATCTCCGAGCTTGCTGATGACGAAATTGCCTTGCTCCGGCTTCGTCATGCGAACCGCAATATCCGCCTCCCGCCTGTCCAGCGAGGCGTAGCGCGTCTCTCCGACGATGGTGATGCCGATGTCAGGATGCCGGACCCGCAAGGCGACCAGCCCTGCCGGCAGCATCGCAGCCGCAAGTGTCGGCGGCGCGCTGATCCGGACCTCCCCAGCGAGCGTCGCACCCGCGGCAAGCCCCAGCCGTTCGACGGCCTGCGCCTCCAGCCCCATTCGCTCTGCCATCCCGGCGACCCGCTCGCCCTCCGGTGTCAGCACGATGCGGCGACCGCGCCGGTCAACCAGCTTCACGCCCATCTGCTCTTCAAGCCCGGCAACCCGGCGGGCAACGGTGGCATGTTCCACGCCTAGGGCGCGAGCCGCCCCGAGCAGCGTTCCGGCGCGCGCGAGCGCCGCGAAATAACGGAGGCTTTCCCAATCGATCATTGTTAATTTTTTCCTATTTAATGAGAGGTAATAGGGAATTTTCGATCAGAATGCCATGCGCGATGATGCTTGCAACAGCAATCGGAGAGTACTCATGGACAAGGTCATTACGCTTCTCGCCCCAGGCGGCATCGAACAATTACAGGTTTCGGAACAGGCGTTGCAGTCGCCCGGTGCAGACGAGATCCGCATCCGCCACGACGCGATCGGCATGAACTTCCTCGACATCTATCACCGGCGCGGGCTCTACGCCTTGCCGGCCTATCCCGCCATACTCGGCGTCGAAGGCGCCGGCACTGTCGAAACCGTGGGGAGCGCGGTCACCGACCTGAAGCCCGGCGACCGCGTCGCCTATGCCGGCGCCCCCGTTGGCGCCTATGCCGCAACACGCCTTCTGCCGGCAGTCCGCGCCATTCGCCTGCCCGATAACCTGCCTTCAAAGGTCGCGGCCGCGTCCATGCTGAAGGGGTTGACGGCCTACATGCTGCTGACGAAGACCTATCGCGTCGGGCCGGGAACCACCATCCTCATCCACGCCGCCGCCGGCGGGCTTGGAAGTCTTCTCGTGCGATGGGCAAAGCATCTCGGCGCCACCGTCATCGGAACCGTAAGCTCGGAGGAGAAGGCCGATCTCGCCCGCGACTACGGCACGGACCATCTGATCGTCGGTCGCGATGCCGATCTCGTCGCCGCGGTCGAGGCGCTCACCGACAATGGCGGCGTCGATGTCGCCTATGACGGCATCGGCGCCGGCACGCTTGCAAAATCCATAGCATCCGTCCGTCCGTTCGGCGTCGTGGCGACGATCGGACAGGCGGGCGGGCCGATCCCGCCTGTCGCCGTCGACGCACTTCGCCCCGGAAAATCGCTGACGCATCCAAGTATCATGGCTTACATCACGGACACTTCGGCTTACCTGACGGCGGCCGAGACCGTGGTCAAAATGCTGGCAGCTGGCATCACCGCAACGATCGCCCGCGAATACGCGCTGGAGGAAGCTGCAGAAGCTCAGCAATTCCTCGAAGCGGGACGTGCCGCAGGAAGCCTGATTCTTGTTCCATAGGCGAGGAAAGAGATACACAAAGCCTCGGAAATCATGTTAAGGGCCATGGCGTTATTCAGATGTGAAAGTCTTATCCATGGCCACGCCTCTCACGATCGCCGACCTGAAAACCCTCGCCCAGCGCCGTGTCCCGAAAATGTTTTTCGACTACGCGGATTCCGGCGCCTGGACGGAGTCGACCTACCAGGCGAATGAGAGCGATTTTGCCAAGATCAAGCTGCGCCAGCGCGTGCTCGTCGACATGACGAACCGCACGCTGGAGACGACGATGATCGGCCAGAAGGTGTCGATGCCCGTCGCCCTTGCGCCCACAGGTTTGACGGGCATGCAACATGCTGACGGCGAGATGTTGGCCGCTCGTGCAGCGGAAGACGCGGGCGTTCCGTTCACCCTGTCGACGATGAGCATTTGCTCGATCGAGGATGTCGCGTCTGTCACGACCAGACCCTTCTGGTTCCAGCTCTACGTGATGCGCGACAAGGATTTCGTGCTCAACCTGATCAACCGCGCCAAGGCGGCGAAGTGTTCGGCCCTCGTGCTGACCGCCGACCTGCAGATCCTCGGCCAGCGCCACAAGGACCTGCGAAACGGCCTCTCCGCGCCGCCGAAGTTTACGCCAAAGCATATCTGGCAGATGGCAACACGCCCCTTCTGGTGCCTGGACATGCTGCAGACGAAGCGCCGCACCTTCGGCAACATCGTCGGCCACGCGAAGAACGTCTCCGATCTTTCCTCGCTCGCCTCCTGGACCGCCGAGCAGTTCGATCCGCAGCTCTCCTGGGCCGATGTCGCTTGGATCAAGGAACAATGGGGCGGCCCGCTGATCATCAAAGGGATCTGCGACGTCGAGGACGCCAGGGCGGCAGCCGAGACCGGTGCCGACGCCATCATCGTCTCCAACCATGGTGGTCGCCAGCTCGACGGCGCCCCCTCGTCGATCAGCATGCTGGAACCGATCGTCGATGCCGTCGGCCACAAGATCGAGGTGCATCTGGACGGCGGCATCCGCTCCGGCCAGGACGTGCTGAAGGCAATCGCCCTCGGCGCCAAGGGTACCTATATAGGCCGCCCCTTCCTCTACGGCCTCGGCGCCATGGGCAAGGAAGGCGTGACCCTGGCGCTTGGCATCCTCCGCAAGGAAATGGACATCACCATGGCGCTTTGCGGCAAGCGCGACATCAACGAGGTCAACTCGTCGATCCTGCTCGGTCGCCAGTAAGAACGAGCTACTACGGCAACCAGCCCGTCGCGAGCGCGCCTGCCCAATCCGGGCGGGCGTCCGCCTCCAGAGTGAGGTGGTTGCCGTCCGCGGCCGCGATCGCCGCAAACCGCATGGTCAGCTGCCGCGATAGGTGGAATAGCCGTAGGGCGAGATTAGCAGTGGCACGTGATAATGCGCGCTGAGGTCGGCGATACCGAAGCGGATGGGCACGAGATCCAGAAACGCCGGGTGCGGCAACGCGACGCCCATCCCGCGCAAATAGTCGCCGGCGTGGAAGTGCAATTCGTAGGTTCCGACCTTGAAGCCATCGCCAACTAGGATCGGGCCGCCGTCGACGCGGCCGTCGGAATTGGTCCGCACGGTCTTGATGTGGTGGCGAAAATCGCCATCCATCTGGAAGAGATCGATCCGCAATCCCTCTGCTGGCTTGCCGGACGCAGTATCGAGAACATGGGTCGTCAGTCCGGTCATAGGCTCGGCTCGCTGATGATGTAAGGGGCTTCGAAAGCGTACTCTTCCAGATTATTGCCGGGGCCGTCGCGGTCGACAACGAGGAAATCGCTGGCAGCACCAAGCGACATCAACGGATGGTGCCAGACGTTGCGGCGATAGTTCACGCCCTGATCGCCACGCGCGAGGAATACGCGGGGACGACCGGGCCTTCCGCCCTCGTCCTCAGAGGCGACGACGAGATAGGGCCGACCCGAGATCGGCGAAAAGCTCTGACTGCCGAACGGATGCCGCTCCATCATGCCGATTTCATACGGAAACGCCCGCGGCTGACCACGAAAGAGATTGATGATGACGTGCGCGCCCTCGCCGACTGCTTCGGCGGCCGCGAGCGCATGGAAACGTTCCGTCGTGCCGTTGTTGATATAACGCATCGTCGCCGGATCGGCTTCGATCACATCACCGAACGGCGCAAAGGCGGATTTGGTCAGGGGAAGGATGTCGAGGAATTGAGGCATGTCGTTATTCGCCTTCGGCGCGCCAATTGCGCACGAGGTCAAGCCTATTGAGGAGATCTGGGACGTCGTCTTTCGCCGTAGCCCAAACCTTGTCGAGGTCGATGTCGAAATAGCCGTGTGCAATACGACTGCGCATCCCGCGCATCGCACCCCAAGGAAACTCCGGGTGTTCCAGCGTAAACTCGGGATGGATCTTTATCAGTTGCGAAGCGATCTCCGAAGCCATCAGGAGGCTCATTCCAACTGCCCGCTGAAGGATAACATTCGCTAGGAACTCTTCCTTGTTGACACCATCGATCATGAACTGGGCATCGGTCGCGGCTTGCCGCATGCGCTCCAGCAGATAGGGAATTCGCTCCACGCTCATATCGGCTTCGCTTCAGAAAGGACACGCATCCGCACGGCTTCGGGAAAGTCGCCGGGCGTCAACAGATGGATGGATTTGCCGAGCATCATCTGTTCCAAGGCATCCTGTAAGCCGCCTAACGTTAACAATGTACTGCCGGGTAGCGCGTCCACCAGAATATCCAGATCGCTATCAGCCCGATCTTCGCCGCGCGCAACCGAACCGAAAACACGCGGGTTCGCCGCGTTGAAGCGCTTCGTGGCTTCGCGGATTGCCTGCCTGTTCTTCTCCAGCACTTCCGAAGGTTTCATGACGCGACTATAAGTCACGGATGCAAAAGAGAAAAGCACCAGGAATCGTGCGTCAGCGTCCCGCTAGCATAGTTTCCAGCCGCAGGAACGCGATACGCTCGACTTGAGCGGTGGCCGTTTCAAACTCCTCGTCGCTCGTATTGCCGATGCGCCTTTCGAACGCCGCCAGAATATCGTCCTTGCTCAAGCCCTTCACCGCAATGATAAACGGAAAGCCGAACTTCTCGACATACGCCGTATTGAGCTCGGTGAAACGGTCGTGCTCCTGCGCATTAAGTCGGTCGAGCCCGGCGCCCGCCTGCTCCTTCTTGCTGTCCTCGGTCAATTCACCTGCGATTGCGAGGCGTCCTGCAAGATCGGGATGGGCACGCAG
>NZ_JANTYT010000006.1:0-344444 GCF_024808825.1 Rhizobium sp. BK661 | reverse complement strand
GCAGGTTCATCATGACATCGGTCATCGGTGGTTCCTTCCAATCAGGTTGGTGTGAGCAACCCGACTTTACCGGAGAACTTCGATGACCGCCGCTTCGCCGCTCGCTCGCTACGGCGCGATTGAGAACGCGCTCACGAGCGGCTTCGCTACCGCCGACCTACACCATTCGGCGGGACACGACCCCAACGGTCGTCGCACAGGAGGATGTCTTGCAGAACATGAACCCTCCAACAGATCGATGCCAATCGGCGCCTAGTGCGCTGTCGGTGCCGCCACGTCCCGTTATCATCATCATTGATGACGATGCTTCCGTTCGAGAATCGCTGGAATTGCTCGTACGCTCCGTGGGGTGGACACCCCTGCTGTTTTCATCTGCGCAAGACTACCTATCGCATCTTCCACGGCAGCTCCCAAGCTGCCTGGTTCTGGACGTTAATATGCCCGGACTGGACGGCCTCGACCTACAGGCGGCTCTAACCAGCAGGGGAAGCCGGGTGCCCATAGTGTTTGTTTCAGGCGTGGGCGACATACCGATGACAGTAAGAGCTCTGAAGGCCGGAGCTAGCGATTTCCTGACCAAGCCAATCGATCCGGGCGCATTCCTTGCGGTGATACGGACGGCGATCGCACAAAACGAGTCCATCCAACAGGAAGAAAATCACCTTGGCCAAATACGCCTGCGACACGGTTCCCTGACGCGGCGCGAAGGAGAGGTGATGGCACTTGTGGTTGCCGGGTTGCTGAACAAGCAGGTGGCATACGAGCTTGGCATTAGCGAAATAACGGTGAAGGCGCACCGAGGCCAGGTCATGCGAAAGATGGATGCCCGTTCGCTTCCCGATCTTGTGACCATGGCGGCTTTGTTGAACGTCAAGAGGCAAAGCTAGGGGAACGCGTTCGCGGCGAGCCCACGAGCGTGCCGACAGACGAGAGCGCCGGTTTTAGTGAAACCGCGATTGTCCGATCCTGCGTGCCTCCTCGACCCGCTACCGAGGTAGCGAACACACCTTCGTACAATATCATCCCTCCCTCTTTCGCGTGATGGTGCCCATCGAGCTCGTGTTCGAGATCGAGCCGTACCGCAATCGAGAGCACATCCGATACCATTGTCCAATATACTCTTGGTTGTCGGAAGCATATGCCTGATTGTGCGCCATGAGACATCCAGAGGTGGTCGCAAAAGAGGGCAAGCTGGAACCCAATTCCGGAGGTGATGATGGTGGATCTGCGTGCGCTCATATCCGTCGTAGACGACGATGTGTCGGTGCGCGAATCTCTGTCTGGTTTGCTTGGTTCTCTCGGGTTCGACGTCGAGACATTTTCATCCGCGAATGATTTTCTGCGCTCTCCTCGGATAGCTGAGGTGGAATGCATCGTTCTGGACGTCGCGATGCCGGTAATGTCTGGCCCGGAACTTTTTCAATCAATGATCTCCAGCGGACGCGATATTCCGATCGTATTCATCACGGGCGTCGAGGACGAAATTCTTCGAGACCGGCTGATATCAATGGGAGCGATCGACTGCCTGTATAAGCCGCTGTGCGTTGACGAACTTCGCAAGGCAGTCGCCTCTGCACTCCATCGTTGATAAAGCCTCGGTCGGCCGACGGTTCGAGATTCTGACGACGGTCCCACATGGGGGGCGCTACTGAGCTCTCGACGCGACACAGGGGTAGCCGCGGCTTCCTTCGGACGGTCCGAACGACTGAACATAGATCGCTTCGCCGGCTCCCTGACACCATGGTGCAATAGATCGAAACTCGGTTCAGTGAGAGGCTTTCCGCTTCGAAAGGCAGGAGTGTTCGATGATTGCGTTTGCGCATCACATCCGTAGGAAGGTGCTTGCCGGCGCAGCTTCGGCTGCGGTGCAGATTGTCCTTTCCTGCCGCGACGCGACCGCTGCAGAACCTGCCGCAGATATTCATCCTTTCAGATTTGGAGCCTCTCTGGATCAACCGCACCCACCTGTCGAGGCGCGTCAGAGCAACGCGTTTGCCCGATCCGGAGACCGTCGGCGACCATCGAAGGCGCTTGACTATAAAAATGGAGGCGTTCGTGAGCAGATTATCGACCAACGGAAGCTTGGGATCCACCTATGGTGCGGTGCTATTTCCTAGAGTCCAGGCAAGTTATTTCGGGTGCGTTCTGGGTCTATCCGGGTTGGCGACGAACTGGCGCCTCGCTGCGGAATTGTGGAGGCTTCCGACGATTATCGGCGAGGCGTTATATCTCTGTGCCGGCGCGATCTGGGTAGTATTCACCCTTCTGTTTCTAACCAAATGGGCGCTCGCGAGAGATGAAGCACTCGCCGAATTCTCCAATCCGGTGCAGAGCTGCTTCGTCGGCCTTCTCGGCGTGTCGTCAATGCTCATTGCGCTCGGTGTCCTGCCATATTCCTGGCTCGCGGGAGTGAGCCTATTCGCATTTGGCGCTATATTCACGGTCGTTTTCGGAGTCTGGTTGACAGGTTCCTTGTGGGAGGGAAACCGCGATCCAGTTTCCACCACGGCCGCCCTATATCTCCCAGCCGGCGCGGGATCGTTCGTGACCGCGATCGCCGCAAGCGCTTTCGGCCATTCAGACTGGAGCCAGTTGGCGTTTGGCGCCGGGTTCTTCTCCTGGTTGGCGATAGAGTCGGTGGTCCTGCACAGGCTTCTCACGAACAAGGAGTTGCCAGAATTGCTCCGCCCCATGCTGGGCATTCAACTGGCGCCGCCTGCTGTCGGGTGCCTTGCATATCTGAGTGGCACCACCGGGCACCCGGATCCGCTTTCGCATGCTCTCTTTGGATATGGCCTGCTTCAATTACTGATACTCGCCCGTTTGATCCCGTGGATCAGGCGGCAGCCTCTCGATCTATCCTACTGGGGAATTACGTTCGGGCTCACGGCGCTTACCAGTGCATCGATGAAAATGGCAGCGCGGACTGATGGTCCAGTTCTGGGGATGATCGCGCCGTTCCTCCTTATCATCTCAAGTGCGATCGTGCTGGCCATCGCAATCGGGAGCATTCGATGGCTCCTGAAGCGATAAATCACGGCACGAGCAACAGCGGGCGGCTCCATAAGCTTAAAGATCGAGGATTACATTCGCTTTGGGCTTGGAACAGCAGATGAGGACGTTTCCCTTCGCAGCCGTGTCCAACGGCTGGGGATCGTAGACGACGGCACCAGAAATTAGCGCCGTCTCGCACGTGTGACAGACACCAGCGCGGCAAGACCAGCGCACCGGGAGGTCGCAGGCTTCGGCAAAATTCAACAGGCTGTCGTAGTTTGAACTCCACGCGACGCTGAGCCCGCTCCTGGCGAATGTGATCAATGGTCCAGTTCCCCGTTCTCCGGGAGGCTGATGCGGACGACGTCCCTCGACCGCCGCGATGCCGGGCGTGATCGAGGAAACCGGCCCAAATGCCTCGGAGTGGATGCGGCTCCTATCGACCCCCGACGATCGGAGAAACTCAATGAGATCGCTCATGAATTCGGCGGGACCGCAGATGCAGTATTCGGCGTCGAGGGGCAAGGGCAAGGATTTGAGCACATCCGAATTCAGTCGGGATTTGCGGTCGTAGTCGCGTCCAATGACGTCCATCGGCGTCGGTGAGCTGTAGCAGATCACGCTGTGGGCGCGTGGGATCGATGACAGGAACCGACGGGCAGTTTCACCAAACGGATGTTGCAGACCGTTCCGCGCGCCGTGAAGCCACCAGATCTCCCGTTCTGTCCCCTCTTCCGCCAACGCCTCAAGCATTGCAAGCACTGGCGTCACTCCAATCCCGGCGCTTGTTAACACCACGGGACCGTCACCCTGCGGAAGAACGAACGCGCCACGCGGGGCGCTCAAGCCGACGACGTCGTCGACGACCAGGGTGTCGTGGATGTAGCCGCTAGCGCTTCCGCCAACTTCACGCTTCACGCTAATGGAAAACCCTCTACTATCCGGCCGCGCTGATAGGGAGTAGCTTCTCAGCCACGGGATCGAAGCGGTCGGCTTCAACTCGATTACGACGAATTGCCCAGGAAGGGCGTCGCCGATCGGGAGCCCGTCGCTCGGCTCCAACTCCAGCGAGACGACGTCGCTGCTCGCGAACGTCTTCCGGCTCACTCGGAATTCGCGAAATCCCTCCCAGGCCGGATCAGGCTGCGGGTACGCGGCCAGACCTGCGTTTCCGCTGGCCCGACCGTCGAGGTTAGCGTCCCTCAACTTCTCGAAGGACTGCCGCCAGCCCAGACTCAATGCCGGATTGTCGATCGCAAGGTCGAGACGGTCGATGGGATGGTCGGGTTTATATAGCAGGGCGTCGACCTCCGAGATCGTCAACCGGTTGAGTCCGGCGGCGACCATCTCGACGTCGTCGCCCGCCTCGACCAGCCCCTCCTCCAAGACCCGCATATAGAACCCCGGCCTACCATGGGAGACGAGAAGCGACGCCATCTCTGGGACATCCATACGGATCCCGAGGCGATAGCAGGTCACGCGTGGTTGCGAGATTTCGAACAACGCTTTGCCAATCCGGTATTGGTCTCCGATGCACGCTTCCGCATCTGACAGCCCTTCTACCGTGAAGTTTTCGCCGAATTGTCCGAAGACAAAGTCACTCCGACCGAGGAAACGTTGCCAGTAGTCATAGGATTCGATCTGGTACACGTACACCGCACGGTTCTCACCGCCGTGCCCCGCCAGGTCACCCTGGCCGTCCCCATCGATATTCAGGCGCCTTGCCATCCTGGGCCCGGCAACGGGTTCCTTCCAGATGCCGGTCCGGACCTCCCTGCCGTGCCAGGAGATGGTCTTGGGCAAACCTACGTTGACAGATAGTAGTCGGGCCATCGGGTTACCTCAAAGTCTCGTTGCCATCGAGGGCGGAGCGTCCAGCGCGCCTATCGAACCATCTCACAACCTGTCGAACCATCATACGATAGTATCGGCGATACCTAAGTCCTGTGGCGTGTAGCGCCGCCGGATGATCTGATACCCCCGTCCAGTGTCAGCAAAAACGAATAGCAGTACCGGCGAGAATTCATGAAACAGTCCTTTTCGATACGATACGTATCGTATATATGAAGCGTCTCAGGATTCTTACGGTTGACCGTCGACGAGACGGCCCGCCTTCCAGCGACGGAAGCGGCGAACGAATTCTGCAATCGCGGACCGCGAGGTCCATCACGACGGATGAAGTCATGGCGTGGTCAAAGAAAAGGAATTGGAGCTTGGCACACGAAAACAATGTAACGGCGCTCGTGCCGCAGCCGGGGGAAGCAAAAGCGTCGGCGGCTCCCACGGCTCCGGTGGCGGCAGTCCGCAACCGTTCATCGTTGATCGTCCCCAGTTCGGCAATCATTATAGCACTGGGCGCAGTGGTCGCAGCCGGGGCGAACTGGGACTCATGGGTCGCCGCGCGAAGCGTTCAATCTACCGACGACGCGGCGGTTTTTGCCGATGTCTCGTCCGTAAGTGCGCGCATCGGCGGGACGGTCGAGTTGGTGCCTGTAGCCGATTACACGCGTGTCAAAACCGGCGATCTTCTTTTTTCGATCGATCGGAAGCCATACGAAGTGGCATTGCGTTCCGCCGAGGCGAAGCTTGAGGCCGCGCGCGCCCAGCTCGAAGACAATTCGACGCAGCGTACTTTTCAATTCACGCAGATCGACGTGGCTGCGGCGCAACGCCAAGCGTCGGAAGCCGATAAGGTCCAGGCGGACAAGGAGCTCCAGCGTCAGACCCGGCTGGGCTTGGACGGCCGAGCAAGCTCCGTTCAAAACCTCGAGAAGGCTACGGCGGCGTTCGAGCGAGCTTCGGCGAATTCCAAGACCGCCAAAGCGAATGTAGATGCGCAACAGGTGAAGCTGGAAGTCCTCGCAAAACAACGCGAAGTCCTGCAGGCGAATGTCGACCTGGCCGAAGCGGACGTCGCTGCTCGGCGGCTGGACGTCGGGTATACGACCGTTCGTGCGCCGATCGATGGCATTGTCGCCAGACGAAATGTGCAAATCGGCAACTATGTGAGCGTTGGCACCAGTCTCATTTCGATCGTCCCTCTTCCCCATGTGTACGTTCTTGCGAACTACAAGGAAAACCAGCTCTCGAGAGTTCGCGAAGGGCAATCGGTAGAGGTGACAGCGGACCTCCTTCCCGGAGAGACGTTTCATGGCGCCGTCTCGAAGATTTCGCCTGCCAGCGGCTCGACCTTCGCCCTGCTTCCACCCGACAACGCCACCGGCAATTTCACCAAAGTTGCTCAGCGCCTGACGGTTCGCGTCGAGCTCGATGCAAAGCAGCCGCACTTCGAAAGGCTTCGGCCAGGAATGTCGGTCATCACGAAGATAGACACCGAGGCCGAAGGCCATGACTAAGACCGGAAATGGCAGCGACCTGCCGCGGCAAGGTTTTGTTGCCGTGGCAATGGTTCTGGCGTCGATATTGACCGCGTTCGACGTCCGGACGGCAAACATCGGCCTTGCGGACCTGCGCGGAGCGTTCGGGTTGAGCTTCGACGAAGGCGCGTGGCTGAGCACGTTTGCGACAGCGCCTCAGATACTGGTCGCCCCGAGCGTCGGCTGGTTGATAGCCGTCTTTGGCGTCAAGCGGGTGATGACTGTGCCCGTGGCGCTCTACTCGACGGTGTCGGTTCTCATCCCCTTCCAGCATTCGTTCGAAGTGCTTGCAGTTCTGCACGCGCTGCGAGCTGTGGTCCTCGGAATGTTCGTCGGCGCAACGCTGATGATAGCGTTCAAGAATCTCGACCGCAGGTACTGGATCTTCGCGCTGGCTTTCTACGTGCTCCGGATACCGTTCGCCCAGAATCTCGGTCTCTACACGGCGGGAAGCTACACCCAGACGATCGGTTGGCAATGGCTGTACTGGCAGGGCGCCTTGATTGCTCCCATGGTCGGAATCCTGTTCTGGTATGGCGCGAAGCCGGTCGTAACGGACCGGGAGTTGCTGAGCCGTGCGGACTGGGGCGGCATGGCGCTCTTCGGCGTCGCCTTGACCACGCTCTATTTTGCATTGGATCAGGGGAATCGATTGGATTGGTTTCGATCTGGAATGGTCGTTTCATTGATGATCGCCAGCGCTTTTCTGGTCCTCGTATTCCTCTTGCATGAGGCGCGCGTAACGCATCCGTGGGCGCATATTTCCGTGCTCTTCTCTCGGAATGTGGCCTTGGGCTTTGCGGCAATCGCTTGTTTCATGACCACCAGCTTAGGGAGCTCGCTTCTCGAGCCGAACTTCCTGGTCTCGGTCACGCGACTGCGCCCCGAGCAAGTGGGCGATTTTTCGGCGCCGCTTGCTATTGCACTCCTCCTGGTAGCCACCGGCACCGCTGTGGTGCTGGTAAGGACGATCAAGCAGAGGGCCACCCTGATCCTCGGGTTCTCATGTTTTCTTGTCTCGGCATGGTTGGGCACCCAACTCACCAACCTGTGGGCGCTGCCCGAATTCCGTCTGATAGTCGTTCTTCAAACGTTTGGAGAAGAGCTGGTGTTCCTTGCCGCCGTGGCAACGCTTTTCAGCAACGTGAATCCTGCGCGGGCCGTGTCGCTCACAGCATATGTTCAGGTCATGCGTCTGATCTGCTCTGAAACCGTCGCCACCACGATGACGACCTGGATTCGGCAGCGCGAGCAGTTGCACTCCAACCTCATCGGTCTTCACGTCACCGGCACGACGCCCGGATGGAACTCGATGCTCTCCAGTCTCGGTTCCGGTTCCTCGAGCGGTTCGACGTCCGCGGATGCTTTGAAGCGGGGATTGGGCGTGCTCGCTTCGATCGTGCAAAGGGAGGCTAATGTTCTAGCCTATATCGACGGGTTTTGGCTTACGTTCGCTGCAGCGGTCGCTGGACTGCTCGTTGTTTCTCTCATGGCTCCCTCACCCGCGCATCCACTTACGACCCGCTAAAATCGCAGATTCTTGCCAACAGACTGCTTTGACATGCCAATGAAAGACAACCGAGTTGCAGAGTTGACCGCCTGGCTGATGCAGTCGGGCATCGAAGGAATGCCCGAGGCCGACTTGCTGGCCGGCTTCTGCGTACGTTGCGCGGCGTCTGGCGTTCCGGTGGAACGAGCCAGTGCGGTGATCGAGGCGCTGCATCCCATGTACGAGCGTCGCGCTTTCAGATGGGACGCTAATCAGGCGATCGAGAGGTTGTCAGAGTTCGGATTGGGAACGGGTGGAAGCCTCGCGATAAACTGGGAACGGACCGCCTTCTTCTACCTGCGTACGACTGGCGACCTCGAAGTAAGGAGGCGCTTTTGCCATGGTGATGCGGGTGACTTTTATCTGCTCGACTCCATGAAGGCAGATGGGTTCACAGATTTTGTGGCCTTAGCACATAGGTTCGGAGACAACGGAACGATCGGGGAGATCGATTGCTTCTTTTCGCAGTTTGCAACACGAGCACCCGGCGGCTTTTCGAAAGCGGATCTCAACGCGCTTAAAGCGCTCGCACCCTGTCTGGCGCTCGCGACGAAGTGCGTCGCCATCAGCGGCGTCGCGCAGACAATTGCCAAGGTTTATCTCGGTGAGGATGCCGCACGACATGTGCTGCTCGGCCGGATGCGTCGAGACAAGACCGATCAGATTGCCGCCGCTCTCTGGTTCTCGGATCTCGCGAACTTCACCCGCATCTCGGACCTATCCGATCCGCAGGAGATCATCCCGATGCTCAACGACTACGCAGAGGCGGTCATTTCGTCGGTGAATGCTGCAGGCGGCGAAGTGCTCAAGCTGATGGGCGACGGCACTCTCGCGATCTTTCGAGGAGCTACTGCGCAGGAGGCCTGCGCTGCAGCGCTGCACGGGCGGGGCTTGCTCGACAAGAAGCTCGTTGATCTGAACGCGCGCCGCAGGATCGAAGGCCGCGCCGTGACGGAAGTCTATCTGGCTCTGCACTTCGGCGACGTCTTCTACGGCAATATTGGCGGACGGGAGCGATTGGATTTCACGGTCATCGGACCGACGGTGAACGAGGTGAGCAGGATTGCCTCGCTCTGCCGCTCGCTCGAAAGGGACCTCCTGATATCGTCGACATTTGCCTCAGCGCTGGAGGCGGACAACGGAGGTTGCCTGCTGTCGGTTGGCGCTCACACTTTACGAGGGGTCAGCCGTGCTCAAGAACTTTTCACGATCGAACGACGGGTCGACGTGGATGCCTCGCAGTAATTTCGACCGAGACATCTGTTGCCGTAGCGCAATGAGCGCTGTCGCATCGATGTTTTCTCAACCAAGGAGCATACAATGAAAGAAACGGTAGCGCCTCGCGATCGCCGCCTTCCTCTCCTGGACGGCCGCGGCCATATTCCGGTTGTCGGCTTCGGGACGTTGATACCCAGCCCTATGGCGACAAAGAACGCGGTCAAGCTGGCCATCGAAAGTGGCTTCCGCCACTTCGACTGCGCGGAGCGCTATCTGAATGAGCATGTGATCGGGGAAGCTTTACAGGATGCATTCAGCGCCGGGTTGGTCGGCCGCGAGGACATCTTTATCACCACGAAGCTGTGGAACACCAATCACAGGCCAGAGCGGGTCGAGGCCGCGTTTGAAGCGAGCTGCCTCAGACTGCAGGTGGACTACGTAGACGCATACCTCATACACACGCCGTTTGCCTTTCAGCCGGGAGATGAACACGATCCACGCGATGAGCATGGCGCCGTCATCTATGATGATCAGGTGAACTTGATCGACACATGGCGCGCGCTGGAAGCACTTGTCGATGGCGGGAAATGCAGGGCGATCGGTCTCTCCGACGTCACATTGCCGAAACTGAAGCTCGTCGTCGAAGCAGCAAGGATAAAGCCTGCCATCGTTCAGGTTGAATCACACCCTTATCTTCCTGAATGGGAGATGCTCGAGTACTGCAAGCGGGAAGGAATCGTATTATTGGCCTTCGCACCCCTGGGACATGGCATGGAACCGAACCTCCTTGAGGATCCGGTGATCCAGAACGTCGCCAGCCGCCTTGATATGACTCCAGCCCAAGTATCTCTTGCATGGGCCGCTCAGCGAGGAACAGCCTTTCTGACGACGTCCGTAACGCCAAGTCGCATCATGGAAAACGCCAACCTGCTCTCTATTCCCGAGGAAGCGCTGGTCGAGATCGACCAGAAGATCGAGACCGAGATCCGGTTCAATTCGGTCGTCGACACCGGCGTTCCAGGCTTCATCCCGCGCGCGCGACCGTCAAGCTTTTAAATAAGCCTCGCGCTTCGCGGTTGATCCTGACCTTCAACCTGAGTTACCCCTGAAGTATGACCAGTCTGCCAAAGCCTCTCGCCAAACCTCGCAAGTCCACCGGAGCCCGCCGCAATCCCGAGGCGGAGGCGGCCGTGCTTGCGGCGGCGCGCGAAGTGATCTCCGAGAAGGGGTACATCGGATTTTCGGTCGAGGAAGTCGCTCGCCGGGCGGGATCGGGCAAGACGACGATCTACCGATGGTATCCTACAAAGGCGGACCTTTTCATCGCGATCTACACGGCGGAGCGCCATCTTTCAGTTCCAGTTCCCGATACCGGTGATCTTTTGGACGACCTGGAGCAGTACACTGTCAGCTTGTGGCGCTTTTGGGCCTCGCATCCTGCCGGCGCGGCATTGAAAAGTCTCATTGCCGAAGCGCAGGGCGCGTCCGAGGCTCTGGACGCATTGCGGGAGCGGTTCCTGCCCGCCCGCACCGCCGACGTGAGACAGATGCTGAAGAGGGGCGCGGAACGAGGTCAGGTTCGCGCAGAGGACGTAGACGACAAGGTAACTCTCTGGGTCGGCCTAAGCTGGTTCAAACTGCTGGTGAACGAGCTTGATCAGGAACTGAGCGTCAGAAGGCTCATGGCGCACATCGCTGGAATACCCCCGGCGCCATGAAGCTCAGGCGTCGGTAGTGACGCTGGCAGCAATGGACGCGCATCTGTCCGTTTTTGCCCCCAGCAAGACAATTCGGTCATGCTCGAATTCTATATACTGGCGCGAAAGCGAAGTGGAAGCTTTCTCGTACCGAATGGAATTTAAGGATGAAACCAAACGAATACGCTATGCCGTCCGCGCCGGACGAAATGTCGGGAGCGGAGATGGTTGTTCGGGCGCTTGCAGATCATGGCGTCGAAGTGCTTTTCGGATACCCCGGTGGCGCCGTTCTGCCGATTTATGATGCCATGCTCGACGAGCCGAGGCTGCGGCATATTCTGGTTCGCCACGAGCAAGGTGCCGCACATGCGGCTGAAGGCTATGCGCGCTCCAGCGGAAAGCCCGGCGTCGTGCTCGTCACGAGCGGCCCCGGAGCGATCAACACCGTTGTCGGAATTGCGGACGCGCTGATGGACTCGATCCCACTTATCGTGATCACGGGCCAAGTGCCTACGCATCTGATAGGTACGGACGCGTTCCAAGAGGCGGACACTATCGGTATAACCAGGTCGTGTACCAAGCACAGCTATTTGGTCAGAAGCATCGAGGAACTGCCCCACGTGTTGCATGAGGCGTACCGTATCGCAACCACTGGCAGGCCGGGTCCAGTCGTCATCGACATCCCCAAAGATATTCAGGTCAAGGTAGGAAGATATGTCGGGCCAGCGGAAGCGCGACCTCTGCATCGGTTTGAGCCGCAGACCAAGGCATCCCCCTTACTTATTGACCAGGCGATAGCCTTGTTGGCGAAAGCACGACGGCCGATCATCTACAGCGGCGGCGGGATAATCAATTCAGGCCCAGCGGCGAGCCAGCGGCTTAGACAGTTCGCGGCTCTTCTGGGCGCCCCGGTCACATCGACGTTGACAGGTCTGGGTGCGTTTCCTGCTTCCGATCCGCTTTGGATTGGAATGCCTGGGATGCACGGCGCCTACGAGGCGAACCACGCGATGCACGACTGCGACGTGATGTTTTGCGTGGGCGCCCGGTTCGACGATCGCGTCACGGGTAGGCTGGACGCATTCTCTCCCGGTTCGCGCAAGATCCATGTCGACATCGATCCCTCGTCAATCGGCAAGGTCGTCCAGGTGGACGTCGGGATTGTCGGTGACGCCTGCTCGGTGCTCGACGACATGATCGCCGCTTGGCCGAAAACCTCGACCACAAGCCGCCAAGACCAGCTCTCGGTCTGGTGGGAACAGATCGAAAAGTGGCGATCACGCAACGCCTTCGGCTACCGGAAGTCCGACGAGGTCATCAAACCACAATATGCCATCGAACGATTGCGCGCCCTCACCCTTAACCGGGACGTTTATGTGACGACCGAAGTCGGGCAGCACCAGATGTGGGCAGCACAGTTCTTCAGCCTGGATGAACCGAACCGCTGGATGACTTCAGGCGGGCTTGGCACAATGGGCTACGGCCTCCCCGCAGCAATCGGGGCTCAACTCGCCCATCCGACGAGCACGGTCATCGATATCGCCGGAGAAGCCTCCATCCTGATGAATATCCAGGAGATGTCCACGGCGGTGCAGTACAAGCTTCCCGTCAAGATCTTCATTTTGAACAACGAGTACATGGGGATGATCAGACAATGGCAAGAGTTGCTACACGATGAGCGATATAGTCACTCCTACTCGGAAAGCCTGCCCGATTTCGTGAAGTTGGCGGAGGCCTACGGCGCCAAGGGAATGAGAGCTGAGATCCCGGCGGAACTGGATGGAAAGATCCTTGAGATGCTGGCCCACCCCGGTCCCGTAATCTTCGACTGTCGAGTAGAAAAGACGGAAAACTGTCTGCCTATGATTCCATCCGGAAAACCCCACAACGAAATGATCCTTTCGGACGAGGCGGTCGATCTGAGTTCAGTGATCACCGGGGATGGCCGCGCACTTGTATGAGTGAACGAGGTCCCCAGAACGAGGCGCCGGGCCCCACGGTCTCACCCGCGGGGCTGACGGACGTCTTGGCGCCTGACCTCTCTGTAGTTTTCTGCGGGCTGAACCCGGCGACCTCTGCTGTCCGGGACGGGCACAACTTTTCATCACCGAGCAACCGGTTTTGGCGCGTCCTTCATCTTTCCGGCTTCACCCCGTATCTGTTGCGCGCGGATCAGGAGCGCCAGGTTCTGGAATACGGTTGCGGCGTCACGGCCTTCGTATCTCGTGCGACAAAAAGCGCCGTCGAACTCGGTCCCCAGGACTACGCCTCCGCCGCGCCGGAATTCGAACGCAAGTTACGGGCTTTTCGGCCGAAAAGGCTGGCGTTCCTTGGGAAGCCGGCATTTGCCAGTCTCTGCGCATCGCAACGCTTTGACTGGGGCCGGCAAGCCATGACATTCGCCGGCGCGGAGGTCTGGGTACTGCCCAATCCCAGCGGGCTAAATCGATCGTTTTCGCTGCAGCGCCTTGTTGAGGAGTACGCTCGTCTCCGAGCGAGTTACGAGTAAGTCGATGCCAAAGTACTATTGTCCGACAGCCACCGCCGCCGGCAAAGTAGGCGCGGAAGATTTCGGCGGACTCTGGTGGCCGGCGCGAGGAGTAAGCTCATGCGCATAGCGATACTAGCCATGCCCGGCGTGCAAATGCTGGACGTCGCGGGACCGATGGACGTCTTTTCTGAAGCGAACAAGCTCATTAATGGGAGGACCGGATACGAGCTAGCTGTCGTCGGGCGGGACAGGGAGCCGGTCGTGGCGTCTAACGGCGGGCGCCTGCTCCCTGATCGGACCATCGACGAATCGCTGGAAGGGTTCGACACGCTTTTAATTGCTGGCAGCCCGCGCGTTCAAGACTTCGAGGCGGACCCCAAGTTGGTCGATTGGGTGAAGAGCGGATCCGTCCAGGTGCGCCGGCTGGCTTCTATCTGCACCGGAGCTTTTTTGCTGGGCAGCGCAGGCCTTCTCAACGGACGACGCGCAACGACGCACTGGAATTCCACGACAAGGCTCAGAAAGATGTTCCCAGCGATCGACGTCCAGCCGAATACGATTTTCATCAAAGACGGAACCGTCTACACCAGTGCCGGTGTAACGGCGAGCATGGATCTCGCACTCGCGATGGTCGAGGAAGATTTCGGTCGGGGCGTGGCGCTGAGGGTCGCGAAAGAGCTAATACTTTTCCTGCAGCGTCCAGGCGGTCAGTCGCAATTCAGCGTGCATCTTGAAGCTCAGGTCTCTGAAATGGGGCCTATTCGCGAGATAACTCAATGGGTAGCGGAACATATCGCCAATGATCTCGCCGTGGAGACGCTGGCGTCTCGTCTTGGGATGAGCGCGCGCAACTTCGCCCGCACGTTCAAACGCGAAACTGACATGACGCCAGGGGACTACGTCGAAGCCGTCAGGGTGGATGCCGCGAGAAGAATGCTTGAAGAGGGCGACGTTCCCTTGAAGCGCGTAGCAGCCTTGTGCGGCTTTAACGATCAGAGCGCCTTTCGGCGAGCTTTCGTCCGCCGCATCAACGTCACGCCGGTCGAATACAGAAGTCGCTTCCGTCGGGGCGTTACCCCACCGCCAAAAGAAATATTCACTGCGACGGGCGCTTGAGCCGGCCTAAATTTCTGTTGTGAGCTGATGCAGAAAGCTCGATATGGCTGCCTCATTCCTTCGGTAGAACTTCCACTGCCCGATCTTCCTGGCGCTCAGTAAATCAGCGTCCGTTAGTACTTTGAGATGACCGGATGCCGTCGACTGAGCCATTCCGTCGCGCTGGAATTGGCTGGCGCAAACCCCTAAATCAATTGGATATCCCTGCGGCCCAAAATACCGGTCAGGATCCTTCAGCCACTTTAGGATATTTAGTCGCGTCGGATGGGCCAGCGCTCTGATGATGGTCGCGGAATCCATATCTGATTTCCTAGTTGTCATTTGCCGTTTGCAGCGTTGGCGAACGGCCTCCTCGAGAGTTCCGCCATAACTGATCGCGGGCTCATGCCGGCGGCCAGCGTGTGCCCGCGCCCCCTGTAACTGGTGATGACCTGATCGCCGTGGATGAATGCGGCCCGCATTCCCATCGATCACCTCCTGTCGGATGTACAGATGACAAAAGCCGCCAATCAGGCCTGCCCCATACATCTGGCCTGCGCGCTCCTCGAAGCGCCGTATCAAGAGCATCATCCGTAATATTCAAGTAGGTCAGCCGCACGCGACCGCTTAGTGCTCTCGTTGGCTGTTTGAAGTTCAAGTTCCATTCGATCGGCCCGTCCAGTCTAAGAGATCAATCGGTAGCGAAGGCCCGGTCCATTATCGCCTGGAGCTCGGCGACGTGCCGTGCCATCTGTCCAGTAGCAGTAGAGGCCGACGCGGCGCGGCCGATATAGGTTGGCCGCTGCGCCAGGCCGCGTCCCTGCCCCGATGACCACTCCACGTAGGCTTCGACGAAAGACCAAGCGCCCATATTCTTCGGCTCTTCCTGGCACCAACATATTTCGGCTGTCCCGAACCGGTTCAGCTCGAGAGCAAGCGCCTTTGCGGGGAACGGATAGAGTTGCTCGAGCCGCAGTATGTAGACGTCGGTGACGCCGCGCTTGCGTCGTTCTGCCTCGAGATCGAAATAGATCTTGCCTGAGCACAAGAGAACTCTTCGCATCGACGGAGTCTCGACGAGGTCGCCGTCGTTCTCCGCATCGTCGCGAAGAATTCTCCGAAATGACGATCCGAGACCCAGTTCGTTGAGATCGGAGCGGCACCTCTTATGCCGCAGAAGACTCTTCGGCGTCATGAGAATGAGCGGCTTGCGAAAAGGCCGCGTTACCTGTCGTCTAAGCAGGTGGAAGTAGTTGGCAGGAGTAGTGCAATTAGCGACCTGCCAGTTGCCCTCTGCGGAGTTCTGCAGATAGCGCTCGAGGCGAGCCGACGAATGCTCAGGCCCCTGTCCGTCATATCCGTGTGGCAAGAGGCAGACCAAGCCTGACATGCGCAGCCATTTTCTTTCGGCCGACGACAGGAATTGATCGAATATCACCTGGGCTCCGTTTGCAAAATCTCCGAACTGAGCCTCCCACATGACGAGGCAATGCGGCTCCGCCAAAGAGTAGCCGTACTCGAATCCCAGCACGGCAACCTCAGACAACATCGAGTTGAAGGTTTCGCACGGCGCCTGGTCTACGCTTAGATGACATAGCGGTAGATAGCGGTCGCCGGTCTCCTGATCGATGATCACGGAATGACGCTGAGAGAAGGTTCCCCTTTCGCTGTCTTGGCCGGACAGGCGCACGCGATCGCCTTGTCTCGCAAGAGAACCCATGGCGAGAGCCTCGGCCGTAGACCAGTCGAGATCCCGTCCGCTCTCGACTGCCTTGCGGCGAGCTTCGAGGAACCGGATGACGGTCGGATGCGCTGCAAAGCGATCGGGGAGAGCAGTTATCGCCCGCCCGATATCCCGTAGCACTCCGAGATCAACACCTGTCGGACTATCCGACGTTTCTTCGCTTTCAGGTTCACCACGTTCCAATCCCGCCCATCGGCCGTCGAGCCAGTCGCCTTTGTTGGGCCGGTAGCTCTTTGACGCTTCCAGTTCTGTTTCGAGATAAGCCGACCATGTTGCCCCGGCTGCGTCAACGTCGGCTTCGGTCATAATCCCCTCGGCGACAAGCCGCTGGACGTACAGCTCCAGACTTGACCGATGCGATCGTATTTCCCTGTACATCGCCGGCTGCGTGAATGAAGGCTCGTCGCCCTCGTTATGGCCGAACAACCTGAAGCATATCAGATCGATGACCGCCGGCCGGTGAAACGTCTGCCGGTACTCGGTCGCAAGCCGCGCGACCCATGCAACGGCTTCCGGATCGTCTCCGTTGACGTGAAAAATGGGAGCATCTACGGCCTTGGCGACGTCGGAAGGGTAAGGAGAAGAACGCGCATAACTTGGATCAGTCGTGAATCCCACCTGATTGTTTATTATAAGATGGACTGATCCACCGGTTCGATAGCCCTTTAGCCCAGACAGCCCCAGGCTTTCCGCGACGACGCCTTGGCCTGCGAAGGCCGCATCTCCGTGGATCAGCAACGGCATCACGCTTGATCGCTCGACGGAGTCACCCCTCTGCTCCTGCTTGGCCCGCACCTTGCCCAGAACGACGGGGTCAATGACCTCCAGATGGGAGGGGTTCGCCACCAGCGACAAATGCATTTGCCTGCCATCGACGATGCGGTCCGAAGAGGTTCCAAGGTGATACTTGACGTCTCCAGATCCCTCCACGTCGTCAGGAAACGAGGCCCCCCCCTTGAACTCGCTGAAGATGGCCCGGTGCGGCTTTTTGATGACTTGGCCCAGTACGTTGAGGCGCCCTCTGTGGGCCATGCCCAGGACCACTTCGGCAACGCCCAGTTCAGCTCCCCGCGCTATTATCTCCTCAAGTGCGACGATCGTGGTTTCCGCGCCATCGATCCCGAACCTCGTCGTACCCACGAACTTCTTGCCGAGGAAGCGTTCAAACCCGGTGACCTCGACAAGTGTCTGAAGGATGGCACGCTTCTTCGTCCCCTCCGGCTGATACCTCTGCCCTTCGACCTGCCGTTGCATCCATTCGCGCCCGGCGGGGTCGGCAATGTGCATGTATTCAAAGCCAATCTTTCCGCAGTACGCGCTGCGCAAGGCCGAGACCAGTTGACGTGCACTCGCCGATTCCAAGCCCATGACGCCGCCTATGTAGACCGGACGGTCCAGATCCACGTCTTCAAACCCATGGAACGATGGTTCCAGTTCGCGGTTCTGTGCGCGTGGACTCAAACCGAGGGGATCCAGGTCCGCCGCAAGATGTCCTCTGGTCCGGTAACTCCCGATCAACGCCAGGGCACGCGCGGTGTCCCGTGCGTCAAACTCTGCAGAGACCGTACGATCGCCGGTCGCATCAGCCTCGGCTTTTGCCGACACTGTCTGCTGCCAGTTGCCGTCCAGCGCCGCGATGAGTTCACCTTGAAGTGGAACGGGCCAATTCGCATCCTTCCATGACGCCCCCTTCGCGACGTCGCCGATGTCGTCGCCAAGCTGGTCGAAAAAATCGCGCCATTCGGGACCCACGGAGTTCGGATTCTTGGCGAACATCGCCTGTAGCTCCTCAACATAGGAAGCATTCGTGCTGTCGAGGAATGCGGTCTGGCGGAAGGCCTCGTTCGCTGGCTGTCTTGTAAACGCGCTGTTCATTTCAGCACCCAGGTTCGGTTGTTTCACACACTGCACTTCGTTGACCGAGCGGACTGCGTGCCAACACAATAGCAGGATGGCTGTTGTCCGAAAGCGGCTTCAGAAGGCAATTCCGGACAAAGGCCCTGCAGATCCTGCCGATCGATGCGCCTACAATCTGCCACTGTGCTCGCTCCTCCAATTGCACCATGGTATCGGGAATTTCTCCACGGGGCGCAGACCCTCTGACCAATACCTAAGTGCACTTAAATCGTCTGCCGCAGCGGGTTACCCTGGACCTGTCGTTGACCTCCCACTCTCGAACGCACGTTCAAGACCGGCGACATGTCCCGGCGCCCTCCCCTCCGCCGGGGCCAGCGGCCTACGGAGGCCCGCTTGGGCCGTCTCTTCCGCCTAGAGACGGCCCACCTTTCGATCGCGCGTCAGCACCTCGCGCATCCAAGCACGCCGGACTACCACCATATCCTTCGAGAGGTTGTCATTCTGCATAGGCCCGCCGAGCGCCATCAGCGGCTCGATCGCGACCCAGACAATCGCAAAAAGCAGAGTGCAAGCACATCGAGCATTTACCGGTGCCTCTCGAACCTTCCTACCGTCGCAGCGACTGCGTGCCTTCGCGACCATGTCACCCGATGCAGCACACCTAGGCTAAGCAACGAAAACCATTGCATCGTACGACAAGCGTCCGCGACGGCGTGACGACAGCGGATCGTCAAGGGTGCAGGGGCTAATCATCGAGTGTTGATGACTTAACGGAACTTACTTTGACCGTCCAAGCTGAGCCATTGCACGATCATATTGCACCCTCACGGCTTAGGCCGACGATTTCGACGGGGCCTGCTTTTCCGACGCTTCGTGCGTCGGAAGGACGAACGAAAAGCATGCTCCCGGCTCACGCGCGTTGGCGGCGGCAGATATACGCCCGCCATGATTTTCGACTATCGTTCGACAGATCGAAAGGCCGACACCAACACCCTTCGCTTTGGTCGTGAATAATGGTTGGAACAGCTTTTCCAGCGTCGTCTTGTCCAGTCCAATCCCGACGTCTCGGACACTCACGAGCACACCGCCGGTCCGATCGTCATAGATGGTCTCGATCCGGACAATCCGGGGGCGATCATCAACGGAAGCCATAGCCTCGATCGCGTTCAACAGCAGGTTTAGCATCACCTGCTGCAAATGGATCTTGTCGCCGGCGACAAGCGGTATTCTGTCGGACAGGCTGGTTTGTACTGTAGCGCCGCCCTTCTCCAGTTCGCCCGCGATAAGCGCTACGACCTCATTGACGGCATTGTTGATATTCACCGCTGCTGAAGTCGGCGCGGCCTCAGCGAACATCGCTCGCATCCGTTGGACGATTTCCGTTGCCCTCACTGCGTCTCTCATTGTTCGTTTGACCGACTCTGCAACACCGGAGAGATCAGGAGAATCTAAAGCCAGCATCCGCGCGCCGGCGTCTGCATTCGCCCATATTCCCGATAGCGGTTGGCTCACCTCGTGCGCGAGCGAAGCTACAACTGCTTTAAGGGTGGCAAGCCGGGTTGAATGGGCAAGCGCTGACTGTGTTGTGCGTAGCGATTCCTCACCGCGTTTGTGTTCGTCGATATCGGTGGTCGTTCCAACGAACTTCACCACCTGACCCTCGCGGTCCCGTAGCGCAACCGCTTGATGCAAATGCAGGTGGTAGCTTCCATCGCGGGCGCTAAGGCTTCGTGTCTCGAAGGAAAAGTCTTGTCCTAGCTGAACACCCCGACGGAAAATCCGAGTTGCCGCGTCTCTATCGTCCGGATGAACAGCGTCCATCCATGAGGCTGGATGTGACGTGATATGAGCCAAAGACTGATCGGCAAATTCCAATCCGGAGCGGTTTACGAACTCGGGAGTGCCGTTCGGCTCGAGCATCCAAGCGGATACCGGGAGGACGTCAAGGAGCGCGACTTTCTTTTCCAATTCGGCGTAAAGATCGGCGCTTTCGAAGGAGATCGCGGCCTGCGATGCAAGATGTTCGAGCACCGCGACTCGATCCGGAGTGAACACGCAGGGTGCGAAGTTGTTTTCGAGAAAGAGTATCGCGATGAGCTTCGACTGCGAGAGGATCGGAAGCGCAAGTGTCGAACGCATTCCTCGCGAGAGCACCGTTTCGTCGCGACCGTAGACAGCGTCGGTTGATGCATCGTCGAGTATCACCGGTTCGTTCGTTCGGATCACGTATTGCAAGATCGCCATCGGCAACTCCTTGAACATGCCGACTGCATCATTTCGTGCTTGGACCTCAATGCCGGAGGCCCGAACGACAGCCTCCGCTTTGATCGTCGCCGCATTATCGATGATGAAGATCAGGAGGCCCCGCTCGGCGCCTGCATAATCCACGGAGATCTGCAAAAGACGCCCAACGAGTGTAGAATGGAGGAGGTTGCGGGAAAGAGCCTGCGAGAATCTGATCGCGGCCCCGGCGTCAAAGGGTATCCCAATCGGTTTCTCGGATTGCACATTGGAAAGAGCTTCTCGCAGGGCCTCATTCTCCAACACCTTGCGTCTGAGAATAGTCTCAAGGCTGCGCACCCGATCTTCCAGCTTCTTTGCATTGCAACTGCCAGTCACAGGCTGGTCGGAAACCACGGCCACCGCGCCTCCCTCGCTCAGGCGCCGACGCCCGCAAAGAAGGCTCGGCGCAACTCCATGTCGTCAAGCCGCCGAGGAGACGGTCTCCCAAGGGCATAGCTCGCGGCAATGATCTTCAGTTTGCGTTCCGTTGTCCAGCGCCATCACCGACGTCGCGTCGGAACGCTAAGCGAAGGGTTGCGCAGGAAAGCTGGTGACGCCGATCGCACAGACGATCGAGAAGTCCGTTGCTGCCTCTCGATTTCGCGCCACACCAGCCAGATTGCCCTCGCCCACTGCCGCAAGGAAAACTCATCGCGTCGATCCGATCCATTCAAAACTCCCCGTGCGAAATCTTTGCACACTGGCAGATCCTACACCGTCGAGTGCCAGCGTCGATTGTACCAGGGTCTCGCCGACACCATCGTACAATGGCGGCGCTCCGGAATTGGTGACACGGTTCCGCCCGCCCACCCTCGAACTCACGTCAACATGCGCGCGACGATCCCGACGACGTGGCGGGCCTGCAACCCAGGATAATTTTTGGAGCTCAATTCGAGGGCTCGGCAATTCGCACAGTTTTCGAACTTGACGTTGCGCTGATCACGCCAGCCTCGCCGCCGGCACCGCCGCGAATGCGATCGCGTCACAGCGAGCAGCTAGTTCAGGCTGTAGAGGCAAGGATTGATGTCGTCGTCGACTCGATCGGGAAACAGTTGCCTACGGGCTCGCTTCAAGGCTTCGACCTCCAGGCGATGCTGCTGGAGAAGTCGGTGGCTCACGTCATGGAATGGCGCGCCATCGGACTGCGCGATGCGGACAGTGCCGCCGTGCGCAAGAAACTCGCAGAACGACTGCGCGGAACGGAGCCGCGTGGTGATCTCGATATAGCGGTTTTCGTCAGCGTTCATCAGATCGCCTCCCTTCCAGGAAGGTCGATGCTGACTTTGGCGATATCATGGCCAGTGCCCCGTTGAATTCGTAGACACTCCGTGTTCCCAATCAGGGACCGATCTATAACGAATGCGTCCCATGCCCCGCGTCCGTCCGAAGGCACGACCGGCTAGCTTCTCCTGCGCACCATTTCTTCAAAACGGCATCTTCCATTCTGTAATATTTGCCTCAAGTTACCGTTGGTTCGCAGCGCCGCTAAAGCCGCGTCATGATGATGACGTAGTACGGCAGCGCGGTGGGCCAGCTCTAGCCGGACGCTCCATAATATGGGCGCCGGAAGGATGCTGGCGTGCCTTGCCACCATCGAAGCAATCACATCCAGAAAGAGGGACCTGATCATGCCATTCATCAAGACCACGGACGGAACCGAAATCTTCTACAAGGATTGGGGTCCGGCCACCGCCCAGCCTGTTGTTTTCCATCATGGCTGGCCCCTCAGTGCAGACGACTGGGATGCGCAGATGATGTTCTTTCTGGACAAGGGCTATCGGGTGATCGCCCATGACCGGCGTGGCCACGGCCGCTCCAGCCAGACGTGGCAGGGCAACGAGATGGACACCTACGCGGCGGACGTTATCGCGCTAGCCGACGCGCTCGATCTCAAGAACGCCATCCATGTCGGCCACTCGACCGGCGGCGGCGAGGTTGCTCACTATGTCGCGCGTGCGAAGCCCGGCCGGGTCGCCAAGGCCGTTCTGATCGGCGCCGTCCCCCCGATCATGGTCAAATCGGACAAGAACCCCGGCGGCCTGCCGCTCGCGGTTTTCGACGGGTTCCGTGCGGCGCTCGTCGCCAATCGTGCGCAGTTCTTCCTAGACGTACCCACCGGCCCCTTCTACGGCTTCAACCGCCCGGGTGCCAAGGTCAGTCAGGGCGTCATCGAAAACTGGTGGCGGCAGGGGATGATGGGTGGTGCAAAGGCGCATTACGATTGCATCAAGGCCTTCTCCGAAACGGACTTTACCGAGGATCTCCAGCGAATCTCGGTACCGACCCTGGTGATGCATGGAGACGACGATCAGATCGTTCCCTATGCCGACTCCGCTCCGCTTTCGGTCAAGCTCTTGAAGCACGGCATACTCAAGACTTATGCCGGCTTGCCACATGGCATGTGCACAACGCACCCTGAAGTTATCAACGCCGACCTGCTGGAGTTCTTCCTGGATTAAGCATGTGGATCCGCGGCTCCGTTCGTCACGGCTGCCGCTATGCGGATGAGTATTCGCAGGTGAGTGCGGTCGCGCTCGCCTGCGACACATGACGTATCTGCCCAGCAAAGGAGACGGCTGTGACTACACGAGACAGCATTCCAAATGGATTATCCCGACGCGACCTGCTGAAGCTGACGGCTGCAGCAGCGGCGATGCTCGCTTCCCGCGATGCCATCGCGGCCGAGTTCCATCGCTTCCATCACGGCGCGTTCGACATTACGGTCGTCAGCGACGGTTTTCTAACGCTCCCGGTCGAGATCCTGCTGCCCGACGCCACGCCTGAAGAGCGCAAGGCGATCATGCCGCGGCTCGGCGGAACTTCGGCCGCCGCTCCGGTCCAGGCCAACATCCCGCTGATCCGCCACGGCGACGACCTGATTCTCATCGACACCGGTTCCGGCAGTCATTTCCAGGCAAGCGCGGGTAAGCTGGCCGCCAACCTGCAATCCATCGGCGTCGCGCCGGAGGTGATCACCAAGGTGGTTTTCACTCACGCTCACCCGGATCACTCGGGCGCAACGACAACAGCCGACGGCAAGGTGCTTTATCCGAATGCGCAGTATTTCGTCAGTGAAGCCGAATGGAACTTCTGGACCGACAAGGACTATGAGACGCATCTGCCGTCGGTGCTTCACGATTTTGCCCGCGGAGCGCAACGGGACCTTTTTGCCGTCAAAGACCGTCTGACGTTGGTTCGGCCCGATCAGGAGATCATTCCAGGCATGCGAATCCTGCAGAGCCGCGGGCACACGCCCGGCCACATCTCGATCGAATTGGCTGGAGACGGTGGTCTGTTGATTACGGGCGACGCCTGCACCAACGACGTAATCTTCTTCGAACATGCCGCCTGGCATTTCGGCTTCGACACCGAGCCGGAGGTTGCGTTGAAAACCCGTCAAATGCTGTTGGATCGCGCCGCCACCGACAAGCTGAAGATGCTCGGCTATCACTGGAGTTACCCGGGCGTCGGCTACGCCGAACGCAAGGACACATCCTATCGCTTTGTCGCGGCGTAGCTTTAAAAGGCTACTGCGCGTCGGCGGATTCTGCCGGCGCGGCGGCTGGTTGCGGCAGTTCCTCCGCAATTTCTTCAGCAACGGCCGAAAGATCCAGATTTCCCCAGATCGACGCGGATTGGCGGCGCTCCTGGCGGCGCGAGGATTTAACTTCGACGATGAACGGCTTCGACTGAGCGCGCATGTGGTTCCTATTGAAAGGCGTTGAACGAATCCATCAACGTCTCAAACCTATGAAGCGTTCCCCGCTCGCGCAAGATCGTTCTTCACACTGAATCCAGCCTCACACAGGCCAGGCGTCGATGGGAACAAGCATCTGGCGACCTGCGTTCCAGTCTTGCAATCTGTAGGAAGCCGTCCCGCAAATTCCTGAGAAAAGTTCTTGAAGGAATGATCGATGTCGATTACCTACCACGTCGCCGAACACGATGGCGCCTGGGCTTACCGCCTGGACGATGTCTGGTCGGAAACTTTCCCAACTCACGAACAAGCACTGGCAGCGGCCAAACAAGCCGCGGAGCGACAACAGCTCGATGGCCAGGATGCGGACATTACATATCAGCGTGCAGACGGCAGCTGGACAACGGAACGGTCGAACGGAGGCGACCGTCCCGAGGCCGATGTCGTCGATGACGCCAAGGAAAAAGACTAGGAATGACCATCAAAGAACGTTTTCTGAAGCAGCAGCATGCATGGATGCTCGGCGCATGCTATTCCCGCAAACATCCAGACTTCCAGCGCTATGGCGGCGTCGATGTTTCGATCTCGCCTCGCTGGAAAGACAGCGTTGAAACCTTCGTCAACGACATGCTCGATACCCTGCCCCGGAGCCTTGCCGAGCGCAGGCTGGCGCTGAGAAACCCACGCCGCCCCTTCGAGCCGGGCAATGTGGAATGGGTGTTCGCAAGCAAGCACTACGGCCTTCGCGCCCCTGATGGCACCCGGCCCGAGATGGCGGACGTTCGTTCCCGCCGAGCGTAAACCGCTGTTTACACAATCATACCCTCGCCGGCGACGGACATTTACCCAAATGTCTTTCGCCGGCGAACTGTTTCGAGAGCGCGCTCCTAGCTATCGCGGCCGCCGCGCGTTTCTCATCGCTGCAATCACGATAATTCCGACCGCTGCAGCAAGAGCACCCCAATAAACCCAGGGCGTCTGGTTGATCATGAAGCTCTCTGCGGGATAGGGAAAATAGCCGCTGCCCTGCCCCATCCAAACGAGCCCGACTAGAATAAGCAGGCCAGCAACAAAATAGGCAATCTTGGCCATTCGACATTCCTCAGCATCGGTTGCGCAATCCGAGATTGGTAAGCGCAAGGCGACGTCGAAACAAACGAAATCAGGGCAGATCTGCGCATCTCGGCGGATGCGCAGACCGCGAGAACCTATTGCAATGTACGGGGCTGCATATCCTGACCGAGCGCGATGCCCTGGCGCGGCTGTGTCGCGTTGCTCGCTCCGTCCAGGCCTGTCGCGACAACCGAGACGCGGAACTTGCCGTCGAGATTACGATCGAAGATCGCGCCCACGACAATGTCCGCTTCATCCTGCACTTCGTCACGAATGCGACTTGCCGCCTCGTCCACCTCGAAGAGAGTCATGTCCGAGCCGCCGGAGATCGAGATCAGAACGCCCCTGGCACCCTTCATCGAGATATCGTCCAGCAGCGGGTTGGCGATCGCCGCCTCCGCTGCCTTCATCGCGCGCCCCTCACCCGAAGCCTCGCCTGTGCCCATCATCGCCCGGCCCATGCCGCGCATGACGGATTTCACGTCCGCGAAGTCGAGGTTGATGAGACCTTCCTTGACGATCAGATCGGTGATGCAGCCGACGCCGGCATAAAGCACGCGGTCGGCAGTCATGAAGGCATCCGCGAAGGTGGTCTTTGCATCGGCGATACGGAAAAGGTTCTGGTTCGGGATGACGATCACCGTATCGGCCGCTTCGCGGAGCGCCTCGATGCCGACATCGGCCGTTTTCATGCGGCGATTGCCTTCGAAGGTGAAGGGCTTCGTAACAACTCCAACTGTCAGAATGCCGGCGTTGCGAGCGGCCTGAGCGATGACCGGTGCCGCTCCGGTTCCGGTGCCGCCGCCCATGCCAGCGGTGACAAAGCACATATGCGAGCCGGCCAGATGATCCATGATCTCATCGATCGATTCTTCGGCAGCTGCGCGACCGACTTCCGGCAGCGAACCGGCGCCCAACCCTTCGGTCACATGCGCGCCAAGCTGGATACGGCGGGATGCCTTCGAGGTCGCCAGTACCTGTGCATCGGTATTCGCCGCAATGAACTCGACGCCTTCAAGATTTTCCGCAATCATGTTGTTGATGGCATTGCCACCGCCGCCGCCGACACCAATTACTGTAATTCTGGGCCGCATTTCGGAAATCCCGTTCTTGGCGTTCGTCATCGCAATCTCCTTCGTGCGTTTCGTTGTGGCTCCGCCGCTTATTGGGAACCGAATCGAGCATCAGACTAATCGCGCAACAAGGCAGAGCCGGGGCGAAAGAACAAGATGAAGCGCAGTTGAAACTTTATCCGGAACCTTTTTTAGCCCTCGTGCATTATGTTGAATCATCCCCTGCCAGAGAGAGGAGTACCGTGCAGATGCCTACATCAGCCACCCGCCAGTCAGTTACCCCTCCAAACGAGCACATCCTAACAGCCCAGGAGGCCTTGGAACCGCTCTTCCTCAAGATCGAAGAGGAGGCCGAGGTCCGGATGATCGGCGCCGCCATTCGCGCTGGCTGGTCTGCAGAAGACGCGGTGGCAGCCATCGATGAGCTTCGCCGCAACGAACTTCTTCCCCGCGGCGGCCACTAAAAAGCTTGGGCGGCTTCAAAATATCACTCGCCTTGAAGGAGGGATGACCTAAGTTCTGCGCGGTCCATCAAACGCGGAAAGATCATCCCATGCCCTTCAAGAATATCTGCATCTTCGGAGCCGGTGCACTCGGCGGCGCCATCGCTGCCAGGCTTGCCTCGTCGCTCGGCGCAGAGGCAACGGTTTCCGTTGTTGCTCGAGGCGCCCATCTGGCCGCCATCCGAAGCGAGGGGCTGCGTCTCATTGAACCCGGTGCGGAAGCACCACTCACCGTGAACCTTGCAGCGACAGACGATCCCCGAGAACTGCCGCCACAGGATCTCGTTATTACCGGGTTGAAAGGACATCAGCTCAATGCCGCAGCGGAAGGCATCGGCGGCCTATTGAAGGACGGCACGCGCGTCATGATGATCCTGAATGGCATTCCGTGGTGGTATTTTCATCGCGATCAGGACAGCGGTCATGCGGAACTGCAGTTTGAGGAGCTCGACGAGGGCGGCAAGCTATGGCGTTTTGTCGGCCCGCAGCGCGTAGTCGGTTGCGTCGCCCATCAGGGAGCCGAAGTCAGCAGGCCCGGCGAAGTCAGGCTCAGCAACAGAGGCCATTTCATTCTCGGCGAGCCCTCCGGCGAAATCACCGCTGATTTGGGTGACATCGAGGCGCTGCTGCAGCGCGCCGACATCGGCGTGAAACTCTCGAGCCGCATCCGCGACGATATCTGGAGCAAGCTGATGGGCAATGCCTCTTTCAACCCGATCAGCGCTCTCACCAGATCGTTGATGTCCGATCTCATGGCGGATGCCGCCATCGCGGATCAGATCGGCAAGGTCATGAAAGAGGTGAAGGCCGTTGGGGAGGCACTCGGGGCGAACGTGGGAATGTCGGTGGAACAGCGACTGGAACAAGCCCGACAGATCGGGCCGGTGCGCACCTCGACGCTGCAAGATCTTCTTGCGGGAAAGTCGCTCGAGATAACGCCGCTGGTGGGGATGCTCGTTTCACTCGGTCGCCTGACTGCAACTCCGACGCCGGTGTCCGAAACGATTTTGGCTCTTGTGTCGCAACTCGACCTCGAAAATTGCCGTCCCGCGAAGTGAATGCGAGAGCCGAGCAGCCTGCCGAACCCCCGGCAAGCTGCTTACAGGTTAATCGAGAAAATCTTGGCAAGCCACTGGGATATCTACTTCAGCCAGTCGGCCATGCGGTCAACTGCTTCGACGATTTCGACTTCCGAGCCGGCATAAGACATGCGCATCGATCGATTGCCCTCCAGTGGGTCGAAATCCAGGCCCGGCGTTGCGGCAACATTGATCTCGGCCAACATTCGCTTGGCAAACGCCATGCTGTCATTGGTGAACCGGGTGACATCGACATAGGCATAGAAGGCGCCATCCATCGGCGACGCGATCGATAGCCCGATTTCCGGCAGACGCTTCAATAGAAACTCGCGATTGGCCGCATAGCTCGCCTTGTAGATATCCAGTTCCGCGCTCGCGCCGAGCGCCGCAGTAGCCGCAATCTGTGAGAGTTCGGGTGGCGAGATGTATAGGCTTTGTGCAACGCGCTCGATCGGGCGCACCAGCCGCTCGGGCAGCACCATCCAGCCGATGCGCCAGCCGGTCATGCAATAGTACTTGGAGAACGAGTTGATTACGATCGCTTCATCGGTCAATTCCAGCGCGCTGGTTTCCTCGCCGGCAAACGTCAGCCCGTGGTAAATCTCGTCTGAAATGAATGCGATCGACTCGGCTGAGCAGTAGTCAGCCAGCACCTGCAGTCCCTGGCGACCGGTTACCGTACCCGTCGGATTGGCAGGGCTCGCCAGCAGCACGCCCTTCAGCTTGACATTGTTTGTCTTTTGCGCGGCCTCAAGGCTTTCGGGCGTCAAAGTGAAATGAGTTTCGGCCGTAACCGGCACCTCGATCACTCTGAGGCCAAGCGCGCCGAGAATGTTGCGATAGGCGGGATAGCCCGGTCGGGCGATCGCAACCGCGTCTCCGGAATCAAACAGCGAAAGAAACGCAAGGTTGAAGCCAGCGGAGGAACCGGTAGTTATCGCGATGCGTGAGGGATCGATTTCCAAAGCGTGTCTGTCACGATAATGCGCGGCCAATGCATGTTTCAGCCTTGTCGTGCCGAGCGCGTCCGTGTAGCCGATCTTGCCTTCGACAAGTGCTGCGCGCGCAGCCTCCAGTGCAGCGCGGGGCGCGGGATGAGAGGGCTGGCCAACAGCCATGGAGATGACGGGATGACCGCTTGCTCGCCGCTTCGTCGCTTCGGCCAGGACATCCATGGCATGAAAGGGCTCGACTTCGCTGCGTTGGGAAATAGAAAACAAGGTCGCTTCTCTCTAACTTTGCGTGCGACCAGACAATTGCCGCAATAATCGGATCATCACAATCCCGCGATTGAACAGCGGATACGAAAATTCCTGTTTGAAGACGACAGGACGCACCGTAACTTGGCGGCATCGGAGTTCCGCCGTTAACCGTGCAGTGTTATCCGGCGCCTAGAACGACGCATACGAACTGCTGATAACGAGGATATAATGGCCATACTTCCGAAAATCTTCACCGCGCTGGCGTTTACTGCGTCGGTGGCAGCAGCCTATCCGGCGGCAGCACTCGATGACGCGCAGAAGAAGGAGTTCGGCGAGTTCATCAAGCAATACCTGATCGAAAACCCAGAGATCATGCTCGACGTTCAGGATGCCCTGCAGAAAAAACAGGAACAGGCGCGCCTCGTTAAAGCCAACGCCGTAATCTCCGACAACAAGTCGACGATTTTCGATTCGAAGTATGACGTGACGATCGGCAATCCGAAGGGCGACATCACCATCGTCGAATTCTTCGATTACAACTGCGGCTATTGCCGGCATGCCCTTTCCGACATGCAGACGATGCTCGAGAAAGACAAGAACGTCCGCTTCGTGCTCAAGGAATTCCCGATCCTTGGTCCGGAATCTGTCGCTGCCCACAAGGTTTCCGATGCCTTCCGCAAGCTGGCCCCGCAGAAGTACAGCGCGTTCCACATCGCTCTGCTCGGCAGCGATGGGCGGGCCGATGAAGCGAGTGCGATAGAAGTCGCCGAGTCGCTTGGCGTCAGCGAAAAGCAGATCCGCGACGAGATGGCCAAGAGTTCGAGCGACGCGTCCGTGAAGGAGACCTATCAGCTCGCCCAGAGCCTCGGCATCACCGGCACGCCGTCCTATGTGATCGGCAACGAACTGGTTCAGGGCGCGGTCGGTTTCGACGACCTTGAGACCAAGGTCAAGAACATGCGCGCCTGCGGCAAGACAAGTTGCTGATAGGGCGCCCATCAAATCGCCAAAATCGAAGTGTTTCAGCCATGTGGACAAATATGGCGCGATTCGGGCTGCGCTTCCCAAAGGGCTTTCATTAGGTCCGTCGGGAGTCTATAGGTTGCCGTCTCGCATCTATTGGAACATTCGATGACGCAAACGATTTTCGTCCTGAACGGGCCCAACCTCAACATGCTCGGCAAACGAGAGCCCGGCATCTATGGCGGCAAGTCGCTTCAGGATATCGAGGCGGATTGCAAGGTCGCCGGGCGCGAGCTCGGCTTCGATATCGATTTCCGCCAGAGCAACCACGAAGGTACGCTGGTCGACTGGTTCCATGAAGCGAACGATAAGGCAGTTGGCGTGGCGATTAATGCCGGCGCCTACACGCATACCTCGGTTGCGCTCCACGATGCAATTCGCGCTATTTCCATTCCGGTGATAGAGCTCCATATCTCCAACGTTCACGCGCGGGAAGAATTCCGCCACAAGTCGATGATTGCGCCAGCGGTGAAGGGCGTCATCTGCGGCTTCGGGCCTTACAGCTATATTCTGGCGCTGCAGGCGCTGAAGAATCTTACGGCATAAAAAGAAGACAGGGCAAACACTCATGGCTGAGAAGAAAAACGGTATCGACCAGGCGCTGATCCGCGACCTCGCGAACATCCTCAACGACACGGATCTGACGGAAATCGAAGTCGAGCAGGATGATCTGCGCATCCGCGTTTCGCGCGCCGGCAACACCCAGTACATTCAGGCTCCGATGGCTGCGCCCGCGTTTGCGGCGGCTCCGGCTCCCGTCGCCGCAGCAGCCCAGGTTGCCGCAGCGCCTGCGGCCCCTGCACGCAACCCTGCCAACACCGTCAGCGCTCCTATGGTCGGCACCGCCTACATGGCTCCCGCTCCGGGCGCGCGAGCCTTCATCGAGCTCGGCACGACCGTGAAGGAAGGCCAGACTCTGCTCATCATCGAAGCGATGAAGACCATGAACCAGATTCCTTCGCCGAAATCCGGCAAGGTTACCGAAATCCTCGTCGAGGACGGAAGCCCCGTCGAATACGGCCAAGCCCTCGTCGTCATCGAATAAGGCGGGCGTCATGGTCTCGAAAATCCTCATTGCCAACCGCGGGGAAATCGCGCTTCGCGTGCTGCGTGCCTGCAAGGAGCTCGGCATTCCCTGCGTCGTGGTTCACTCGACCGCGGACGCCGACGCCATGCATGTGCGTCTGGCCGACGAGAGCGTCTGCATCGGTCCTCCGCCGTCGCGTGACAGCTATCTGAACATCCACCAGATCGTCGCCGCCTGCGAAATCACCGGCGCCGATGCGGTACATCCGGGCTATGGCTTCCTGTCCGAAAACGCCAAGTTTGCGGAGATCCTGGAAGCGCACGGCATCACCTTCATCGGCCCGACGGCGGAACATATCCGCCTCATGGGCGACAAGATCACCGCCAAGACGACGGCCCAGGAACTCGGCATCCCTGTTGTCCCGGGCTCAGATGGCGAAGTGAAGACCGAGGAAGACGCGCTACGGACTGCAGCCGAAATCGGCTATCCGGTTCTGATCAAGGCAACCGCTGGCGGCGGCGGCCGCGGCATGAAGGTCGCAAAGTCCGAAGCCGACCTGATCGAAGCCTGGTCGACGGCCCGCACCGAAGCGGCTGCCGCCTTCGGCAACGACGCCGTCTACATGGAAAAGTATCTCGGCAAGCCACGCCACATCGAAATCCAGGTGTTCGGCGATGGCGAGGGCAATGCGATCCATCTCGGTGAACGCGATTGCTCGCTGCAGCGCCGCCACCAGAAGGTCTGGGAAGAAGCAAATTCGCCTGCCCTCAACGTCGAACAGCGCATGAAGATCGGCCAGGTTTGTGCCGATGCCATGAAGAAGCTGAAGTATCGCGGCGCCGGGACGATCGAGTTCCTGTACGAGAACGGTGAGTTCTATTTCATCGAAATGAACACCCGCCTGCAGGTGGAGCATCCGATCACCGAAGCGATCACTGGCATTGACCTCGTTCACGAGCAGATCCGTGTCGCCTCCGGCGGCGGACTTTCCGTGAAGCAGGAAGAAATCAACTTCCATGGCCATGCCATCGAGTGCCGCATCAACGCCGAGGACGCGCGTACTTTCGTACCCTCTCCTGGCACGATCACGCACTTCCATGCGCCGGGCGGTCTTGGAGTACGCGTCGACAGCGGTGCCTACCAAGGTTACAAGATCCCGCCTTACTACGACAGCCTCATCGGCAAGCTCATTGTATTCGGTCGCACCCGCGTCGAATGCATGATGCGTCTGCGCCGCGCACTCGATGAGTTTGTCGTCGATGGCATCAAGACGACGCTACCGTTGTTCCAGGATCTGGTGGATAATCAGGATATCGCTAACGGCGACTACGACATCCATTGGCTGGAAAACTATCTGGCCCAAAAACCGGCGTAACAGAGAATGGCAGGATCGCGCAGGAAATCTCCAGGCATCACACCGGAAATTCTCCTGCGCGCCTATTCGATCGGTCTCTTCCCGATGGCCGAATCGGCTGATGACCCGGAGATATTCTGGGTCGAGCCCGATCTTCGCGGTGTCCTACCGCTCGAAGAATTCCACGTCTCCAAAAGCCTCGCCAAGACCATTCGACGCAAGCCGTTCGATATCCGCTTCAACCACGATTTCGATGCGGTCATCGCAGCCTGTGCGGCAGAGACCGGGGACAGGCCAAGTACCTGGATCAATCAAACGATCAAATCGCTCTACTCCACGCTGCATCGGATTCGGCACGCGCACTCGGTAGAGGCGTGGGACGGGGACGAACTCGTCGGCGGACTGTACGGCGTATCGCTGGGTTCGGCGTTCTTCGGTGAAAGTATGTTTTCCCGGCGGACAAATGCCTCGAAGATCTGCCTCGTTCATCTCGTGGAACGGCTGCGGGCCAAGAGTTTTACCTTGCTCGATACCCAGTTTACGACCGAGCACCTCAAGACTTTCGGAGCCATAGACGTTCCGAAGGATGAGTACACCCACATGCTGGCAGCAGCGATGGCTTCGCCGAACCTCGAATTCTGAAATTTAGTTAGCCGCTTTGTCGGGTGCGGGAACGTCCGAGTTCTGCTTGCAGTCTTTCAGCCAGACGTCGTAGATCGGGTGCTCGACGGCATTGAGACCGGGGCTGTCGGCGAACATCCAGCCGGTGAAGATACGGCGGATCTTGCGGTCCAGTGTGATCTCGTCGACTTCCACGAAGCCGTCGATCTTCTGCGCTTCGGCCTGATCGCGTGAATAGCAGGCCTTCGGCGTCACCTGCAGCGCGCCGAACTGCACGGTCTCGTTGACGTAGACGTCGAAGGTCGTGATGCGGCCGGTGATCTTGTCGAGACCGGAGAACACGGCAACCGAGTTCTCGATCCGGGCAGCGGAGACGACTTGTGGGAGAAGCGTCGAGCCAAGCGCCAGGGAAAGCCCGGCGGCACGCAGGATCTGGTTCCGCGTGAAAAGCTTCATATCTGCCCGTCTCCACAGCATCTTAAAATCGAAGGCCGCAATCGCTGCGGCCATTCTGCGGGTAATGGTCAATTGTGGCTAAAAGCGGGGCTGTCGCCGCGCGCTCAGTTGCCAGGCGTCCAGGCGTCGTAGTCGCCGGTCACCCGCGGACGTTCACCAGGAACGACCAGCGAGCCGGGCGGGCGATAGGCCTGCGGCGAACCCGTCGGGTTCGCACGGTGCGGCTTCTGCCATTCCTTCGCAACATAGTTTTCCTGGGTCGGCGGAACATTGGTGCGGTGATGCATCCAGCCATGCCAGCCCGGGGGAATAGCGGAAGCTTCGGCATAGCCCTTGTAAATGACCCAACGCTTCGGGAGACCGTAGGACGACATGCCGCCTTCGTAGTAAACGTTGCCCAATTCGTCTTCACCGACGCGCTTGCCGAAACGCCAGGTCGCGAAGCGCGTACCGATCGTCTGACCGTTCCACCAGGTGAAGATTTGCACGAGGAGATTCTTCATGTCTTTTCCTTGAGCTAGCCGGACGGCAAGCGGGACCAGAATTTGATCCCTCGCTTATGCCGCCAGCGAGGTGCATTGTCCAGTGATTCCAGTGTCACATCGGTTCATTTCAGCGCCATCTTGAAGCCGAGATGAGATTGCTTGAAGCCAAGTCGCTCATAGAAGCGGTGGGCGTCCTTGCGACCGGCATTCGAGGTTAGTTGAACGAGGCGCAGGCCGCGACGTTTTGCCTCCGCGATGGCAAACTCGATCATCTCAGCGCCAATACCCTGCCCACGCATGTCACCACGCGTCTGCACCGCCTCGATGATCATCGACGACGAACCGCGACCAACCAGCGACGTGACGATCATTGTCTGGAACGTGCCGACAACCTGCCCCTCCCGTTCAGCGACATATAGCGTCTGATCGCGTGATAAGGCGATCCGCTCGAATGCTCTGAGATAGTCGCCGAAGGCCTCGGGCGCAGTCGTGTCGCCGTGACCGCCGAGATCATCGGCGGCAAAGATCGCCACAAGCGCAGCAACGTCGGCGCTACGCGCTTCGCGAATAATGGTTTGGGTCATGATGGTTAGCGCAGTTCCAGGGGCTTTTCGAGGATCAGGGTCGGTATGCCGGACTGCCCCGGTCCGTCGTTTTCATTGCGGCCGACATCCTCGAAACCGTGGGCATGGTAGAAGGCGATTGCCGCCGCATTCTGCGGCTCTATTTCCAGACGCATGATTTCTGCATCGGGAAAACAGGTTTCCAACTCGGCGAAGATCTCGCGCCCGATGCCCTGCCGATGGAGAGGTGGACGGACATAGAGCAGATGAAGCATGACGGTCTTCGTCATTTCATCCGACATGGCGGCATAACCGATGCCGCCGATATCCTTGCCATTGTCGGCAACGAGGAACTCGGCATTCTTCTTCGCCAGCCGCGCCTGCAGCGCAGCCGGCGAAAACAGATGACCAACGAGATCCTTTACCTTCGCTTCGCCATAGAGGCCAGCATAGGTCGCGCGAAACCCCTCATCCAACAACGTGCGCATCTTGCTAAGATCACCCTCGCTGGCAGTGCGCACGAAATACACAGTCCCTACTCCTCGATGCCGAGCTTCGCCTTCACGAGAGCCTGGACAGCCTGCGGGTTTGCCTTACCGCCGGTCGCCTTCATGACCTGACCGACGAACCAGCCGGCCAGTGTCGGCTTGGCCTGAACCTTGGCGACTTGATCCGGGTTGGCGGCGATGATTTCGTCGACGGCCCGCTCGATCGCACCGGTATCGGTCACCTGCTTCATGCCTCTGACTTCGACGATCTCGGCGGGATCGCCGCCCTCGTTCAGCACGATTTCGAACAGGTCCTTCGCGATCTTTCCTGAAATAGTCTCCGCCTTGATGAGGTCAATGATCGCACCAAGCTGAGCCGGCGAAACGGAGGTCTCCTCGATGCTCTTGCCGGTGCGGTTCAGCGCACCGAGCAGGTCGTTGATGACCCAGTTAGCGGCCGCCTTGCCGTCGCGGCCTTCAGCCACGGCTTCGAAATAGTCGGCAATCGCCTTTTCCGAGACCAGAACGGAAGCGTCGTAGATCGACAGACCGAGTTCGCGCACGAAGCGCTCCTTCTTGTCGTCCGGCAGTTCCGGCAGGTCGGCTGCGAGCGCCTTGACGAAGGCATCGTCGAACTCGAGGGGTAGCAGATCCGGATCTGGGAAATAACGGTAGTCGTGCGCGTCTTCCTTGGAGCGCATAGACCGCGTCTCGCCCTTGTTCGGGTCGAAAAGACGAGTCTCCTGCTCGATCGCGCCGCCATCTTCCAGAATGCCGATCTGGCGGCGGGCTTCGTATTCGATCGCCTGACCGATGAACCGGATGGAGTTGACGTTCTTGATCTCGCAACGCGTGCCGAAGCCTTCGCCTGGGCGACGGACGGAGACGTTGACGTCGGCGCGCATCGAGCCTTCGTCCATGTTGCCGTCGCAGGTTCCGAGGTAGCGCACGATAGAGCGCAGCTTCGTCATGTAGGCCTTGGCTTCATCCGACGAGCGCATATCGGGCTTGGATACGATCTCCATCAGCGCGACGCCCGAGCGGTTGAGGTCGACGTAGGACATCGTAGCGTGCTGGTCGTGCAGCGACTTGCCGGCGTCCTGTTCCAGATGCAGGCGCTCGATGCCGATCTCGATGTCCTCGAACTGGCCCTGGCGATCCGGGCCGAGCGAGATGATGATCTTGCCCTCGCCGACGATCGGATCCTTGAACTGCGAGATCTGGTAGCCCTGTGGCAGGTCCGGATAGAAGTAGTTCTTGCGGTCGAAGATCGAGCGCTTGTTGATCTGCGCCTTGAGACCAAGGCCAGTGCGGACCGCCTGGGCGACGCATTCCTCGTTGATGACGGGCAGCATGCCGGGCATCGCGGCATCGACGAGCGAAACGTTGGAATTCTGCGGCTTGCCGAATTCGGTCGCAGCGCCCGAGAACAGCTTCGAATTCGACAGCACCTGCGCATGGACTTCCATGCCGATGATGACTTCCCAATCGCCAGTGGCGCCGGGAATGAAGCGTTTCGGATCAGGCGTGCGAACGTCGACAATGGTCATTGGGATGCTCTTTTTGAGGCTGTTCTTTTCAACTGGTGAGGTAACGGAAATGGCTTGCGGGTGCAAGGCTTTCGGCTCTGCGTCGCAGCAAGCCGGCCGGTTTGGCGCATGTTAACGCAATGGGCTTAGCGTGATTTAAATGACAACGATTGATATTCTAAAGATCATCGGGCTCTTCGTGGCGTTGAATGCCTTGGTGTTCTCGATCTACTTTCTCGACAAGCAGGCTGCCCGCAGTCATCGGCGGCGGATCAGCGAGAAGACCTTGCTTACACTCGCTTTCGTCGGCGGCAGCCTTGGGGCGGTCTGTGCACAACGGCTCTTTCGTCATAAGACGCAGAAGGAACCGTTCCGGTCGATCCTGAGGGCTATCGTGCTGGTTCATATGGCGATCGCGCTTTTGCTATCAAGCGCTCTCGGCTACCTCGCGCTGGAGGGCGCGCTGCTAGACTAGGCCATAGATGCCGTCGTCCGCGGATTCCAATGACTTTGACAGCCCGACCGACGGGACATCACGATCGAGCTTGGGATTGTAGGCAATCGATAGCCAATGAATTGCATACCCACGCTTCTGGAAAAAGCCGATCGCCTCAGAGTTCCCCGAGTGTGTCTGCATCATTGCCGTGTCGAAGCCCTGCGCGGCGATGTCCTTCTCGATATCCTGCAAGAGTGCGGTTCCGAGACCGTGACCGGTGAAGGCAGGATCGATCCAGAAGTCCGAGATCTTCTCGTCGAGCGTCTCGCGCGCTGCCCACCCAGCCGCATGCCCGTTCCACTCAATGACGGTGACGGTGATCCAGCTCCCCGCAACGAAGTTGAAGAACGCGCTTCGCGCGGCGTCGACCATAGCATCTCCTTCGCCGATGGATGCCATCGCCTTCTGCCAGGCCCTTATTCCGATCTCGCTCAAAAGCTCCGCTTCGCCTTCCCGGGCATTGCGAATGTGGATCAACGGCACCTCCGACTTTCCACGGAAGTAAAGCACCGAATCACCCCGTTCTCCAAGCCTCAGGTTTCGAGCGCGAGACACGGCGGAAATGTCCTCTCTCGGTTGCAAATCTTGACGAGGTGTCGCGCAGCCAGTATCAAGGCCGCATGTTGAATTCGTCTTCTCAGACCCGGTAGAGGCCCTGCCCGCAGGTTTTCCCTGTGCGCATGGGCCCGAAAAGAACGAAGCCCTGACGTCCGACCGGACGCCAGATGTTTTTGCGCGCCTCACGGCGCAAGACCGGATCAACATTTCCATGGATATTTCACGCACGGAGCAGCGCATCCTGCACCTGTTGGCCCAAGGCGGCCGCATTGAAATCGAACGCGACGACAACCGGAAAATCGAGGCGGTAAGATGCCTTACCCGCGACGGCTGGGTCTATCCCGGCTTCGGCCTTGAGCTGTTTCGCAAATTGAAGCAGAAGCGGGCGATCAAATCCTCAGGCGGCAAGCCCTACCGGATTACCGAACGAGGACTGGTTCTCGTCAGAGCCGAACAGGACAACAGATAGTTGTCCGAGCCGCGCGTCGCCTGGCGCGCGGCTTACTTTCAAAGCTGCTTGAAAAGCTCCGCCTTCATCACCGACCATTCGTCGGCGACCTTAGCGTTCCCACGCCGTTTACCCGCCTGGCGGTACCAGTAGTCGGCATTCCAGTCGTCGCCTTCGATGCGGTGGCAGATGGCATGCCCCCAATCGAAAAGCGCCTCGCCCTCATGCGCCTGGCAGACTTCATGCACTGCTTGCCATTCCGGACCAACGATGAAACCTGCCGCGGCGAGACGGTCGAATGCTTCGATCATCTGAGTGATATCTGACGCCGACATGAGTCCTCCTCCTGGTAGGGCCGCAATGGACGAATACAAAGTCCACGCCCGAGGTAGCTGGACCTCAGTCGCCCGACAAGGAACGACCGCCTCGTCGGCGGCCGATGCCGATGTGGCTCGCTCACCACCACTTGGCGGGCGTGAACTTGCCTGCCGCCTGCTCTATTACGTGCGCAGTCTTGAACAGCGTCTCTTCGTCGAACGGCTTGCCAATCAGCTGCAGACCGAGCGGCAGGCCGCCGTGATCCAGACCGGCAGGAACGGCAATGCCCGGCAGCCCGGCCATGTTGACCGTCACCGTGAAGATGTCGTTCAGGTACATCTTCACCGGATCGGACGCGAGGTTCTCGTCGGCGACGCCGAAGGCCGACGACGGTGTCGCGGGCGTCAGGATCGCATCGACGCCGGCGTTGAACGCCAGTTCGAAGTCGCGCTTGATCAGCGTGCGGACCTTCTGGGCCTTGATGTAATAGGCGTCGTAGTAGCCGGCGGACAGCACGTAGGTGCCGATCATGATGCGGCGCTTGACTTCCTTGCCGAAGCCGGCGGCACGCGTCCTTTCGTACATGTCGACGATGTCCTTGCCATCGACGCGCAGGCCATAGCGGACGCCGTCATAACGGGCAAGGTTTGATGAGGCTTCCGCCGGAGCGACGATGTAATAGGCCGGCAGGGCATACTTGGTGTGCGGCAGCGAGATGTTGACGATCTCGGCGCCTGCGTCCTTCAGCCAGGCAATGCCCTGCTGCCATAGCGTTTCGATTTCCTCAGGCATGCCGTCGACGCGGTATTCGTTCGGAATACCAATCTTCATGCCCTTCAGCGACTTGCCAAGTGCGGCCTCATATTCGGGAACCGGCAGATCGACGGAGGTCGTGTCCTTTGGATCGACGGAGGCCATCGACTTCAGCAGGATCGCGGCATCGCGCACATCGCGAGCAATCGGGCCGGCCTGATCGAGGGAAGACGCGAAGGCTACCGTGCCCCAGCGCGAGCAGCGGCCGTAAGTCGGCTTGATCCCGACAGTGCCGGTGAAGGCTGCAGGCTGGCGGATCGAGCCGCCCGTATCCGTTGCCGTGGCGCCGGCGCAGAGGTGGGCTGCAACGGCAGCCGCCGAGCCCCCGGAGGAACCGCCCGGTACCAGCTGTTGGTTGGAGCCACCCGAACGCCAGGGGTTGATCACCGAGCCGTAGTAGGAGGTCTCGTTGGAAGAGCCCATCGCAAACTCGTCCATGTTGAGCTTGCCGAGCATGACGGCGCCATCGTCCCAGAGGTTCTGCGTGACTGTCGACTCGTAGTGCGGCTTGAAACCATCGAGGATGTGGCTGCAGGCCTGCGTGTGAATGCCTTCGGTGGCAAACAGGTCCTTGATGCCGAGCGGAATACCCTCGAGCTCGCCGCCCTTGCCGCCGGCGAGACGCGCGTCGGAGGCTTCCGCCATCTGCAGCGCCTTCTCGGGCGTGACCTTGATGTAGGCGTTGAGCTTGTCGTTCGCTGCTTCGATCGCCGAAATATAGGCTTCGGTCAGTTCGGTCGCTTTGATTTCCTTGGCGCGCAGCTTCGTGCGGGCTTCGGCAATGGTCAGGCTGGTGAGTTCGCTCATGGTAATTCGCTTCAAATCTGGAATGGCAACAAAGGTCGAAAAACGGCGAAGGCCTTATTCGACGACTTTGGGTACCAGGAAGAAATTCTGATCGGTGACAGGCGCGTTCGAGACGATGTCAGCAGCCTTGTTGCCGTCGGTCACATCATCGGTGCGCTTCTTCATCTCCATCGGCGTGACCGATGTCATTGCCTCGACGCCCTCGACGTCGACTTCGGAGAGCTGCTCGACGAAGCCGAGGATGCCATTCAGCTCACCCACCATGCGATTTGCCTCTTCTTCGGTGACGGCAATACGGGCAAGGCGCGCTACGCGCTTAACGGTGGCAAAGTCGACGGACATGGTATTCTCCGGATAGGATTTTTCCTACCCGCTATAAAGGCCATGCCCGCCGTGCGCAACGGGCATGGCCCTTGGATTGCGTAGAATTCCGCTACCGAAATCGGAGCGGTTTTGCTGACGTAACCTAGACGGAAAGGCTCTCGCCCGGCTTCGGCGTCCTCACCGCGGTCGTCGATCCATCCATACCCGAGACAAACTTCTCCGGCGTCTGATCGATGATCGGGAAGGTGCCGTAGTGGCAAGGTATCGCCGTCTTGAAGTTGAAGTAGCGCTGGCAGGCCAGCGCCGCGACCGCGCCGCCCATCGTGAAGCGGTCGCCGACCGGCACCAGTCCGATATCCGGCTGATGCAGTTCATTGATCAGCGCCATGTCGGAGAAGATGTCGGTATCGCCCATGGCGAGGATGGAGGCTTCCTCGTCGAAATGCAGCATCAGGCCGTTTGCATTGCCGAGCGCATGCGAAACGCCGTCTTCGGTGATCTGGGCGGAGGAATGCAGCGCGTTGGTGAAGGTTGCCGAGAAACCGTCGAAGGAAACAGTCCCCCCGGTATTGCCCATTTCGAGCTTCGCCAGGCCCTTGGACCCCAGCCACGAGGCAAGGTCGGCGTTGGCGAGAACGACCGCGCCGGTCTCCTTGGCGAGCGCTACGGTGTCGCCGACATGATCGCCGTGACCGTGGGTCAGCAGGATGTGGGTGACGCCGCTCGCGACATCCTTGAGGTTCTGCCCAGCGAAGGAGGAATTGTGCGTGAGAAACGGATCCAGCAAGATTTTCGCCTTCCCGATCTCGATGCGGAAAGCGGAGTGACCGAGCCAAGTGATCTTCATAAAATGTCTCCTTCGATTATCGGATGCAAAAGCCTGTTTTGCTGGCTATGGACATATCGGATGCGGTCGCAAAGAAAAGCGTCACCGCTTCAATTTCTTTTGACAGGATGAAACGACGATGACGGTGCTAACGATCGAAGAACTCTCAACTGCGTTGCAGCCGGGACAGGCGATCGCGGGCCTCGATCTCGGCACGAAGACGATCGGGCTTTCGATGTCCGATCTCGGCCGGCGCTTTTCGACGCCGCGGCCGGTCATCAAGCGCGAAAAATTCACGATCGATGCGACGACGTTGCTGGAGTTTGCCGCTAAGGAAAAGGTCGCCGCCTTTGTGATTGGTCTGCCAATGAACATGGACGGATCGGCCGGACCGCGCGTTCAGGCGACGCGCGCCTTCGTGCGCAACATGGAGCAGAAGACTGACCTGCCGTTCGTCTACTGGGACGAGCGGCTGTCGACGGTCGCCGCCGAGCGGGCGCTGCTCGAGATGGACGTATCACGCAGGCAGCGTGCCGAGCGGATCGACTCGGCAGCGGCAAGCTTCATTCTTCAGGGAGCGCTGGACAGGCTATCGTTGCTCGGCAGAACGGCATCGGGCGATTTTGACGCGTGACGTGCACGCCACCAGGCGGCAATTGCCTTGCGTCGGCGGAACCCAATGATTGCGAAGACGACAAGACTGTCGACGACGATCGCGCGGGCAACCAGCGGCGGAATGGTTTCCGGCGGAATGCCGAGCACCTTGCCATAAATCTCGAAGGTCAGGTCATGCACCTGCCTACTGAGCATATAGATGCCGAAGTTCATGTCGTAATAGGAAAGCCAATACCATCCCGCCAGGAAGACAATGGGACCGGCCCAGAAGATCAGGAACCACTTCATGCGGTCGTCTCTCGTTCTCTTCGACTGGATAGCCCCTCGTGGGAAACCGCCCATATCGACAACGCCATCGAACCCAGAACCAGCCCTGGCACAGCGATATCCAGCGCAAGCACAGCGAAAAACATCATCGCGGCAACAAGAAACGCGCCTCTCGCGATTTTAGTTCCCATGGTTCCAGACACCCAACATTTTGGACTGACTGGCAAACTGACTTCTTACCCGGGAAGGCGCAACGTAAACCATTTGTTAAGGTTAACGCGCGCGGGGACGCCTGTGGAAAGACTGTGCTCGGCCTCAGCCGTAGACGCCGCGAACGATACGTTTCAGAGCCGTTGCGGCCTTCTCCCAATCCTTCGACGTCTTGAGCGTCAGTCCGGCGCACTGGCCTCCAGCGGATGCGGAAAGAACGAGATGCTGGATGGCCGCGATCAGAAGCGCATTGACGGCCACAACGTCGACGCCCTTTGGCGGCATCAGCGATCCCCGCATGCGATCGAGCCAGTTTGCTAGGGCCTTCGACCGCGCCTCGGAAAGCCGCCTGACCTGCTCGGTGTTTTCGGAAACCTCCCAGGCAACGATTCGGCGAACAAGTGGATCATCCCGCAACGCCTCGAGGAAAAGCAGCGACAGCCGCTCCATGAGGTCGCCGTAGGTCAGGAGAAACATGCCACCGGTATCCTCGGGAATGCGGTCCTTGACCCAATTGCCGAGATCGGCGCCGATCGCTTCCACGAGGCCGTTCAAGCCGCCGTAGTAGCGGTAGATCAGTTGCTTGTCGCAGCCGGCGCGGCGGGCAACCGCGTTGATGCCGAAATTCTGGAACCCCTCTTCCGCCAGCAACGACTTGGCTGCGTTCAGAATTGCCTTCTCGGTAGCGCTTCGGTCGCGAATACGCTTTTCGGGTTCGACACGGATTGCGTCGGCAACGGGCGCAAGCACCATGGGGTCGTTCAGCATGAGGGATTCGGTCCAGTTGTCACTTTGCGGTGAGTAACAACGCCACAGATCAGCGGCAACGGACATGTCTTGCAAAGATTGTGGACAGTTCGCGAAAGATGGCAACGATTTCAAAGTGTCACCATACGGTGACATTTAGCTGCCTGCCCTTATAGTCTCTGTCCAAACCAGACCGTTCGGTCGGAAGCGTCGACCAATGGCGGGCCAAGTCGGCTGAACCCGCGGGAGCCCCAAAAACGCAGAGCGCCATAATTGTTAGCATTGGCGCCGAGGTGGACGGCTTCGACGCCGGCCTCTCTTGCATTCGACAGCCATCGGTCGAGGAGCTTCGTGCCCATCCCCTGCCCCTGTAAACGCGGCAGTAGGTTCATGTGGATGTGCGCGGGAAAGGCTTCGACGAGCGCAGCAGGCGCCGAAGACGGATGGTGGATCGCGGAAATGCGTTTCTGATCGGCGTCCCAGTTCTCGGGATCGCCCTCCGGATCGCTGTACGCCCGACGAAGTGCCGGCCACCAATCGCGTTCAAGCCGCTGATCGAATGCAACCGTATCGAACCCGCCGACGATGTAGCCGGCAACTCCTTCGGAGTCCTCTGCCACGAAAGCGGTTTCAGGGCTCAGCAGCACGTAGGGTGCCGAATAAATATGTCCGATCAGCTTGCCGTCGCGGTGCAATTTGGACGCATCGCTGCCGGCGTCGCCCGTCACGAGCGAGATTTGATAGATCTGCTCGAGATCGTCGGTACGGACGGGACGCAGCACAGTCATCAGCTTGCCGGCGGATAGAGAAGATCGACGATGTAGCTGGCGTCGAAGCGCGAATCCAGCATGCCGTAGGTCGAGCGCCAGCCGCCTGCAAGGCGGGTTTCGATGAAGGCATCGGCGATCCGCCCTGCCCCCAGGCGATAGAGTTCGGCGGCACCGGCAGCGAGCGCCAGCTGTTCGACGAGCAGGCGTGCAGCGCCCTCGTCCCGCTCGCAAAGCGCCATGGCGGCGCGCAGCACGTCGATGGTCTTCTTGCCGGCCGGTCCGAGATCGCGCGCGAGACCTGCGAATACCGTTTCGAAAAGGTCCTTGCCGCGGTTCAGGATGCGTAGCACGTCGAGTGCCATGACATTGCCCGAGCCTTCCCAGATCGCGTTAACGGGCGCTTCGCGATAGTGGCGGGCGATCGGGCGCTCCTCGATGTAGCCGCTGCCGCCGATGCATTCCATCGCCTCGTAAATCAGAGATGGCGCAATCTTGCAGCACCAGTATTTTGCGACCGGCGTCATGACGCGGGCGTAGGCCGCCTCTTCGGCGCTGCCGCGTGCCCGATCGAAGGCATCGGCAAGGCGGAAGGACAGCGCCGTCGCAGCCGCCACATCGAGGGCCATATCGGCCAGGACGCGCGTCATGATCGGCTGGCTCACCAGCATCTTTCCGAAAACGCTGCGGCCGCGGGTGTGATGCACGGCCTCGGCCAGCGAAGCGCGCATGATGCCCGAGGAGGCCAGCGCGCAGTCGAGCCGCGTTAATGTCACCATGTCGAGAATAGTGCGGATACCGCCATCCGGCGTGCCGAGCAGGAAGCCGAACGTATCGTTGAATTCGACTTCCGACGAGGCATTGGAGCGATTGCCGACCTTGTCCTTCAGGCGCTGGAAGTGCAGGCCGTTCGCCGAACCATCCTCCAGAAGACGTGGAACGAGGAAGCAGCCCATCCCATCCTTGGTCTGCGCCAGCATCACGAAGGCGTCGCTCATCGGCGCCGACATGAACCACTTGTGGCCGGACAGACGATAGATGCCTTCGCTGACCTTCTCCGCCGTCGTCGTGTTGGCGCGAACGTCGGTGCCGCCCTGCTTCTCGGTCATGCCCATGCCGATCGTCACGGCGGACTTCTGCATGGCAGGCTTGTTGGTGGAATCATATTTGCGCGAGAGGATCTTCGGTGCCCAGTCCTTCTGCACGGCCGGCGAAGCCGAAAGCGCTGCGACCGAGGCACTCGTCATCGTCAGCGGGCAGAGATGGCCGGATTCCAACTGCGCCGTCAGATAGAAGCGCGCTGCCCTAACCTTGTGCGCCTGGTTTTTGGCCTCAGTGTCCGCCTGCGGATCCCAGACAGACGAATGCAGCCCCGACGACATCGAACGGCGCATCAGCGCGTGCCAGGCCGGATGGAACTCGACAACATCGAGCCGCTCGCCGCGCGGACCATGCGTGCGCAGCTGCGGCACGCCCTGATTCGCCATGCGCGCCAGCTCCTGCGCCTCCGGAGAGGTCACGTACCGGCCCATGTTGTCGAGATCGTCGCGGATCCCACGCGGCAGCGTGCCGGTCAGGTCGACGATCAGCGGATCGGACCTGTAGGCGTTGATGCCGGACCACAGGCTCGGCTGGTTGAGTTCGGCAAGTTTCTCTTCGGCGGGCGTCATGAATCGCTTCTAGTGCAAGAGGCAGGCAAAGGGAAACCGGAAGTTACAATTTCCCTGTCCTCTGCAATAGTTGAATTCGGGCAAAATTGCAGGGGGAGACGGGCCTTTGCCCACAGCGCAAGCTTGCCGCCGCCCGGCTCACTCTTTATAGACCCCGCAGACGACAGCAAGAGGCAGGTTCATGGTCTTCTTTCCCCACCGCCACCTCATCGGTATCAAAGGGCTCACCGAGCAGGATATCACCTTTCTCCTCGACAAGGCCGACGAGGCCGTCAAGATCAGCAGGCAGAGAGAGAAGAAAACGTCGACCCTTCGCGGCCTGACTCAGATCAATCTCTTTTTCGAGGCATCGACGCGCACGCAGGCCTCCTTCGAGCTTGCCGGGAAACGTCTCGGCGCCGACGTGATGAACATGTCGGTCGGCAATTCTTCGGTGAAGAAGGGCGAGACCCTGATCGATACGGCAATGACGCTGAACGCGATGCGGCCTGATGTGCTCGTGATCCGCCATTCCAGCGCCGGGGCTGCTGCCCTGCTCGCACAGAAGGTTTCCTGCTCGGTGGTCAATGCCGGCGACGGCCAACATGAGCATCCGACGCAGGCCCTCCTTGACGCTCTGACGATCCGCCGCGCCAAGGGCAAGCTGTCGCGCATTATCGTCGCGATCTGCGGCGACGTGCTGCATTCGCGCGTGGCGCGGTCGAACATCCTATTGCTGAACGCCATGGGCGCACGCGTGCGCGTCGTAGCGCCCGCAACCCTGCTGCCATCAGGTATCGCCGACATGGGCGTTGAGGTCTTCCATTCCATGAAGGAAGGTCTGAAGGACGCCGACGTTGTGATGATGCTGCGTCTGCAGCGCGAGCGCATGTCCGGCGCCTTTGTGCCATCGGTGCGCGAATACTATCACTTCTATGGGCTCGACGCGGAAACGCTAAAAGCGGCGAAGGAAGATGCGCTTGTCATGCATCCCGGCCCGATGAACCGTGGCGTCGAGATCTCCTCCGAGGTCGCGGACGGACCGCAGAGCGTGATTGCCGAACAGGTGGAAATGGGGGTCGCCGTGCGCATGGCCGTCATGGAGACGCTGCTGGTCTCACAGAACCAGGGTCCACGCACCGAAGGAGCCGGCGCATGAAGAACTCGGTCGTCCTCAAGAACGTTCGCATCGTCGACCCCTCGCGCAATCTCGATGAAGTCGGCAGCATCATCGTCAGGGATGGCCTGATCGTTGCGGCCGGCGCGGACGCACAGAACCAGGCAGCGCCCGCCGGTGCCGACGTGCGTGATTGCACCGGCCTCGTCGCTACGCCTGGCCTCGTCGATGCCCGCGTTCATATCGGTGAGCCGGGCGCCGAGCATCGTGAAACGATCGCTTCGGCAAGCCGCGCGGCAGCGGCCGGCGGCGTTACGTCGATCATCATGATGCCGGATACCGATCCCGTCATCGACGACATCGCGCTTGTCGAATTCGTCAAGAAGACGGCGAAGGACAAGGCACTGGTCAACGTCTATCCGGCAGCGGCGATCACGAAACATCTTGCCGGCGAGGAAATGACCGAGATCGGCCTGCTGATGGAAGCCGGCGCCGTCGCGTTTACCGACGGCCGCTCGAGCGTCCACGACACGCAGGTCCTGCGTCGCGTGATGACCTATGCGCGTGAATTCGGCGCCGTCATCTCCTGCGAGACCCGCGACAAATATCTGGGTGCCACCGGGGTCATGCATGAGGGACTGTTTGCCAGCTGGCTCGGTCTCGGGGGTATCCCGAAGGAAGCAGAACTCATCCCGCTCGAACGCGACCTGCGCATCGCCAAGCTGACACGCGGCAACTACCACGCCGCGATGATCTCCGTGCCGGAATCGGTCGAGGCGATCGAGCTTGCCCGCAGCCGTGGTGCGCGCGTTACCTGCGGTATCTCGATCAACAATCTTTCGCTGAACGAAAACGACATCGGCGAATATCGCACCTTCTTCAAGCTCTATCCGCCGCTGCGCTCCGAAGATGATCGTATGGCGATGGTGGATGCGCTGGCGCGCGGTGCGATCGATATCATCGTCTCCTCGCACGACCCGCAGGACGTTGACACGAAACGCCTGCCCTTCGGTGAAGCGGCCGACGGAGCCGTCGGCCTTGAAACGATGCTAGCTGCGGCGCTGCGCCTGCATCACAGCGGCCAGGTCAGCCTGATGCGGCTGATCGATGCCATGTCGACGCGGCCGGCGCAGATTTTCGGCCTCGAGGCCGGCACGCTGAAGCCGGGCGCGAAGGCGGATATTGCGCTGATCGATCTCGATGACCCTTGGCTTGTCTCGAAGGACATGCTTCTTTCCCGCTCGAAGAACACGCCGTTCGAAGACGCTCGCCTCAGCGGGCGCGCTGTTGCGACCTACGTCGCCGGACGCTGCGTGCATACGATATAAAAAGACCACCGGAGGGAACATGGTCTCGGATCTCATGACCTGGCAGATCACGCTGCCGATCGCATTCGCGGCGGCCGCCATTGGCTACCTGCTCGGCTCCATCCCCTTCGGCCTGATCCTGACAAAGGCCGCCGGGCTCGGCGACGTCCGCAGCATCGGGTCTGGCAATATCGGCGCGACCAACGTGCTTAGAACCGGCAACAAGAAGCTTGCAGCCGCAACGCTCCTTCTCGATGCGCTGAAGGCATCGGCCGCAGCTTGGATCGTCGGCTATTTTCTGGGCAACGAAGCAGCGCTGATCGCGGGTTTCTTCGCCTTCATCGGTCACCTCTTCCCGGTCTGGATCGGCTTCAAGGGTGGCAAGGGTGTCGCCACCTACATCGGGACGCTGCTCGGCGTCGCGCCGATCATGGTCCTGGCTTTCGCCGTGGTCTGGCTGGCGGTCGCTTTCACGACCCGGTATTCCTCGCTTGCCGCACTGGTTGCAATGCTTGTCATTCCGGTTGCATTGTGGATACTGGGCGCCGAGAAGGTTGCAGCGGTCATGGCGATCATGACTGTCATCTCCTACTGGAAGCACAAGGCCAACATCTCTCGCCTGATGAGCGGGACGGAAAGCAAGATCGGGGCGAAGGGATAGAATGGACGCTCGCAGCGCAAGGCCAAAAGGAATTGCGCTGACGGAACGCCAACGCATCGCGTGGCTGCGTCTCATCCGCTCCGACAATGTTGGGCCGGCAACCTTTCGCGACCTCATCAACCATTTCGGATCCGCCGAGACGGCGCTGGCCGCTCTGCCCGAACTCTCGGCCCGCGGCGGGGCGACGCGCTCCATCCGGATCGCAACGGAGAGCGAGGCGCACAAGGAGTTGGAAGCCGCGCGGCGCTTCGGCGCCCGATTCGTCGGCATCGGCGAGCCGGACTATCCCCAAGCGCTGAAGCAAGTCGACGGTGCGCCGCCGTTGCTCGCCGTCAAAGGCGATCTCTCGGTTTCCCCGCAGCCGGCCGTCGGCATCGTCGGCTCCCGCAACGCCTCCATTAGCGGCGCCAAGTTCGCCGCGACAATCGCGCGCCAATGCGGCCAAGCAGGCTACGTCGTCGTCTCCGGCCTTGCACGCGGCGTCGACACGGCAGCGCATCGCGCAAGCCTCGACACGGGAACGGTGGCTGCGATGGCCGGAGGTCTGGACCAACCCTATCCGCCGGAGAATGCCGGTCTGCTTGACACCATCTGGAATGGCAACGGGCTTGCCATCAGCGAAATGCCATTCGGCTGGGAGCCGCGCGCACGCGACTTTCCACGCAGAAACCGGCTTATCGCCGGCGTTTCGCTGGGCGTCGTTGTCGTCGAAGCGGCGATGCGCTCGGGTTCGCTGATCACGGCAAGGCTGGCCGGCGACTTCGGCAGGCTGGTTTTCGCGGTGCCGGGTTCACCGCTCGATCCCCGGTGTCATGGCACCAATGGATTGCTGAAAGACGGTGCGATGATTGTCACGACACCGGATGACGTCACCGAAGCTCTGGCACCACTCTCACAGATCGAACGCTACTCCGCGCCGGTCGCCGAGGAGCCGGAACGCGACGGCGGCCGCTCCATGCTCCCGCCTGATGATTCCGATCGCTCGCTTATCGTCGATGCACTCGGGCCGACGCCGGTCGAGATCGACGACGTCATCCGCCATACCGGTTTGCCGGCGGCTTCGGTCTATCTCGTCCTGCTGGAGCTTGATATCGCCGGACGGCTTCATCGCCATCCCGGCGGTTTCGTCTCTCTTGCCATGGGCGACTGAGATCCCTACGTCCGGGCCTGAAGATCGCCGGCCTCCACATAGGCCATCTCGATCAGATAGCAGAGCATATCGGCGTTCTCTTTTTCCGCCACCCGCCGCAACTCAGCGAGCATCTGCCTGATGAAGGCGATGTTCTCATGCGAGCCGGATCGTCCGGTATCTTTCTTTGCGAACTTGGCCGCCATGGGATAGTCTCTGACGAAAGAGAGGCGCTGCCTTTCGGCTAGCCCGAACCACACTTCAAAAACGATACCTCAATTATCAGAAATTGCAATAAGTTTACGATCTCGTATTGGTTGTATCGCGTTGTAATGCGTAAAAATGCAGTCAGACCACTTGACCGAAACGAATTCCCTGTCCATGTCGAAGAGCCGGCTATCTGGACACGGCAGGGATTCCATCTGCTTATCCGCCGGCTTGGCACGTTTTTTTAGAGAATCATGATGAATGTTGTAGTGGTAGAATCGCCTGCCAAGGCAAAGACGATCAACAAGTATCTGGGCTCCGGATACAAGGTGCTCGCCTCCTTCGGCCATGTCCGCGATCTGCCTGCCAAGGACGGCTCGGTTCTTCCGGATCAGGATTTCGAAATGCTGTGGGAGGTCGACGGCGCATCGGCCAAGCGGCTGAAGGATATCGCCGACGCGGTGAAGTCGTCCGACAGCCTATTCCTCGCAACCGACCCGGACCGCGAGGGTGAAGCGATTTCCTGGCACGTCCTCGACATGCTGAACAAGAAGCGCGTCCTGAGCGGCAAGACCGTGAAGCGGGTCGTTTTCAATGCGATCACGAAGAAGGCCGTCCTCGATGCCATGGCGGAGCCACGCGACATCGACGTGCCGCTCGTCGATGCGTATCTCGCTCGCCGTGCCCTCGACTATCTCGTCGGCTTCAACCTGTCGCCAGTTCTCTGGCGCAAGCTCCCGGGCGCACGTTCGGCCGGCCGCGTTCAGTCGGTGGCGCTGCGTCTGGTGTGCGATCGTGAGTCCGAAATCGAGCGCTTCATCTCCGAGGAGTACTGGAACCTTTCGGTTCTCCTGAAGACGCCACGGGGCGACGAGTTCGAAGCAAAACTGGTTGCAGCGAATGGCAAGCGGTTGCAGGCTCGTTCGATCGGAAACGGCGAAGAAGCCGGCAAGCTCAAGGCCCTTCTGGAAGGCGCGAGCTATGCCGTCGACACGGTCGAGGCAAAGCCGGTCAAGCGCAACCCGGGACCACCCTTCACAACCTCCACACTGCAGCAGGCGGCGTCCTCGAAGCTCGGCTTTTCAGCGTCCCGGACCATGCAGGTTGCCCAGAAGCTCTACGAGGGTGTCGACATCGGCGGCGAGACGGTCGGTCTGATCACCTACATGCGTACGGATGGCGTTCAGATGGCGCCCGAAGCCATCGATGCGGCGCGGAGCGCAATCGTCGATCAATTCGGCCAACGCTATCTGCCGGAGAAGGCTCGCTTCTATTCCACCAAGGCCAAGAACGCCCAGGAAGCACACGAGGCGATCCGCCCGACCGATTTCAATCGCTCGCCCGACCGCGTGCGGCAGTTCCTCGATGCCGACCAGTTGAGGCTTTACGACCTTGTCTGGAAGCGCGGCATCGCGAGCCAGATGGCCTCGGCTGAAATCGAGCGTACCACGGCTGAGATCACCGCCGACAACAAGGGCGAGAAAGCCGGTCTGCGCGCTGTCGGCTCGGTGATCCGTTTCGACGGCTTCATCGCCGCCTATACCGACCAGAAGGAAGACGGCGAACAGAGCGACGACGGTGACGAGGATGGTCGTCTGCCCGAGATCAATGCCCGCGAGAACCTCGCAAAGCAGAAGATCAATTCGACCCAGCACTTCACCGAACCGCCGCCGCGCTATTCGGAAGCATCGCTAATCAAGAAGATGGAAGAGCTCGGCATTGGGCGTCCGTCGACTTACGCTGCGACGCTGGCGACCTTGCGCGATCGCGAGTACGTCACCATCGACAAGCGCAAGCTCATTCCGCAGGCCAAGGGCCGGCTGGTGACGGCCTTCCTCGAAAGCTTCTTCACCAAATACGTCGAATACGATTTCACCGCTGATCTTGAAGAGAAGCTAGACCGGATCTCGGCCGGGGAGCTGAACTGGAAGCAGGTGCTGCGCGATTTCTGGAAGGATTTCTTCTCCCAGATCGAGGATACGAAGGAACTTCGCGTCACCAACGTTCTCGACTCGCTTAACGAAGCGCTGGCGCCACTCGTTTTCCCGAAGCGGGAAGATGGCGGCGACCCGCGCATCTGCCAGGTTTGCGGCACAGGCAACCTTTCGCTGAAGCTCGGAAAGTATGGCGCCTTCGTCGGTTGCTCGAACTATCCCGAATGCAACTATACCCGTCAGCTTTCATCCGAAGGTGGTTCGGAAGCCGAAGGCGTTGCGCTGAACGAGCCGAAGAACCTCGGCACCGATCCGGTGACCGGTGAAGAGCTTACGCTGCGTTCGGGCCGCTTCGGCCCCTACATCCAGCGCGGTGATGGCAAGGAAGCAAAGCGTTCCTCGCTGCCGAAGGGCTGGAAACCCGAGGATATCGACTACGAGAAGGCGATGGCGCTGATTTCGCTGCCACGCGATATCGGCAAGCACCCGGAAACCGGCAAGATGATTTCTTCCGGCATCGGTCGCTATGGGCCGTTCCTGTTGCATGACGGCGGCTACGCCAACCTCGAAAGCGTCGAAGACGTCTTCTCGATCGGGCTCAACCGCGCTGTGACCGTGATTGCCGACAAGGCGAGCAAGGGCCCTGCCGGACGCGGCCGGACTGCAGCGGCAGCGTTGAAGGAACTGGGCGACCATCCGGATGGCGGTGCGATCACCGTTCGCGACGGCAAGTATGGTCCCTACGTGAACTGGGGCAAGGTCAATGCGACCCTGCCGAAGGGCACCGATCCGCAGGCCCTGACTGTCGAGGAAGCGCTGGCGCTGATCACCGCCAAGGCAGGCAAGGCACCGGCATCGAAGAGCAAGGCAAAACCGAAGGCGAAGGCCGCCTCGGCTGAAACCAAGACTACCAAGACCGCCGCCAAGCCGAAAACGACCAAAGCCAAGGCGCCGGCAAAGACGAAGAAGAGCAAAGAGTGAGCAAAATCCCGCGGGAAAGAATGAAGGGCATGGGCAAGCGTCCCGGCAAGATCGGACGCGCCAGCCAGCAACCCGCAGCCGAACCGCTGAACATCGCCCACGGGGCCCTGCCCTCCCGCGAAGTGATTCTGCGCTTTATCGCCGACCATCCGCAGAAGGCGTCGAAGCGCGAGCTTGCGAAGGCCTTCGGACTGAAAGGCGACAACCGCGTCGAACTGAAGCACCTCCTGCGCGAACTGGAGCAGGAAGGAATGCTCCAGAAGACGCGCAAGTCGCTGATCCGGCCGGGCGCCCTGCCGCCCGTCACAGTGCTCGACATCACGACGCGCGACAAGGACGGCGAACTGATCGGCCGTCCGGCGGAGTGGCCGGAGGAGATGGGGGTTGCGCCCGCCGTCGCCATCCGCCAGTCGACATCGGCAGCAGGTCGCAACGGCAAGGGCAAGGCTCCTGTCGCCGGCATGGGCGACCGAATCCTCGCGAAGATCTTTCCGGCCTCTGATCGCGGCGGCCCGGCCTACACCGCGCGCATCATCAAGATTTTGGACAAGCGCCGCGGCGCGTTGCTCGGCGTCTTCAAGGATGCACCTGGTGGTGCCGGTCGTCTGCTGCCGATCGAGCGGCGCGGCGAGGAAATGGTGATCGACCCCGAGTACAAGGGCGAGGCCAAGGACGGCGATCTTGTCGAGGTCGAAGTTGCCCGTCTCGGTCGATTCGGCCTGCCGCGCGCCAAGGTGCTCTCGATCATCGGTTCCGTCGCATCCGAGAAGGCGATCTCGATGATCGCCATCCATGCCCATGGCATCCCTTATACATTCCCGCCTGCTGTCGTCGCCGAAGCCGACGATGCCAAGCCCGCGACGATGTCGCATCGCGAGGACTGGCGCGATGTGCCGCTGATCACCATCGATCCGGCTGACGCCAAGGACCATGACGACGCCGTCTATGCCGAGGCGGATCCCTCGCCCGATAATCCGGATGGCGTCATCGTTACTGTCGCCATCGCCGACGTCTCCTATTACGTTCGCCCGAACTCTCCGCTCGATCGCGAAGCGCTGAAGCGCGGCAACTCGGTCTATTTCCCGGACCGGGTCGTGCCGATGTTGCCGGAGCGCATCTCGAACGATCTCTGCTCGTTGAGAGAAGGTCAGGACCGGCCGGCGCTTGCCGTTCGCATGATGTTTTCGAAGGAAGGCCGAAAGATCGGCCATACCTTCCATCGCGTGATGATGAAGAGCGCGGCAAAGCTCTCCTACCAGCAGGCGCAGGCGGCGATCGACGGCACGCCTGACGATAAGACGGGACCGCTTCTCGAACCGATCCTGAAGCCGCTTTGGAATGCCTACCGGATCATGACGCTCGGTCGTGGGCGCCGGCAACCGCTCGAGCTCGACATGCCGGAGCGCAAGATCCTGCTGAAGCCTGACGGCACCGTGGACCGCGTTGTCGTGCCGCCACGCCTCGACGCGCACAAGCTGATCGAAGAAATGATGATCCAGGCCAACGTTTCGGCAGCCGAGACGCTGGAGAAGAAGCGGCAGGTGCTGATCTACCGCATCCATGACGGCCCGACGCTCGCCAAGCAGGAAGTGCTGCGCGAGTTCCTGGCAACGCTTGGCATATCGCTTCCCAAGGGCGGCAACATGCGCGCCAACAATTTCAACATGATCCTCGCCAAGGCGGACGACACGCCGCACCAGACGATGGTCAACGAGATGGTGCTTCGCTCGCAGAGCCAGGCTATCTACAGCCCGGAGAATATCGGGCACTTCGGCCTGAACCTGATGAAATACGCGCACTTCACCTCGCCGATCCGCCGTTATGCGGACCTGATCGTGCACCGTGCACTGGTCGGCTCGCTCGGTTTCGGTGAAGGCGGCATCACGCCCGACGAAGAAGCCGCACTCGACGATATTGCCGCAGAGATCTCGACTTTCGAGCGCCGCGCCATGGCCGCCGAGCGCGAAACGGTGGACCGCCTGATTGCGCATCATCTTGCCGGCCGTATCGGCGAGGAATTCCAAGGACGCGTATCAGGTGTGACGAAATCGGGACTATTTGTCACCCTCCCGGACTATGGAGCGGATGGCTTCGTTCCTATATCTACGCTCGGAACGGACTACTTCATCTATGATGAGGCGCATCAGGCATTGTCTGGCGAAAAGACCGGGCTTGGGTATCGCCTCGGCGACGACGTCACGGTCAAGCTCGCAGAGGCTATTCCGCTTGCCGGTGCGCTGCGTTTCGAGGTGATCAGCGAAGGGCGAAAGATGCCGGCCGCTGTGCGTTCGTTCCATAAGGCTGGCCGGCGCGACGCAAGCCGCGCGCGCAAGCAGGCCGGAACGAGGCCGCCAAGAGGGCGGCGATAGGCGTGTAGGGACGCCGCGAAAGGAAACGGACGATGACGACCACTTCCAGCGACCAGCCAATCCGTTACGGAAGCAGTGAAGAGGTGGAACGTCCGCTCGGCCGTTCTATCAAGCGCGGTATGCTGAACACCTGCCCCAACTGCGGCAGCGGCAAACTGTTCAAGAGCTTCCTGAAGCCGGTGGACAATTGCGCCGCCTGCGGCGAGGCCATGTACCATCATCGCGCGGACGACCTGCCGCCCTATCTTGCCATCGTCATTATCGGCCACCTCATCATCGGTGGCTACATGGCGACTGACCTCGTCTGGCCCATGCCGCTCTGGCTGACCTTTACAATCTGGGCGCCGATCACGGTCCTTGCCGCTCTGCTAGTCATCCAGCCAATCAAGGGCGGTGTTATCGGCCTGCAATGGGCACAGCGCATGCACGGCTTCGGCGGGCACGGCGATGACGAGGAATACGAGATTCCCGGCCGCAACCGGTGAGCACCGCCCACCTTCACCTTCACGACACAATTGACGTGTAGTGGCACGCCCCAACTGCCCTGCTGTTCAGCGGCCGCAGGGCGAAATCTTAGGCGTATTCGGTAAGCTTCTTTGATTGAATCAATTCAAGATCATCCAGGTTATTGCCGCCAGCGCGTTTCATCTTGTAAAGCACAGCCGTCATTTGGATTTGGCACTACCGTGCCTTTCTATGGTGCTTTGCGGTGAGCGATTCTCCGCAGCCAGTCTCTAAGGATGGATACATGTCTCAGCCGCGAAACGGCACAACACCAGGCGATGTCGAGGAAATCCATTGGCCTTCCCTGGTGGCAGCCGTCTCGTCCATCTCGGCTGTCGGCATAGCAATCGGCCTCGGACTTCCACTTCTCAGCATCATTCTCGAAAAGCGCGGCATTCCCTCGACGCTTATTGGACTGAATACGGCGATGGCGGGCGTTGCCGCGATGGCGGCGGCTCCGATCACCACGAAGCTGGCACACAAATACGGCGTCGCTCCGACCATGATATGGGCCGTGCTGATCTCAGCCGTAAGTGCGCTTGGGTTCTACTATGCCCAGGATTTCTGGATGTGGTTTCCGCTGCGTTTCGCCTTTCACGGCGCAACAACGACGCTGTTCATCCTGTCGGAATTCTGGATCAACGCAGCCTCGCCGCCCTCCAAACGGGGCTTTGTGCTCGGGATCTATGCCACCGTTCTCTCACTGGGGTTTGCGGGCGGACCACTGCTCTTTTCTATTCTTGGCAGCGATGGCGTGCTGCCGTTTGCCGTCGGCGCCTGTGCCGTCCTACTGGCTGCCATTCCGATCTATATCGCACGGTACGAGAGCCCGGTCCTCGAAGAGAAGCCGGAACTGCATTTCATGCGCTATGTCTTCTTGGTACCGAGCGCAACGGCTGCCGTCTTCATCTTCGGTGCCGTCGAAGCCGGTGGCCTGGCGCTGTTCCCGATTTACGCAGTGCGCGCCGCCTTTACCGAATCGCAGGCAGCCCTGCTGCTGACGGTAATGGGAATCGGTAATGTGATCTTTCAGATCCCCGTCGGCTTGCTTTCAGACCGGATGAAGGACAAGCGACCGCTGCTGGCCGCTATGGCCTTCATGGGCCTGATCGGTTCTCTGATGCTGCCGATCCTCGTTCACAGCTGGGTTCTGATGGCTGCGGTTCTGCTCTTCTGGGGCGGCTGTGTCGCAGGGCTCTATACCGTTGGCCTCAGTCACTTGGGCTCGCGCCTGACCGGTTCGGACCTTGCTGCCGCCAACGCGGCCTTTGTGTTCTGTTATGCAGTAGGGACCGTGGCTGGGCCGCAGGTGATCGGCGCCGCCATCGACGTTGCCGGCAACGACGGTTTCGCCTGGGCAATCGCCGGATTCTTCGGCCTTTATGCCCTGCTTTCCTCCATCAGACTGCTTTTCCTCCGAAAGCGGGCTTGACTTTTCGAGCGAGATTCGTAGTTTCGCGCCAGAATTTGCCGTGGAGCCAATCCGGCCTGCCACGGCTTTCATTTTATTGAAGGCAGGACGACCATGGCCAAGGCTACCACAATCAAGATCAAGCTTCTGTCGACGGCCGACACCGGTTTCTTCTACGTCACGACGAAGAACAGCCGCACGATGACCGACAAGATGACGAAGACCAAGTACGACCCGATTGCTAAGAAGCACGTCGAGTTCAAGGAAACCAAGATCAAGTAATCACCTGATCTGACGTTCTTCAAAAAGGCGCGCGCCCATGGCTGCGCGCCTTTTTGTTTGCCGGCTCTACAGGTTTGGTCTCGATGCCAGAAAACAGAAACGCCGTCCTTCCCGAAAATGCGGAACGGACGGCGTTTTCTTGAAAGGGGGTCGACCAGCAAGCAACGCGGCACGAGGAACCGCTGAATGTTGCAAACCAGCCGACCGACCCCACGACCCAGGAGATGCGGCGGACCTGAGCATCATGGGGTATCTCGGACTCCTCACACGGAGTGCTTATCTCTTATGTGCCGATAATTTGCTCGAAAATGAAAGAAAATCAACAAATTCTTAATGGTTAGATTTCCGAGGTTGATTTTATGGTTAAAAGTACGGCTTTGGGACAGCTTTTAGACCGCCGAATCGGATACATTGGCAAGAATAGCGCCAAATTGGCAAAGAATGGCGGAACTATAGACCAATAGTATTAGCCTACTTGGCCGCGGCCAGCAGGTCAGTTCGCGTCACTATTTCCGTATAATGCCGGCTAATATGATTAATCCTCACATCTGTCCTAGGCCGGCGACGGATCTGCTTGTGACGATATCGAATGCCAATAAATCAACGTTTCAAGCGACCGGCTATGCAGTCAAATTACTTGGCTGGTTCGCAGCTGTGGATGACACGAAATGTCTCATGGAAGCGTTATTCAAGCCGCCGCGACGACACGATTCCGGCCGCCCGTTTTTGCTTCATACAGTGCGAGATCGGCCTGCTTCATCAACTGTCCTGGAGTGATGACGGAGGAGATCCTTGACGAAATTCCGAACGAAGCGGTAACGCTCAATTCCTGCCCTGATGACTTCAGCAAGAACGGCACTGTCTCGACCGCGGAACGCAGCCGCTCCGCGACAGCCGCGGCTATCTCGGGCGACGTGTCAGGCATGACGACCACGAATTCTTCGCCACCATAGCGGCAGGCAAGATCGGCACCGCGGACGGTGGAGCGAATGCGGCTCGCAAACTCCCGCAGCACATCATCGCCGGCATCGTGCCCGTAAGTGTCGTTGACCTGTTTGAAGCGATCGATGTCGGTGATCAACACGGACAGCGGGCGGCCCCGTGCCATCGATCGATTGAAGAGTGTGCTCAGGTGATTATCCAGGTAGCGACGGTTGCTAAGCCCGGTCAGTGGATCTGTGACCGCGAGTTCGATTGTCTGCTTCACGCTTGCGCGCAGGCGATCATTGTAACGCTTGCGGCGCATTTGCGTGAGGCTGCGAGCCACCAGTTCGTTGGGATCGACCGGCCTTACGATATAGTCGTTGACGCCGAGTTCCAGCGCCCGGATCACCATGTCGTCATCGCCCTGCTCGGTGATGATCAAGATGGGCAGAAAACGCGTGCGCTCCAGCGAGCGAAGCTGAGAGCACAGGCGGAGCGGATCGTAGTCGTCAAAGTTGGCATTGACGATGACCAGCTCAAACGGATTTTCCGAGGCCTCGAAGAGCGCGGCTTGTGGGTCCGAAATCGCCGAGACATCGGCGACAGGCTTCAGGGCCTTGATGATGCGCTCCTGGGAATTGGCACGCCCATCAACCAGCAGCACTTGGCCAGATTCATCGCTCCGCCCCTCGCCCGAACGGAGCAGCTCGTCGATCCCCATAGTATGGGCAGTCTCGGCGCGAATGCGCAATTCGTCGCTGAGCGTCTTCAGCCTCAGGAGGCTTTTCACCCGGGAAATAAGTTGAAGGTCGTTGACCGGCTTGGTGAGAAAATCATCGGCGCCGGCCTTAAGGCCACGCACGCGGTCGGTCGGCTGATCCAGTGCGGTTACCATGACCACGGGTATGTGCGCGGTCTTTGGATTGGCTTTCAGCCGCTCGCATACTTCGAAGCCGTCCATCCCTGGCATCATGATATCGAGAAGGACGAGATCGACCTGGTTACGCTCGCAGATTGCCAGCGCCTGATAGCCGTCACTGGCGGTCAATACGTCGAAATACTCGGCAACTAGCCGAGCCTCGAGCAACTTGACGTTGGCCGGAATGTCATCAACCACGAGAATGCGCGCAGTCATAGGCTTCTTTCCGATGCGTCAAGCATCGCCCAGATAGGTCTTGATCGTCTCAATGAATTTAGGAACGGAAATAGGTTTCGAGACATAGGCCTCGCAACCGCCTTGGCGAATGCGCTCCTCGTCCCCCTTCATGGCAAATGCTGTAACGGCGATAACGGGAATGACGTGCAGATCATCGTCTTCCTTCAGCCATTTGGTGACCTCGAGACCAGAAACCTCGGGGAGTTGAATATCCATCAAGATCAGATCGGGCCGGTATTTGCGCGCGAGATCGAGCGCTTCCATGCCGTTTCGGGTCTGAATCGTCGTGTAGCCGGACGCCTCGATAAGGTCGCGAAAGAGCTTCATGTTGAGCTCGTTGTCTTCTACAATCATTACCTGCTTGGGCATGACACGCGTCCTACGTCTGTTCTGGTACCGCTTCCCCGCATGAAGAAGACTTCTGCGATGGCATGGTTCCATAGAACCGATGGCTGCACACTATCGGTATTTGGTTGAAAAATAGGTAACTTACCCAGAGAAATGCAAAGCAACTTCAAGACTTCGAAACAACTCGCTGCCGATCCGCAGCAGACCGCGATCGCCGTGCTTGCCTGGCTTGCCAACGAACCGGATTTGTTCGGCCGTTTCCTTGCATTGACCGGCGTCGAGCCGGCGCAGGTGCGCCACGCGATCAACGATCCTGGGTTTCTTTCCGGTATGATGGACTTCATCATGCAGCACGAGCCAACGGCGATGGCCTTTTGCCAGGCGACCGGCACCGCGCCCGACGCATTGAATGCGGCATGGCTGCATTTTTCGCCGCCGGGACTTGGCTCGGGAGAATATTGAGCATGGATTTTGCAACTAGCGTCGGCCAGGTGCGGCTCGCCGACCGGCCTTTGGTCGTCTGCGACATTGACGAAGTGGTCCTTGAGTTCCTCACTCCGTTTACCGCTTTCCTGCGCTCGCACAATTACGACCTCCTGCCTCGGTCGTTCCGCCTCTACGGCAATATCGTATCGCTCCTCGACGGCAGCGAATTGGACAGAGCCTCGGTCGATTCGTTTGAGGAAATGTTCTTCGCGAACCAGCACCTCTGGCAGAAGCCGGCGGAAAAGGCCGTCGAAACACTGCAGTCGCTTTCGGTCGACGCCGACATCGTCTTCTTGACCGCGATGCCGCCTCGGCACCACGGCATCCGGCGCGAATTTCTCAATCAACTCGACCTCTCTTTCGACCTGATCGCCACCGAGGAGCCCAAGGGCCCTGTCGTGGCAACACTGCATGATCGCCGAAGCCTGCCGGTTGCCTTCATCGATGATATGCAACGCAATCTCCTTTCCGTTGCCGATCACGTGCCCGACTGCCTGCTCCTGACCATGATGGCTAACGCCGACTTCAAGCCGTTCGCGCCGCCGCCTGTTGGAAGCATCGTAGAGGCGGCCGGCTGGGGCCACGCCGCAGAGTTACTAAGGGCACATTTCGCGGCGGATGTTCTCACGAGCGCAAATCCAGCCGCATAAGCGGTCGGCCATCCTTGCGTTTTGCCACGGTCTCGAATCCGGCAGCTTCGAAAACCGCGGTCGAGCCAGTACAGAGCGTCACCGATTTCGATTGCTTGACGTGGTCGATCGGACAGCCTTCAAGATAGCGAGCGCCGTGGCGTCGGGCATAATCGATCGCACCGGCAAGGAGACGGTGGCTTAGCCCCTGCCCCCGCATATGCGACGTCAGGAAGAAACAGCTCACCGCCCAGAACGACGGATCGTGCGCATCCGCATCCTCGACCGGTCGCGAAACCGTCCGCGGCGAATTGAATTGCGGCACGTCGTACCGCGGCCCGACCTGAACCCAGGCGACGGGTTCGTCATCGTCATAGGCCAGAATGCCCGGTGGCGGCCCGACGGCTATCCGGCCGAGCATATGCGATTTCCGGTCATCCGGCCCCATTTTGGTGCGGACGGAATGAGGCAAGCGAAGCGCAACACACCAGCAATCATAAAAGGCTCCACGGGGACCGAAGAGCCGTTCGAAGTCAGTCCAACGGTCTGCCGTCACCGGCTCGAAACGGAGATCGATGTCCAATGCAAACCTCCCAGCCTCTCTTGAGACTCAAAAGTTTAGAGGCTAATGTTGCAATGTTCAATCTTTGTTCTCATCATGACACTTGTGAGCGCCACGACATCAGGCTTCTGTCGCGACTGCCTTGCCGAGCAGAAGGCAGAAATGCGCCGCTGCAGGGCCTGCGGTAGTCCCCGTCTTGTACGCCATCAAGAGCTCTACCAGCTGACACTGGCGCACATCGACTGCGACGCCTTCTATGCGACAATCGAGAAACGCGACAATCCAGAGCTTGCCGACAAGCCCGTTATCATCGGCGGCGGCAAGCGCGGGGTGGTCTCGACCGCCTGCTACATTGCCCGCATCCACGGCGTTCGCTCCGCGATGCCGATGTTCAAGGCCTTGGAAGCCTGCCCGCAGGCAGTCGTCATTCGACCTGACATGGAAAAATACGCCAAAGTCGGGCGTGAAGTCCGCACGTTAATGCAGGAGCTGACGCCGCTCGTTCAGCCGCTTTCGATCGACGAGGCATTTCTGGAGCTTGGTGGCACCGAGCGGCTGCATCACGATCCGCCGGCGCGCACCCTCGCCAAGTTCGCGCAGCGCATCGAGAAGGAGATCGGCATAACCATCTCCATTGGCCTGTCCTACTGCAAGTTTCTCGCCAAGGTGGCGTCCGACCTGCATAAGCCTCGCGGCTTCTCAGTGATCGGTCGAGAGGAAGCGGTTTCATTCCTCGCACCCCGACCGGTGACGACAATATGGGGCGTCGGCAAAGCATTTGCGGCCACTTTGGAGGCTGACGGTATTCGCACCATCGGCCAGTTGCAGACAATGGAGGAGAACGACCTCATGCGCCGATATGGCAGCATGGGCCAACGACTCGCGCGCCTTTCTCGTGGGATCGACGATCGCGAGGTGCACCTGAACGATGCGGCAAAGAGCGTTTCGTCGGAAACCACCTTCTTCGACGATATTTCCCGCCACGATGAACTCGTTCCGATCCTCCGCAGTCTTTCCGAGAAGGTCGCCTGGCGGCTGAAGAAGCACGATATCGCCGGCCATACGGTGGTTCTGAAAATGAAGACGGCGGACTTCAAACTGCGCACCCGCAATCGCAAGCTCGAAGACCCGACACAACTTGCCGACCGGATCTTCCGCACCGGGCTGGAGCTGCTCGAGAGGGAAACGGACGGGACGAAGTTTCGCTTGATCGGAATCGGCGTGACGGATCTTTGCGATCCCGCTCGCGCCGATCCGCCCGACCTCATCGATGTGCAATCGGGCCGCAGGGCAGCTGCCGAAGCTGCAATGGACAAACTGCGCGACAAGTTCGGCAAAGGCACTGTTCAGACCGGATACACCTTCGGCGGTAAGCGCGATCACTAATATGTGAGCCGTACTCAAGACCCATCATTTCAAGTTTTCATTAAGCTTCGCCGCTTAGGCTGGCGCTTCAGGTATTGCGTATCGGTTGAATCATATGTTGTCGCGTCTCGTCCTTGGCCTCGGCTTGCTGTCGGCCACTGCATTGGTGCACCCCGCGCTCGCGGCGGATGCACGCACGCTGCAAATCTTCGTTTCGAAGGATGCGCAGTCGCTCACGCTCTACGACGGCGCCGAGGTTGTAGCGACCTCCAAAGTGTCGACGGGCAAACCAGGGCATACGACGCCGAGCGGCATCTTTTCCGTCATTGAGAAGCAGAAATATCACGAATCCAACATCTATTCGGCTGCGCCGATGCCGTTCATGCAGCGACTGACCTGGTCTGGCATTGCACTTCACGAGTCGAACGCAGTGCCGCGCTACCCTGCATCGCACGGTTGCGTTCGCATGCCGGCAACCTTCGCCAAGCAGCTCTACAAGATGACGGCGATGGGGGTGCCGGTTGTCATAACCGACGCCGAATTGACACCTGAAGCAATCGATCATCCGACGCTCTTCCGGCCGGACACGCCGGCGTCCCCAGCGCTGCTGTCCGATGCTGCCCTGCGACCAGCGATCGGGCAGATGCCCGTTCAGGTCGCCATGAACGACGTCGAAATGTCGTCTCACGAGACCCCGACCGCAACCAGGCCTGAAAACGACACGCCGATCCGCATTCTCATAACGCGCCGCAGTCAACGAGAGGAAGTCCTCGACCTCCAAACCTACCTCAACGAGCTGGGATTTGCAGTGGGTGAACCCGACGGTCTCCTCGGCACGGCGACGCTGCAGGCGATCAGCGATTTCAGGTTGAAGTATCCGGTTGAACCGACGGCAGACAAGTCACCAATGAGTGACACCCTCCTCAAGGCCGTCTATGCCGCGGCTGGCAAGGGAACGCCACCGAACGGCGTCATCATGATCCGCCAAGGATTCCAGCCCGTTCTTGAAGAGCCGATCTCGATCGCAAACCCCGGCCTCGCGCTCGGCACGCATTTCTTCTTTGTCCATGACGTCGATTTCGAAACCGGCTCGGCGGCCTGGATGGGTACGACCCTTCCCAACACACTCTCGCGCGCGACCATGACAAGGCTTGGTATTAGCAGTCTCGAGAGCTCGATCATATCGGGCACGCCGATCGCCAACGCATTAAACCGTATCGATATTCCGGAGGAGACGCGACACAAGATCAACGCGATGTTGACCTCAGGATCAACATTGACGATCTCCGATACCGGCCTCGGACCCGAGACCGGCAAGGGAACGGACTTCATTACCCTCACAAGGGGTTGACGTCAGACCAGCTCAACGTCGATGACGCCGGGTGCAGCGCGAAGCGCGGCGGCAATCTCGGGCGTGATGCGATACTTCTGCGGAAGCTCGACCTCCACCTCGCGCTTGCCCTCCTCCTTGATGACGATGAAGGAAACCAGGCCGTCGCCCTTGGCGTTCAGGTGTGCAGCGACGGCGCGCAGCGGCCCGGAATCGCGCACATAGACGCGCAGAGCCTTCTGCATCTGCAGAGACTTCTCCTCAAGCGATTGTATCGTCTGCAAGCGAAGGCCGATGCCTTCCGGCCGTTCCTCCCCCGTCGCCGTAATCACGAAGGACTTCCCGGATTCCAACACGTCACGGTATTGGTTCAGCATCTCGGAGAATAGGACGGCTTCGAACTGCCCAGAGGAATCTGAGAACACGATGATGCCCATCTTGTTGCCGGTTCGCGTCTTGCGCTCCTGCTTCGAGATGACGGTGCCCGCGAGGCGGCCGTTGCTCGCTCCCTGCTTCACTGCGGCCGAAAACTCCGCAAAGGTCTGAACGCGCATCTTCTGCAGAATGCTCTGATAGCTGTCGAGCGGATGCGCCGTCAGATAGAAGCCAAGGACCTGAAACTCCTTGAGCAGCTTCTCCGAGGCCAGCCACGGCGAAAACGGCGGCAGCGAGATTTTCTCCGGGCCTGACGACAAAGCGCTGCCGAAGATATCCGACTGGCCGCTCAGCTTGTTTTCCTGCGCACGCTGCGCGTAGCCCATGATCCGGTCGAGCCCGCCTGCCAGTTGCGCCCGATCGAGCCCAAAGCAATCGAAGGCGCCGGCGAAAATCAGGCTTTCGAGCACGCGGCGGTTTACCTGCTTGGGATCGATGCGCAGGCAGAAATCCTCCAGGCTCGCGAATGGCGTGCCACCGCGCACCTCCACGATATGATCTACGGCAGATTCCCCGACACCCTTCAGCGCCGCCAGCGCGTAGTAGATTCGGTTGTCGCCGGTTTCGAAGTGGCGGAAAGAGGTCTGAACCGACGGCGGAATCACCTCGATCACGAGGCGCTTGGCGTCTTGGCGGAAGTCGTTGACCTTTTCGGTATTCGACATATCGAGCGTCATCGAGGCGGCGAGGAACTCGACCGGGTAATGCGCCTTCATGTAGGCGGTCTGATAGGAGACGATCGCGTAGGCGGCGGCGTGCGACTTGTTGAAGCCGTAGTTCGCGAACTTTGCGAGCAGCTCGAAGATGTTGTCAGCCTGCGGCTTCGAGACGCCGTTCTTCACGGCACCGACGACGAAGCGCTCGCGCTGCTGGTCCATCTCCGCCTTGATCTTCTTACCCATGGCGCGGCGCAGAAGGTCGGCTTCGCCGAGCGAGTAACCCGACAGGACCTGGGCGATCTGCATCACCTGTTCCTGGTAAACGATAACGCCCTGCGTTTCCTTCAGCAGGTAATCGATCGTCGGATGGATCGACTCGATCTCCTCCTCGCCGTGCTTGCGGGCGTTGTAGGTCGGGATGTTTTCCATCGGGCCTGGACGATACAGGGCCACGAGCGCGATGATGTCCTCGATGCAGTCCGGCTTCATGCCGATCAGCGCCTTGCGCATTCCCGCACTTTCCACCTGGAACACGCCGACGGTTTCGCCGCGCGAGAGCATCTCGTAGGTCAGCTTGTCGTCGAGCGGGATCGATGCAAGGTCGACCTTGATGCCGCGCTTGGTGACGAAATCGACGGCGACCTTCAACGTCGTTAGTGTCTTCAGTCCGAGGAAGTCGAACTTGACCAGGCCGGCCTGCTCGACCCACTTCATGTTGAACTGCGTGACCGGCATGTCGGACCGCGGATCGCGGTACATCGGCACCAGCTTCGACAGCGGACGGTCGCCGATGACGATACCGGCGGCGTGGGTGGAGGCGTGACGGTAGAGACCTTCGATCTTCTGTGCGATATCGAGCAGGCGGGCTACGACGGGCTCCTTGTCGGCCTCTTCCTGCAGCTTAGGCTCTTCCTCGATCGCCTTCGACAAAGGCGTCGGATTGGCCGGATTGTTCGGCACCAGCTTACAGATCTTGTCGACCTGACCGTAAGGCATCTCCAGCACGCGACCCACGTCTCGCAAAGCCGCGCGTGCCTGCAGCGAACCGAAGGTGATGATCTGCGCCACCTGCTCGCGGCCGTATTTGCGCTGCACATAGCGGATCACCTCTTCGCGGCGATCCTGGCAAAAGTCGATATCGAAGTCCGGCATCGAGACGCGTTCCGGGTTGAGGAAGCGTTCGAAGAGCAGCGAGAAACGCAGCGGATCAACGTCAGTGATGGTCAGTGCGTAGGCGACGAGCGAGCCCGCACCCGAGCCACGGCCCGGGCCGACGGGGATGTCATGCTGCTTTGCCCATTTGATGAAGTCCGAAACGATGAGGAAGTAGCCAGGGAACTTCATGCGCTCGATAACGCTGAGTTCGAATTCCAGGCGTTCCCGGTAGTCCTTCTCCTCATAGCCGGGCGACATGCCGAGTGTGGCTAGGCGATTGTCCAGCCCCTCCTCTGCCTGCCTGCGCAATTCCAGAGCCTCTTCGCGTTCGGCCTCCTCGGGATCGGCCGTCGCGCCGGTGAAGCGCGGCAAGATCGGCTTGCGTGTCTTCAGGATGAAGGAGCAGCGCCGGGCGATCTCGACGGTATTTTCCAAGGCTTCAGGCAGGTCCGCGAACAGCTTGGCCATTTCGGCGCGGCTCTTCAGGTAGTGATCGGGTGTCAGGCGGAATCGGGTATCATCCGAGACAATGGCGTTGTGGGCGACGGCCATCAGGGCGTCGTGCGCATCATAGTCCTCACGGGTCGGGAAGAAGGCTTCATTGGTGGCGACCAGCGGCAGGTCATACTCGTAGGCAAGGCCGACCACCTTCTGCTCGTGGCGCTTGTCGTAGGTGCCGTGCCGCTGCAGCTCTACATAAAGCCGGTCGCCGAAATGGCGCTTCAGCAGCAGAAGGCGTGCTTCCGCCTGGGCGGTATGCCCGTCCTTAAGCGCCATGTCGATCGGCCCCGTCAAGGCGCCGGTCAGAGCGATCAGACCGCCGGTACCGATCTCATCGAGCCAAGAGGCGCGAATGTGAATCGATTGACCGTTGCCCTCACCGCCGAGATAGGCGCGGCTGACAAGGTCCACCAATCGCTCGTAGCCGGCATCGGTGGCCGCCAAGAGCACCAGCGACGGGAGCTTGACGAGTGCCTGCTGGCCGCCTCGCCGTTCCGTCTCAAGACTGTCTTCCATATCGATCGAGACCTGGCAGCCAATGATCGGCTGCAGCCCCTCATCCATCGCCTTCTGCGAAAATTCGAGGGCGACGAACAGATTGTTCGTATCGGTGATCGCGATCGCCGGCTGACTGTCGCCCGACGCCTTGTAGAGAATCTTCTTGAGTGGCAGCGCGCCTTCAAGCAGCGAGTAGGCTGAGTGAACCCGCAGGTGAACGAAGCCTGGCGTGCCACCGATAAAACCGCTTGCCGCGTCTTTCTCCGCACCCGCCATAACATGCCTTCCGATCACCTGAATCAATCAGGTCTATTCTCAGCATTGAGGGGTCGATGTCCAGAGAAGCGATCGGGTTCGGACCGCATGGCAGCCATGCGGTCCCCTGAATTCTTACATTGCCATGCAGATCAGCGAGAAGCTGGCAACGAACATTGCGATGGAGGTGAATGCTGCGATATCACGGATCATGTCAGTCATTTGGCTCTCCTGTTCTCTTATGTTTTCAGTTTGTTCCGCCCTTGTTCTATTGTCAACAGGATTCTTTTCCGCTCTGCTGGCTGCATGGCACGGGGAGAAAAGCATGCTTAAGTTTGTCTTAATTGTTGGATTGGCTTGGTCGGCAGCGTTTACCGCTCGGGCCGAACAAATCGATCCCGCGCGCATCATTGACGCGACGACGGGCGATTGGGACGGCGACGGGCATGAGGATCTCGCGCTGCTGGTTGCTCCGGAAGATGACGCCAGCGACGATCAGATCGGCATCTACCTTTACCTTCGCGACAGCGATCACGAGCTTCTGCGACTTTCGCTTACCGCGCCCGACAAGATTTGGGGCAGCACCAATGCCAATGGCGTCTTCGGGCAGGAACCGTCATTGAAAGCCATTGGCAAATCCTCGATCGCCATCCACTCACAGAACAGTGCGATCGGACGCGACCGCTGGGACCAGACGCTGACAGTGGCCTACCGCAACGAGCAGTTTGTCGTCGCCGGCTATACCTACAATCACTACGACACGCTCGACCCGAATGCCGCCGGCTCCTGCGACTACAACGCGTTGACCGGGAAGTTGCAGAAGGATGGCAAGGACGTCAAAGCCGAGCCACGTGTCCTCCCGATCGCTGAATGGAACAACGAGACCGGGCAATCCATCTGCGGCCAGTGAAGCATGTTCCCTTTTTGTTCTTTACAACTGGCAGTCTTTTTGAGACGTTGCCGAACGAGGGGGATAGGTCATGGATATTGCTGCATTGAACCGGTTCATCGTTGAGGCGAAGGCCCGTACCTATGTTGGCGGCGGAACCCCTGCACCCGCCTGCCGGACAGGATCGCATGACATCGGTTATCAGCGTGGACAGTGGCGCTATCTCGACAGCTATTTCGGCGGCGCCGATTTCGCCGGGCAAGAAGTGGTTTGGCTGGACGGCGAACCGGTCTGGGCGATGAACTACTTCGGACGCATCGTCGAGCATTCGTTGATCGACGGGAAAAGAGCGGGAACGGTGATTAAGGCTGCACTGTCAAAAATGTATGCCGAGTACCGACGTTTTCTCGGCGGCATGGAATTCGAGCATGCTTTCGGTTTCTATGCCGATCAAAACACAGGCGACTGCAGCCATTTCAGCGGTCGTGAAGTGATCGTCGTGAATGAGCGCAGGGCCTATGAACTGGACTACCGTGGCGGTCTCATCCAGCCCTGATCAGAAATCCACGACCTTGCCGTCGGTGATCGTGACGCGGCGGTCCATGCGCCCGGCGAGTTCATGATTATGGGTGGCGATGAGTGCCGCCAGGCCTGATTGGCGCACCAGCGCCTCCAGTGCGTCAAAGACATAGCTCGCCGTTTCTGGATCGAGGTTGCCCGTTGGCTCATCCGCCAGAAGCAGGCTTGGCGCATTGGCGACGGCACGGGCAATCGCCACGCGCTGTTGCTCGCCACCGGAAAGCTCCCCGGGGCGGTGCGCACCGCGATGGCCGATACGCATGTAGTCGAGCAACTGGCCGGCTCGTTCCTTCGCCTCCTTGCGCGGCAACCCGGCGATCATCTGCGGCATCATGATATTCTCGATCGCAGAGAATTCCGGCAGCAGGTGATGGAACTGGTAGACGAATCCGATTTCGCTACGGCGGATCGCCGTACGCTTATCATCCGGCAAACCGTCACAGGCATTTCCGTTGATGACAACCTCGCCGCCATCGGGATGCTCGAGCAGGCCAGCAACGTGCAAAAGCGTCGACTTGCCGGTCCCTGATGGAGCGACGAGCGCAACGATTTCGCCGCTGTTGAGCGTGAAATCGGCACCCTTCAAGATCGAGAGCAGCGTCTCGCCCTGGCCATAGTGGCGCTCGACGCCGGAAAGCTTGAGAACGGGATTCCGCTTCATGAAGAGAGCATTCCTTATTCGTAGCGCAGGGCTTGCACGGGATCGAGCTTGGAGGCTCGCCATGCCGGAAAGATCGTCGCGATGAAGGACAGCGTCAACGCCATGATCACCACGGACATGGTCTCGCTGAAGCTCATCTCGGCGGGCAGTTGGCTGAGGAAATAGAGCTGCGGGTCAAACAGCACCGTGCCGGACACCCAAGAGAAAAACTCGCGGATCTTCTCGATATTGACGCAAACAAGAACCCCGAGCAGCACACCGGCGAGCGTCCCAACGAGGCCAATGGCAGCGCCCGTCATAAAGAAGATGCGCATGATCGCGCCAGAGCTCGCGCCCATCGTCCGCAGGATCGCGATGTCACTGCCCTTGTCCTTCACCAGCATGATGAGGCCGGAAATGATGTTCAGCGCCGCAACGAGGACGATGAGCGTCAGGATCATGAACATCACGTTCCGCTCGACCTGCAGCGCGGAGAAGAAGGTCTGGTTGCGCTGGCGCCAGTCAGTAATCGCAATCTGGCGGCCCGCGGCGGCCTCCACCTTCGGCCGCATATTGTCAATGTCGTCGGGATTGTCGACGAAGAGTTCGATGGATTGAACCAGCCCCTCGGCATTGAAATAGAGCTGCGCTTCCTCAAGCGGCATATAGATGATCGTCGCGTCGTATTCCGACATGCCGATCTCGAAGATACCGGAGACCTTGTAGGACTTGACCCGTGGGTTTACACCCATCGGCGTGACATCACCTTCCGGTGATATCAGCGTGATGGTGTCACCTGCCTGAAGGCCGAGCTGTGTCGCCATACCCGAGCCGATAAGGACACCCTGTCCCGCGGCAAAACCGACAAGATCGCCGGACTTGATGTTGCCCGAGACCGTCTTAACCTTTTCAAGGTCCTCGGGCCGGATGCCGCGCACCAGAGCGCCCGTGCCCGCACCGCCCTGACCTGAGGCCAGGGTCTGGCCCTCGACCAGCGGCAGAGCAAGCTTTATGCCCGGCACGCCGGCAAGCTTGTCGGTCAGCGCCGGATAATCGTTGAACGGCGTATCGACCGGCTGAACGATCATGTGACCGTTGATGCCGAGAATGCGGGAGATCAGTTCCGTCCGGAAGCCGTTCATGACAGCCATGACGATGATGAGCGTAGCAACCCCAAGCATGATGCCGATGAAGGAAAAGCCGGCGATCACCGAAATGAACGCTTCCTTGCGGCGGGCGCGCAGATAGCGCCACGCCACAAGCCGTTCGAAGGCGGAAAATGGCCGGCTGGCCGGCGCCGAGCCGGATTTAGAACCCTGCTGGCTCACCGCTACATCTGCCATCCTGCCTCCTGCCTTCTCAGCCCAAGAGCTTGTTGATCGCCGCGTCGATGGTCATCGTTTCGCGGGCGCCTGTCTTGCGGTCCTTCACTTCGACTTCGCCGCTCGCGACCGCACGCGGGCCGGCAATGATCTGCACCGGAACGCCGATCAGGTCGGCGGTCGCAAACTTCGTTCCGGCGCGGTCGTCCGTATCGTCGTAGAGGACGTCCTTGCCGGCGTTCGACAGCGCCGCATAGATCTTCTCGCAGGCAGCATCGCACGCCGCATCACCGGCCTTCATGTTGATCACCACTGCATCGAACGGCGCGACCGACGCCGGCCAGATGATTCCATTCTCATCATGCGATGCTTCGATGATGGCGGGAACAAGGCGAGTTGGGCCAATCCCGTAGGAACCCATGTGGACTGTATGCTCCTTGCCATCCGGACCCTGCACCTTCGCGCCCATCGGCTCGGAATACTTCGTGCCGAAGTAGAAGATGTGGCCGACTTCGATACCGCGGGCCGAGAGGCGATCGCTCTCAGGAATGGCATCGAATGCGGCCTCGTCGTGCATCTCGGAGGTAGCGGCATAAACCGACGTCCACTTGTCGAAGATTGCCTGCATGCCGGCGACGTCGTCGAAGTCGATATCGGCTGCCGGAATGTCGAAGTTCACGAAATCGCGGTGCGAGAATACTTCCGACTCGCCGGTGTCGGCGAGAATGATGAACTCGTGGCTGTGATTGCCACCGATCGGGCCGGTGTCGGCACGCATTGGAATGGCGCGCAGACCAAGGCGGTCAAAGGTGCGCAGGTAGGCCGCGAACATCTTGTTGTAGGAGTGGACTGCGTCTTCCTTGGTCAGATCGAAGGAATACGCGTCCTTCATCATGAATTCGCGCGAGCGCATGGTACCGAAACGCGGACGGATCTCGTCGCGGAACTTCAGCTGGATATGGTACAGGTTGAGCGGCAGGCTCTTGTAGGATTTCACGTAAGACCGGAAAATATCCGTGACCATTTCCTCGTTCGTCGGACCATACAGCATCGGGCGATCCTGGCGATCCTTGATGCGCAGCATTTCCTTGCCATAGGCGTCGTAGCGCCCGCTTTCCTGCCAGAGTTCGGCAGATTGCAGCGTCGGCATCGACAGTTCGATCGCACCGGCGCGGTTCTGCTCATCGCGAATGATGTTGTTGACCTTGTCGAGCACGCGCTTGCCGAGCGGCAACCAGGAATAGATGCCCTGCGACTGCTGCCGGATCATGCCGGCGCGCAGCATCAGCCGGTGAGAGACGATCTCCGCCTCCTTGGGATTTTCCTTCAGGATGGGCATGAAATAGCGAGACAGGCGCATGGCGAATTCCAGAGCTGTTGAGACACCGCATGGCGCGGAATCGAAGGCGTTCACAAATATTGGCAGCGTTCATAACTGCTTCGTGAAAGGAAAGAAACCCGCGACGGACTTAAGCGGCCTTCCGTTAAAGCATGTTCGCACTTGCGAAGCAGACAATCTAAGAAAAAGGCGAAATTATAATGGCTTGTGCGAAATTCTTATCAACAGAAAAAAATTGCTGAAGTGTAGCAAAAATGCAAAAAAAGCTGATGACAAAGCCCATTCTTTGAGCTAGTTTTAGCCCACAAAACAGGCAAGGAGCTCAAATCCTTGTCGATTTCGCGGTCAAGTCTTGGGAGGATCAGATCTTAGGCGCGCTCGTCGCAGCCCCGGCAACGGATAAGGATCACGCGATACTTAAAACAAGGCTTTTAGCCTTGTTTTTTTTTGCTTTTTATTACTCCAAACAGCCCGATGAATTGGGCCTTCTAACGTAAAGCAATGTCCATATCACGTTACGGCAACTCCATGCCGCAACTTGATGACAGGTGTATGACAGTCGAAATCCGCATTCGCCCAAAAACTGGGCAAACGCCCTTAGACATTTGAGAACGAAGGGCCGATTTGTGGTAGGGCGTCGAAACCCCATCCGAAGTAATTCGAAGCGATATACCAGAGAGCATATATGATGGCGGAAATGAGCGTCGTCATCGAAAAAACGAAGACAGCCCTAAAGCGGGTCGGCGCGCTGTGAACCGTTCCCAGCACGATGTCGTTGTCTTCCGCTTGTGTGCGCAGACCGATCGGGAGAACGGCAAAGAGCGTCATCCACCACACGATAAAGTAGACGGCGAAGCCCTGTAGAAATATCTGCAGCATCGAATTGTCCCGCTAGGCTCTCTGCGACGATCGCAATTGCCGTGCTTATAAGCCGAAATACCGGCCAACTCAAAGCCGCTTTCAGGCACCTTGCCGACTTTCGGCATTTTCGGTCACTCTGCCGCAGGCCTGCTCAGACCTGCTCGAGCTCGATCAGGGTGCCGAAGAAATCCTTCGGATGCAGGAAGAGCACCGGCTTTCCGTGCGCGCCGATCTTGGGCTCGCCGGCGCCAAGCACCCTCGCCCCACCTTGGATCAACTGGTCGCGGGCCGCGAGGATATCGCCAACCTCGTAGCAAATATGGTGCATCCCGCCGGACGGGTTCTTGTCCAGAAAGGCAGCAATCGGCGAGTCCGTTCCCAGCGGCTGCAGCAGTTCGACCTTCGTGTTCGGCAACTCAACGAAGACAACGGTAACGCCGTGTTCCGGCAGAGCTTGCGGGGCCGAAACGGTCGCGCCTAGCGTATCGCGGTATGACGCCGTTGCGGCCGCAAGGTCGGGAACTGCAATAGCGACATGGTTGACCCGACCGAGCATCCGTCACACCTTCGTAACGAAGACCGTGACGACAGGCTTCTTGCCCCAGGTCTGGTTGGCCGTCGCTCGGATGGCACGGCGGACCGACTCCTGCAGCAGGTCGAGATCCTTCCGTCGGGCCCGTGGTATACTCTCGATGGCGCCAACAGCCGCATCGTAAAGCGTATCTTCCATCTCGTCGCCTTCGTCGTCATAGACAGGAAGGCCAATCGCGACAAGATCGGGATCACCGACGATATCGTAGCGGCTATCGATCACCACGTTGACGGCGACGTGGCCGACATAGGAGAGCTTCTTGCGCTCGCCAATGCCCATCTCGTCGAAATCGCCGATCAGCGAGCCGTCCTTATATATACGGCCATGCGGCGCCTCGTCGATTACCTCGACGGGTCCTGGTGCCAGCCGGAGGATGTCGCCATTGCGCACGCGCGGTACGATCGCGATACCGGACTGCTCCGCAAGTTCCTTGTGAGCCGTCAGGTGCGTCGCTTCGCCATGCACCGGCACAACGATCTTCGGCCGGGTCAGCTCATACATCTTCTGCAGCTCGTTGCGGCGAGGATGTCCGGAAACGTGAACGAGGGCCTCGTTGTCGGTGATCACGTGGACGCCCTGCTCGATCAGGCCGTTCTTGATATCCTGGATCGCCTTCTCGTTACCGGGGATAGCGCGCGAGGAGAATACCACGATGTCGCCTGATGCCAGCGCCACATTGCGCATCTCGTCGCGCGACAGTTTCGCAAGGGCAGCGCGTGGCTCGCCCTGGCTACCGGTCAGAATGACCACCACCTTGTCGCGCGGGACGTAGCCGTATTCCTCCTCGGAAATGAACGGCTTGATGCCTTCCATCAGTCCGATATCGCGGGAAACGTCGACGACCCGCTTGAGCGAGCTGCCAAGCAGAAGGACTTCGCGGCCTTCAGCCTCGGCCGCCTCGGCCACGGTGCGAATACGGCCGACGTTCGATGAGAATGTCGTTACCGCAACCCGGCCTTCCGCATTCTCGATGATCTTGCGCAGGCTCGCGGAAACGTCCTTCTCCGACGGCGATACGCCATCTCGCAGAGCATTCGTGGAATCGCACATCAACGCCAGGACACCTTCATCCCCGAGTTGGCGGAACCGTGTCTCGTCGGTCAGCGGACCAAGCGAAGGCTCATGATCGATCTTCCAGTCGCCGGTATGGATCACATTGCCGAGTGGCGTACGGATCACCAGCGACATCGGCTCGGGAATGGAATGGTTGACCGCCACGCCCTCGACACTGAAGGGGCCGGCATTGACAGTGTCGCCCGCCGTAAACAGCGTCACCGGGATCTCGCCAATGGCCGATTTCTCGAAGTTGCGCTTTGCCTCCAGCAGGCCAGCGGTAAAGGCGGAGGCATAGACCGGCACATTGAGGCCCGGCCACAGATCGGCGAGCGCGCCGTAGTGGTCCTCATGGGCGTGGGTGATAAAGATCGCCTTGAGGCTCTTGCGCTCACTGGCGAGATAACGAATGTCCGGCAACACAAGATCGACTCCCGGCAGGTCCGGTCCCGGGAAGGTGACGCCGCAGTCGACCATGATCCACTGGCGGTGGTCCGGCGGGCCGTAGCCGTAAAGGGCGAGATTCATTCCGATCTCGCCAACGCCGCCCAACGGCAAAAATACCAGTTCGTCCTGCTTCGCCATATTTTTCGTTTTTCCAATCAACCAAAGAAGACGTCGCCGGCGGCAATCGTCATCATCCTGCCTGCGCCGGTATCGAGCATCAACAGGCCATTATCATCAATTCCGGCGAAGTGGCCGGAAATCGACCGGTCCGGCAGGTTCACAGTTATCTTTTCGCCGATACCACAGGCGACCCGGCGCCACCGCTCCGTGATTTCCCGTACACCGCGGCCGCGATCCCATGCCTCCAGGACCTCAGCCATCGATGCATAAAGATGGGCGAAAACCTCTTCGGGGGAAGCCGAGCTCCCCTGCTCGCGCAGGCAGGTGACCGGGTAGAGCGGGTTATCAGGCATGAATGCGACGTTGATGCCTATGCCGATGACGAGTGAATGACGCCCGTCCGGGAGGGCTTCGCCCTCGACAAGAATGCCGCAAGTCTTCTTTCGTCCGACCAGGATATCGTTCGGCCACTTCACTTCGAGCGGCTCGGCCGTATGCGGCAGCACATGGCGAACGGCTTGGTGAACCGCGACGGCAATTGCCAGCGGCAAAGAGCCAAGGCGCTCCAGGGGCGCCGGATCGATAAGAAGAAGCGAGGCATAGAGATTGCCCCGCTCGGAAACCCACGGGCGTCCCCGGCGGCCACGGCCGCCGGTCTGTTTTTCCGCCGTGATCCAGAGAAGACCGCGGTCCCCTGCCCGCGCACGGGCAAGGCATTCGCTATTCGTGGACGATGTCTCCGACAGAGCCTCGTGCCTGAAATCGTCGAGCGATATCCGGCGCCGTGCCTCAGAGTTCATCAAAAGAGCGTCGCAGCTGCAAGCTCGGCCGCGCCGCCGATCGGACCGCCGATGAAGACATAGGCGAGAATGAAGAGGCCAGACAGACCAAAGACAAGACGGAGCGACCCCGAGACCCGCGCGAACTCGCCGGTGGCTTCATCGAACCACATCAGCTTAATGACGCGCAGGTAGTAGTAGGCGCCGACGACCGAGGCGAGAACACCGATGATCGCAAGAGCATAGAGCTTCGCTTCGATCGCAGCCACAAACACGAAGTACTTCGCAAAGAAGCCTGCGAGCGGAGGAATGCCCGCCAGCGAGAACATCAGGATGGTCATAACCGTCGCCATGAACGGATTGGTGGTCGACAGGCCAGCCAGGTCGTTCACTTCTTCGACGACCGTGCCGTCCTTCCGCCGCATCGACATGATGATCGCGAAGCCGCCGAGTGTCATCACCATGTAGATGACCATGTAGAGCATGACGCCCGAAACGCCGGTCTGGTTGCCGGCAGCTAGGCCAACAAGCGCATAGCCCATGTGACCGATCGACGAATAGGCCATCAGTCGCTTGATGTTCTTCTGGCCGATTGCGGCAAAGGAACCAAGCAGCATGGAAGCGATCGAAATGAAGACCACGACCTGCTGCCAATCAGCCACGACCGGCTGGAAGGCAGTGATCACAATACGGGTCAACATAGCCATCGCCGCAACCTTCGGAGCGCTGGCAAGGAATGCCGTGACCGGGGTCGGCGCGCCTTCGTAAACATCCGGTGTCCACATATGGAACGGAACAGCGGAAATCTTGAAGGCGATACCGGCAAGGATGAAGACCAGGCCGAAGATGAGACCGAGCGAACGCGCGCCGTCAACGCTCAATGCCTGGGCGATCGCAGCGAACTGGGTGTGACCGGTGAAGCCATAGACCAGCGACATGCCGTAAAGCAGCATGCCCGAGGAAAGCGCTCCGAGTACGAAGTACTTCAGGCCGGCTTCCGTGGACTTGACGCTATCGCGATTGATTGCAGCAACGACGTAAATCGCGAGCGACTGCAGCTCAAGGCCGAGGTAGAGCGAGATGAGATCGTTGGCCGAAATCATCAGCAGGATGCCGAGCGTGCAGAGCACGAGCAGGACCGGAAACTCGAACTTGTCGAGCTGGTTTTCCTTGGCCAGACCAAGCGACATGAAGAGGGCTGCAATCGAGCCAACCAGCGCCGTGATCTTCATGAAGCGACCGAAGCCGTCCGACAGGAAGACACCGCCGTAGGCAAGGCCTTCGCTCGGCAGGAAGATCAGCCACAAGGCGGCTGCCGCCAGCACGATCATCGCGAGAACGCTGACCATGCGGCCAGAGCGCTCCCCCGAGAAGACGCCAATCATCAAGAGAACCAAGGCGCCGACCGCGAGGATCAGCTCCGGAATGGAAAGATGGAGGCTTGCGAGAATAGTTTCAGAGGTCATGTCCCAAAAGTCCCGTCATCATTTCATCGACAGCGCAACATCCTGCGCTGCCTGGACTGCGGCCGTATAGCTATGGATCAGCTGGTCAACCGATGCCGCAGTGACATCGAAGACCGGAGCCGGATACACGCCGAAGAAGATGGTCAGTGCGATCAGCGGATAAAGGGTCAGCTGTTCACGAGGCGAAAGATCGAGCAGCGCCTTGAGCTTTTCCTTTTCCAGCGCGCCGAAGATCACGCGGCGATAGAGCCAGAGCGCATAAGCGGCGGAGAAAATTACGCCTGTTGCAGCGAAAAGTGCGACCCAGCTGTTGACGCGGAAGACGCCAATCAGGGTTAGAAACTCACCGACGAAACCCGAGGTGCCCGGAAGGCCGACGTTCGCCATCGTGAAGACCATCATCGCAACGGCGTATTTCGGCATGTTGTTGACCAGACCGCCGTAGGCCGCGATCTCACGAGTATGGGTTCGGTCGTAGATCACGCCGACACAAAGGAAGAGAGCGCCCGAGACGATGCCGTGCGACAGCATCTGGAAGATCGAGCCCTGCAGACCCTGCGCGTTCGCTGCGAAGATGCCCATCGTCACGTAGCCCATGTGGGCCACCGAGGAATAGGCAATCAACTTCTTCATATCGTCCTGCATCAGCGCCACCAGCGAGGTGTAGATGATGGCAATGACCGACAGCGCGAAGACGAGCGGCGCGAAGAACTCCGAGGCAACGGGGAACATGCCGAGCGAGAAGCGGATCAGGCCATAGCCGCCGAGCTTCAGAAGGACGCCTGCCAGGATGACCGAGCCTGCGGTCGGTGCCTGGACGTGCGCATCCGGAAGCCAGGTGTGAACCGGCCACATCGGCATTTTCACCGCGAAGGACGCGAAGAAGGCAAGCCAAAGCCATGTCTGCATCTGCGGCGGGAACTTATAGGCAAGCAGCGCCTGAATATCGGTCGTGCCGGCCTGCCAGTACATCGCCATGATGGCCAGCAGCATCAGAACGGAGCCAAGCAGCGTATACAGGAAGAACTTGTAGCTAGCGTAAACGCGATCCTTGCCACCCCAGACGCCGATGATCAGGAACATCGGAATGAGGCCGGCTTCGAAGAACACGTAGAAGAGAACGATATCGAGCGAGACGAAGACGCCAACCATCATGACTTCCAGGATCAGGAAGGCGATCATGTAGTCCTTCAGGCGCTTCTCGATCGACAGCCAGCTCGCCAGTACGCAGAACGGCATGAGGAAGGTCGTCAGGATCACGAAGAGCATCGAGATCCCGTCAATGCCGAGATGATAGCTGATGCCGGTGCCGAGCCAGCCATGCTTTTCGATCATCTGGAAGCCCGGGTTAGCATTGTCGAAGCCGATCCAGATGAAGAGCGACAGAACGAAAGTGGCGACCGTCGTGATCAACGAAATGTTGAGCACGTTGCGGCGGCCACTCGGACCGTTTTCATTCATCAGCAGCAGGAGCACCACGCCGACGAGCGGCAGGAAGGTGACCGTTGAAAGAATAGGCCAATCGGTCATCAGACGGAACTCCCGAGCATCATCCAGGTAACAAGCGCCGCAACACCGATCAGCATGGCGAACGCGTAGTGATAGAGGTAACCGGTCTGCAAGCGCACGACGCGGTTGGTGACATCGACAACGCGAGCAGCAACGCCGTTCGGGCCATAGGTGTCGATGACGCCGACGTCACCCTTCTTCCACAGGAAGCGACCAAGCGCCTTTGCCGAACGGACGAAGAGGAAGTCGTAGAGTTCGTCGAAGTACCACTTGTTGAGCAGGAAGTGGTAGAGCACCCGATGCTGCTTCGCCAGGACACGCGGCGTCGACGGCGACTTGATATACATGTACCAAGCGGTGATGAAGCCGACGAGCATCGCAATGAACGGGCTCAGCCCAACCCAAGCCGGAACGTGATGGAATTCTTCCAACAGTTCGTTGTGCTCCGAGGTGAAGAGCGCGCCCTTCCAGAACTCCGCATACTCTTCGCCATAGAAGCGGCCCTCGAAAAGGACGCCTGCGAGTACCGCACCGGCAGCAAGAATATACAGCGGCACCAGCATGACCTGCGGAGATTCATGAACGTGGTGCATCACTTCGTGTGAGGCGCGCGGCTGGCCAAAGAAAGTCAGGAACGCCAAGCGCCAGGAATAGAAGCTGGTGAACAGAGCGGCGATCACCAACAGCGTGAAAGCAAACCCCGCGACCGGCGAGTGCGATGCGTAAGCCGCCTCGATGATCACGTCCTTGGAGAAGAAGCCGGCAAAGCCGATTGGCGTGAAAGGAATGCCGACGCCCGTCAGAGCAAGCGTACCAATCGTCATCATCCAGAAGGTGACCGGGATATGCGTACGCAGGCCTCCCATGTAACGCATGTCCTGCTCACCATCGACGGCGTGGATCACCGAGCCGGCGCCGAGGAACAGCAGGGCCTTGAAGAAAGCGTGCGTGAACAGATGGAAGATGGCAGCGCCGTATGCACCGACACCGAGCGCAACGAACATGTAGCCAAGCTGCGAGCAGGTCGAGTAGGCGATGACGCGCTTGATGTCGTTCTGCACCAGACCGACAGTTGCCGCGAAGAACGCCGTGATCGCACCGATCGTCGTTACGAATACCAACGCGTCCGGTGACAGTTCAAACAGCGGCGACATGCGGGCGACGAGGAACACGCCTGCGGTCACCATCGTCGCAGCATGGATGAGCGCCGACACTGGCGTCGGGCCTTCCATGGCATCCGGCAGCCAGGTGTGCAGCAGGAACTGTGCCGACTTACCCATCGCGCCCATGAAGAGCAGCAGGCAGGCGCCGGTCAGTGCGTGCGCCTTGTCGAGATGCATGCCGAAGAGGTTGAGAACGACCTCGCCGCCTTGGCCACCGGCTTCCGACGGCGCAAAGGTCGCCGCGTTTGCGAAGATGGTATCGAAATTGATCGCACCGAAAAGGACGAAGAGGCTGGCAATACCGAGGATGAAGCCAAAGTCGCCAACACGGTTGACGATGAAGGCCTTCATCGCGGCGGCATTCGCCGACGGCTTCTTGAACCAGAAGCCGATCAGCAGATACGAGGCCAGACCAACGCCTTCCCAGCCGAAGAACATCTGCGCCAGGTTATCGGCGGTCACCAGCATCAGCATCGCGAAGGTGAAGAGCGACAGATAGGCAAAGAAGCGCGGACGATGCGGATCGTGATGCATGTATCCGATCGAGTAGACGTGCACGAGCGTGGAGACGGTGTTGACGACGATCAGCATGACCGAGGTCAGCGTATCGACGCGCAGCGACCAGGACACGTCGATGCCGCCGGACTGGATCCAGCGCAGCACTTCGACCTTGATGGGGCCGCCTTCGTGGTGGCCCATGCCGACGGTGATGAAGACATACCACGACAGGACCGCGGCAATGATCATCAGGCCCGATGTGACGTATTCCGATGCCTTGGCGCCGATCGCGCGACCGAAGAGGCCAGCGATGATCGCGCCGATCAGGGGAAGAAAGACGATAGCCTTATATAAAAACATAGCCTTATCAGCCCTTCATCATGTTGACGTCTTCGACGCCGATCGAGCCGCGGTTACGGTAGAAGACGACGAGAATTGCAAGACCGATAGCCGCTTCAGCCGCAGCGACGGTCAGAATGAACAATGCGAAAACCTGGCCGACGATGTCGTTGAGGAACGACGAGAAGGCGACCATGTTGATGTTGACCGCAAGCAGAATGAGCTCGATCGACATCAGGATAACGATGATGTTCTTCCGGTTCAGGAAGATACCGAAGACGCCGAGCGTGAAGAGGATGGCGCTGACCGTCAGGTAATGGGAAAGTCCGATGACCATTGTATTTGTTCCTTAAGCTCGCGCCTGCTTCAAACGCCCTGTCCCGGCTTCACCTTGACCACCTCAACGGCGGTCTTAGGATTGCGGGCAACCTGATTGGCGATGTTCTGTCGCTTGATGTTCTGGCGATGCTTGAGCGTCAGCACGATCGCACCGATCATTGCGACGAGCAGCACCAGACCAGCGATCTGGAAGAAGTAGACGTAATTCGTATAGAGCACGTCACCGAGTGCTGCGGTGTTGGTGCGCTCTGTCAGCGCCGGGATCGGCATTGCCACCGAGTTGGCGATTTCCGGCGAGATTACGCTGCCACCCACAACGACGATGAGCTCGGCCGCGAGGATCAGGCCGATGACCGCACCGATCGGCGCATATTCGAGAACCCCTGCACGCAACTCCGTGAAGTCGATGTCAAGCATCATGACCACGAAGAGGAAGAGAACGGCCACGGCGCCGACGTACACGACGAGCAGGATCATCGCCAGGAATTCAGCGCCCAGCAGCAGGAAGAGGCCAGCCGCGTTGAAGAAAACCAGGATCAGGAAGAGAACGGAATGAACCGGATTCTTCGACCAGATGACCATGAACGCCGACGCTACCGCGACAAAGGCGAAAAGATAGAAAAATAGAGCCTGCAGACCCATGTTGGTGCCTTTTTCATCTTCCCCCGGGCAGCCGGGAGTTTCCCTGCCCGATGAAGCTTCGCACGGAACTCGCCGGCAAAGCCTCGGTGCATGTTGACCGGAAGCCGCGCGAGGGGCGGCACTCCGGCATTTCAATTTCGATCAACGGTACGGTGCATCCAGCGCGATGTTGCGCGCGATCTCACGCTCCCACCGGTCGCCGTTCTCCAGAAGCCGCGCCTTGTCGAAGTAGAGTTCTTCGCGGGTTTCCGTTGCAAATTCGAAATTCGGACCTTCGACGATCGCATCGACGGGGCATGCCTCCTGGCAGAAGCCGCAGTAGATGCACTTTACCATGTCGATGTCGTAACGAACTGTGCGGCGCGTGCCATCGTTGCGGCGGGGGCCGGCTTCGATGGTGATTGCCTGGGCAGGACAGATGGCCTCGCAGAGCTTGCAGGCGATGCAGCGCTCCTCGCCGTTGGGATAACGACGCAGCGCGTGTTCGCCGCGGAAGCGCGGGCTGACCGGTCCCTTTTCGAACGGGTAATTGATCGTTGCCTTCTGCTTAAAAATGTACCGGAAGGTCAGCCAGAACGCACTGACGAATTCCTTCAGGAACAGCGAGCTGACCGCGTTGGACAAGCCTGCCATCTTCAACCTCCAATATTGCTTGAAACGAGGGCCGGCATGATCACGCCCAACCCGTCAGCTTCAGCACGAATGCAACGATTACGACCATGGCGAGCGACAGCGGAAGGAAAACCTTCCAGCCGAGGCGCATCAGCTGGTCGTAGCGATAACGCGGGACGAATGCCTTGACCATCGCGAACATGAAGAACACCAGGCACGACTTCAGCGTAAACCAGATGACGCCCGGCACCCAGTTCAGGAACCATACGTCGACCGGCGGCAGCCAGCCCCCGAGGAACAGGATCGTCGTCAGCGAGCACATCAGAACGATGGCCGCATATTCGCCGAGCATGAACATCATGTAGAGCGAGGAACCGTATTCGACCATGAAGCCGGCGACGAGTTCCGATTCCGCTTCCGGAAGGTCGAAAGGCGGGCGGTTCGTTTCGGCAAGTGCGGAAATGAAGAAGACGATGAACATCGGGAACAGCGCCAGCCAATGCCAGTCGAGGAACGACGCCGGCAAACCGAGGCGCGTACCGAGGCCGGACTGCTGGGCATGGACGATGTCCGTCAAGTTCAACGAACCCACGCAGAGCAGAACAGTGACGATAACGAAGCCGATCGAGACTTCATAGGAAACCATCTGCGCAGCGGAGCGGAGCGCGCCGAGGAACGGATACTTCGAGTTCGAAGCCCATCCGCCCATGATGATGCCGTACACTTCAAGCGACGAGATCGCGAAAATGTAGAGAATACCAACGTTTATGTTGGCGATCACCCAGCCATCCGCCAGCGGCACGACAGCCCAGGTCGACAGCGCCAGCAGCACCGTCACGAGCGGTGCCAGAAGGAACACGGCCTTGTTGGCGCCAGCCGGAATCACCGGCTCCTTGAAGACGAACTTCAAAAGATCGGCGAAAGACTGGAAAAGGCCCCACGGCCCCACCACATTCGGACCTCGGCGCAACTGCACGGCTGCCCAGACCTTACGGTCCGCCAGCAGAATGTAGGCGATGAAGACGAGCAGGCAGACGAGGAGAAGAAGCGACTGACCGACCATAAGGAGGCCAGGCAAGAGATAAGTTGAAACAAACGATTCCATAGTCCCCTGCCCTTACTCTGCCGCGACTTTGAAGTTGTTGCGGGCCAATGCCGAGCACTCTGCCATTACGGCGGAGGCGCGCGCGATCGGGTTCGTCAAATAGAAGTCTTTGACCGGCGACGCAAACCCGGATTTATTCATCTTGCCGGCTTTTTTAGCGACTGCGGCAATTTTGGCGCTGTCGCTTTCGGCGATCTCATCAAGTGCTGCGAAATGCGGGAATGCCGCGTAAAGCCTTGCGCGCAATTCGCCAAGCGAATCAAACGGAAGCTTCTTGCCGAGCACGTCGGAAAGCGCACGCAGGATCGCCCAGTCTTCGCGGGCATCGCCAGGCGCAAAGCCGGCGCGATTGCCCATCTGGACGCGCCCCTCGGTGTTGACCCAGGTCCCGGACTTTTCGGTGTAGGCCGCAGCCGGCAGGATGACGTCGGCATTGTGGGCGCCGTTGTCGCCATGCGAGCCGATATAGACCGTCAGCTTTGCCTTCTTGGCAGCGAAATCAAGCTCGTCGGCGCCAAGCAGGAAGAGAACGTCCATCGACGACAACATTTCGGCAGCGTTGACGCCCTTTGCGCCCGGAACGAAGCCGAGATCGAGGCCGCCGACGCGCGATGCCGCGGTGTGGAGTACGGCAAAGCCGTTCCAGCCTTCGACGACTGCGCCGACAATGCCCGCAAGCTTTGCAGCAGTTGCGAGAACACCAGCACCATCGGCGCGCGACAGAGCGCCTTGGCCGATGAGGATCATCGGCTTCTTGGCATCCGTCAGAACCTTCGCGAAGGCATGGCTGCCGTCGGCTAGATCTTTCAGCGTGTCCGGGCCGGCGCCGAGATATTCGTAGTCGTAACGCAGCTCGCCTGCCTCACCGATCACGCCGATCGGGAAGTTGCCGCGACGCCAGCGCTTGCGGATGCGAGCGTTGAGCACGGCGGCCTCGAAACGAGGGTTGGCGCCAATGATCAGCAGCGCGTCTGCCTGTTCGATGCCTTCGATCGTCGGGTTGAAGACGTAGCTTGCGCGACCGAGCGACGGATCGAGTGCCGTCCCATCCTGGCGACAGTCGAGGTTCTCGGAACCCAGCGACCTCACGAGCTCCGACAGGGCGTACATTTCTTCGACGGATGCGAGGTCGCCGGCAATCGCGCCGATTTTCTCGCCGTTGGTTGCAGCAACGGCAGCCTTGATCGTTCCGAAGGCTTCGCCCCAGGTCGCTGCCTGCAGGCGGCCATCCTTGCGAACATATGGGCGGTCGATACGCTGCGTCTTCAGGCCATCCCAAATGTAGCGGCTCTTGTCGGAGATCCACTCTTCATTGATCTGGTCATTGACGCGCGGCAGTACGCGCATGACTTCACGGCCACGTGTATCGACGCGGATTGCAGAACCGAGGGCGTCCATCACGTCGATCGATTCGGTCTTGTTCAGCTCCCACGGGCGGGCCGTGAAGGCGAAGGGCTTGGAGGTCAGCGCGCCGACCGGGCAGAGGTCAACGACGTTACCCTGCAGCTCGGAGGTCATCGCCTGCTCGAGGTACGTGGTGATTTCGGCGTCCTCGCCGCGGCCGATCAGGCCGAGTTCGGAGATGCCAGCCACTTCGGTCGTGAAGCGAACGCAACGAGTGCAGTGAATGCAGCGGTTCATGACCGTCTTGACGAGCGGTCCGATATACTTGTCTTCGACGGCGCGCTTGTCTTCCTGATAGCGCGAGCTGTCGATACCGAAGGCCATCGCCTGGTCCTGCAGGTCGCATTCGCCGCCCTGGTCGCAGATCGGGCAATCGAGCGGATGGTTGATCAGCAGGAACTCCATCACGCCTTCGCGGGCCTTCTTGACCATCGGCGTGTTGGTGAAGACCTCAGGAAGTTCGCCATTCGGGCCGCCGCGGATATCGCGCACGCCCATGGCGCAAGATGCCTGCGGCTTCGGCGGGCCACCCTTGACCTCAACGAGGCACATGCGGCAGTTGCCGGCGACCGAAAGGCGCTCATGGAAGCAGAAGCGCGGAACTTCAGCGCCGGCTTCCTCACACGCCTGAATGAGGGTGTAATGATCCGGGACTTCGATCTCGTTGCCGTCAATCTTCAGTTTTGCCATCGTCACTCAGTCCTGTTTTCCGTTTGCCGGATGGCGGCAAACAAACCCACTTTGCAACAGTTTCGCTGCCAGGCCGGATTCTTATCCCGTTGGCATCGGTGTCGCTCAAATTCTCTGCCCACCCCGAGACCCGGGATCGGCTTTCGGCCTCTGCAGTTTCGGACCCCTGCCCTCCACTCTTCAGCCTTGACCTTGCTCCGGCCGTTCGGCCGAAAAATCACTTCCGCTTTCGCCCCTTGGCAAGAAGCGCCTTGGCCTGCGCAACCCAGCCATCGCGGACGATCCGCCCATCGAAACCGAATTCGGCGTCTATGCGTGCCGCATCCTCGTCAGACCAGCCGGCAATCACCGCAAAGGAGCGAATGCTCTTGGCGTTCAAAACCTGCTCGATTTTCGGGCCGATCCCGGAAATCTGCTTCAGATCGTCGGACTTGCGGGGGCGCGAAGCGGGCTTGGCCGCCACTTCAGGCTTTACATCCGGCTTCGCGGGAACAACCGACAGCTTGACCTTGGTTGCGGCGTTCGTGGCAGGCGCCGGGCGAACGTTTTCCGGCCGGATTTCCACTTCAGGCTTGGCCTCATCAGGCGGCGTTTCATCGAGAACGGCGGCAAACTTGCTCGTTGCGTCGAACGCACCCTGCAGCGCTCCGAAGAATGCGCCCGCCATCTGCGTCGAAAAGCCGAGGCCGATCGCCGTCGCCGCAGCCATGGCCGCCGCCGGATTGACCATCACAGGCGGCACCGGCAACGCGCGGGCATTCTCCAGCATCTCGGCAGCAAGACGACCGAAGTCGGCCGAAAAATCAGCCGCTCCCTCTTTTCTCATGCTGTCCGATGCCTTCGTCGTCATCGCGCTTACTCCGCAGCCTCCAGAACAGCACCGTGATCCAGTGCGCTCGCCGTATACTGGTCGATCCGTGCTTCGATCTCGTGACGGAAGTTGCGGATCAGCCCCTGCACCGGCCACGCGGCAGCATCGCCGAGCGCACAAATGGTGTGGCCCTCGATCTGCTTGGTGACCTGGAACAACATGTCGATTTCGCGCTTCTGGGCGTTGCCCTTGGCCATGCGCTCCATGACGCGCCACATCCAACCAGTACCTTCACGGCATGGAGTGCACTGACCACAGCTCTCATGCTTGAAGAAGGCCGAGATGCGAGCGATCGCCTTGATGACGTCGGTGGACTTGTCCATGACGATTGCGGCCGCGGTACCGAAGGAAGAACCGACCGCACGCAGGCCGTCGAAGTCCATCGGGCAGTCGATGATGTCCTTGGCCGGAACGATCGGGCAGGATGCGCCACCCGGAATGACGGCAAGCAGGTTATCCCAGCCGCCACGAATGCCGCCGGCATGACGATCGACGAGTTCGCGGAAGGTGATGCCCATTTCTTCTTCGACGGTGCACGGCTTGTTGACGTGACCGGAGAGCATGAACAGCTTGGTGCCGACATTGTTCGGGCGACCGATCGAGGAGAACCAAGTCGCGCCACGACGCAGGATCGTCGGGGCAACGGCGATCGACTCGACGTTGTTGACGGTCGTTGGGCAGCCGTAGAGGCCCATGTTTGCCGGGAACGGCGGCTTCAGGCGCGGCTGGCCCTTCTTGCCTTCGAGGCTTTCGAGCAGCGCGGTCTCTTCGCCGCAGATGTAGGCGCCGGCGCCGTGGTGGACGTAGATGTCCATCGGATAGCCGAGCTTGTTGCTCTTGCCGAGCAGGCCGTAGTCGTAGCACTCGTCGATCGCGGCCTGGAGCGCTTCGCGCTCGCGGATGTACTCACCACGGACGTAGATGTAGGCAGCATTCGCCCCCATGGCGAAGCTTGCGATCACGCAGCCTTCGATCAGCGTGTGCGGATCGTGACGCATGATGTCGCGGTCTTTGCAGGTGCCCGGCTCCGACTCGTCGGCATTGACGACGAGGTAATGCGGGCGTCCGTCGCTTTCCTTCGGCATGAAGGACCACTTGAGACCCGTCGGAAAGCCGGCGCCGCCACGACCACGAAGGCCAGAGGCCTTCATCTCGTTGATGATCCAGTCGCGTCCCTTTTCGAGGATCTGCTTGGTGCCGTCCCAGTGGCCGCGCGCCATGGCGCCCTTCAGGGACTTGTCCTTGAGGCCGTAGATATTGGTAAAGATGCGGTCTTTATCTTGTAACATGCTTCACCTCTTACCGCGGCTTCTTACCGAAGACCTTGATATATTCCGCTTCGCCGCCCTTGGCGAGCGCCTTGGCCTGCTTGACCCAGTCGTCGCGCTCGATGCGGCCCTTGAAATTCAGGTAGCCGTCGACCCATTCGCGTTCAGCCTTTTTCCAACTCGCGACCTGCGCGAAGGTGAAAATGCCGATCTCATGCAGGGTAGCCTCGATCTTCGGGCCCACGCCGGAAATCATCTTCAGATCGTCTAGTGTCGCGGGCTTTTCGATGCCAGCCGGACGGTTCTTGTCGGTCAGGGACGGCTTGGCTGGCGCCGCAACCTGCGCGGCCGTGGCGGGTGCCGGCTGCTCTTCCGCAGCCTTTGCATTCTTCGCAGCCGCCTTCGGAGCCGTGACCGGGGTCTTCAGGGCGGCATTGGTCTCGGCGTCGGTGCTCTTCGCACGGGCTGCCTCAGATGGCGGAACCGGTGCCGCGTCGACCTTTGCCGTAACGGCTTCCTCGACGGCCTTCTTGGCCGAAACCTTCTTTGCCTTCGGCTCCTCGGTCAAAAGCGACGTCGGACCGCCTTCCGGCGATGAGAAGTGACGGTCGATCTGCGGACCGACCTTGATGCTTGCGCCGTTGCCAGCTTCAAACGTGTCGATGATTTCCTCGAGGCGTTCTGGCGTCAGATCCTCGTAGGTGTCCTTGCCAATCATCACCATCGGTGCGTTGACGCAGGCCCCAAGACATTCGACCTCTTCCCAGGAGAGCGTGCCATCGGCATTCCGCTCAAAGGGATGATGGTGGATCTTGCTCTTGCAGACCGCCATCAGGCTTTCCGAGCCGCGCAGCATGCAGGGCGTCGTGCCGCACACCTGGATGTGGGCGCGCGTGCCGACCGGGCCGAGCTGGAACTGCGTGTAGAAGGTCGCAACTTCGAGAACGCGGATGTAGGCCATATCGAGCATGTCAGCGACCTTTTCGATCGCGGCACGCGTGACCCAACCATCCTGCTCCTGCGCCCGCATCAACAGCGGAATAACCGCGGATTGCTGACGGCCTGCGGGATATTTCTGGATCGTCTTATCCGCCCAAGCTGCGTTCTCGTCATTGAAGGCGAACGCGGCTGGCTGGAATTGATCTTCGGCTAATCGACGAACGGACATTCTTCCTCACGCCTTGTCAGTTTATGGTCCCGCACTGCGATGCCGTCAGAGACTTCATCTCGCATGCGTAGGCCGACTGGTCTTTTTGCAAAAACACAACGAACTTGCCGCCGTTCGGAACGGCGGCCTTGATTTCATAGCCCTTGGACAAGAGCTCGCCCATAGAGGCCTTTGCCGCCGGCGGCTGCACCTCGCCCTGGCCCAACTTCGGACCCATTCCACCCACCTCCTGGGCAAAGGCTCCGGAGGCAGCAAAAAGAACGATCGCGACAAGCGGCAGCAGCTTCATCAGCGGTCCACCTCGCCGAACACGATGTCGAGCGAACCGAGCACGGCCGTCACGTCCGCAAGCATGTGGCCCTTGCAAAGGAAGTCCATTGCCTGCAGGTGAGCATAACCCGGTGCACGGATCTTGCAGCGGTACGGCTTGTTGCTGCCATCGGCGACGACGTAGACGCCGAACTCGCCCTTCGGCGCTTCGACGGCCGCGTACACTTCGCCGGCAGGGACGTGGTAGCCTTCGGTGTAAAGCTTGAAGTGGTGGATGAGCGCTTCCATCGAACGCTTCATCTCGCCGCGCTTCGGCGGAACGACCTTGCCGTCGATCGACGACACGGGGCCGGTCTTGGCGCTGCCCATGAGGCGCTCGACGCACTGCTTCATGATGCGAACCGACTGGCGCATCTCGATCATGCGGATCAGGTAACGGTCGTAGCAGTCGCCGTTCTTGCCGATCGGAATATCGAATTCCATATCGCTGTAGCATTCGTAAGGCTGCGAGCGACGCAGGTCCCAGGCTGCACCCGAGCCGCGAACCATGACGCCGGAGAAGCCCCACGACCAGGCATCCGCCAGCGACACCACGCCGATGTCGACGTTACGCTGCTTGAAGATACGGTTGTCCGTCAGCAGGCCTTCGATATCGTCGAGGATTTTCAGGAACGGGTCGCACCACTTGCCGATATCCTCGACCAACTCCGGCGGGATGTCCTGATGGACACCACCTGGACGGAAATAAGCCGAGTGCATACGGGCGCCGCAGGCGCGCTCATAAAACACCATCAGCTTTTCGCGCTCTTCGAAACCCCAGACCGGCGGCGTCATCGCGCCGACGTCCATGGCCTGCGTCGTCACGTTCATGATGTGCGACAAGATTCGGCCAATTTCCGAGTACAGAACTCGAATCAGCTGACCGCGAATTGGAATTTCGAGCTTCAGCATCTTTTCGACGGCGAGCGCGAAAGCGTGTTCCTGATTCATCGGCGCGACGTAGTCGAGACGATCGAAATAAGGAACGGCCTGAAGGTAGGTCTTCGTCTCGATCAGTTTCTCGGTGCCGCGATGCAGCAGTCCGATATGCGGGTCGACGCGCTCGATGATTTCGCCATCGAGCTCGAGCACGAGACGCAGAACACCGTGCGCGGAAGGATGTTCCGGTCCGAAGTTGATCGTAAAGTTGCGAACGTTATGTTCAGTCATAGCGACGCGCTCCGCGCTGGCAATTGGCATGAGACGGCGAGCAGAGAGGCTTCAAGAAATCCGAGCCTCATCTTCACTTCGCCGCCTTCTCGTCTCCCGGCAGCACGTATTCGGTGCCTTCCCAGGGAGACATGAAGTCGAAATTGCGGAATTCCTGCTTCAGTTCGACGGGCTCGTAAACGACGCGCTTGGCAGCATCGTCGTAACGCACCTCGACGTAACCGGTCGTCGGGAAGTCCTTGCGCAAGGGGTGACCTTCGAAGCCGTAATCAGTGAGAAGACGACGCAGGTCGGCATGGCCCGAGAATGGAATGCCGTACATGTCCCAAGCTTCGCGCTCGAACCACTCGGCGCCCTTGTAGACTGATGTAGCCGATGGAACCGACTCACCATCGGCGACGGCAACCTTCACGCGGATGCGCAGGTTCTGCTTCGGCGACAGGAGGTGATAGACGACATCGAAACGCTTTTCGCGCTGTGGCCAGTCGACGCCGCAGATATCGATCATGCTGATAAAGCCGCAACGCGCGTCGTCACGCAGGAACGTCAGCAGCGCCAGAATCGTTTCCGGCGTAGCGGTTGCGTTCAGCTCGTCGTAGCTGATGGATGCATCAAGAAAGAGATCGCCACGCATCTCACGAAGATACGAGGACAGTTCGCTCAAGGCTTCACTCATGACAGTCCTCCGCCCTTAGCGCTCGATCGTTCCGGTTCGACGGATCTTCTTCTGCAGAAGCAGCACCCCGTAGAGCAGCGCTTCTGCCGTGGGGGGACAGCCCGGCACGTAGATATCGACAGGAACGACACGGTCGCAACCACGAACGACCGAATAGGAATAGTGATAGTAACCGCCGCCGTTGGCGCAGGATCCCATGGAGATCACGTAGCGCGGCTCAGGCATCTGGTCATAGACCTTACGCAGCGCGGGCGCCATCTTGTTGGTCAGCGTACCGGCAACGATCATGACGTCGGACTGGCGCGGCGAGGCGCGCGGAGCAACACCGAAGCGCTCCATGTCGTAACGCGGACCGGAGACCTGCATCAGGCCTTCAACGGCGCAGCAGGCGAGACCGAACTGCATCCACATCAGCGAGCCGGTACGGGCCCAGGTGATCAGGTCGCGGGTCGAGGTAACAAGAAAGCCCTTGTCGGCCAACTCATCGTTAATTTCGCCGAAGAACGCACTGTCGCTGCCGATCGGCTTGCCCGTTGCCGGGTCGATGACGCCTTTCGGATGCGGCGCCACGAGCGCCTTGTCGGTTGGGGCTACTCCCATTCCAGGGCTCCCTTTTTCCATTCATAAATAAAGCCGATGGTCAGCACGCCAAGGAAGACCATCATGGACCAGAAGCCGAACCAACCGATCGCACCGAAGGACACTGCCCACGGGAAGAGGAAGGCGACTTCAAGGTCGAAGATGATGAAGAGGATCGACACGAGGTAGAAGCGGATATCGAACTTCATACGAGCGTCGTCGAATGCGTTGAAGCCGCATTCGAAGGCCGAGAGCTTTTCCGAATCGGGCGCCTTGAAAGCAACAGCAAACGGCGCAATCAACAGCGCCAGGCCGATGACAAGGGCGATACCAATGAAAATAGCGATCGGAATGTAGGAACTGAGCAGTCCAGTCATCAGGTTCTTCCCTGCTTGCGGGCTGCGCCGGGAGGCGCTAGTGGGCAATTGCCCGGCAAGCGAACGTGCGTTGCAACAGAGCCGTGGTTAGCGCAGGCAGCGCCACGGCGCAAGACTTTTAGAGTAGCAAATTCGACTGTCGAGGCGCGACATTATCAAGCAGATGCAATGATGTCGCGACAAATCCACACAAGTTGATTCAGGCTGCATGCCAGCCCACCGGATATTGCATGGCTCACGGCAAAAGATAAAGCCAAAGCTAAGCGACGACAACGAAACGGCAATCGTTCATGACTGCGAATAGAGAGGGCAGATACCCAGCTTGGGAAGGAATGGCGCGAGTGACGGGGCTCGAACCCGCGACCTCCGGCGTGACAGGCCGGCACTCTAACCGACTGAGCTACACCCGCGCATGATGGACAGAAGGACCGGACCAAGCGCCAACTGGCGCGTACCTTGAAATGGCGCGAGTGACGGGGCTCGAACCCGCGACCTCCGGCGTGACAGGCCGGCACTCTAACCGACTGAGCTACACCCGCATTCATTTCAAGCGATCCGGAAGCTTTCGCATCCGTGTCAAAGCAGCCTCGCCGCTTCGATGAGCGGCTAACTAAGGGGTTCGCATTTGAGTGTCAAGCAGCTTTGGAGACAAAACGATGACACTCCGCGAATTGTTTTTGGAGAACGAAAATCCGCGGGCAGATTCAGTGCATTATTAACAGAGTGACATTCGGTCTGCGCGCTAACGATCAGTTTCCCCAGCTCCTCGCCCTCCCCGCTTGCAGCTTGCAGGCTCGATCGAGGGTAGCCAATCGCCCGAGAGGCCCGCTATATGGAGGACCGCGGCTCGGTCCCGGGCATTCTACAAGCAGCAGAGACATCATCATGAAAACACGCGAGGAACGGCAAGCACAAAGAGCGAGCATGCCGCGCACACAGTTGAGCGCACACCATTTGGAGAATGCGCGGTTGCTGCCGGATCGCGGCGAGCTCCTCTATCGCATTCCCAATGGTGGCATCGGCCTAGAGATCGGGGCGGCGTTCGGAGAATATACCGCTGAGATACTGGAGAAGAATCGGCCTTCGCAGCTTTATCTGATCGACCCCTGGAGCATGGACCGCTACAGCTCGGGTCTGGATCAGATCCAGACGCAGTTCAGAAGCGAGATCGAACGTGGACAACTGCACTTGATGCAGGGCACCTCTCTCGAAAAGCTCGCCGAGTTCGACGACGACTTTCTCGACTGGGTCTATATCGACACCGATCATTCCTTCGAGCTTACTTGGCAGGAACTCCTGCTCTGCGAGCGGAAGGTCAAGCGGACCGGAAGAATCGCCGGGCACGATTTCTGCACTGGAAACACCGTCAAGCCGATCGTCTATGGCGTCGTCGAAGCGGTCACCAAGTTCTGCAAGGATTATGGCTGGCAATTCGAGTTCCTGACGGTCGAATCGCACGCGCACTTTTCCTATTGCCTGAAGCGCCTCTGATCCGCGTCACGCCTTTCCAGCGTACTCCTCGTCGCTGACCTGTTCCATCCAGTCGGCGGCGCTGCCGTCCAGCGCTTCGTGGATCGCGATGTGGGTCATTGCGGTATCGGGTGCTGCGCCGTGCCAGTGCTTTTCACCCGGGGCAAACCAGACCGTGTCGCCCGCGCGGATCTCGCGAAGCGGGCCGCCTTCGGTTTGCGCCAGACCCTTTCCGGCGGTGACGATAAGCGTCTGACCGAGCGGATGTGTGTGCCAGGCGGTTCGGGCACCAGGCTCGAAGGTAACGCTGACCGCCCTCACCCGTGCCGGGCTCGGCGCCTCCATCAAGGGATCCTGACGGACCGAACCGGTGAAATATTCTGCGGGCGCCTTCATCGAGGGCCGTGATCCGCAGGGTTTGATCTCCATCTGATTTTCCCTTCCATCCCTAACTTTGCGTTTCCGCCGACCGCCCGCCAGTCACCAAGCGGTGACCGATAGATGTGTGGCAAGGCCGCTGTTCGAAGAAATGCCGACGCTTGCGGCTCGTCGCCCTATCTCCGCTTCAGGCGCTTGCTAGTGGTCGGGGTGACTGCTAGTGCCGGGGCATTTCATCACGCGGAGAGTTTCCATGAAACAGCATTCTTTCGGCCACCTGCCCCATACCGTCACAAATATCGGCTTCGGCGCATGGCAGATCGGCGGCGCCTGGGGCGACGTCAGCGAGGCCGACGGCCGCGATGCGCTGAACGCGGCGCTCGATGCCGGCATGACCTTCATCGATACCGCCGATGTCTACGGAGACGGCCGGTCGGAAAAGATCATTGCGGACGTTCTCGATGGCCGCGGCGGTGAGCGGGCGATGGTCGCCACCAAGGCGGGTCGCCGGCTCAACCCGCATGTCGCCGAGGGCTATACCAAGGCCAACCTCGAGGGCTTCATCGATCGAAGCCTGAAAAACCTGCGTGTTGAAAGCCTCGACCTTGTGCAACTGCATTGCCCTCCGACCGAAGTTCTCTATCGTCAGGAGGTCTTCGAGGGCCTGAACGAGCTGCAGAAAGCCGGCAAAATCATGGGCTACGGCGTCAGCGTCGAAAAGGTCGAGGAAGCGCTGAAGGCGATCGAGTATCCTGGGGTCGTCAGCATCCAGATCATCTACAACATTTTCCGCCAGCGGCCCGATCACCTGTTTTTCCAAGAGGCTCGGCGGAAGAACATCGCCGTTATCGCACGCGTGCCGCTCGCAAGCGGGCTACTGTCCGGGAAGATCAGCCGCGAGACGAAATTTGCGAGCGATGACCACCGCAATTTCAATCGCCATGGCGAGGCCTTCGATGTCGGCGAGACGTTCGCGGGGGTCCCCTTCGAGGTCGGCCTGCAGGCTGTAGAGGAAGTGCGTAAGCTCGTTCCTGCCGGTGCGACAATGGCGGCCTTCGCATTGCGCTGGATCCTGATGAGCGATGCCGTCACTGTCGTTATTCCCGGCGCACGCAACGCCGAACAAGCACGCGCAAATGCCGCGGCGGCGAGCCTCGCCCCCCTCTCTCACGAAGTGATGGACGCCACACGCGAGATCTACGAGCGGCTGGTCGCTCCCCATGTCCACCAGCGCTGGTAAGGCAAACGAGCACAAGAAAAATGGCCGGGCATAGACCCGGCCATTTTTGTTTCATAGCTCAACCAATCTCAGTTCGTGCCGACGAGGTCGACTTGGAAGAACAGCGTTTCACCCGAGGAGTCGTCGACGCCATCATTGTCCGTGGCGGCATAGGCCTTGCCGGAAGCGTCAAAGGTAAAGCCTTCCAGCTTGTCGAGGACATAGCCATTGGTGGCGGTCTTCAGTTCCGGAAGGAAGTCATGGGCTTCCGTCTTCTTGACGAGCGGCAGCTCGCCGCCGAGCTTGGCGGGCTTCAGATCCGATACCGCGACCTTGTAGAGCTTCTTCAGTTTGGCTGCGTCACCGACAAGGTTGTCACGCTCGATGATGTAGACGCTGTCGCCCTGCGCGGAAATTTCGGAGAGGCCGACCCAGCCTGCGTCCGATTTGTCGAGCGGATAGCGAACGGCGCCCCACCCCTTGCTCTTCGGGTTGTAAGAGACGAGCTTTACGAAACCCTTCGCATCATCCTTCCACTCGCGCTGAACAGCCATCCACAATGTCGCGTCGTCACCGGAACCGACGATCGCCACGCCTTCGAACCCGTAGCGGATTTCGTTGGCGGTCAATTCGCTCGGCAGAGCGATCTCTTCCTTGATCTCGCCCTTCGGGTTTACGTGATACAGTGCGTGCGGCACGAGCTTCTCGCTGTTGCCTTCGGAGCCCAGCCAGAACCAGCCCTTATCGTCCACGGCAATACCTTCAATATCGAGCTTCTGCGCGGGCTGGCCATCGCGCTTGACGGTCAGCGTTTCGGTGATGACGGCCGGCTTCTTGGTTGCGTCAATGGTGTAGATCGTCGGCTGCATGCCGAGAACGCTGTCGCTGACTGCAAACAGCTGGCCCGGGTTTTCCGGAACGGCAGCAAGACCGGAGAGTGCCGCAAAGCCGACGGGATTACCATCCTTCTCGGCCGCAACGATCTGCGGATAGGCCATTTCGCCTTCGCCGAGCTCATAGATCATGACGTGGGACCGCGGGCCGCCATCCTTGCCGAGATCGACTTCGTTGGCGGTGGCGAGGAGATTGCGGGACGGCACGGCTACGCCTCCCTCGGGCGACACACCCGACGGAAGAATCTGGACGAGTTGTGGTTCGGCGCCGGTATCCTTGAAGACGCCGACGACCGAGGCGCGTTCCGAAAGCAGGAAGATATACTTCTGGCCGCCGAAGGTCGCGACCTCCAGACCTTCCGGCTCGACACCCTTGGCGGACGAGCGCTTGTCCGGATAGTGCCCGATATTGGCGACCGCGCGCTCGAACGAAGCGCCGGATTCGTAGAGGACCCTGCCTGTCTTGTCGAAGATCGTGAAGCCGCGCGAACCGCCTTGGTAGTCGCCTTCGTTCGCGACGACCAGACGGTCGTTGTCCAACCACTTCACGGCGTCGGGTTCACGCAGGACACCCTTGAGTTCGCTGGTGAACTTCAGCGCGCCGTCGCGCTTCGTATCGATGCCGGTCAGATCGACGCTGCCGGCAGAGAAGTGTGCCTTCACCGCCGCGGTCGCCGCATCGATGATGACGATCTCGTTGTTTTCCTGAAGGGTCAGGGCGATCTCGTTCTGATCGTTGAAGGAGACGAATTCTGGTTCCGGATCCTCCGGCGCAATCCCGGCAAGGCCGGTCAGTGTCACGTGCTTGATCGAACCGCAATCGACGGCGCCGTTCTTGACCTGGAACACGACAAGGTCGCCTGCCGGCATCTGCGGTATCTTGCCATCGTTGACGTCTTCGTCGCGTTCGTTTTCGATCGCAATCGTGCCAAGCGTCTTGTCCTTGTTGAGCGCGATCGAATCCGGCTGTCCTCCGAGGTCGCAGGTGTTTTCGATCTTCTTGGTGGCAACGTCGACGATCGCGAGGCGGCCCGATGGCTTTGCCTTGCTCTCCGACGTGTTGACGGCAACCAGCGCCTTGCCGGCCGCGGAGGTCACCGATGTCGGCTCACCGTCCATCATCAGCGCCCCACCGGCCTTCGGCGCCTTGGCGTTGGAAATGTCGACGAATCCGATCGCACCGAGCGGGCTGTCGCTGTAGATCAGCGTCATGCCGTTGTCGGTGGCCGTGATGATTTCAGCCGACGTGATCGAAAGCTTATCCTTTCCCTCGGGCAGGTTGGATGCCACCGGAAAGGTTGCGATGCGGTTGAAAACGGGCTCTGCGGCGGCCGGAAACGCGGCCGTCGCAAGAAGCGCCGCAACGAGCACTGTCTTGCGCGATAAAGTTGTCATGAAATCCCCCATGAATTCAAACAGAGCGGTTTTGCGGGATTGGCATGACACCGGAATGACACGGCTGTCTTATTCTGACGGTGCCAGGGGGGTCCCCTGCTCCTTCTTCATTTCGTTCCGCATGATGAAGAGCGATGCCCCAAGGATGAGGAATGCGCCCACCCAGAGATAGCCGCTTGGCGCGTAGCCGAAGACCAACCACCCGGCGAGAACGTTCAGCGGGAGCTTGAGATCGTCGAAAGGCTGGACGTAAGCGGCATCGGCGGTGGAATAGGCGAGCGTCAGGAAATATTGCGCCAGTACGGTCAGCAGACCCGCCGCGGCAAAAAGCAGCAGTGTGGTACCGGTCGGGACACTGAAGCCCGCGGCCATCGCCAGTCCACCATTGATCGGCGTCAGAAGAGCCAATAGCCAGACCGTTATGGTTTCCGGCCGCTCGACACCCGTCAGGCTCTTGGTGATAAGTGACGACGCACCCCAGAGAAGTGCCGAAACGATCGGCAGGACCGCCGCCCAACTGAAACTGTCTGACCAAGGTTGAAGAATAATCATCGCTCCGACGAAACCGGTGGCTGTCGCCGCCCATCGCGCGGAACCAATGTATTCCCCAAGGAAGATCCGTGCGCCGACGATGATGAAAAATGGTGAGGTCATCACCAGCGCGATTGCCTGCCAGATTGGTACCGACGCGAGCCCCGCGACCCAAGTGGTCACACCAAAGGCCGCCAAGGAGACGCGTACGATGTGTCGCCAGGGATAACGCGTCCTCATTGCCCGGAGACCGACGCGCCGGAGAAAGGGCAGCGAAAAGACCAGCGCAAAGGCATACTGCCAAAAGGCAGCCGAGGCGGCGGGGAAAGCGAGCTTCATTGTCAGCCATTGCGTGACGACATTGAGGATCGAGAAGGCGATGCCCGCGGCAACCATCCAAGCAGCGCCGGCCATTGCTCGCGAAGCGGAAAACGTAGGGGAAGTCTGATTCATGTTTTTCTTTCCGAAACCAACACAAATCAGGACGCATGAGCGCAATACTGCAGCCAGGACGGATTCCGCCCTCGCCCGTTCCGCTCATTCTCTTTCATCCGGACTGTAACCGTCGGCTCCGGAATTGCACCGGATCTGCTGACCCTTTCGACATTTTCGACGAGAGGCGCTCGCGGGCTCGAGCAAAGCTCTTACCGCCGGTGGGGACTTTCACCCCGCCCTGAGAACGAGCATTTCGTAAGGCATCCCCAGCGTGCCGACAAGGGCACCAAATGCAAAAAGGGTCCGGCCATGGCCGAACCCTCCGAAACTTGTGCCGCCGGTCTCGTTGCCCGGCCGCCAAGCAAATTCACATCAGCCGTTGACGGCGTCCTTCAGGCCCTTGCCGGGCGTGAACTTCGGCACGTTGCGAGCCGGAATATCGACTTCTGCGCCCGTGGACGGGTTGCGGCCCTTCGTGGCAGCGCGATGGGAAACGGTGAAGCTACCGAAACCAGCGAGGCGAACGTCGCCCTTGCCCTTCAGTTCAGCCTGGACAACTTCGAAAACAGCGTCAACTGCGGAAGCAGCGTCAGTCTTCGAGAGTCCTGCCTTTTCAGCAACTGCGGACACGAGTTCATTCTTGTTCATGTTTCCACCCCTTTCTAAATGGTTCGAAACGACTCAAATCTATAAGCTAGGCGCAGAATAGAGTTCATCAGGCCCGCCGCACCCCAAAGACCCTGCAAATCAAGGAAATGCAAGAGTCCGCCGGTCAATTTCACAAAAAAAGGCTGGCGAAAACGCCAGCCTTTTCAGGGTTTTTAAGCAATTAGGCGCGAATGTGGCAAACATGGCTCAGTGAGCTATGGTTGCGCCTGTTTCATCGAGCCCTTCGACCGTCGCGATGACAGGCGTCTCCACCGTGCCATCCCACTCGATCGCCTCCGGTCTGCGGACCAGAGCATGCTTGATCACCTCGCCCATGCGGGACACGGGGATGATCTCCATGTTGTTCTTCACGTTGTCCGGGATCTCCGCCAAATCCTTGGCGTTCTCTTCCGGGATCAGCACCTTCTTGATGCCGCCGCGAAGCGCTGCCAGCAGCTTTTCCTTCAGACCGCCAATCGGCAGAACACGGCCGCGCAGGGTGATTTCACCCGTCATCGCCACGTTCTTGTCGACCGGAATACCGGTCATGATCGAGACGATCGCGGTTGCCATGGCAACGCCGGCCGACGGACCATCCTTCGGTGTCGCACCTTCCGGCACGTGCACGTGGATGTCGCTCTTATCGAAGCGCGGCGGCTCGATGCCGAAATCGACAGCGCGCGAGCGGACATAGGATGCCGCCGCCGAGATCGATTCCTTCATGACTTCCTTCAGGTTGCCGGTCACGGTCATACGACCCTTGCCCGGCATCATGACGCCTTCGATCGTCAGCAGTTCGCCACCGACTTCCGTCCAGGCCAGCCCGGTAACGACACCGACCTGATCCTCGCGTTCGGCTTCGCCGTGGCGGAAGCGCGGAACGCCCAGGTAGTCGTCGATGTTTTCGGCCGTCACATGAACGGACTTCGTCTTGCCCTTGATGATCTCGGTGACCGCCTTGCGGGCGAGCTTCATCAATTCGCGCTCGAAGTTACGAACACCGGCTTCGCGGGTGTACTGCTGGCTGATCGCCATCAGGGCGTCGTCGCTGACCGAGAACTCGTTCGGCTGCAGTGCATGTTCCTTGATGGCCTTCGGCAGCAGGTGCCGCTTGGCGATTTCGCGCTTTTCGTCCTCGGTGTAGCCGGCGATACGGATGACTTCCATGCGGTCCATCAAAGGTGCCGGAATGTTCAGCGTGTTCGCCGTCGTGATGAACATCACGTCCGACAGATCGTATTCGACTTCCAGGTAGTGATCCATGAAGGTCGAGTTCTGAGCCGGATCCAGCACTTCGAGCAGAGCCGACGACGGATCGCCACGGAAGTCCTGGCCCATCTTGTCGATTTCGTCGAGCAGGAAGAGCGGGTTGGACTTCTTCGCCTTCTTCATCGACTGGATGACCTTGCCGGGCATCGAGCCGATATAGGTGCGGCGGTGACCGCGGATTTCAGCTTCGTCACGAACGCCGCCGAGAGCCATGCGGACATACTCACGGCCGGTCGCCTTGGCGATCGACTGGGCGAGCGAGGTCTTGCCGACGCCCGGAGGGCCGACGAGGCACAGGATCGGGCCCTTGATCTTGGTCGCACGGGCCTGGACAGCCAGGTACTCGACGATACGTTCCTTGACCTTGTCAAGACCGAAGTGATCGGCTTCGAGGATCTTCTCGGCGTTGTTGAGATCCGACTTGATCTTCGACTTCTTGCCCCACGGAATGCCGAGCAGCCAATCGAGATAGTTACGGACAACAGTCGCCTCAGCCGACATCGGGCTCATCTGCCGTAGCTTCTTCAGCTCGGCATCGGCCTTTTCGCGGGCTTCCTTCGACAGCTTGGTCTTGGAGATGCGCTCTTCCAGTTCGGCCATCTCGTCGCGACCTTCCTCGCCGTCGCCGAGTTCCTTCTGGATCGCCTTCATCTGTTCGTTCAGGTAGTACTCGCGCTGGGTCTTCTCCATCTGGCGCTTGACGCGCGAGCGGATACGCTTCTCGACCTGAAGGACCGAGATCTCACCTTCCATGAAACCGAGCGCCTTTTCGAGGCGTGCCTTGACGCTGGTGGTTTCCAGCATCTCCTGCTTTTCGGTGATCTTGATCGACAGGTGCGAGGCAACCGTATCGGCCAGCTTCGAGTAATCGTCGATCTGGCTGGCGGCGCCAACGACCTCTGGCGAGATCTTCTTGTTGAGCTTCACGTAGCTCTCGAACTCGGAGACCACCGAGCGGCTCAGCGCCTCCAGTTCGACCGGATCGTCATGCGGCTCTTCGAGAACATGCCCCAGAGCTTCGTAAAAATCCTCGCGATCGGTGTAGGCGTCGATCTCGGCGCGCGCGCGACCCTCGACCAGAACCTTGACGGTGCCGTCAGGCAACTTCAGCAGTTGCAGCACGTTGGCGACGGTGCCGACATTGTGGATGGCGGACGGTTCAGGATCGTCATCGCTCGCGTTGATCTGTGTGACGAGCATGATCTGCTTGTCCGACCCCATGACTTCTTCGAGCGCACGGATCGACTTCTCGCGGCCAACGAACAGCGGCACGATCATATGCGGGAAGACGACGATGTCGCGCAGGGGCAATACCGGATATGCGATGCTCGCAACTGACGTTTTCTTCGTCATTTTATTTCCTTTCCATCGTCCCGTTTCCGGGCTCTTCTGGCGCGGCCACTAGAACCGGGCCGCACTCCACTTGAGACAACAAGTGGAGGTTCTGACTATGCTTTTCAAGCTGCGCCATGGCCGGCGTCCCCCTGGACATGACAGCTATGCGACAACGGAACACCTTCACTCTGGAGCACCAGCCTGGACCGGCGCTTGCCACTTCCGCGCCGGCTAACACACAAGGCCGAAACACACCAACGGAATCATTCCATAATTGCCACGGACGTTAGAAACCGCAACGGCAGCAGAGGTGCTTTCAGACCTCTTTAGCAAGATTTATCAGGGTCGTGCACTGGTTTTGAAATAGAAAGGGGCCTGCCGACGGCAAGCCCCTCAAATTCACGGTTCGTATCGTAAAGATATCTCTAACGGCTTACGCCGAAGCGTTGGCCTTCTCGTCCTGACGGTCCGCGTAGATGTAGAGCGGACGTGCAGAACCGCGAGCCACCTCTTCCGAAATGACGACTTCGCGCACGCCTTCCAGCGCCGGCAGTTCGAACATCGTGTCGAGCAGGATCTTTTCCATGATCGAGCGAAGGCCGCGAGCACCGGTCTTGCGCACGATCGCCTTGCGGGCGATCTCGCGAAGTGCGTCCTCGTGGAAGGTCAGTTCCACATCTTCCATCTCGAACAGGCGCTGGTACTGCTTGATCAGCGCGTTCTTCGGCTCGGAGAGAATCTGGATCAGTGCATCCTCGTCGAGGTCCTCGAGCGTCGCCAAGACCGGCAGACGGCCGATGAATTCCGGGATGAGACCGAACTTGACCAGGTCTTCCGGCTCGAGCTCCCGCAGCACTTCGCCAACGCGGCGGTCGTCCGGGGCCTTAACCGTCGCACCGAAACCGATCGAGGTCTTCTCGCCGCGGGCGGAGATGATCTTGTCGAGACCGGCGAACGCGCCGCCGCAGATGAACAGGATGTTCGTCGTGTCGACCTGCAGGAACTCCTGCTGCGGATGCTTGCGGCCACCCTGCGGGGGAACCGAGGCAACCGTGCCTTCCATGATCTTCAGAAGCGCCTGCTGGACACCCTCGCCCGACACGTCGCGGGTAATCGACGGGTTGTCGGACTTGCGCGAGATCTTGTCGACTTCGTCGATGTAGACGATGCCGCGCTGGGCGCGCTCGACATTGTAGTCGGCAGCCTGCAGCAGCTTCAGGATGATGTTTTCGACGTCTTCACCGACATAGCCGGCTTCCGTCAGCGTCGTCGCGTCGGCCATCGTGAACGGAACATCGATGATGCGGGCGAGCGTCTGGGCAAGATAGGTCTTACCGCAGCCGGTCGGGCCGACGAGCATGATGTTCGACTTCGCCAACTCGACTTCGCCGTTCTTGGAGGCGTGCGCGAGGCGCTTGTAATGGTTGTGAACGGCAACGGACAGGATCTTCTTCGCCTGGCGCTGGCCGATGACATACTCATCGAGGACCTTGATGATGTCCTGCGGCGTGGGAACGCCGTCACGAGACTTGACCATCGAGGATTTGTTTTCCTCGCGGATGATGTCCATGCACAATTCGACGCATTCATCGCAGATGAAAACGGTCGGTCCGGCAATAAGCTTCCGGACTTCGTGCTGGCTCTTTCCGCAGAAGGAGCAGTACAGGGTGTTTTTAGAGTCGCCGCCGTTGCTGCCGCTGACTTTGCTCATATCACTTTCCTTCCAGCACGCCGTATTTCAAGGTGAAATAACGGTCTACTCATTGGCCTGCTCCAACTTTGGAGCCCCAGCCGGCCAAGGCCGTTAAGGGGTACGAACCGGTCCAAACTAAGCTGTCCTGGCTCCGGCGGCAACGAATTCCCCTTCCACTGCCGATGCTATGTCATAAAAATTCAACATAGCATTAATACTTGAGATCGCTGCACCCGCCACCGGGTTTCTTCTCTTGTTCGATCACAAATGAGATAGAACTGTGGCGGATACAACACCATCCCTACTTCTCACTAGGCCGCATCGCCTTCCATCTCGATGCGAGATGTCAGGACCTTGTCGATAACACCCCAGGCCTGAGCCTCGTCCGCATCCATGAAGTGGTCGCGGTCAAGGGTCTTCTCGACTTCCTCGTAGGTGCGGCCGGTGTGCTTGACATAGACCTCGTTCAGACGACGCTTCATCTTCAGAATGTCGCGGGCGTGACGCTCGATGTCCGATGCCTGGCCCTGGAAACCGCCCGAGGGCTGGTGAACCATGATGCGGGAGTTCGGGGTGGCGAAGCGCATGTCCTTGTGCCCGGCAGCCAAGAGCAGCGATCCCATGGAGGCGGCCTGGCCAATGCAGAGCGTCGAAACGGCCGGCTTGATGAACTGCATCGTGTCGTAGATCGCCATGCCGGCGGTAACGACACCGCCCGGCGAGTTAATGTAGAGCGCGATTTCCTTCTTCGGGTTTTCCGCCTCGAGGAAGAGCAGCTGGGCGCAAACGAGCGTCGCCATGTGATCCTCGACCGGGCCCGTGAGGAAGATGATCCGTTCCTTCAGCAGGCGGGAATAGATGTCGTAGGAGCGTTCACCGCGATTGGTCTGTTCCACAACCATCGGCACGAGGGCCATAGCGGTATCGACTGGGTTTCTCATGTGCGTCCTTTGTCAACGTCTGCCGGCTGTGGCCGGGAATCAAAGAAATTGCCTTGTCCCTACATAGAACTTCCCTGCCCTCCTCTTCAAGACGCGCTGACGGATAACGTCAAGAGGGCTAATGCAGAGCGAATGCTTTTCGCCCGATATAGGTTCATTCATGCAAGCGATGGTGAAGAGCGAGCTGCAATCCTAGTGCCACACAGCTTTTGTCGGCGTCAGGATAAACGAATTCTGAATCTGCTTGCGGCTGCGCTGCGTTTACAGACCAGAAAGCCTAACACCAACTCAACGCAAAAATGCGCCAAGGGAGAAGCGCAATTAATGAAGTTGCCAGCTTCTTCCGAAACAATACGCGCAATGCAAGGGGTGTTGCCGTGTTCAATGTTACGACTGGATTAGCCATTTGGTGTTCGGAAGCCATGACGCTCGCGTTGGTGGCGTTCATGGCCTGGCGCCATAACGTCCGAAACAAGACCTATTTCTATTGGGGAATGGGTTTTCTTCTTAGTGGCGTTGGTTTCGCAATGGTGGCGTTGCGGGGGCAGATACCCGCTATTCTCTCGATCGAGATCGGCAACACGATTGCGCTATGCGGACAAAGTGCATGGGTTGCCGGGTATCTGGCTCTTGACCATCGCAAGCTCGAATGGTGGGCATTCCTGCCGCCGCTTGTTTGGCTGGGCGGCGTCTTCCTGCCGTGGGTCAACGACGACTACACCAATCGCGTCATTCTCTACAACTTGGCCTCAGCCACCGGCGCAACCGCGCTTGCAATGGCAGTCCGCGCGACAGGCCAACCCAACGAAGGCTCCAGGCGAACACTCGGCGTTATCTTCGTGCTCCAGAGTTTCCTATGCTTCGGTATGGCAATGGCAATGGCAATCATCGGCCCAACCGACGCGGAAGCCGCCAATTTCGCCGGCGGCGCTGCCATGGCAACGGGCTTCATGCTGACCTTTGCATGCGCCCATACCTGCCTTCTCATCATGGAGCGCTCGGAGAAGCATCTTCGTATGCTCAGCCTCACCGATTCCCTCACCGGTGTGTTGAACCGACGTGGCCTTTTCGGACGGTTCGATGCCATTCAGGAGAGCGCATTCCACAATAACCGCCTGGTCGCCGTACTGCTCTTCGACCTCGACCATTTCAAACGCGTCAACGATCGGTTCGGGCATCAGGCCGGTGACATCGTACTGACGGTCTTTGCTCGCATGGCCCGCCAATTCGTTCCTGCCGGCGTCTTCGGCCGCATGGGCGGGGAAGAGTTCGCCGCCTTCACGACGGTGGCCGACCAAACTGAAGCGGAAGCACTGGCGGAATCGATCCGTGCCGAGTTCTGCCGTGTTCCCGTCAGTACCGGCGATGCGATCATTCCGGTCACGGTCAGTATCGGCGTCGCCATGGCCTCTTCCATCGAGGCAAATAGAGACAAGCTGGTTTCGGCGGCGGATCGCGCGCTTTACGCCGCCAAGGCAGCCGGCCGCAACTGCACCATCATCTTCGGTGAGGCTGAAGCTGCTGCGCCGCCGCCGGTCGAGCCCGATCATACCGGCGGTGAGCTCGTCCCCACGCTCGACAATCAGATCCACGCGCTTCGCCGCGTCGGATCCCTGTCGAGAGGTTGAGCATCTTTTCGAGGCTTGGCAAATCCGCTAAGCCTCGAAGCATGATGATCCCACCTTTTCTTTCCATCGATCCTGCCACACGCCACGTTTCGCTCGACGCCAGCAATCCGGCGTTCTACAGCGACCCGAACGCGGCCTATGCCGCTCTCCACGCGCACTGTCCCACATTCTATTGGGAGCAGCAGAAGCAGTGGTTTTTCACAGGTTACGACCACGTCAACGGCTTGCTGCGCGATCGCCGTTTCGGCCGCCAGATCCTGCACATCGCAAGCCGTGAGGAACTCGGCCTTCCCGAGCCGGACCAGCATCTGGCGAATTTCGACCTGGCCGAACGGTACTCCTTGCTCGAACTGGAGCCGCCCGAGCACACGCGTCTGCGTACACTCGTCAACCGCGCTTTCGTCTCTCGCCACGTCGAGAAGATGAAGCCTGAGCTTGCCGAGCTCGCCAGCAAGCTTATCGACGGCTTCGAGAAGAAGAGCGAAGTCGAGCTGCTTTCGGCATTTGCGGACGTTATTCCGGTAACGATGATTGCCCGCATGATCGGCATTCCGGAGGAGATGGGACCGCAGCTTCTGAAATGGTCGCACGCCTATATCCGCATGTACCTATTCGGTCGCACGCGAGAGGACGAGGATGGCGCCGAACGGGCGGCGAAGGAGTTCTCCGACTATGTGAAGACAGTCATCGCCGAGCGCCGAGCCAACCCTCGGGACGACCTGTTGACCCACATGATCCATACGGAACACAAGGGGCAATACCTGACCGAGGACGAACTCGTCTCGACGACAATCGTGCTGCTCAATGCCGGTCACGAGGCGACGGTCCACCAGATCGGCAATTCAGTCCGCATTATCCTGGAGAGCGGGCACAATCCGGCGGACCTTTTTAAGGACGAGGAGACAACCGAACGAGCCGTGGAAGAGTCTCTGCGTATCTGCGCACCCGTTCACATCTTCCAGCGATGGGCGTTGGAACCGGTCGAGATCGACGGCATTTCGTTCAAGCGAGGCGACAAGGTGAGCCTCATTCTGGCGGCAGCCAATCTCGATCCGACGAAATACGACGATCCGCTTACCTTCAAGCCCGACCGCAACGAAGCGCCTAACCTGTCGTTTGGCGCCGGCATCCATTTCTGCATCGGGGCGCCGCTGGCGCGGTTGGAATTGAACGTCGTCCTACCAATTCTCTTCGAGCGGCTGCCTGGACTGAAACTTGCCCGGACGCCCGTCGTAAAAGATGTCTATCATTTCCACGGTTTAGATCGCCTCGACCTTGCTTGGTAGGTCAGCAATGGAAAAGTCCGCGCCCCGGAGGACGCGGACCTTTTTCGTCGCTTTTGAAAGTCAGGCGGTGAAGCTATTCCGCCGCCTGCAGCGCCGGCACTCCATCCAGCGGCTCCTGCGGCAGCTTGCCGGCCATCGCGGCAGCAAACTTCGTCTGGTCAAGTTCATTTTCCCAGCGGGCGACCACAACCGTTGCGACGGCGTTGCCGACAAAGTTCGTCAAGGCGCGGCACTCCGACATGAAGCGGTCGATACCGAGGATCAGCGCCATCCCGGCAACGGGAACCGAAGGCACCACGGAAAGCGTTGCGGCGAGCGTGATGAAGCCGGCGCCGGTGATGCCGGCAGCGCCCTTGGAGCTCAACATCGCGACCAGCAGAAGCAGGATCTGGTCTGCCAGCGTCAGCGGCGTGTCCGTCGCCTGAGCGATGAAGAGCGCAGCAAGCGTCATATAGATATTGGTGCCGTCGAGGTTGAAAGAGTAGCCGGTCGGAATGACGAGACCGACGACCGAGCGCTTGCAACCAGCCTGCTCCATCTTGGCCATGAGACCGGGAAGTGCGGCTTCCGAAGACGACGTGCCGAGCACGAGCAGCAGTTCTTCCTTGATATAGCGGATCAGCGCGAGGATCGAGAACCCATTGTAGCGGGCGACCGCACCCAGAACGACGAGCACGAAGAGCAGCGACGTCAGGTAGAAGGTGCCGATCAACATTGCCAGATTGGCGATGGAGCCGATGCCATATTTGCCGATGGTGAAGGCCATGGCGCCGAACGCGCCGATCGGAGCGGCCTTCATCAGGACTGCCACCAGCTTGAAGACCGGTGCCGTCAGGGCCTGCAGAAAATCGACAACGGGACGGCCGCGATCGCCGACCATGGCAAGCGCGATGCCGAACAGGACAGAGAAGAACAGCACCTGCAGAATATCGCCGTCGGCAAAGGCGCCTACGATCGTGTTCGGAATGATGTTCATCAGGAAGCCCGTGACGGTCGAGTCATGAGCCTTTTCCGCATAGCTTGCGACGGCCTTGGCATCCAGCGTCGCCGGATCGATGTGCATGCCTGCACCCGGCTGTATGACGTTGGCGACCAGCAGACCAACAGCCAGTGCCAGCGTCGAAAAGACGAGGAAGTAAAGCATTGCCTTGCCGGCGACGCGCCCAACCTTCTGCAGGTCGGACATGCCGGCGATACCTGTAGCAACCGTCAAGAAGATGACGGGGGCGATGATCATTTTGACGAGCTTGATGAAAGCATCGCCGAGCGGCTTCAGAGCCGTGCCGATGTCGGGATAGAAATGACCGAGCAGGATGCCAGCGCAGATGGCGGCAAGAACCTGCACGTAGAGAAGCCGATAAAAAGGAACCTTGCCGCGTGGCTCCGCGACCGGAAGTGCTGCACCCATGATGTCCTCCATGTGCCCCAAAACCAAAAGCGGCCTCCCGGGGCGATTTGCGTTACCAGTCAACAGCCACGCTGGCTGTTTGGTGAGGTTTTGCAACATGCGTGCCAACTCCGATGCGGACGTCTAAGTGATTGCTTCCTAATCTCTTTTTTTATAATGACCTACGCAACCTCAAGCGAACGAGCGTATTTTCGCACAAATTGATTTGACGGGAGTGCGGAATTACGCACAAGTTAGATGATGCTTCAGTCGGCACCGACCACTGGTTTTGGCTCCCTCGACCGCGTCCGCCGGCGCGCACGACGCCTGTGGATTCTGTTTGCCTCCATTTCGGCTGTGCTCATCGTTGCCGTGCTGTTTGGCGCGGAGGCTTATGGGCGTCGCTCCGCCATTGACGCGATCGCGGGCCAAGGTCGGACCGACGCCAGCCTGAAAGTCGCGCTCCTGAACGCAGTCCTGGAGAGGCCACGCGCGCTGCCGTTGCTTCTTGCCGAAGACCAACAAGTTCTCGATGGCCTTTCGTCCAAAGGCGGCGATGCGATCGACATATTGAACCGGAAGCTCGAGCGGCTGGTCACGGGAACGCAGGCCGCCGTGCTCTACGTCATCGGCCCCAACGGCATTGCGGTGTCCTCGAGCAATTGGCGGGAGCCCGTCAGTTTCGTCGGCAACGACTACACATTCCGCGACTACTTCACAAAGGCGATGGAGGACGGAACGGCTGAGCATTTTGCCCTCGGCAGTGTCAGCAAGCGCCCGGGCCTCTACATTTCTCGCCGCGTGGGAAGTGCGGCAGCGCCGCTCGGCGTCGTCGTGGTCAAACTTGAGTTCGATCGGCTTGAGAGCGACTGGCGCGACACACATCGCCCTGTCTATGTCACGGATGATCGCGGCGTCGTTCTCATCACCAGCATCCCCTCCTGGCGCTTCATGATGAACAGCGCTGTGCCGCAGGCTGACCTTGCCGCCATCCGCAACAGCCTGCAGTTCGGCGATGCGCCGCTGGCGACGCTGCCGGTCATGCGCCCTCGGCCCGTTGACGCCGAGGCGTCGCTCGTTTCCGCCGTGCTACCGGGTAGCGGCGAAGGCGAGTATTTGCGCCTAACGACACCCGTTCCCACTACGCCTTGGCATCTCGAATACCTTGTACCCACTGATGCGCCAGTTGCGGCGTCCGTTCGCGAAATGCGCCTGTTGTCACTGGCCGTTCTTCTGCCCGTTCTCGCAATCGCGGCGTTAATTCTGTGGAGGCGCCAAGCGGCAGCAACCAAGATCGCGGAAGAACAGGGCATGCGCGAAGAGCTGGAGCGACGGGTCACCGCGCGAACCGACGATCTCAGCCGGGCACGCGATCGTTTGCAGGCCGAAATCTCTGACCATAGAGAGACGGAAGCGAGGCTGCAGGTCGTTCAGCAGGAACTTGTGCAGGCGAACCGGCTCGCGATCCTGGGACAGGTCGCGGCAGGCGTCGCGCATGAGATCAACCAACCGGTCGCGACGATACGCGCCTATGCAGACAATGCCCGGGTGTTCCTGGAGCGCAAGCAGACCGCCCCCGTGGACGACAACCTCGAAGCGATTGCCGGCCTCACCGAACGGATCGGCGCGATTACCGACGAGTTGAAGGCATTCGCTCGAAAAGGTCGCGTGGCGCCGGAGCCTGTGGAACTGCGTGGCGTTATCGATGGGGCGGTGGTTCTGCTGAAAAGCCGATTTGCCGGTCAACTGAATGCACTCAGCATCCGGCTGCCGCCAGCGGGCCAATGTGTGCTCGGCAACCGCATTCGCCTTGAGCAGATTCTAATCAACCTGTTCCAGAACGCCTTGGAAGCGCTCGACGGGCGCGCGGACGCGAAGGTCGATGTCTCTGTTACCGAGACGGATGACGAGGTTGCGATCGACGTCGCCGACAACGGCCCCGGTATTTCGCCCGCTATCCTGAAATCGCTCTTTACGCCGTTCAACACCTCCAAGGAAAAAGGCCTTGGTCTCGGTCTCGTTATTTCGAAGGACATTGTCGCCGACTATGGCGGCCGCATCGATGTGACGAGCGACGAAACCGGAACCTGTTTTACGGTCCACCTGCGGAAGGCCAAGGCATGAACGATGCGACGCCGATCTTTCTAATCGATGATGACAAGGACTTGCTGCGCGCAACCAAGCAAACGCTCGAACTCGCGGGTTTTTCGGTTTCCGCCTTTTCCGACGCCGGCGAAGCCCTGGCGACTTTGAACCCGGATTTTGCAGGCGTTGTCGTTTCCGATATCCGCATGCCTGAAATCGACGGCCTCCAACTCTTCAGCCGCGTACGACGGCAGGACGAGGATTTGCCGGTTATCCTGGTCACCGGCCACGGGGACATTCCGATGGCGGTCAAAGCCATGCAGGATGGCGTTTACGACTTCATCACGAAACCCTTCGCGACGGACCGGCTCATTCAGAGCGTGCGGCGTGCTGCCGAAAAGCGCCGTCTCGTGATGGAAAACAGATCTCTGCGGAAAGCGACAGACGAGGCGCGCGATGACCTGCCGCTGATCGGCCAGACGCCGGCGATGGAACGGCTGCGCCATACCTTGCGGCAAATTGCCGACACCGATGTCGACGTGCTCCTAATGGGTGAAACCGGCAGCGGCAAGGAAGTCGTGGCAAGCCTGCTCCACCGCTGGAGCCGGCGCGCATCTGGTAATTTCGTTGCCCTGAACTGCGGAGCGCTGCCGGAAAGCGTTGTCGAAAGCGAACTTTTCGGACACGAACCCGGCGCTTTCACCGGCGCGCAAAAGAAGCGTGTAGGCCGCATCGAATATGCGAGTGGCGGAACGCTCTTCCTCGACGAGATCGAGAGCATGCCGCCGGCAACGCAGGTGCAGATGTTGCGCGTGCTCGAAATGCGCGAGGTTGCGCCGTTGGGCACCAACGAGGTCCGACCCGTCGATTTGCGGGTCGTCGCTGCGTCCAAGATCGATCTCGGCGATCCCCGCCAACGCGGCGACTTTCGCGAAGATCTCTATTACCGCCTCAATGTGGTGACGATCTCTATTCCGCCACTCAAGGAGCGCCGAGATGACATTCCGCTTCTCTTCGGTTACTTCGCCGAGCGTGCCGCGAACCGCTTCAAGCGCGACGTGCCCACGATCCCTTCATCGATCCATCGCCACCTGCGGGAGTACGACTGGCCCGGCAACGTGCGCGAACTGTCGCATTTTGCCGAACGGTTCGTGCTCGGCGTCGGGCAGGTCTCAGATCGTGCGGCAGCAGAACCGGTAACGGATGGAACCCTATCGCTCCCGGACCGGCTCGAACGCTACGAAGCCCACATCATTCGCGAAGCTTTGAACGCCAACGGCGGCGACGTCCGCCGCACGATCGCGGACCTCGGCATTCCTCGGAAAACATTCTACGACAAGCTCCAGCGCCACGGCATCGTCCGTAGCGATTTCGCATCTTCCGACAGCAGCTAGCTCTGTCAAAACCAGCCAAGATCAGCGGCGATACCCTTCGGCATATCCACTATTCCGCTACCCTGAAATCAGAGCCGGATGACGTAGTCCTTGCGAGTTATTTCAACGACTTCCCATGTTCCCTTAAAGCCGGGCCTGAGGATCATCCGGTCGCCGGCACGAAGATGCACGGCCTCGCCACCGTCCTCCGTGACGATCGAGTAGCCCGAAAGCACGTTAAAATATTCCCACTCAGCATAAACGATGCGCCACTTGCCAGGCGTCGCCTCCCATATGCCGGAATAGAGGCCGCCATCGGCCTCCTCCAGATTCCAGGTCCTGAACTGCGGGTCGCCGGCCAATATCCGGTCGGCATCGGGGGCGCCGAATTCCGGTTCGACGTCGTCGATGTCAAAAGTCAGGTAGCTTGCCATGGCTCAGATCTTCGCCAGCGATTGCTCGAGATCGGCGATGATATCCTTCACGTCCTCGATCCCGATCGAAAGACGAACGACATCGGGACCGGCACCGGCGGCGATCCTTTGTTCATCCGTCAATTGCCGATGCGTGGTCGACGCCGGGTGGATCACCAGCGAGCGCGTGTCGCCGATGTTCGCGAGATGCGAGAACAGTTCCAAACCCTCGACGAGAGTCTTGCCTGCCTCATAGCCGCCCTTGACCCCGAAGGTGAACACTGAGCCGGCACCTTTCGGAGAGTAGCGCTGCTGCAGCGCATGGTTAGGATCATCTTCGAGGCCCGCATAGTTCACCCAGGCGATCTTGCTGTGCGCCTTCAACCACGTTGCAACCGCGATCGCGTTGTCGCTGTGACGCTGCATGCGCAGCGGCAACGTCTCGATGCCCGTCAGGATCAGGAACGCATTGAAGGGCGAGATGGCAGGACCAAGATCGCGCAAGCCAAGCACGCGGCAAGCGATGGCGAATGCAAAATTGCCGAAGGTCGAGTGTAGCACCACGCCATTGTATTCCGGGCGCGGGCTGGAAAGCATTGGGTAGTTGCCGGATTTCGACCAATCGAAGGTTCCGCCATCGACGATCATGCCGCCCATGGAATTGCCGTGACCGCCGAGGAACTTCGTCAGCGAATGCACGACGATGTCGGCGCCGTGTTCGATCGGCCTAATGAGATAGGGGCTGGCCATAGTATTATCGACGATCAGCGGCAGGCCATGCTTGTGTGCAACCGCCGCGATCGCCGCAATGTCGACGAAGGTGCCGCCGGGATTGGCGAGGCTCTCGATGAAGATTGCCCGTGTCTTGCCATCGATCTGACTTTCGAAGCTCGCCGGATCGGCGGAATCCGCCCAGCGAACCTGCCAGCCATAATTATCAAAGGCATGGCCGAACTGGTTGATAGAGCCGCCGTAGAGCCGCTTCGCAGCCACGAAGTTTTCGCCGGCACGCATGAGCGTGTGGAAGACGACCACCTGCGCCGCATGGCCGGAAGCAACGGCGAGTGCTGCGGTGCCACCCTCGAGCGCCGCGACGCGCTCTTCGAGTACCGCCTGGGTCGGGTTCATGATGCGGGTGTAAATGTTGCCGAATTGCTGCAAGCCAAAGAGAGCGGCCGCATGATCCGAATCGTTGAATACATAGGCGGTCGTTTGATAGATCGGCGTGGCGCGCGCGCCGGTCGCGGGGTCCGGCTGAGCTCCCGCATGCACTGCCAACGTATTGAAACCCGGACCGTTCTTGGCCATGAAGCCCTCCCCTTCGGTTGATCGAATGGCGGCGAGCATAGCCGACGGTCGCGAAAAGTTAATCGCGTTCTATTTCAACCCAGGCACGTTATTTGAAAAATCCACCCACTCAGCCGATAAGCCGCGGATATTCGATGGCCGGGCAGCGATCCATGACGACCTTGATGCCGGCTGCCTCAGCCTTTGCCGCTGCCGCGTCATCGCGGACGCCAAGTTGCGCCCATATCACCTTCGGCCGCGGGTTCATTGCCAATGCCTCGTCCACTACGCCTGATAGATATTCCGAGGCCCTGAAGACCTCTACCATGTCGACTGTTCCAGGGACGTCGGCCAGCCGGGCGTGAACCGGCTGGCCCTGGATCTGCTTGCCTGCCTGCCCCGGGTTCACCGGGATGACTTTGTATCCCCTGGACAGCAGATACCCCATCACGCCGTTACTCGGTCGGGCGGGATTGGGCGAAGCGCCCGTCAGGGCAATGGTCTTCACGGAACGCAGAATGTCGAGGATGTAGTCATCCTCATATCTATCGTGATTCAAGAACGTCGACCTCCAATAACAATCGCGTTTACGTGGCAATTCGCTGAAACCACCAGCTAGTTTGCGCGTATATAGGAACTAGGGCTCCTAAGGAGGTAGTTTCCATGAAAAAATTCGTTGTTGTAATCGCCTTCGTCATGGCGGCCTCTCCGGCGCTTGCAATCTCCCGATATAATTCGCTCAGTATCAGCTGCCAGGCGGCGCGCGCCTCGATCCATAACGAGGGCGCGGTGATCCTCCGGTATCCGTCAAAGCGGGTGAGCGGCATGACGTTGTTCGACCGTTACATTCGCGACAGCACCTATTGCGACGCCCACCAATATGCTGAATGGACGACCATCCCGACGAAGGACAACCCGAGGTGTCGCGTGCTGAATTGCCAGAATATCGACAACTTTGACGGGATGTTTCTCGCCCCTTATAACACGCTATGAAACAGCATGGCTCCAGAGCAAAATCATGATCCACGAGCCTGCGAATACAATCGCGCCCGGCGCTTACCCGTTTAGGGATCGACCGATTCCGTGACGGCTTTGTCACACTGTTGTAAAATTTGCGGCGACCCAGCTTCGCGCACCATCATTGTTCTATGTATATCCCGTATATGTTCGCATATGTTCACGCGTATGTTAGAGACGCCTCATAGTTGAAATGACGGCTGGGCGATGAATACCTCTGGTGTACGTTCCTCTTTTTGGTTGGGGGCCACACGGCATCTTCCGGTTGCCGCGGGGCGCAGGAGCTGCTCGAACGCTATTCATCACGTCATCGAACGGGATTGCTTTTTGCCAACAGCCGCGTAACAAGCATCCAGCGATCAGTTTTCACACCATTTGGTGGTTTTTTGCCTCTCCACATCATCCTACTCGTTCTGTTTGGTGCTCTGCTGCACGCAACCTGGAACGCCATGATCAAGGCGGGCACCGATAAGTCGCTGGATGCAAGCCTGATATCGGCTGGCGGGGCAGTCTGCGCGCTTCCGTTTCTGCTGTTCCTGCCGTTGCCGAATTCGGCCGCATGGCCCTTCATCGGCGCTTCGGCTATTCTGCAGTTCGTGTATTTCCAGCTCGTCGCCGGCGCCTATCGCGCGGGCGATATCGGCCTTGTCTATCCGCTCATGCGCGGGTGCGCGCCGCTCCTGATTGCGGCCACCAGCGGTTTCATCCTGAACGAAACGTTGTCGACAGGTGCCCTCATTGGCACGATGACGATCTGCGCCGGCATCCTGACACTGGCCTTCGAAGCACGAAAAGGCGGCGGGCACGCCATCCGGCTGGCCCTAGCGAATGCCTGCGTGATTGCGACCTATACCTATGTCGACGGAATCGGCGCCCGCATCTCCGGCAATGCGGTGTCCTATACGCTATGGATGTCGCTGCTACCGCCGGTACTGCTATTCGCCTGGGCCATCGTCAAGCGCGGTAGCGTCGCAGTCGCCGTGCATGTCCGCTACAACTGGTGGCGTGGTCTGATTGGTGGCGGCGGATCTATCGCCTCCTACGGTCTCGCGCTTTGGGCGATGACCAAGGCGCCGGTTGCGACCGTTGCCGCGCTGCGCGAGACGTCGATCCTCTTTGCGCTGCTTATTTCCGTGATCGTGCTGAAGGAAAAGGCCAGCCCGTGGCGCTATCTCGCCGGCGCGATCATCGCGCTCGGCGGGCTGGTCCTGAAACTCGGCTAGCTATTCGCCCGTCCACTGCGGCATGCGCTTGGAAAGGAAGGCTCCGATTCCCTCTTCGGCATCGGCCGTCAGCATATTGTCGACCATGACCTGAGCGGCATAGCTGTATGCCTCCTCGATCGGCATTTCGAGCTGGCGGTAGAATGCCTCCTTGCCGATCTTCAGCGTCAGCGGCGATTTGCTTGCGATGACGGAGGCATATTTGGTGACGACCTGAGTCAGATACTGCTTCGGCACGATGCGGTTCACGAGCCCGAAATCCTTGGCGGTCGAGGCGTCGATCGTCTCACCGGTAAGCAGCATTTCCATTGCCTGCTTGCGATGGGCTGCCCGCGAGACTGCCACCATCGGTGTCGAGCAGAACAGGCCGATATTGACGCCGGGGGTGCAGAAGGTCGCCGTATCGGTGCAGATCGCCAGATCGCAGGAAGCGACAAGCTGGCACCCGGCAGCCGTTGCGAGGCCGTCGATCTCGGCAATGACAGGTTTTGGCAAGCGTGTGATCTCCAGCATGAGATCCGCAGCCAGCGCAAAGGTTTCCTCAAAGAATGCCTCGCCGTTGTCCTCATCGGCGCGATGCGCGGTCAATTCCTTGAGGTCGTGGCCGGCAGAAAAGACATTGCCGGTCGATGCGATGATGACCACGCGAACGGCAGCGTCTTCGGCGGCGCTCTGCAGTTCACCGATCAGGGTTTCCATGACGGCGATCGAGAGCGCATTCGCAGGCGGATTGCTGAGCGTCAGCCGCAGCACGCCATCGCTCAATTGCGGGATGACGAGCGCACCCTCACCCGCTTTGCTCGGGTCCTTCCGAAAGGATACGACTTCGGCCATGGTCTAACTCCCTGCATTGTTCTTTCGTGCTAATTGTTCTGCCACAGGCGACAAGCAATTTCGAGGCAAACTCATGCAGCCAATCATGACGATCGATGAGCTTCACCGTTTTTTGGACACGGATTTTCCTCAGATCCACACAGACGGGCGCGTGTTCACGATCACTGCGATCAGCCCAGGTAGCGTCTCGATGCGGCTCGACCCCAGCGAAAGGCATTTGCGACCCGGCGGCACCGTATCCGGCCCCGCCCTCTTCACCTTGGCGGATGTGACAGCCTATGCGGCAGTGCTCGCGCATATCGGACCGGTGGCTCTGGCTGTTACCACCAATCTCAGCATCAATTTCCTGCGCCTGCCAAAGCCAAGACCGACGACCTGCACCTGCCGAATTCTCAAGCTCGGAAAGCGGCTCGCGGTCATCGAGGCATCGATTTTCCAGGAAAATGCGGATGAGCTGATCGCCCACGCAACCGCCACTTACTCGATTCCGCCCCGAGAAATATGAGGTAACATGATACCACACGTATAACATATTGATTTTGCTTTAATATTTTTACGCTCTCGCGATCCATCGTCATTGACCGCACAGCCCTTTGTCTTTATACACACCGCCAGAAATGCAGCCTTTCCGGGCTGCTTTCTTTTTGGTGCGTCTTCGGCCCACCAAACCAAGCAACAAGAAACGCCCTCTCGCCTTCGGGCCGAGGGATCCAAAAGAGAGTAACTACTATGGCAACTTTCTCCCAGAAGCCTGCAGAGGTGGAGAAGAAGTGGGTCATCATCGACGCCGAAGGGCTGGTCGTTGGCCGTCTCGCTTCCATCATCGCTATGCGTCTGCGCGGCAAGCACAAGGCAACCTTCACTCCCCACGTTGACGACGGCGACAACGTCATCGTCATCAATGCCGACAAGGTCGTATTCACCGGCAAGAAGTACTCCGACAAGGTTTACTACTGGCACACGGGTTACGCCGGCGGCGTCAAGGAGCGTACCGCTCGCCAGATCATCGAAGGCCGCTTCCCGGAGCGCGTTCTCGAGAAGGCCGTTGAGCGCATGGTTCCGCGTGGTCCGCTCGGCCGTCGTCAGATGAAGAACCTCCGCGTCTACGCTGGTTCAAACCATCCCCATGAAGCACAGCAGCCTGTCGCTCTCGACGTCGCCAAGCTGAACAAGAAGAACGTAAGGAGCGCCTAAGAATGGCTGACCTCTCCTCCCTGAAGGATCTCGGCACGGCTACCGAAGCTTCGGCTCCGGCACACGTCCGTAAGGTCGACTCGCTTGGCCGTTCCTACGCGACCGGCAAGCGCAAGAACGCCGTCGCCCGCGTATGGGTCAAGCCGGGCTCCGGCAAGATCATCGTCAACGGCAAGGAATTCGCGGAATACTTCGCACGCCCGGTTCTGCAGATGATCCTGCGCCAGCCGATCGTTGCTGCTGCCCGCGAAGGCCAGTTCGACATCGTTGCAACGGTCGCCGGCGGCGGCCTTTCCGGCCAGGCCGGTGCTGTTCGCCACGGCGTTTCCAAGGCTCTCACCTACTTCGAGCCGGGCCTGCGCTCGGTCCTGAAGAAGGGTGGCTTCCTGACCCGCGACAGCCGCGTCGTTGAACGCAAGAAGTACGGTAAGGCCAAGGCCCGCCGTTCGTTCCAGTTCTCCAAGCGTTAATCGCTTCGGACTATGGAAATGCGAAGGCCGGGCTCTTGCCCGGCCTTTTCTTTTGGCCGCCGCTTGAAGCCGCTCGTTCCCTTGCCAGTTCTACCGCATTCCAGGCGCTTCAAGCGCGTGCCAAGGGAGGCAGGAATGACCAAGCAAGCAATCTATGTCGAACTGAAAGCAAAGTCCGGCAAGGAAGAGGAAGTGGCCGCGTTCTTGAAAAGCGCGCAGGCACTTGTCGAACAGGAACCCGGTACGGTGACGTGGTTTGCCGTTCGGTACGACCAGAGCACGTTTGCCATCTTCGATGCGTTCAATGATGAGGCCGGTCGGCAAGCACATTTGAACGGCAAGGTGGCCGCAGCGCTGATGGCACGAGCGGCTGAACTGCTTGCCGAGGCGCCGCAACTGAAGACTCCCGAAGTGCTGGCGGACAAGCTGCCACGGTAAAACCAGCTTGGCCGAGCGACCGGCACCGTTTTGGCCTTTCGGTTTGAGATTCGTTTCTGGTAGGCATAGGCACAGCACACCCCTCAAGGAGCATCTCTTGGCCAACAAGTCGATCGACCACGCCTTCACGGCAACGAGCCTGACATCGGCAGCCACCGACCCGACCTTCGCCGGAGCGCTGTCGTTCATGCGACGTCGCTTCACCAAGGACCTGACTGGCGCAGATGCCGTTGTCTGGGGCATCCCCTTCGATGCCGCGACCTCCAACCGGCCCGGAACACGGTTCGGGCCGCAGGCGATCCGGCGCGCCTCGGCGATCTTCGACAACGACCCGCAATATCCCTTTAACCGGGATCTCTTTGCCGAGATGGCCGTCATCGACTACGGCGACTGCCTCCTCGACTACGGCAACCACCCCGAGACGCCCGCGGCAATCGAGCGGCAGGCAAAGACCATTGTCGACAGCGGCGCCTTCATGCTGACCCTTGGCGGTGACCATTTCGTCACCTGGCCGATCCTGAAGGCGCATGCAGCCAAGCACGGGCCGCTGGCGCTCGTCCAGTTCGATGCTCACCAAGACACCTGGTTCGACGACAACAGGCGGATCGACCATGGCTCGTTCGTGGCGCGGGCTGCGCGGGACGGCATCATCGATCCTGACAGGTCGATCCAGATCGGTATCCGCACGCATGCGCCAGAGGATTTCGGCATTCATATTCTTTATGGTCATCAGCTTGAAGAGATGAGTGCGAGCGATATCGCCTCGACGATCATCTCGCATACCCGCGGTGCGCCGGCCTATCTGACCTTCGATATCGACTGCCTTGACCCTGCCTATGCGCCCGGCACCGGTACACCCGTATCCGGCGGCCCCTCGAGCGCCAAAATTCTCTCGGTTCTGCAGCGTCTGCACCAGTTGGACATCAGGGGCGGCGACGTCGTTGAGGTGTCACCGCCCTATGACCACGCGGATATCACTGCCATTGCGGGGGCGACGGTCGCGATGTATATGCTTGGCCTACATGCCGAGCGCCGCGCGAGCGCGTCACACGGCTGACTCATCCCTCTTACAAAATGATTCCGGACTTCTTTCTAACCTATTGAAAGTGTGAGCGAGACAATGGCACCGAAGATCTTCATCGATGGCGAACACGGCACGACGGGCTTGCAGATCCGCACGCGCATGGCCGGCCGTCGCGATGTCGAACTTCTGTCGATCCCGGAAGCCGAGCGTCGCAACGCCGCGATGCGCGAGGATATGCTGAACAGCGCCGATGTCGCGATCCTCTGCCTGCCGGATGATGCTTCGAAAGAAGCCGTGCAGATGGTCTCCGGCAACAACAACGTGCGGGTCATCGACACCTCCACCGCCTTCCGTGTCAATCCTTCCTGGGCCTACGGCTTTGCGGAGATGGACAAGGAGCAGGCCGAAAGGATCAAGGAGGCGCGCTTCGTCGCCAATCCGGGCTGCTACCCGACCGGTGCGATCGGCCTCATTCGGCCGCTGCGCGCCGCCGGCATCCTGCCCGATGGCTATCCGGTCACCGTCAACGCAGTTTCCGGCTACACCGGCGGCGGCAAGCAGATGATCGCTCAGATGGAAGATCCGAGCCGCGACGATGCGATCTCCGCTCCGCACTTTCTTTACGGATTGACGCTGACGCACAAGCACGTGCCCGAGATGAAGATCCACGGTCTTCTGGACCGCGCGCCGATCTTCTCCCCGTCCGTCGGCAAGTTCCCGCAGGGAATGATCGTTCAGGTGCCGCTGCATCTCGACGATCTTGCCGAGGGCACGACGCTCGAAGGCATCCATGCCGCTCTTGTCGCCCACTATGCCGGCCAGGAGATCGTGACAGTTGTGCCGCTGGACGAGACCCGCAAGCTGCCCCGCATCGATGCAGTCGAGCTTGCCGGCGAGGATACGATGAAGCTCTTCGTGTTCGGCACGCCCGGTGCTTCGCAGGTCAACCTCGTTGCTTTGCTCGACAACCTCGGCAAGGGTGCGTCGGGTGCTGCCGTCCAGAACATGGACCTCATGCTCGCCTCCTAATTTCGGAACCAATCGATGTCGTTTGATACGCTGCTGGCGAGCACGAGCGCGTGGTTTGTCGCCGCCTTGCCGGATCACGGCATTCTGTCGCTCATTGCCATTGCCTTGATTGCCGGGCTTGCGCGCGGCTTCTCCGGATTCGGTGCAGCGCTGATCTTCGTTCCGCTGGGTGGAGCCATCATCGGCCCAAAGCTGATCTCGCCAGTCCTGCTTGTCATAGACGGACTGGCAACGCTCGGTATGATCCCACCTGCCTGGCGCAGCGCTAACCGCCGTGAAGTCTTCACGATGGCTGCAGGCGCATTCCTTGGCGTACCGGCCGGGACGGCGACGCTCGCCTTGATGGATCCACTTTCACTGCGCTGGGCGATTACGGCAGTTGCCGTTTGTCTGCTCGCACTACTTGTTTCCGGTTGGCGCTACCACGGCGAACCACGAATGCCGCTCACGTCCCTGACAGGTCTCATTGCGGGCCTTTTCAGCGGCGCAGCGCAGCTCGGCGGGCCGCCGGTCGTTGCCTACTGGCTCGGCGGCAAGACCGATTTTGGCCGGGTCCGCGCAAACATCATTCTCTATTTCGCGATTTCAACTTGCTTCAGCGTCGTCAGCTACTACTTCGGCGGACTTTTCGTTGACGCCGTCTTTGCACTGACCATTGTTATCCTGCCGAGCTACGCCATCGGCCTCTATGCCGGCTCGAAGCTGTTTGGGCTCGCCAAGGAGAGCACGTTCCGGACGATCTGCTATCTGCTGATCGCGGCCTCCGCCATATTGGGAATGCCAGCGCTCGACGAGATCCTGCGATAGCTCGACGCCCTCGAAGCGATAAAGCCGCGCTGTGGTGCAACCATCGTTGATCAAAATTCGTCCGCCCCCTAAAGTCACCAGTGACCTTTGGGGGAGCGCGCATGAGTGCCGTTGTCTTTTTTGGCATTGCCTTTGTTGGCGGGACGATCGTCGTAACGCTCAGCTTTTATTTTCTGATGCGTCTGATCATGGGCGGCGATCCGACCGGTAAGGACAGGGAACTTGCCGGCGCCGTCGTCATGCGCATCTCGTCATTGCATGCGCTCATCCTCGCTCTCGTCTTCGCGCAGGAGATGATCGAGTATCAGCAATTGAAGTTCGAGAGCGTCACCGAAGCGAACGCCATTGCCGATATATATTTCGATGCCAACCGTTACGGCGCCGACGATAAAGCCGCCCCCATCCAGCAAGCGCTCTTCGAATACGTGCAGATCGTTGTCGATGAAGAATGGCAAATGCTTGGACGAACCGGGCAGCTCTCTCCGACGGCTTGGAACAAATGGGACAATGTCTACCAGCGGGTGCTCGACCTGACGCCAACCAACGCGCGTCAACAAAGCATTCGCGAACACATGCTGATCGACGTCCACAGCATCGCTGAGTCACGGGATAAACGCGAAAACAGCGGCACCGACTCCATCAGCAGCATCTTCTGGTTCGCAGCAGTCTCGGGCGTTGTGTTCATGGCACTCGGCTACTATCCATATCCGCCCGATGCACGAAACCTGCTGCTGCTGTCGGTGCTCGGCGCGTTCACAGGCATCATCCTCTTCTTCATCTACGCGTTCTCTGACCCGTACAATCCGCCGGCTACCCTGAAGCCGACGGCGTTCGAACGCCTGCTCGACGAATTGGCGACACCACCCGCCTCCGGATAGTGCGACCGTCCATTGCTACCGAGCCAGAAGCGGGGACCGCGTCCTGACGACCAGCGTGTCTCCCGGACCGTGGACGGCAGCAAATAGCAATCCGGCCAGGAAGGTGAAGTGATCGATAAAGAAGCCAAACTCTGCCTGATTGCCACTCCAGTGGCTCGGGCCGTGGAACGCAAAGGCCAGAAACACGACGTAGATACCCGCAAGGAAGGAAGCTTCCGAAAAGAAGGCTCCCGTCAGGAAGGCCAGCGTCAGAGCCAGTTCGAAGAAGGCCGCCACCCACGCCAGAAAAAGCGGGAATGGAAAGCCTGCCGCAGCGATATAGCTTGCGGTGGATTGCATATCCATGAACTTGAAGCTCATGGCCATCGCGAAAACGGCGCCAAAGATCAGTCGCGCCAGCAGAACTGCAAATGTCTTGCTCATGTCATCTCTCCCCCGGCCGAAGCCGTTCAGCAAAATTGTCGAGGCTTCCGGCTACCACATCAACTCTGGGCGATGCCTTCAGCCTTCGCCCAAAGGACGCCGCCGGATGCTCCCATCCGACAAGCCGCGAGCATTATTTCTTCTGGCGAGCCGACACTGCGTCATGTCAGGCCCAAGCCAAGTGATCGGCCAGCACGTCTTCAATGACTTGCCAGGACTTCTTGATGTCTGCGGGATTTGCGCCCGCCATGCCGGCGGCGACTATCAGGGCCTTCCACAACGTCCAACCGCGGCCCCTCGCCCAGGTGCCCGGATCCAGCGCACGGGCTTTGCGAAAAACCTGCCGGCTCTCTCCCGCAAAGAGGTGCCAGGTGATTGCCAGGTCGCAAGCCGGGTCGCCGACGCCGGACGTCCCAAAATCGATGACGGCATCGAGCCGTCCGTCCTTGACCAGAAGGTTGCCGTAAGCAATGTCACCATGGAACCAGACCGGCGCGTTCTGCCATGAAGTCGACAGCGCGAATTCCCAGACCTCCGTTGCAGCTCGTGTATCGATCCTGCCATCCAGGCGAAAAAGCGCTTCGCGCGTTTGCCCGTCGTACACATCCAGCGATCCGCCGCGAAAGAAGTTATGCGGGCCGGGCGGCGGTCCTCCAGTCGCGTCTGCTGCCTGCAGTGCATCGAGGAAGCCGGCCAATGTGCCGGCGAATTCTTTCAGGTCGTCAATGCGTTCCACCAGCGCCGTCTCAACATCACGCCATTCATAGACGGACCATGGCCACGGGTAGCTCTCGTCCGGCCGTCCCATCGCCAGCGGCACGGGTATGGGCAACGGCAGCTGCGATGCAAGGATCGGGAGCCATTGCTGCTCCTTGGCGACCTGATCGGCGTAGTGAGCAGCGCTCGGCAGCCGAACCGTCATGCCGGCGCCCAGATGAAAGGTCCTGTTGTCCCATCCGCCAAACTCAACCGGTCTGATTGGCAGAGCGGACCATCTTGGAAATTGCGTGGCAATCAGCCGACGCACCAGTGCCGTATCGATTACCGGGGCATCCATTATCCTGGCACTCCTTCTACGGGCATATTGTTCGGGTTTCGCCGCCGAGATCAACCATCGGTTTGCCTTCGGCTCCTCCGACGTTGAATCAAGTTCCTAAGAGGATGATTCGGAATCTTGCGACAACTATCTGCAATTTCGGGAATTTTATCTGAAGCGGTCAGCTTTGGCCTGCCCCCTTCCTTTATGTGATTTCTATATGTCCGCGCTCGCAGCCGAATGGAATTCCTACCGTGAGCGGCGTTAGCCTTCCCAGGAAATGCGAAGGTTGAATGCCATGCGAGACTTCATGCTATCGAACGCTCCAATCGCCCGCCCGCGACGCACGACACCGAAACGGCAAATGCGCGAACGACGAACCGCTCAGGCGCTGGTGCTGTTCGGCCTCGTGCTAGCCGCGGTCGAACTCTACGTCATCCTCGGCAGCTTCTGAGCAGAGTATGCCCGCAGACAGAACATTGCGCCTCGGCCCCACAACGACGGCGCTTGTCACACCGTTTCGGGAGGGAGCGGCCGATCTTTCCACGCTGGAGCAACTCGTAGAGTGGCAGATCCAAAGTGGCGTTGACGGGCTTGCGGTCTGCACACCGACCGGCGAAGGGGCGACGCTCACCAGAAGCGAGCGCGCCGCAGTTATCCTTACCTGCGTCCGGGTTGCCGCTGGGCGTGTTCCCGTGATTGCAGCAACCGGTACAAATGCGACCGCAAGCACGATCGCCTTGACACGCGATGCCGAAGAACTGGGTGCGGCGGCGGCCCTCGTCACGCTACCCTACTATTCAAAACCGGGTCAGAAGGGGATCGCCAGTCACTTCGCTCAGCTTGCCTTCGCAACCAGCCTCCCGCTGATCGTCGAGAACAATCCGCTCCGCACGGCCATCGATATGACGTTACCGGCGCTGAAAGCCCTCGCCGATATCCCGTCAGTCATCGGCTTTCTCCTTGCCGACGGCAGCGGCGCTGCACGTGCCCTGCCGCCGGACTGGCGTCAGCGTTTCTTGCTTCTTTCCGATTGCGACGCAACCGCACGATCCTTTCTGAGCACAGGCGGCAGCGGCGTCATCTCCGCCGGCGCAAACCTGTACCCACGTCTCTATGCGTCGTTGCAGCAGGCGGCCTGCGGCGGCAATCTGCCGGCTGCGCGCTTGCTCGAGGACAGGTTGGCTCCGCTAACAGCCGTGTTGGGCGCAGATGCAGACCCAGCTGCGATCAAACACGCCCTGCAGACCTTGCGGTTGATTGATCCGGAGGTTCGTCTGCCACTCCTCGCCGTCGATGCTAACGAGAAGCAGTCGATATCGCAAGCCATGCTGCGCGCTTCCGATGCTCACGATTCGTACTTATCTATATGATATTTTTATATTTTCTCCTATCAAGACCAATGGAAGACGCATGCGGGTGCCATTAGCTTCATGCATGTGGCACTGCCCCGAGGGGCAGAAGACAATTCGAAAGGAAAATCGATGCCTTCTCTTCAATCTGCTTTCAAAATCGAGCCTCTCCAACGTCAAAGTTCAGCACGCTTTACCATTGGCCAGGATCGAAACGGTCGCTGGGTCGTACAGGACCGTCAGGGGCTCGTTGGAGGCGTATTCATCAGCGAGCACGCCGCCCGTCATTTTGCAGCAGACGAGTGTGATCATCACCCCGAGCAGATCTGCCGCGCAGCCGATGGCATTATCTTGCCGTTCACAGCGCTCGACCGCGGCGACAACGATATCCACTAATACGACCTTCGCGGCGGCGGGCTGCTGGCTCGCCGCAAGACGGCAAACGCTTCCTTAACTGCAATGGCCTATGGTGCAGGCAGAGACGAGCCACGCCACAGACCGATGCCGAAACCGAATTTCCGCTTTACCCACTACGATCTGAATGAACAGCGCGCCGGGACGATCATCGAGGTGACGTTGAACGCCGTTGCGAACGTGCGCCTGATGACGGCGCCGAACTATCAGCGCTTTACCGAAGTCCTCGACTTCAAATATGTGGGCGGTGTCGCGCGGAAATCTCCCATCCGCCTTTCCATTCCCGATAGCGGCCACTGGCATCTCGTCGTGGACATGGAAGGCCATCACGGCCTGGCGGAATCGGCCGTAAAGCTCGTCGCGCCTGCGGGGCAGATGCGCGCTTCCTGATCAGCGCTGATTGCGCTCTTTCCTGAGCTTCGCCCACCATTCAAGCCGCTTGCGGATATCCCGTTCGAAACCGCGCTCCGGCGGATCGTAAAAGGTCTGCCGGCCCATCTTCTCCGGGAAATAGTCCTGGCCGGAAAAGGCGTCCGGTTCATCGTGATCGTAGCGATAGCCCTCGCCGTAACCTTCCCCCTTCATCAGCTTCGTGGGGGCGTTCAGAATATGCTTCGGCGGCAGGAGCGACCCATTCTGCTTGGCAGCCATCGTCGCAGCCTTGAAGGCCGTGTAGACCGCGTTCGACTTCGGCGCGGTTGCCAGATAAACGCACGCCTGCGCCAACGCCAGCTCGCCCTCGGGCGAGCCGAGGTAGTCATAGGCATCCTTCGCGGCATTGCAGATCACTAGCGCTTGCGGATCGGCAAGGCCGATGTCCTCGACCGCCATGCGGACGAGACGCCTCCCGAGGTAAAGCGGATCTTCGCCCGCGTCGAACATGCGAGCGAGATAGTAGAGCGCGGCGTCGGGGTCGGAACCGCGAACAGACTTGTGCAGTGCTGAAATGAGATTGTAGTGGCCATCCTGGGCCTTGTCATAGACGGGCGCGCGGCGCTGTACGATCCGCGTCAGGCCCTCGGTGTCGAAGGTTTCTGTCTCTCGCGCAGCGCGCCATACCTCCTCGGCAAGCGTCAGCACGGCGCGACCATCCCCGTCTGCCATTCGCAGCAGACTTGCCCGCGCATCGTCCGTCAGCGGCAGCGCTTTTCCTTCCGCCGCCTCTGCGCGCTTCAGCAACTCCAGGAGACTGTCATCGTCATGCGACTTGAAGGTCAGCACACGTGCGCGCGACAGCAACGCCGCGTTCAGTTCGAAAGAGGGATTCTCGGTCGTCGCGCCGACGAGGATGACGGTGCCGTCTTCCATTACCGGAAGGAAGCTGTCCTGCTGTGCCCTGTTGAAGCGATGGATCTCGTCGACGAAGAGGAGCGTCTGCCGGCCGTCCATCCGACGCAAACGCGCCGCCTCGAATACCTTCTTGAGGTCCGCCACACCGGAAAAGATCGCCGATATCTGCTCGAACGCCAGGCCGGCTTCACCCGACAGCAACCGGGCAACGGTCGTCTTGCCGGTTCCGGGCGGTCCCCAGAAAATCATCGAGCCTAGCGAACCGCTCTCGATCATCCGCCGCAACACGCCGTCCTCTCCGGTCAAATGCTCCTGACCAGTGACCTCCGAAAGCGAACGTGGCCGCAGGCGATCTGCGAGAGGCCGCCGATTGGCGACCTCTTCAGGAATACGGGGTGCAAAGAGGTCATCGCTCATCGGAAGAACTGTCGGATGCGCTGACCATCGCGCTCGATCTCAACGCGCCAGAAGTTGGGATCTTCGTCGGCGATCGCCGCGAGTTCCTTGGTGGTCTTCACTTCCGCACCATTGATCGAAATGATGATGTCCTTGGGCTCAAAGCCGAGACGGGCAGCAAGGGAGTCCTCCGTGACTTCGGAAACCACAACGCCGGTCGATTCCGAGGGCATGCGCAGTTCGTCCGCGACGCGAGGCGACAGGTTTTCGACCACGGCGCCGGTAAAGGGCGTACGGCCGCCAATCGTGCGCTGATCGCGCGGGGCGGTCTCAGGGGCTCTGTCGAGCGCAAGGGCGATTTGTTGCTCGCGGCCGTTCTCCACCACAGTCAATTGCACCGATTTGCCGAGACCGGCTGTCGTCAGGCGATAGAGAAGCGCGTCCGGGTGCTCGACCGGAATGCCATCGACGGCGGACACGATCTGCCCTGCCTTCAATCCGGCCTTTGCCGCCGGGCTGCCGTCTGTCACCTTGACGATGAGGGCGCCGCGCGCCTTGTTGAGCCCGAGCGCTTCGGCAACCTCGGATGTCACCGCATCGAACGTGGCGCCGACATAAGGCCGCTCAAACGACTTCACGCCGGCATCGGCCGAGGCGAGGAATACCTTGACGAGATTGGCAGGAATCGCAAAGCCGATACCGTTTGAGCCGCCACCGCGCGAGAAGATCGCCGTGTTGATGCCGATCAGCTCGCCCTTCATGTTCATCAGCGCGCCGCCGGAATTGCCGGGGTTGATCGACGCGTCAGTCTGGATGAAGAAGCCGAACTCGTTCTTCACGACCTGGTTGCGCGCCAGGGCCGAAACAATACCGCTCGTGACTGTCTGGCCGACGCCAAATGGGTTGCCAATCGCCAGCACCAGATCACCGACCTCGACGGCATCGGAATTACCAAGCTGGAGCGTCGGGAAGGTTTCCTTCGTATCGACCTTGAGAACGGCGAGGTCGACCCGGTCGTCTCTCAAGACGACCTTGCATGGAAACTCGCGTCCGTCGGAGAGCGCGATCTTGATATCATCTGCGCCTTCCACGACGTGGTTGTTGGTAACGATCGTGCCGTTCGCCTCAACGATGACGCCCGATCCCAGTGACGATTGCTTCTCGCTGCGGTTCGGCATCTGCTGGCCGAAGAACTGCTCGAAGAAGGGATCGCCGGCAAAGGGAGATTGTCGGCGCACCGTCTTCTCGGCATAAACGTTCACCACAGCCCCGGCTGTCTGCTTGACGAGCGGCGCAAAGGAAAGCTGCATTTCCATCTGGCTCTGCGGCACGGTCTTCGCGGTTTGAGCGTTGGCGGAAACCGGTAGCGCGATCACCAGAGCCAGGAAAGGCAGGGCTGCGCGCTTCAACAGGTCATGCATGGGTATTCCTTCTGAAATTCTCTTGTGAAGACGTTGTAGCGCCGGACGCTAGAAAGGAAAGAGGGCGGAAGCATGGAAGAATGAGGCAGCTCACGAACTGCTGAACGCAGTTGCCAAATTGATTCAGGAACGGCTGGTATGCATCTGATATCAAAGCTCAAAGCATGGGCAAAGTCACTGAAGCGTGACATCGTTGCGCTGTGGCTTGCCGCGCGCGACCCACGTGTCCCTTGGCCTGCCAAGGCTGTCGCCGGTGCGGTCGCGGCCTACGCCCTTTCGCCGGTCGATCTGATCCCCGATTTCATACCTGTGCTCGGATATCTCGATGATCTGGTGATCGTGCCGCTTGGCATCATGCTGGCCCTTCGCCTCGTTCCAGCTGATGTCATGGAGGACCTGCGCACAAGGGCGGCAGCGCGCCTCGACCGGCCGTCGAGCCGCCTCGGCTTGATCTTTATCCTTGCCCTATGGGCATGCTGCATCATCTTCGTCGTGACGGCTTTCTCCAGCCGGATACTCAACAAATAGGAACCGATGCATAATGAAATCTCGCAAGCTCCCACTCGCAATTGCCGCCCTTGCCCTACTGACGCTGCCGTGTGCGGCGCAGGCCGCGAGTTTCGATTGCAATGCGAAAGAGCTGAAGCCGGATGAGAAAGCGATCTGCGAGAACCGCGCATTGAACGACGCTGATGTGAAGATGGTCACGACCTTTGACCTGCTGTCGGGACTGATGGCGATGGGCTCGCGCGGCACCCTGCAGGACGAACAAACAGCCTGGCTGACGAAGCGTCAGGAATGCGGCTCAGACGCTGCCTGCATCAAGGCCGCCTACGACGAGCGCCTGAAGCAGCTGGACGAGACCTACAAAAAAATAAACCGGCCGCTTTAACGGCCGGTTCATGTCTCGATATTTTTTATCCGGGGCTTAGCGGTTGCCAAGGTCGCGAACGGCGCCGCGGTCGGCGCTGGTGGCAAAAGCAGCATACGCCTTCAACGCAGTCGTGACGTTGCGTTTGCGCTGTTCGGCCGGATGCCAACCCTTCTCCTCCTGCTCGGCCCGGCGGTTCGCCAGTTCCTTGTCATCGACGCGCAGGCTGATGATGCGGTTCGGGATGTCGATGTCGATCATATCGCCTCCGCGAACCAGACCGATCGTGCCGCCGTTCGCCGCTTCAGGCGAAACGTGGCCGATCGAGAGACCGGAGGTGCCGCCCGAGAAGCGACCGTCGGTGATCAGCGCGCAGGCCTTGCCGAGGCCCTTCGACTTCAGGTAGCTCGTCGGATAGAGCATTTCCTGCATGCCGGGACCGCCCTTCGGGCCTTCGTAGCGGATGACGACGACATCGCCAGCGACGACTTCGTTCGACAGGATCGCCTTCACGGCAGCATCCTGGCTCTCATAGACCTTGGCCGGGCCGGAGAATTTCAGGATGGATTCATCGACGCCTGCGGTCTTCACAATGCAGCCGTCGAGCGCCAGATTGCCCTTCAGAACGGCAAGTCCGCCGTCCTTGGAGAAGGGATGCTCGACGGAACGGATGACGCCCTTTTCGCGGTCGGTATCCAGTTCGTCCCAACGCGCTTCCTGGCTGAAGGCAACCTGGGTCGGGATGCCGCCGGGGGCCGCGCGGTAAAACTTGCGGACCGTTTCGCTGGTGGTGCGGGTGATATCCCAACGGTCGATCGCATCGCCGAGAGTTTCGGCATGGACGGTCGGGCAGTCGCGGTTAAGAAGGCCGCCCTTATCGAGCTCGCCCAGGATCGACATGATGCCGCCAGCGCGATGAACGTCTTCCATGTGGACGTCACTCTTTGCCGGGGCGACCTTGGAGAGGCACGGAACGCGACGCGACAGCCCGTCGATGTCGGCCATCGTAAAGTCGATCTCGCCTTCGTGTGCGGCCGCCAGGATGTGCAGGACGGTATTCGTCGAGCCACCCATGGCGATGTCGAGAGCCATGGCATTCTCGAACGCCTGCTTGGAGGCGATCGTGCGCGGCAGGGCCTTGACGTCGTCCTGCTCGTAGTAACGGCGGGCGAGATCAACGATCAGGTGACCGGCTTCCACGAACAGACGCTTGCGATCGGCGTGCGTTGCCAGCGTCGAGCCGTTGCCGGGCAGCGACAGCCCGAGCGCTTCGGTTAGGCAGTTCATCGAATTGGCGGTGAACATGCCCGAGCACGAGCCGCAGGTCGGACAGGCAGAGCGTTCGATGACCTTGACGTCCTCGTCGCTGACCTTGTCGTCGGCAGCGGCAACCATGGCATCGACGAGATCGAGCGCATGGGTCTTGCCGTTCAGCACGACCTTCCCGGCTTCCATCGGACCGCCGGAGACAAAGACCGTCGGGATGTTGAGGCGCAGCGAGGCCATCAGCATGCCGGGCGTGATCTTGTCACAGTTCGATATGCAGACCATGGCGTCTGCGCAGTGGGCGTTGACCATATACTCGACGCTGTCGGCGATCAGTTCGCGCGAGGGCAGCGAATAGAGCATGCCGTCATGGCCCATCGCGATACCGTCGTCGACGGCGATCGTGTTGAATTCCTTGGCAACACCACCGGCGGCTTCGATTTCGCGGGCCACGAGCTGGCCGAGATCCTTCAGGTGGACGTGACCGGGCACGAACTGGGTGAAGGAGTTCACCACCGCAATAATCGGCTTGCCGAAGTCCGAATCCTTCATGCCCGTTGCGCGCCAAAGGCCGCGCGCACCCGCCATATTGCGGCCGTGGGTCGTGGTTCTGGAACGATAAGCTGGCATTGGTGTATTCCTTGCGTGTCGGAAATCGTCGGCGATGCGGGACGCTGAAGCCTCCAGGCTATCGCTGCTTTTGCAATCGTCGTAATGCAAACGGTGTTGGCTGTCACTACCGGGAAGGCCGAAACCGGTACGCCTGCGCTGCCGGGTGCATCGACCATATACGGTCGGAACAGTGGTTTTGTTACAGACTATTCCATCAAACAGCGTACACAAAAAGTTGGCTTTCCGCAGCCAGGCCAGTAGGCATAAACAATGATCCAAAGACGCATTCGATGCGTTGAAGGTTTATACCGAGCTCTCGTGCTCAGGAGGTTTCCGATGCCAGCCTATCGTCCCCCCAAGATCGCCTCCTCGGAGATTACACCGCAGCAGGTTTATCTGAAGCGTCGCGAGTTCCTCGGCGCTGCAACACTAGGCGCCATGGCGCTTTACGGCGCCGGGAAGGCCAGCGCTGCGGCACTATCGGTCATCGACAGCAAATATACGGTTGACGAGAAGGCGACGCCGCTCAAGGACGTGACGACCTACAACAACTTCTATGAATTTGGTCTCGATAAGGGTGATCCGTCCGCGCTCTCCGGCGACTTCAAGCCGCTGCCCTGGACAATCAAGGTCGACGGCATGGTCAACAAGCCGGGCACGTTCGATATCGAAGCGCTGATGAAGGAATTCCCGATCGAGAACCGCACCTATCGGATGCGCTGCGTCGAGGCGTGGTCGATGGTCATTCCGTGGGACGGCTTCCCGCTCGCTTCTCTACTCAACAAGGTGGAACCGCTCGGGAGCGCAAAGTACGTCGCCTTCGAAACCGTCGTACGCCCAGACGAGATGCCGGGGCAGAAGGGCATCTTCCAATCGCTCGACTGGCCTTATGTCGAGGGCCTGCGGCTCGACGAGGCTCGCCACCCGCTGACGCTGCTCGCCGTCGGTCTTTACGGCCAAACGCTGCCAAACCAGAACGGTGCGCCGATCCGCTTGGTCGTGCCGTGGAAATACGGCTTCAAGGGCATCAAGTCGATCGTTCGGATCACGCTCACTGACAAGGAGCCGAAGAACACCTGGCAGGTGACCAATTCGCAAGAATACGGCTTCTACGCCAACGTCAATCCGGAGGTCGATCACCCGCGTTGGAGCCAGGCGAGCGAACGGCGCATCGGCGAAAGCGGCTTCTTTGGTGCGAGCCGCCACCCCACGCTGCCGTTCAACGGATACGCCGACGAGGTCGCAAGCCTCTATAGCGGCATGGATCTGCGGAAGAACTTCTGATGGCAGGTTTTTCGTTCAGTCTTCCAAAGCGCTGGCAGTCGGCCTCTGTCTGGGCTCTCTACTCTCTCGGACTGCTGCCTGCCGCCTGGACCTTCTATCTCGGCGCCACCGATCAGCTTGGCGCTGACCCGGTGAAGACTTTCGAACTGTTCCTCGGCCTCTGGACGATCCGCTTCCTCATCCTGACGCTGACCGTCTCGCCCGCGCGCGACCTGCTCGGATGGAACTACCTTCGCTATCGCCGCGCTCTAGGACTTCTGACCTTCTACTACGCCCTGATGCACTTCACGGTCTACATGGTGCTCGACCAGGCACTCGATTTCTCTGCGGTCGTGAACGATGTGCTAAAGCGGCCCTTCATCATGTTCGGCATGGCCGGGCTTGCCTTGCTCGTTCCGCTCGCGGTGACGTCCAACAACTTCTCGATCCGTCGCCTCGGCCTGAACTGGGTGCGGCTGCACCGCCTCGTCTACATCATCGCCGCCGCTGGTGCCGTGCATTTCGGGCTTTCGACGAAGATCCTCGACCTCGAGCAGTACGTCTACGTCGGCCTGATCATCGTGCTGATCCTCTACCGATCATGGCGACCGATCGCGCGCAGCCGCAAACGCGGTCAGGGACGCGAACGCACCCGGGCAGCGGCAACCATCTCGTGATCTTCCACAGGGCTGCGGCAAGGATCGCCCTCGAGGCGCCGGGCCAGCAACCAGTTAGACGTCCGTGGCTGGCTGATTGATCATCCCTTCGATGTTGTAACCGTCGGGATCGAGGACGAAGCAGGCGTAGTAGTCGGGCGTGTACTGCGGTCTTGGGCCGGGGCCACCGTTGTCCTTGGCGCCGGCCTCAAGTGCAGCCTGGTAGAAAGCGTCAACTTCCGCCTTGTTGCGTGCACGGAAGGCCACGTGCAGGCGCGTAAAGGGTGGCGGCGTGTCTGCCTCCTGGATCTCAAACAGCCCACCGTCGCCAACATCGAAGGACCAAAACGCGCCCTCCTTCCCGAATGAGAGCTTGTGGCCCAATGGGACAAGAGCTTGTTCGTAGAACAACTTGCTCTTTCAGATCACTAACGGCAATGGTTATGTGGTCGATCACTTTGCACGCTCTTCGAGACGCTGACAGCGACGGCGACGGCGACGGCGACGGCGACGGCGAGCCTAACCCTGATGCGAAATTCATTCAACAGACGCGCGACCACAAACGAAAACAGCCGGGCTTTGCAGCCCGGCTGTTTTGCTTCCGGCGAACCGAAAAGGATTAAGCGGCTTCAGCTGCTGCAGCTTCGGCTTCAACGCGAGCCTTGTCGGCTGCGCCCTTGGCGTAGGTGTCGCGATCAACGAACTCAACGACTGCGAGAGCAGCGTTGTCGCCCTGGCGGAAGCCAGCCTTCATGATACGCAGGTAGCCGCCGTTGCGGGTTGCGTAGCGCGAAGCGATCGCGTCGAAGAGCTTCGCAACGACAGCGGCGTCGCGGATCTGCGAGATCGCCTGACGACGAGCGTGCAGGTCGCCGCGCTTGCCGAGGGTGACGAGCTTTTCAACGATCGGGCGGATTTCCTTTGCCTTCGGCAGGGTCGTCACGATCTGCTCATGCGTGATGAGCGAAGCCGCCATGTTGGCAAACATTGCCTTACGGTGGCTAGCGGTTCTGTTCAGCTTGCGGCCGGCTTTACCGTGGCGCATTGCTATTCTCCTTCACTTGCAGGCATCCGCCTGCCGTTTGAATGTTAGTACTGGTCTTCGTAACGCTTGGCGAGATCTTCGATGTTCTCGGGCGGCCATGCCGGCACTTCCATGCCGAGGTGCAGGCCCATGGAAGCGAGAACTTCCTTGATTTCGTTCAGCGACTTGCGACCAAAATTCGGTGTGCGGAGCATTTCTGCTTCGGTCTTCTGAATGAGGTCGCCGATGTAGACGATGTTGTCGTTCTTCAGGCAGTTTGCCGAGCGAACAGACAGTTCGAGTTCGTCCACCTTCTTGAGGAGCGCCGGGTTGAAAGCGAGTTCGGTGACTGCTTCCTCTTCGGTTTCCTTCTGCGGCTCGTCGAAGTTGACGAACACGCCAAGCTGATCCTGCAGGATGCGAGCCGCGAAAGCGACGGCATCTTCGCCGGAGATCGAACCGTCGGTTTCGATCGTCATGTTCAGCTTGTCGTAGTCGAGAACCTGTCCTTCGCGGGTATTTTCAACCTTGTAGGACACCTTCTTGACCGGCGAATAAAGGCTGTCGACCGGGATGAGACCGATCGGAGCATCTTCCGCGCGATTGCGGTCGGCCGGAACGTAGCCCTTGCCGTTGTTGACGGTGAATTCCATACGGATTTCGGCGCCCTCGTCGAGCGTGCAGATGACATGCTCGGGGTTGAGGATTTCGATATCACCGACGGTCTGGATGTCGCCAGCCGTTACAACGCCCGGGCCCTGCTTGCGCACGACCATGCGCTTTGCGTCATCGCCATCCATCTTGATGGCGATTTCCTTGATGTTGAGGACGATGTCCGTGACGTCTTCGCGGACGCCCGGGATCGACGAGAACTCATGCAGCACGCCATCGATCTGCACGGCCGTCACTGCGGCACCGCGCAGCGAGGACAGCAGAACGCGGCGCAGCGCGTTGCCGAGGGTGAGGCCGAAACCGCGCTCCAGCGGCTCTGCTACGAGCGTCGCCTTGGTGCGCGAGCTCGAAGAGAACTCGACCTTGTTCGGCTTGATCAATTCCTGCCAGTTTTTCTGAATCATATTTTTGCCTTCCGTTCGTTACCACCATCCAATCGTGGCAACCGAGCTTGAGAAGCACCGGGAGCGAAAAGCCGCTCACCGGTGTTGTGAATGGCGATGATCAGACGCGGCGCTTCTTGCGCGGGCGGCAACCATTGTGCGGGATCGGCGTCACGTCGCGGATGGACGTGATCATGAAACCGGCAGCCTGGAGCGCGCGCAGAGCGGATTCACGACCCGAACCCGGACCGCAAACTTCAACTTCCAGCGACTTCATGCCATGTTCCTGAGCCTTCTTGGCGCAGTCTTCAGCAGCGATCTGAGCAGCGAACGGGGTCGACTTGCGCGAGCCCTTGAAGCCCTTGGCGCCAGCAGACGACCAAGCAATCGCATTGCCCTGTGCGTCGGTGATCGTGATCATCGTGTTGTTGAAGGTCGAGTTGACGTGAGCTACGCCAGACGAAATGTTTTTACGTTCGCGACGGCGAACGCGTACGGCTTCCTTGGCCATTTAATATCCCTTTCTTGGATCTCTGCACCGCCGTAATGCCAGCGGCTACACCGGAACGAGACCTTGCGGCCCTGCCCGAAACTCAAAAGAGGCCGGCGCAGACCGCCAGCCCCCTCACCTCCGGTTTCCCGGAAATTACTTCTTCTTACCAGCGATAGCCTTTGCCGGGCCCTTGCGGGTACGAGCATTGGTATGCGTGCGCTGACCGCGGACCGGAAGGCCACGGCGATGACGCAGGCCGCGGTAGCAACCGAGGTCCATCAGGCGCTTGATGTTCATCGAGGTCTCGCGACGCAGGTCACCTTCGACCTGATAATCACGGTCGATGGTTTCGCGAATCTGCAGGACTTCGGAGTCCGTCAGCTGATGGACGCGCTTGTCAGCCGGCAGGCCAACCTTTTCCATGATTTCCTGCGCGAATTTCGGACCGATCCCGTGGATATACGTCAGCGCGATTACAACGCGCTTTGCAGTCGGGATGTTGACGCCAGCGATACGTGCCACGCCTATTCTCCTTGCGTTCCAGTTGCCATCCGGCAAGTGGTGTCTCGTTACACGGCCTTGGATGGCCGCAATTACAATTCAGGTTCTCAACAAGTCAAAACGATCGAACCCGGAGTTCCCTTGGGAAGTCCGCGCCGATCGCATGAGATATCGCGAGTTGGCGCGGTGTTTAGCGGAATCAGCGCTTAAAAGCAACCGCTTCCGCCAAGTTTATTTCCAAAGCCCTAAAGCTTCGAAAGAATGGCTTCGATCTCGTTCGTGACGTGATCGATGTCCGCCATGCCGTCCACCGACTTCAACTTGCCCTTGGCATAGTAGTAGCCGATCAGCGGCGAGGTTTCCTTGTAGTATGCCTGGAGGCGCGTGACGACCGTTTCGCGGTTGTCATCCGGGCGGCGCTTGAAATGCGTCGAACCACAGCGATCACAGACAGCGTCTACCTTCGGCTTCACATTGGTATCGTGATAGCCGGTGCCGCAATTGGCGCAGGTGTAGCGGCCGGATACCCGATCGGCCAGCACCTTGTCGTCGACCTGGATCTCGATCACTGTCGAGAGCTCGAGCCCCTTGCCCTTCAGCATGCTTTCCGTCGCGTCGGCCTGAACCAACGTGCGCGGATAGCCGTCAAGAATAAAGCCCTTGGCGCAGTCTGGAGCGTCGAGACGCTCGGAAACGATGGCATTGACGATCTCATCCGAGACAAGCTTGCCAGCGTCCATGACGGCCTTCGCACGCTTGCCTACTTCCGTGCCTGCCGCAACGGCTGCGCGGAGCATGTCGCCCGTGGAAAGTTGCGGAATTCCGTACTTCTCCACGATCCGCTGAGCCTGGGTCCCCTTACCCGCGCCCGGCGGCCCTAACAGTATGAGTCTCATCGCCCCCTCTTTCCTCCGCGCAACTTCGATTTCTTGATCAGACCTTCGTACTGCTGTGCGATCAGATGACCCTGAATCTGTGCCACCGTATCGAGAGTTACGCTAACCACGATCAAGAGAGAAGTGCCACCCAGGGACAACGGAATGCCCGTTTGCGACACAAGAATTTCCGGCAGGATGCACACGAAGACGAGGTAAATCGCGCCAATCACCGTAATGCGGGTCAGCACGTAATCGATGTATTCGGCAGTCCGCTCGCCCGGACGGATGCCCGGAATGAAGCCCCCATGCTTCTTCAGATTGTCGGCGGTGTCCTTCGGATTGAAGACGATAGCCGTGTAGAAGAAGGCGAAAAACGCGATCAACAGGCCGTAGAGCAGCATGTAGAGCGGCTGGCCATGGCCGAGCGCGGCCACGATCGAGGTTGCCCATGCAGGCAATGATGTGGTGTTGGCGAAGCCCGCGAGCGTCGCCGGCAGCAGCAGCAACGAGGACGAGAAGATCGCCGGGATGACGCCCGAGGTGTTGAGCTTCAGCGGCAGATGCGAGGTATCGCCCTGGAACATCCGATTGCCGACCTGGCGCTTCGGATACTGGATCAGCAGGCGCCGCTGTGCACGCTCGACAAAAACGATGATGGCGATGACAGCAATCGCAATGATGATCACAGCGAGAATCAGTGTCGTCGACAGAGCGCCGGTGCGGCCAAGTTCCAGTGTACCGGCGAGAGCCTGCGGAAGGCCTGCAGCGATACCGGCGAAGATGATCAGCGAAATACCGTTGCCGATACCGCGCGAGGTGATCTGCTCGCCGAGCCACATCAGGAACATCGTGCCGCCGAGCAGCGTGACAACCGTCGAAATGCGGAAGAAGATGCCCGGATCAACGACGAGGCCGTTGCCGCTCTCAAGGCCGACGGAAATGCCGTAGGCCTGCAGAGCACCGAGCAGCACCGTGCCGTAGCGGGTGTACTGGTTGATGATCTTGCGACCCTGCTCGCCTTCCTTCTTCAGGTTCTCGAGCGCCGGGACGACCGACGTCATCAGCTGCACGATGATCGAAGCGGAAATGTAAGGCATGATGCCGAGCGCAAAGATTGCCATGCGCTGCACGGCGCCGCCCGAGAACATGTTGAAGAGGCCGAGAATGCCGCCTGCCTGGCCACGGAAGGCCTGGGCATAAGCTTCTGGATTGAGCCCGGGGAGCGGAATGTGGGTACCGAGCCGGTAGACGAGGAGAGCTGCCAGTGTGAACCACAGGCGCTTCTTGAGATCCTCGGCTTTGGCGAAGGTCGAGAAATTGAGGTTGGAAGCCAACTGTTCCGCTGCAGACGCCATGCGATTCTCCGCGCTACCGATTTCGGGCTCTAGCCAAGCGAGGTGCAGGACCCGGAATCAGCATTCTGAATTATTCAAAAGCGGGCTTCGGACGGATTGCGAACGCAACCTATGCCTCACCCTTGTGTTCGTTCCTACCGTTTATGACGCACGTGCGTCCAGCCGGTTTTTGTGAGGCTCACATATGGGAGCAAAATCGCCCGGTGTGAAGCACCCCGGGCGACTTATCATAGCATTAATTATTCAGCCGTTGCTGCGGCAGAAAGAAGCGTGACGGAGCCGCCAGCCTTTTCGATCTTTTCGATCGCCGGCTTGGAAGCGCCAGCAACTTCAAACTTGACCTTTGCCTTCAGCTCGCCGTCGGCGAGAACGCGAACGCCGTCCTTGACGCGACGGATAACGCCGGCAGCCTTGAGAGCTGCCGCATCAACCGTGGACTTGCCGTCGAGCTTGCCAGCGTCGATCGCAGCCTGAACACGCTCCAGCGACACGACGACGAAGTCGGCCTTGAAGATGTTGTTGAAGCCGCGCTTCGGCAGGCGACGGTAGATTGGCATCTGGCCGCCTTCGAAACCGTTGATGGCGACGCCGGAACGGGACTTCTGACCCTTGACACCGCGACCACCGGTCTTGCCCGAGCCCGAACCAATACCGCGGCCGAGGCGCTTGCGGCTGTGGGTCGAACCTTCGTTGTCTTTGATTTCATTGAGTTTCATAGCGAATCTCCCGGCTTACTTCTCGTCGACGACGCGAACGAGATGCTGGACGGCACGGATCATGCCACGAACGGAAGGGGTATCTTCCAGCGTGCGGCGACGGTGCATCTTGTTGAGTCCGAGGCCGATCAGCGTGCGCTGCTGGACATCCGGACGACGAATCGGGCTGCCGATCTGTTCGACAGTAACCGTCTTCGCTTCAGTCTTCTTGGTAGCCTTAGCCATCTGTCAGACTCCTCTTATTCTTCAGAGGCATTGCCAGAAGCGGCACGGCGAGCCTGGAGCGTTGCATACTTGATGCCGCGCTGAGCTGCGATGTCCTTCGGGTGAACCTGGTGCTTCAGAGCGTCGAAGGTAGCGCGAACCATGTTGTATGGGTTCGAGGAACCGGTCGACTTGGCGACAACGTCGTGAACGCCGAGCGTTTCGAAAACGGCGCGCATCGGACCACCGGCGATGATACCGGTACCGACCTTGGCCGAACGAAGCAGAACCTTGCCGGCGCCATGGCGGCCATGAACGTCGTGATGCAGCGTACGGCCGTCACGCAGCGGTACGAAGATCAGTTCGCGCTTGGCAGCTTCAGTCGCCTTACGGATTGCTTCCGGCACTTCACGTGCCTTGCCGTGACCGAAGCCAACGCGGCCCTTCTGGTCACCAACGACGACGAGAGCGGCGAAACCGAAACGGCGGCCACCCTTAACAACCTTAGCAACGCGGTTGATCGCGACCAGCTTGTCGACGAACTCGCTATCGCGTTCCTCACGGTTCTGGCGATCGTCGCGAGAACCTCTTCTTTCCTGTGCCATTGTCCTTTTCCTTTTTCTTTTGCGGGTGGAACGGCAAACAAAACGAAGACCGCATCAACCTCTCCTTAGGAAGAGTGTTTGCGGTCCGGTGAACATCCGGCCGGAAGCCTGAAGCCCCGGCCGGAAATCTTAATCAGAAGGACAGACCGCCTTCGCGAGCCGCATCGGCCAGAGCCTTGATGCGGCCATGGTAGATGAAGGCGCCGCGGTCGAATACGACCTCGTTGACGCCTGCCTTCTTTGCGCGCTCTGCAACGAGCTTGCCTACGAGGGCAGCTGCTGCGGTGTCAGCACCGGTCTTCAGAGAACCGCGCAGGTCCTTGTCGAGAGTCGAGGCGGACGCAAGCGTCTTACCAGCGACATCGTCGATGACCTGAACATAAATGTTCTTCGAGGAGCGATGAACCGACAGGCGCGGACGGCCATTGGCCACCGACTTGAGGTGACGGCGCACGCGGTTGGCACGACGTGCAAGTGCTTCTTTCCTGCTAGCCATTTCGCGTGATCCTTACTTCTTCTTGCCTTCTTTGCGGACAATCCGCTCTTCGGCATACTTGACGCCCTTGCCCTTGTAAGGCTCAGGACCGCGGTATTCGCGGATTTCAGCGGCAACCTGGCCGACCTGCTGCTTGTTGATGCCGGTGACGACGATTTCCGTCGGCTTCGGCACAGCGATCGTAATGCCCTGCGGCGGCTCGTAAACAACGTCATGGCTGAAGCCGAGTGCCAGCTGCAGGTTCTTGCCCTGGAGCGACGCGCGGTAACCGACGCCGTTGATTTCGAGCTTGCGCTCAAAGCCGTCCTTAACGCCCTTGAAGATGTTCTCGATCATCGTGCGGGACATGCCCCACTTTGCACGAGCATTCTTCGTCTGGGTGAGCGGCGTTACGACAACCGCATTGTTTTCGAGCTTCACGCCGACTTCGTCATTTGCGACGAAGAACAGCTCGCCCTTCGGGCCCTTAGCGGTAACCTTCTGGCCATCGACCGTAGCCGTGATCCCAGCAGGCACCTGAACGGGCTTTTTACCGATACGAGACATGTTTCAATCCTGTCTGTTCGCTATGGAGATCCTTGCTCAGCCTTAGAAGACCGAGCAAAGAACCTCGCCACCAACGTTCTGTTCGCGAGCCTGGTGATCGGCCATCACGCCCTTCGGGGTCGAAAGGATGGTGATGCCGAGGCCGTTCGCGACCTGCGGAATGGACTTGACCGAGACATAAACCCGGCGGCCCGGCTTGGACACACGGCCGATCTCACGGATCACCGATGCGCCTTCATAGTACTTCAGCTCGATGTTGAGCTCCGACTTGCCATTGCCGAAATCGACAAGGGAATAGCCACGGATGTAGCCTTCGGACTGCAGAACATCGAGAACGCGTGCACGGAGCTTCGAAGCAGGCGTCGAAACCGACGACTTGCGGCGAGAAGCACCGTTGCGGATGCGAGTGAGCATATCGCCCAACGGATCAGTCATTGTCATCTAACCTGCTCCTTACCAGCTCGACTTGACGATGCCCGGCACCTTGCCGAGATTGCCGAGTTCACGCAGCGCGATACGCGACATGCGCAGTTTGCGGTAGTATGCGCGCGGACGGCCCGATACTTCGCAACGGTTGCGAATGCGGGTCTTGGATCCATCGCGCGGCAGGGATGCCAGCTTGATCGAGGCCTTGAACCGGTCTTCGATCGGAAGAGCCTGGTTCATGATGATCGCCTTCAGAGCTGCGCGCTTGGCAGCCTGGTTAGCGACCGTGGTACGGCGGCGCTTGTTCTTTTCAACTGCGCTTGTCTTCGCCATGTGCGGTTCCTTTTCTACGCTCGTCGTTACGGTTACTGACGGAACGGGAAGTTGAACTCTGTCAAGAGAGCCCGCGCTTCGTCGTCCTTCGTTGCCGTCGTGCAAACGATGATGTCCATGCCCCACATCTGATCAACCTTGTCGTAGTTGATCTCAGGGAACACAATGTGCTCCTTGATGCCCATGGCGAAGTTGCCACGGCCGTCAAAGCTTTTCGGGTTCAGGCCGCGGAAGTCGCGAACGCGCGGAAGCGCGATGTTCACGAGACGGTCCAGGAACTCGTACATGCGAGCGCCGCGCAGGGTAACCTTTGCGCCGATCGGCATCTGCTCACGGACCTTGAAGCCCGCGATGGAGTTGCGTGCACGGGTGATGACCGGCTTCTGACCAGCGATAGCGGCCAGGTCAGCTGCAGCAACAGTCGGCTTCTTCGAATCAGCCGTTGCTTCACCAACACCCATGTTGATTACGATCTTGTCGAGCTTCGGGATCATCATTTCGTTGGCGTAGGAGAACTTCTCCTGCATCGCCGCACGAATGCGCTCGACATATTCCTTCTTGAGCCGCGGCTCGTACTTTGCGTCAGCCATCAGATCACCTCACCGGAACGCTTGGCCACACGGACCTTTTTGCCGTCAACAACCTTGAAACCGACGCGGGTCGGCTTGCCGTCCTTGTCGACGATCGCAACGTTGGACAGGTGAACAGCAGCTTCCTTGCTGATGATGCCGGCTTCCTGGCTCTGCGTCTGGCGCTGATGGCGCTTTACGACGTTGATGCCACGAACAACGGCACGATCTTCCTTGGGCAGAACCTGGAGGACTTCGCCAGTGCGGCCCTTGTCCTTGCCTGCGAGCATGACGACCTTGTCGCCCTTACGAATCTTTTGCATCGTTCGCGCTCCTTACAGTACTTCGGGAGCCAGCGAGATGATCTTCATGTGGTTCTTGGCGCGAAGTTCGCGCGGAACCGGTCCGAAGATACGGGTGCCGATCGGCTCTTTCTTGTTGTCGATGAGGACTGCTGCATTCGTGTCGAAGCGGATGATGGAACCATCAACGCGACGGATTTCCTTGGCGGTACGAACGACCACCGCCTTCATCACGTCACCCTTCTTCACGCGGCCGCGCGGGATCGCTTCCTTGATCGAAACGACGATAACGTCGCCGATCCCGGCATACTTGCGCTTCGAGCCGCCCAGCACCTTGATGCACATGACACGACGTGCGCCGGAATTATCCGCCACGTCGAGGTTTGTTTGCATCTGAATCATATCAGGTCGCCTTTTTGGTTTACCGGAATGGTTGGGCTCAGAGCCCCCTTCCCCGGCTTATGAAAATTGTCAGCCGGCCGCTTGCCACGAGGGCAGGCGAAAACACGGCATAGCTTGAATAGCGCGGGATCGATCGTGCCAGGGTGGTTTCCCCAATGGGACCTTCCGTGCGCTCAAAGCAAAAGAACGCTCGACGAACGAGCGTTCTGACGCTGCTTCATACAGATATTTCCGCGAGACGCAAGGCCTCGCGCAAAAATCTTACTTGGCCTGGGCGGAAACGACCGTCCAACGCTTGTCCTTGGAGATCGGCGCGCATTCCTCGATGGATACGGTATCGCCGATCTTGTACTGATTGTTTTCGTCGTGGGCCTTGTACTTCTTGGAACGACGAACGGTCTTCTGGAGCAGCGGGTGAGCGAAACGACGCTCAACGCGAACTACGACAGTCTTCTCGTTCTTGTCGCCAACGACAACGCCCTGCAGAATGCGCTTCGGCATGATGTTTTCCTTTACGCCTTTGCTTCTGCCGCCTTCTGGCGGGCAATGGTTTTCACGCGGGCGATGTCCTTGCGGACTTCGTTGATGCGCGAGGACTTTTCCAGCTGACCGGTTGCCTTCTGGAAGCGCAGGTTGAACTGCTCCTTCTTCAGGTCGGCGAGCTTGTCCTTGAGCTGGTCGGCCGTGAGGCCGCGTACTTCTTCGGCTTTCATCTGCCTTGCTCCTTACTCTGCAATGCGCTGAACGAAGCGCGTCTTGACCGAGAGCTTGGCAGAGCCGAGGCGAAGCGCTTCACGAGCGATTTCTTCGCTGACGCCGTCGATTTCGAACATCATACGGCCTGGCTTGACCTTGCATGCCCAGTATTCGACAGAGCCCTTGCCCTTACCCATACGGACTTCGGTCGGCTTTGCGGTTACCGGAACATCCGGGAACACGCGGATCCATACACGGCCGGCGCGCTTCATGTAGCGCGTGATCGCGCGGCGGGCCGCTTCGATCTCGCGTGCATTGACGCGGTTCGGCTCTTGAGCCTTAAGGCCGAATTCACCGAAGGCCAGGTCAGAACCACCCTTGGCGACGCCCTTGATGCGGCCCTTGAATTGCTTGCGGTACTTGGTACGCTTTGGCTGCAACATTTTCTTATTCTCCGAACTTATCTGCCACCAACGCTATTAAGCGTTGTCGCGGCGACGATCGCGATCACGGCTTGCCGGACCCTGAGCGTCACCCTCGAGTGCGCGGCGCTCGGAGGCCATCGGATCGTGCTCAAGGATTTCGCCCTTGAAGATCCAAACCTTGATGCCGCAGATGCCAAAAGCGGTTTCCGCTTCAGCTGTGCCGTAGTCGATGTCAGCGCGCAGCGTGTGCAGCGGAACGCGACCTTCGCGGTACCATTCCGTACGAGCGATTTCAGCACCGCCGAGACGGCCTGCGCAGGTGATCTTGATGCCTTCGGCGCCAAGACGCATTGCAGACTGAACGGCACGCTTCATGGCGCGACGGAAAGCAACACGACGCTCAAGCTGCTGAGCGATCGACTGTGCGACGAGCGTAGCGTCGACTTCCGGCTTGCGAACTTCAACGATGTTGAGGTGCGTCTCGGAATTCGTCATCTCCGACAGCTTCTTGCGGAGCTTGTCGATGTCTGCGCCCTTCTTGCCGATGATCAGGCCCGGACGAGCCGAGTGGATCGTAACGCGGCACTTCTTGTGCGGACGCTCGATGACCACCTTGGCGATACCAGCCTGCTTCAGTTCGCTCATGACGAACTTGCGCATCTTCAGGTCTTCGTGCAGCAGCTGACCGTACTCGGCATTGTCCGCGAACCAGCGGCTATCCCAGGTACGGTTGATGCCAAGACGGAAACCGATTGGATTAATTTTCTGACCCATTATGCGGCCTCCTCTTGTGCCTGCACTTCGCGGACAACGATCGTCAGGTGCGCAAACGGCCTCTCGATGCGAGAAGCGCGGCCGCGGCCACGAGCGTGGAAACGCTTCATGACGATCGACTTGCCGACATAGGCTTCGGCGACGACCAGGGAGTCGACGTCGAGGTCGTGGTTGTTCTCGGCGTTGGCGATCGCAGATTCAAGCGTCTTCTTGACGGCGCCTGCGATGCGCTTGCGGGAGAATTCCAGCTCAGCGAGTGCACGATCGACCTTCTTGCCACGGATAACCGCGGCAACGAGGTTGAGCTTCTGTGGGCTGACGCGGAGCGTGCGGGCGACTGCTTGCGCCTCGTTGTCCTTCAGCCGGCGTTCGGCTTTTGCCTTGCCCATTGTTACTTCCTCTTTGCCTTCTTGTCCGCACCGTGACCGTAGTAGGTCCGGGTCGGAGAGAATTCACCGAATTTGTGACCGACCATGTCTTCATTGACGCTGACCGGAACATGCTTGCTGCCGTTGTAGACGCCGAAGGTGAGACCGACGAACTGCGGCAGGATCGTGGAGCGACGGCTCCAGATCTTGATTACTTCTGCACGTCCGCCTTCACGAACCTTCTCAGCCTTCTTGAGAAGATAGCCGTCAACGAACGGACCTTTCCATACTGAACGAGCCATTGGAGACTTCCTCTCTTACTTCTTACGCTGATGACGCGAGCGCATGATCATCTTGTCGGTCGACTTGTTCGACCGCGTGCGCTTGCCCTTGGTCGGCTTGCCCCACGGAGTAACCGGGTGACGACCACCAGAGGTACGGCCTTCACCACCGCCGTGCGGATGGTCAACAGGGTTCATGACAACACCGCGGTTATGCGGACGCTTGCCGCGCCAAACCGTACGACCGGCCTTGCCGTCGTTGATGTTGGCATGGTCAGGGTTCGAAACCGCACCGATCGAAGCAAGGCAGGAGCCAGGAACGAGGCGCTGTTCGCCGGAGTTCAGGCGAAGGATCGCCAGACCCGCGTCGCGACCGACGAGCTGTGCGTAACCGCCAGCCGAACGTGCGATCTGACCACCCTTGCCCGGCTTCATTTCCACGTTGTGGATGATGGAGCCGACCGGGATGTACTGCAGCGGCATGGTGTTGCCGGGCTTCACGTCGACAGCCTTCTCCGAGGAGATGACCTTGTCGCCGGCAGCAAGGCGCTGCGGAGCGAGGATGTAGGCCTGTTCGCCGTCGGCGTAGGATACGAGCGCGATGAACGCGGTGCGGTTCGGATCGTATTCGATACGCTCGACCGTGCCTTCGACGTCGAACTTGCGACGCTTGAAGTCGATCAGACGATAGGTACGCTTGTGACCGCCGCCGATGAAGCGGGCAGTGATACGGCCGAGGTTGTTACGACCGCCGCTCTTGGTCAGACCTTCCGTCAGCGCCTTGACCGGCTTGCCCTTATAGAGGCCGGAACGGTCGACGATGACCAGCTGACGCTGGCTCGGGGTCGTAGGATTGAATGTTTTCAATGCCATTGTTTAATTCCTCAGAGACCGGTGGAGACGTCGATCGTCTGGCCTTCAGCCAGCGTCACGACAGCCTTCTTCACGTCCTGCTGCTTGCCGACAAAACCCTTAAAACGCTTGGTCTTGCCCTTGCGGAGCAGCGTGTTGACGGCCGTGACCTTGACGCCGAAGAGCGCCTCGACTGCAGCCTTGATTTCCGGCTTCGACGCCTTCTTGGCGACATTGAAAACAACCTGGTTGTTTTCCGATACCAGCGTGGACTTTTCGGTGATCGCCGGCGAGACGATCACATCATAGTGGCGAAGGTCGGTCACTTGAAACGCTCCTCTAGAGCTTCAACGGCAGCCTTGGAAAGCACGAGCTTGCCGCGGCGCACGATGTCATAAACGTTGATGCCCTGGATCGGCAGAACATCGATGTTCGGGATGTTCTGTGCTGCGAGCTTGAAGTTGCCATCAAGTTCAGCGCCGCCGATGAAGAGCGCGTTGGTCAGGCCGAGCGTCTCGAAAGTCGATGCCAGTGCCTTGGTCTTTGCTTCTGCAGCAACCAGGCTGTCGATGATGATGACATCGTCGGACTTCAGCTTGGCCGAGAGGGCGTGACGCAGGCCGAGAGCGCGAACCTTCTTCGGAAGGTCGTGTTCGTGGCTGCGAGCGACCGGGCCGTGAGCCTTACCACCGCCGCGGAACTGCGGAGCGCGTGCCGAATGGTGACGAGCGCGGCCCGTACCCTTCTGCTTGTACATCTTGGCGCCGGTGCGCGAAACGTCCGCGCGGCCCTTTGCCTGGTGCGTGCCCTGCTGCTTCTTGGCAAGCTGCCAGCGAATAACGCGGGCGAGAATGTCTTCGCGGGGCTCAAGGCCGAAAATCGCGTCAGAAAGAGAAACCTTCCCTGCGTCTTTTCCCTCGAGGGTCTTGACGTTGAATTCCATTGGTCCGGCTCCCTTACTTCGCTGCCGACTTGACGGCATCGCGCACGATGATCCAGGCACCCTTGGAACCGGGTACTGCACCCTTGATCAGGATTAGACCACGATCTTCGTCGGTCGAAACCACTTCAAGGTTCTGAGTCGTTACGCGCGTCTGGCCCATGTGACCAGCCATCTTCTTGTTCTTGAAAACCCTGCCCGGGTCCTGGCGCTGACCGGTAGAACCGTGCGAGCGGTGCGAAACCGAGTTACCGTGAGTGGCGCGGCCACCGGCGAAATTGTGACGCTTCATAACGCCGGCAAAGCCCTTACCGATCGTCGTACCCGTCACATCGACGAGCTGACCAGCGGCGAAGTGACCAGCCTTAAGCTCGGTGCCAACCTCGAGGAGATTGTCTTCCGTGACGCGGAATTCCGTCAGCTTGGCCTTCGGCTCAACGTTGGCAACAGCAAAGTTACCACGCATTGCCTTCGACGTATTCTTGACCTTTACCGTGCCAGCACCGAGCTGGACTGCGGCGTAGCCGTTCTTTTCGACAGTGCGCTGGGCCACAACCTGGCAGCCATCCAGACGCAGTACTGTTACCGGGACATGTTCGCCAGCGTCGTTGTAGACGCGGGTCATGCCCACCTTCTGTGCAATCACACCTGAACGCATCGGTTCAATCCTTCCAAATCCGCTCGAGCAAGGCTCAGAGCTTGATCTCAACATCGACACCGGCGGCGAGATCGAGCTTCATCAGCGCGTCTACCGTCTGCGGGGTCGGATCTACGATGTCGAGGAGGCGCTTATGAGTGCGCATCTCGAACTGCTCGCGGCTCTTCTTGTCGATGTGTGGGGACCGGTTGACCGTAAACTTCTCGATGCGAGTCGGAAGCGGAACGGGGCCCCGGACGCTTGCGCCGGTGCGCTTCGCCGTCGACACGATCTCGCGCGTCGAAGCGTCGAGAATGCGGTGATCGAACGCCTTCAGGCGAATGCGGATATTTTGGCCGTTCATTCGACGTTATCCTTGTGTTTGTTATCCCGTGCGCCTTTTGGGTAGGCACGGGCTGTTCTTATTCCTAAGGCGGACCACCGGTTTCAAAGATCGAGAGAGGCTCCGGGTTACCGTGCCCCTATCCAGTCTTCAGGCCTTTCGGCCCACCTTATTGTTTGCTGTAGTCACCCGCTTCAACGAGCGAAGCAGGGCGCAAATAGCGCTCGCGCGCCATGTGCAACATTTTCTTGTAATAAGCAAGCGGCCAAAGCCACTTGCTTCATAATATTGTCATCGAAGCGGCCACCCGGTTGAGGTGGCCGCAGCGAAGCTTACTCGACGATCGAAGCGACGATGCCGGCGCCGACGGTACGGCCGCCTTCGCGGATCGCGAAGCGCAGCTTCTCTTCCATCGCGATCGGAACGATCAGCTCGACGGCAACCGTGACGTTGTCGCCAGGCATAACCATTTCCGTGCCTTCCGGAAGCGAAACAATGCCGGTCACGTCAGTCGTACGGAAGTAGAACTGCGGACGGTAGTTCGTGAAAAACGGCGTATGACGGCCGCCTTCTTCCTTCGTCAGGATGTAGGCTTCTGCCATGAACTTCTTGTGCGGCTTGACAGAGCCCGGCTTGCACAGGATCTGACCACGCTCAACGCCGTCACGGTTCACACCGCGAACCAGAGCGCCGATGTTGTCGCCAGCCTGGCCCTGGTCGAGCAGCTTGCGGAACATTTCAACGCCGGTAACCGTCGTCTTCGAGGTCGGGCGGATGCCGACGATTTCGACTTCTTCGCCAACCTTGACGATGCCACGCTCGACGCGGCCGGTCACAACCGTACCACGGCCCGAGATCGAGAACACGTCTTCGATCGGCATCAGGAACGGCTGGTCGATCGGACGCTCAGGCGTCGGGATGTAGGCGTCAACAGCAGCCATCAGCTCGCGGATCGCGTCTTCGCCGATCTTCTTGTCAGAGTCTTCCAGAGCAGCAAGAGCCGAGCCCTTGATGACCGGAATGTCGTCGCCCGGGAAGTCGTAGGACGACAGCAGTTCGCGAACTTCCAGTTCGACGAGCTCGAGGAGCTCGGCGTCGTCAACCTGGTCAACCTTGTTGAGGAACACGACGATCGCCGGAACGCCAACCTGACGAGCGAGCAGGATGTGCTCGCGGGTCTGCGGCATCGGGCCGTCAGCAGCCGAGCAAACCAGGATCGCGCCGTCCATCTGAGCGGCACCGGTGATCATGTTCTTGACGTAGTCGGCGTGGCCGGGGCAGTCAACGTGAGCATAGTGACGGTTCGGGGTCTCGTACTCGACGTGTGCCGTCGAAATGGTGATGCCGCGCGCCTTTTCTTCCGGAGCAGCGTCGATCTGGTCGTACGCCTTGAACTCGCCGAAGTACTTCGTGATCGCTGCCGTCAGAGACGTCTTGCCGTGGTCAACGTGGCCGATCGTGCCGATGTTAACGTGCGGCTTGTTGCGCTCAAACTTACTCTTTGCCATGTGGGCTCTCCACTCTTTTTAAGGTCCCCTGAGGGATCTAATTCTTGTTATCGGTCAATTGGTATTCCGGTCACTTCTGACCGGAATACTTTGCCTGGATTTCAGTTGCGACGTTCGACGGAACCGGCGCGTAGTGATCGAAGGTCATCGTGTACTGAGCACGGCCCTGCGACATGGAGCGCAGGTTATCGACGTACTTGAACATGTTCGCCAGCGGAACGTTGGCGTTGATGACAACGGCCACGCCGCGGCTTTCCTGGCCCTGGATCTGACCACGGCGGGAGTTCAGGTCGCCGATGACGTCGCCGACGTAATCTTCCGGCGTTACCACTTCGACCTTCATCATCGGCTCGAGGAGCTGAGCGCCGGCCTTCTTGGCTGCTTCACGGAAGCAGGCACGTGAAGCGATTTCGAACGCCAGTACCGACGAGTCAACGTCGTGGAAAGCACCGTCAACGAGCGTCGCCTTGACGCCGAGCATCGGGAAGCCTGCGAGCGGACCGGAAGACAGAACGCTTTCGATACCCTTCTGAACGCCCGGGATGTATTCCTTCGGAACAGCACCACCGACGATCTTGGATTCGAACTTGAAGTCTTCGCCATCCGGGTTCGGTTCGAAGACGATCTTGACGCGAGCGAACTGACCGGTACCACCGGACTGCTTCTTGTGCGTGTAGTCTTCTTCGTGCTGACGCGTGATGGTTTCGCGGTAGGCAACCTGCGGCGCGCCGACAGTTGCTTCAACCTTGAACTCGCGACGCATGCGGTCGACGATGATATCGAGGTGAAGTTCGCCCATGCCGGCGATGATCGTCTGGCCAGATTCCTGGTCAGTCTTCACGCGGAAGGACGGATCTTCAGCAGCCAGCCGGTTGAGCGCGAGGCCCATCTTTTCTTGGTCGCCCTTGGTCTTCGGCTCGATAGCGATCTGGATAACCGGCTCCGGGAATTCCATGCGCTCGAGAACGACCGGCTTCAGCGGATCGCAGAGCGTATCGCCCGTGGTGGTTTCCTTGAGACCGGCGAGAGCAACGATGTCGCCCGCGAAGGCTTCTTCGATGTCTTCACGCGAGTTCGAGTGCATCTGCAGCATGCGGCCGACGCGCTCGCGCTTGTCCTTGACCGTGTTCATGACCGACGCGCCCTTTTCGAGCTTGCCCGAGTAGATACGGGCGAAGGTCAGCGAGCCGACGAAGGGGTCGTTCATGATCTTGAAAGCGAGCATCGAAAGCGGCTCGTTGTCATCGGCATGACGCTCGATCTCGGCTTCGGTCTTGAAGTCGATGCCCTTGATCGCCGGAATGTCGAGCGGCGACGGCAGGTAGTCGACAACCGCGTCGAGAAGCGGCTGAACGCCCTTGTTCTTGAAGGCGGTGCCGCAGAACATCGGATGGAACTTCACGTCGATCGTGCCGCGGCGAACGAGCGCGCGGATCTGATCGTTGTCGGGAAGGTTGCCTTCCAGGTAGGCTTCGGTCGCGGCTTCGTCGATCTCGACAACGGTCTCGATCAGCTTTTCGCGATACTCTTCAGCCTTCGCCTTCATGTCATCGGGGATTTCGACGACGTCCCACTGGGCGCCGAGCGATTCGTCGCGCCAGACGAGAGCATTCATCTCGATCAGGTCGATAACGCCCTTGAACTCGGTTTCGGCGCCGATCGGCAGCTGCATGACGACAGCCGTTGCGCCGAGACGGGTCTTGATCATCTCGACGGAGCGGTAGAAGTCTGCGCCGGTCTTGTCCATCTTGTTGCAGAAGATCATGCGCGGAACGTTGTACTTCTCAGCCTGACGCCAGACGGTTTCCGTCTGCGGCTCTACGCCTGCGTTGGCGTCGAGAAGAGCAATCGCACCGTCGAGAACGCGCAACGAACGCTCGACTTCGATGGTGAAGTCGACGTGGCCGGGGGTGTCGATGATGTTGAAGCGGCGCATCTTGCCGTCACGGCCCTTCCAGAAGGTCGTGGTGGCGGCGGAGGTGATCGTGATGCCACGCTCCTGCTCCTGCTCCATCCAGTCCATCGTGGCTGCGCCATCGTGGACTTCACCGATCTTGTGCGACTTGCCGGTGTAATAAAGGATACGCTCGGTGGTCGTGGTCTTGCCGGCGTCGATGTGCGCCATGATACCGAAATTTCGGTAGTCTTCGATTTTATATTCGCGAGCCATTGTGGACTGCCTTTCGAACCCGTTCGGGATTACCAGCGATAATGCGAGAACGCACGGTTGGCGTCAGCCATCTTGTGCGTGTCTTCGCGCTTCTTGACCGCGGAACCACGGTTGTTGGATGCATCGAGAAGCTCGCCCGACAGTCGGTCGACCATGGTCGTTTCGTTGCGCTTGCGCGCGGCAGCAATCAGCCAGCGGATCGCCAGGGCCTGACGGCGCTCCGGACGGACATCAACCGGAACCTGGTACGTAGCACCACCCACGCGGCGCGAACGGACTTCTACGTGCGGAGCAATGTTGTCCAGAGCCTGATGGAACACACCGAGCGGCTCCTGCTTGGACTTGCCCTGTACGGAGTCAAATGCGCCGTAGACAATGCTTTCAGCGACGGACTTCTTGCCGTCAAGCATGATTGCATTCATGAACTTGGTAACAACCAGATCGCCGAACTTCGGGTCCGGGTTGATCTCGCGCTTTTCTGCTCTGTGACGTCTGGACATACTTCTCGTCTCTTCAATTGTTAAAGGCGCTCTACCACGCGGAGGACCTCGCGCAGCGCCGGGATTTCAAAACCGAATTACTTCGGACGCTTCGCACCGTACTTCGAACGGCGCTGCTTGCGGTTCTTGACACCCTGGGTATCGAGAACGCCGCGAATGATATGGTAACGAACGCCCGGCAAGTCCTTTACGCGGCCGCCACGGATCATGACGACAGAGTGTTCCTGCAGGTTGTGACCTTCGCCCGGAATGTAGCCGATGACTTCAAAGCCATTGGTCAGACGGATCTTGGCGACCTTACGGAGAGCCGAGTTCGGCTTCTTCGGGGTCGTCGTGTAAACGCGGGTGCAAACGCCGCGCTTCTGTGGGTTTTCCTGCAGCGCAGGAACCTTATTACGCTTTACGTTCGCCTGACGCGGCTTGCGGATAAGCTGGTTTACGGTAGGCATTCAACCATCCCTTACGTTTATATCTCAATCCCTTACGGGCGTAACTCGCGCCGTCTCCGGCAAGACCACACGCTTGTCTCAATGCGCAAAACGTGGCCCGATCCGCTTTCGCAGATGGACCACAGAGAGCAGAGGACGCAAAAGAAATGCGTCATGCGTGCAGGCAACATATCTTCAACGTGCGTTTCGAACCTTGTTTGAGGTGATCTCCGGGGCGCGTCGCCTCGAATGGCCATGCCTCACATGGGTCCGGATGGCGCGGGTACTACTGGTTTCCCGTCGTCTCGTCAAGGCCGTTAAGAAATAAACTTCGGCGGAACGCCTTGAAACCCGGCCATTGCGCGCTCTTTTGCGGCTTCTAAGGGAATTCGCCACCGGTCGCCAAGATAAACTTGAGCATTGGATCAAAAAGCAGCTATGGAATCACTGACTGCAGCCGCTAAGCGCATGAAATCAGATTCAAATCTCGAATCGAAGGACATCCGATGATTACCGCCCCCGACAACGACAACAATTCCGAAGGACCGATGGTCTTCATCATCATCGGCAAGGGCTATCAGTCCGATGACAGCGACGGCGTCGACCTCCACATAATGCTCAAGGCCGCCGATGACGACAGCGCCGTGCGTGAGGCCCTGAATGCCCTCGCCGAGGAAGGCTTCATCGAGGCCGACCTCGACCAGATCGGCATGCTGACCGAAGTGCCGGAAGAGGAGCCACACGCTTCCGCCTATCAGGGCGCGGTCGACGGCGAAGTCGCGATCATCCGTTTCAGCTGAGACTCCGATGAAGCCGGATGCGCTCAAGGTGCTGAACTATGCCACCTGGCGCAACCGGCTCCCGGTTTTCGACATGCCCCGACGTTCCGGAGCGCGAGCTTCAGGCTCCAGGCGGCACAGTGGAGACCGACGAAGATATAGCCACCGCAGCACTTCGCGAATTCTATGAAGAGACCGGTATCTGACCGGAAACGCCCCTCACCCCTCTTACCGTTCACGACTATTGCTTTGCCAAAGCGGAACCGAGGTTCGGCACCGACGGCACTACTTCCACACTCCCCTCAAGGGCGAACAATCCGCCACCTGGCTGCGTCAGGAAATGACGCCGCTCGCGGCGGTGGTCCAATCCTCTTCCGTTTCTTCTGGCTCAAATTTCGACGACGCCCGAACGTGGCTGGGCTATGGCATGCAGCATGGACTGCCCCTGCTTAGCTGAAACGTCGCACGAACCCAAAACAAAAGCCGCCCGGATCGCTCCGGGCGGCTTTCTTAATTCTGAGAACCAGACTGCCGATTATTCGGCAGCAGGTGCGCTCTCGCCTGCGAGATCCTGCAGCATCGGGGTTGCGACATCCGCACCCGTGCCCTTGCGGCGCTCTTCGAGGATCATCTCGTCGCGCGACGTGGCGATGCGGCGGATCTGGGTCATCGTGCCACCAGTACCCGCCGGGATCAGGCGACCGACGATGACGTTTTCCTTCAGACCCTGCAAGCCGTCGGTCTTGCCGGCGATCGCAGCTTCCGTGAGAACCTTGGTGGTCTCCTGGAACGACGCAGCCGAGATGAACGACGGTGTCTGCAGCGACGCCTTGGTGATACCGAGCAGAACCGGATCGCCGTAAGCAGGCTTCTTGCCCTGCTCGATCAGTGCATCGTTGACATCTTCGAGCTCGATACGGTCGACGTTGTCGCCGACGATATAGGTCGAGTCGCCTGCATCGGTGATTTCCACCTTCTGCAGCATCTGACGAACAATCACTTCGATGTGCTTGTCGTTGATGACAACGCCCTGCAAGCGATAGACTTCCTGGATTTCGTTGACCAGGTAAGAAGCGAGTGCTTCGACGCCCTTGATCGCCAGGATGTCGTGCGGAGCCGGGTTACCGTCGAGGATGTAATCACCCTTTTCGATATAGTCGCCTTCCTGAAGGTGGAAGGGCTTGCCCTTCGGGATCAGGTATTCGACAGGCTCGACACCGTCTTCCGCCGGCTCGATGATAATGCGACGCTTGTTCTTGTAGTCGCGGCCGAGGCGGATCGTACCATCGATCTCAGCGATGATCGCGTGGTCCTTCGGACGACGAGCTTCGAACAGTTCGGCAACACGCGGCAGACCACCGGTGATGTCCTTGGTCTTGGCGCTTTCCAGCGGCGAACGCGCAAGCACGTCACCCTGGGACACCTTCTGACCGGGCTCGACCGACAGGATCGCATCGACCGACAGCTGGAAGCGTGCATCTGCACCGCGCGGCAGCTTAACGACGTTGCCGCTTGCATCAAGGATGACGATCGCCGGCTTGAGGTCCGAACCGCGCGGGGTCGAACGCCAGTCGATGACCTGACGCTTGGTGATGCCCGTGGATTCGTCGGTCGCTTCGAGAACCGAGAGACCGTCGACAACGTCTTCGAACTGAACGGTACCGGCCACTTCCGTCATCATCGGACGGGTGTAGGGGTCCCACTCTGCCAGACGCTGACCGCGCTTGACCTTGTCGCCTTCGTCGACGTGCAGCTTCGAACCATAAGCAACGCGCTGAGAGGAGCGCTCGACACCACGCTCATCCAGGATCTGGACGGTCATGTTGCGGCCCATCGCGACCAGGACGTTCTCCGAGTTGCGCAGAACGTTGCGGTTCTTGAGCTGGATCGTACCTTCGTACGAGGCTTCCAGGAACGACTGGTCGACCACATTTGCCGTGCCACCAAGGTGGAACGTACGCATGGTGAGCTGCGTGCCTGGCTCGCCGATCGACTGAGCCGCGATAACGCCAACTGCTTCGCCCATGTTGACGGGCGTACCGCGTGCAAGGTCGCGACCGTAGCAAACCGAGCAAACACCGGTCTGCACTTCGCAGGTCAGGGCCGAACGGATGCGGATCGACTGGATACCAGCCTTTTCGATCTCGATGACATCGGGCTCGAGGATCATCTTGCCGGCGTCGACAAGACGCTCGCCGGTAACCGGATGATCGATATCATCCAGGGCCGTACGACCGAGGATACGCGCGCCGAGCGAGGCAACGACCTGACCGGCATCGACGATGGCGGTCATCGTGAGGCCCTTGTCGGTACCGCAATCCACGAGGTTGACGATGCAATCCTGTGCGACGTCGACGAGACGACGGGTCAGGTAACCGGAGTTAGCCGTCTTCAGCGCGGTGTCTGCCAGACCCTTACGGGCACCGTGCGTCGAGTTGAAGTACTCGTTGACTGTCAGACCTTCCTTGAAGTTCGACGTGATCGGCGTTTCGATAATTTCACCCGACGGCTTGGCCATGAGGCCGCGCATGCCGCCCAGCTGACGCATCTGGTTCGGTGAACCACGGGCACCCGAGTGCGACATCATGTAGATGGCGTTCATCGGCTTCTGACGACCGGTGTTCGGATCGAACTCGACAGCCTTAATGCGGGCCATCATGTCTTCAGCGACCTTTTCGGTTGCCTTGCCCCAGGCGTCAACGACCTTGTTGTACTTCTCGCCCTGAGTGATCAGGCCGTCGTTGTACTGCTGCTCGTATTCCTTGACCAGGTTTTCGGTGTCGCCAACGATCTTTGCCTTGGTTTCCGGAATGACCATGTCGTCCTTGCCGAACGAAATACCGGCGCGGCAGGCATGGCTGAAGCCGAGCTGCATGATGCGGTCGCAGAAAATGACCGTGTCCTTCTGGCCGCAATGGCGGTAGACCGTGTCGATCATCTTGGAGATGTTCTTCTTGGTCATTTCCTGGTTGCAGACGTCGAAGGTCACCTTGCCGTTCTTCGGCAGGAGCTCGCCGATGAGCAAGCGGCCCGGCGTCGTTTCGTAAATCTTAGAGTACGGCTTGCCGTCCTCGTCGATCGACTTGAAGCGACCGCGGATCTTGGTGTGCAGCGTAACGGTTTTGGTTTCTAGCGCATGATGCAGTTCGCCGAGGTCGGAGAAGGCCATGCCTTCGCCCGGCTCGTTCTGATTCATGATCGCGAGGTAGTACAGGCCGAGAACCATGTCCTGCGACGGAACGATGATCGGTGCACCGTTTGCAGGGTGCAGGATGTTGTTCGTCGACATCATCAGAACGCGGGCTTCAAGCTGGGCTTCGAGCGACAGTGGCACGTGAACGGCCATCTGGTCACCGTCGAAGTCGGCATTGAAGGCCGTGCAGACGAGCGGATGCAACTGGATCGCCTTGCCTTCGACCAGGATCGGTTCGAAGGCCTGGATGCCCAGGCGGTGCAACGTCGGTGCGCGGTTCAGGAGAACCGGATGCTCGCGAATGACCTCGTCGAGGATATCCCAAACTTCCGGCTTTTCCTTTTCAACCAGCTTCTTGGCCTGCTTGACGGTCGAGGAGTAACCCTTGGCGTCGAGGCGGGCGTAGATGAACGGCTTGAAGAGTTCGAGCGCCATCTTCTTCGGAAGACCGCACTGGTGCAGCTTCAGTTCCGGACCTGTCACGATGACCGAACGACCGGAATAGTCGACGCGCTTGCCGAGCAGGTTCTGACGGAAGCGGCCCTGCTTGCCCTTCAGCATGTCGGACAGCGACTTCAGCGGACGCTTGTTGGCGCCGGTGATGACGCGGCCGCGACGGCCGTTATCGAACAGCGCATCTACAGATTCCTGCAGCATGCGCTTTTCGTTGCGGATGATGATACCCGGAGCGCGCAGTTCGATCAGGCGCTTCAGACGGTTGTTACGGTTGATGACGCGACGATACAGATCGTTGAGGTCCGACGTTGCGAAACGGCCGCCATCGAGCGGAACCAGCGGACGCAGGTCCGGCGGGATGACCGGAACGACCTTCATGATCATCCATTCCGGACGGTTGCCGGACTCCATGAAGTTCTCGACGATCTTCAGGCGCTTCATCAGCTTCTTCTGCTTGAGATCCGACGTGGTGTCGGCAAGCTCGGAGCGCAGATCGCCAGCGATCTTTTCGAGGTTCATCGAGGCCAGCATCTCGTAGATCGCTTCAGCACCGATCATGGCCGTGAATTGGTCTTCGCCGTATTCGTCGACGGCGAGCATGTACTCTTCTTCCGAGAGGAGCTGGTGCTCCTTGAGAGCAGTCAAGCCCGGCTCGGTGACGATGTAGTTTTCGAAGTAGAGAACGCGCTCGACATCCTTCAGCGTCATGTCGAGCAGCGTCGAAATACGGCTCGGCAGCGACTTCAGGAACCAGATGTGGGCAACGGGAGCTGCGAGCTCGATGTGGCCCATGCGCTCACGGCGAACGCGCGACAGCGTGACTTCGACGCCGCACTTTTCGCAGATGATGCCCTTGTACTTCATGCGCTTGTACTTACCGCACAGGCACTCGTAGTCCTTGATCGGTCCGAAGATACGCGCGCAGAAGAGACCGTCGCGTTCCGGCTTGAACGTACGGTAGTTGATGGTTTCCGGCTTCTTGATCTCACCGTAAGACCAGGAAAGAATCTTCTCCGGAGAAGCAATCGAAATCCGGATGGAATCGAAGTTCTGTGCAGGCACCTGCGGATTGAAAAGATTCATGACCTCTTGGTTCATGCCTGTCTCCTTCATGGGCGAATGCGCCCTTATCTTGCATGGACGGCGGCAAATCCCGGGAGCCGCGCCAACGCTCAAAACGACAATAACCGCAGAATGCGGCGAAATCGTCCCTGCCCGGCCGACACATACGGGGCCAGAGCGGGAACGGTGTGCGCTGCATGACAGCGCACACCCTATTGGTGGTTACTCGGCAGCGTCCGGCAACTGGCTGGCCTGCTGCTCCTCGACCTTCGAATTCTCGAGTTCGACGGAGAGACCCAGCGAGCGCATTTCCTTGACGAGAACGTTGAAGCTTTCCGGAATACCGGCTTCGAACGTATCGTCGCCACGGACGATGGCTTCGTAGACCTTGGTACGGCCGGCGACGTCGTCCGACTTGACCGTAAGCATTTCCTGCAGCGTGTAGGCCGCACCGTATGCTTCCAGAGCCCAGACTTCCATTTCGCCGAAGCGCTGACCGCCGAACTGCGCCTTGCCGCCCAGCGGTTGCTGGGTAACGAGCGAGTAAGGACCGATCGAACGAGCGTGGATCTTGTCGTCAACCAGGTGGTTCAGCTTCAGCATGTAGATGTAGCCAACCGTGACCTGGCGGTCGAACTGCTCGCCGGTACGGCCATCGTACAGGGTCGACTGACCGCTTTCCTTGAGCCCAGCCAGAGCCAGCATAGCGTTGACGTCACCTTCATGCGCACCGTCGAAGACCGGCGTTGCAATCGAAACGCCGCGCTTCCACTGGTCAGCCAGACGCAGGACCGAGTCATCGTCGAAGTCCTTGACCTGTTCCGCCTTCGGACCGTCGCCGACAACGTCGCCGATCGTCTTGCGCAGAGGCTCGATGTTGCCGCTCGCCCTGTAGGCTTCCAGCATGTCGCCGATCTGGCGGCCCATGCCGGCGCAAGCCCAGCCGAGATGCGTCTCGAGGATCTGACCGACGTTCATGCGCGAAGGCACGCCCAGCGGGTTCAGAACGACGTCAACATGCGTGCCATCTTCCAGGAACGGCATATCTTCGACCGGAACAATGCGCGACACGACACCCTTGTTGCCGTGACGGCCGGCCATCTTGTCGCCTGGCTGGATCTTGCGCTTAACAGCAACGAAGACCTTGACCATCTTCATGACGCCCGGAGGCATTTCGTCGCCGCGCTGGACCTTCTCGACCTTGTCCATGAAGCGCTGTTCAAGGCGCGACTTGGATTCGTCGTACTGGCCGCGGAGCGCTTCGAGTTCGCCCTGGACCTTTTCGTCTTCGACGGCAAACATCCACCACTGCGAGCGGGGATATTCGGAAACGACGTTGTTCGCCAGTTCCGTGCCCTTCTTGAAGCCCTTCGGGCCGGCAATCGCGACCTGACCGCGCAGCATGTCGACCAGACGACCGTAGACGTTACGGTCGAGGATCGCCTGCTCGTCGTCGCGGTCCTTTGCAAGACGCTCGATCTCTTCGCGCTCGATAGCCATCGCGCGCTCGTCCTTCTCAACGCCGTGGCGATTGAAGACGCGGACTTCGACGATCGTGCCGTAGGTGCCGGGCGGCATGCGCATCGACGTGTCGCGGACGTCGGAAGCCTTTTCACCGAAGATGGCGCGCAGGAGCTTTTCTTCCGGCGTCATCGGGCTTTCGCCCTTCGGCGTGATCTTGCCGACGAGGATATCGCCCGGCTGAACTTCGGCACCGATGTAGACGATACCTGCTTCGTCGAGGTTCTTCAGCGCTTCTTCCGAAACGTTCGGAATGTCGCGCGTGATTTCTTCCGGACCAAGCTTGGTGTCACGGGCCATCACTTCGAACTCTTCGATGTGGATGGAGGTGAACACGTCGTCAGCAACGATACGCTCGGAGAGCAGGATCGAGTCTTCGTAGTTATAACCGTTCCACGGCATGAACGCGACGAGCGCGTTGCGGCCGAGTGCGAGATCGCCCAGATCCGTCGACGGGCCGTCGGCGAGGATGTCGCCGCGGTTGACAACGTCACCGACGGTGACCAGCGGACGCTGGTTGACGCAGGTGTTCTGGTTCGAACGCTGGAACTTCTGCAGGCGGTAGATATCGACGCCGGACTTGCCAGCTTCGAGGTCTTCCGTCGCACGGATAACGATACGCGTCGCGTCGACCTGGTCGACTACGCCGCCGCGGCGGGCGCCGATAGCAGCACCGGAGTCGCGAGCGACGACCGGCTCCATGCCGGTGCCGACGAACGGAGCTTCAGCGCGTAGCAACGGAACGGCCTGACGCTGCATGTTCGAGCCCATGAGAGCGCGGTTGGCGTCGTCGTTTTCCAGGAACGGGATGAGCGCCGCAGCGACCGAAACGACCTGCTTCGGCGAAACGTCCATCAGGTTCATGCTGTCGCGCGGAGCGAGCATAACTTCGCCAGCGTGACGGCAAACGACGAATTCGTCGGTGAAGGAACCGTCGGCGCCGAGCTCGGCGTTCGCCTGTGCGACGTAGTACTTCGCTTCCTCCATGGCGGAGAGATAAAGAACGTCGTTCGTTACCTTGCCATCGACGATGCGGCGGTACGGGCTTTCGATGAAACCGTACTTGTTGACGCGCGCGAAGGTCGCAAGAGAGTTGATCAGACCGATGTTCGGGCCTTCCGGCGTTTCGATCGGGCAAATACGGCCGTAGTGGGTCGGGTGAACGTCGCGGACTTCGAAGCCTGCGCGCTCGCGGGTAAGACCGCCCGGGCCAAGAGCCGAGAGACGGCGCTTGTGGGTGATTTCCGAAAGCGGGTTTACCTGGTCCATGAACTGCGACAGCTGCGACGAGCCGAAGAATTCACGGACGGCAGCTGCTGCCGGCTTCGCGTTGATCAGATCCTGCGGCATGACCGTGTCGATTTCGATCGAGGACATACGTTCCTTGATCGCGCGCTCCATGCGGAGCAGGCCGAGACGGTACTGGTTTTCCATCAGCTCGCCGACGGAGCGAACGCGGCGGTTGCCGAGGTTGTCGATGTCGTCGATCTCGCCCTTGCCGTCGCGCAGTTCGACCAGCATCTTGACCACGGCCAGGATGTCGTCCTTGCGCAGGATGCGGACAGTGTCTTCGACGCTGAGGTCGAGACGCATGTTCATCTTGACGCGGCCAACGGCGGAGAGATCGTAACGCTCCGCATCGAAGAACAGCGAGTTGAACATGGCTTCGGCCGAGTCCATGGTCGGCGGTTCACCCGGACGCATGACGCGGTAGATGTCGAACAGAGCGTCCTGACGGTTCTCGTTCTTGTCGGCGTTCAGCGTGTTGCGGATGTAGGCGCCGACATTGATGTGGTCGATGCCGAGAACCGGGATCTCTTCGAAGCCGTGCGACAGGATGACAGCGAGCGTCTTCTCGTCGATTTCATCGCCGGCCTCGAGGTAGATTTCACCCGTCGAGTAGTTGACGATGTCTTCGGCAAGGTAGTTGCCGTACAGGTCTTCGTCGGCTGCCTTCAGAGCCTTGAGGCCCTTGTCGGCGAGCTGGCGGAGCAGACGCGGGGTCAGCTTCTTGCCGGCTTCGACAACGACTTCGCCGGTGTCGGCGTCGACCATTTCGGTAATCGCCTTGGCACCCTTGAGGGTCTCAGGCGTAAACGGAATACGCCAGCCCTTGCCGTCGCGCTTATAGTCGGACTTCGTGTAGAAGGTCGACAGAATCTCTTCGCCGTCCATGCCGAGCGCCATCAGCAGCGAGGTCACAGGGATCTTGCGGCGACGGTCGATACGGGCATAGACGATGTCCTTGGCGTCGAACTCGATGTCGAGCCAGGAACCGCGATACGGGATAACACGAGCGGCAAACAGAAGCTTGCCGGACGAGTGGCTCTTGCCCTTGTCGTGATCGAAGAACACGCCCGGCGAACGGTGCATCTGGGACACGATAACGCGCTCGGTGCCGTTGACGATGAACGTACCGTTGTTGGTCATGAGCGGCATGTCGCCCATGTAGACGGACTGTTCCTTGATGTCCTTGATGGACTTCGCGCCCGTATCCTCGTCGATATCGAACACGATCAGACGGAGAGTAACCTTCAGCGGCGCGGCGTAGGTCAGGTCGCGCTGGCGGCATTCGTCGACGTCGAACTTCGGCGGCTCGAATTCGTAGGACACGAATTCCAGCATAGAAGCGCCGGAGAAATCCGTGATCGGGAAAACGGACTTGAAGACAGCCTGAAGGCCCTCGTCAGGGCGACCGCCCTTGGGCTCTTCAACCATCAGGAATTGATCATACGATGCCTTCTGAACCTCGATGAGGTTCGGCATTTCTGCGACTTCTGGGATCTTACCGAAAAACTTGCGTACGCGCCTACGACCATTGAACGAAAGGGTCTGAGCCATCGTCGCTCCTTCAAAATTGCATCCGGGCCTGCAACGGACGGGAACCGATGGCCAGTCGACCCCGTCAATCATGAGTAATTCAATCTCGTCTCACTTCCCAAAATCACGAGGCCGGATTGCCTTCGCGTCTCGGTTCGAGACCATCCTCTTGAAGAACCCATTACCCAAAAGCCGTTTTCACGCGGCTTTTGGGTAATTTGTTCTACAAAACGGCAAATGGGAGGCGGGAAACCCCACCTCCCAGATGCAGTCGAAGATTACTTAACGTCGGCCTTAGCGCCAGCGTCTTCAAGCTTCTTCTTGATGTCAGCGGCTTCAGCCTTGGAAACGCCTTCCTTGACAGCCTTCGGAGCGGCCTCAACGAGGTCCTTAGCTTCCTTCAGGCCGAGACCGGTGATGGCGCGGACTTCCTTGATGACGTTGATCTTGTTAGCGCCGGCGTCAGCCAGGATAACGTCAAACTCGGTCTTTTCTTCTTCAGCAGCAGCAGCAGCGCCTGCACCGCCAGCAACGGCAGCAACAGCTACCGGAGCAGCAGCGGAAACGCCCCACTTTTCTTCGAGAAGCTTGGAAAGCTCTGCTGCTTCCAGAACGGTCAGCGAGGAGAGGTCGTCTACGATCTTTGCGAGATCAGCCATGTTATCAGTTCCTTTTGTTCGGTTCGAACCGGTTGTTTATAAACAGCAAAAAACCGCCTTATGCGGCTTCGTCCTTCTTGGCGTAAGCCGAAAACACGCGAGCAAGCTGGCTTGCCGGTGCTGCAACAACGCCTGCGATGCGGGTAGCCGGTGTCTGGATCATGCCCAGCAGCTTCGCGCGCAGTTCGTCCAACGAAGGCAGGGTCGCAAGCGACTTGACTGCGTCAGCGTTGAGCGTCGTTGTTCCCATGGCGCCGCCCAAAACAACGATCTTATCGTTGGTCTTGGCGAAATCCACGACGACTTTCGGAGCGGTGATCGGGTCATTGCTGTATGCAATGAGCGTCTGACCGGTGAAGAGACCAGAGATCCCTTCCGCTTCCGTACCCTGAAGGGCGATTTTGGCCAGGCGGTTCTTCGCGACTTTGACGGTACCGCCAGCTGCGCGCATCTTGGAACGGAAGTCGTTCATCTGCGCGACTGTAGCACCAGCATAGTGGGCCACGACAACCGAGCCCGAAGCCTTGAAGACTTCGTTCAGTTCCGTGACGAATTCGCGTTTTTCCGCTCTTTCCACTGCCTATCTCCAGTTGGCAGGACCTTTTCACGGGCCCTACCGGGTTGCCTTTTGCCTCCTGGGATCAGAAGCGATCCCAAGCGACGCTTGAGGATCCTGTCCCCTCGCGCTTCGCGCCAAAGAAAGGCCGAAGGCACAAGGCATCCAAGGCTCGAACCAAATTCCTAGAAGCAAAACTTCATGCAATTCGGGTCTTACCCGTCTCATGCAGGCCAAGTGATTAAGGGAAAACCACCTGCAATCTCGGACAGGATTCCGGATTTCTCCGGAATATTCCGGCCCCTTGCGAGGCCGGAATTCTTGAACCGGGCCGAAGCCCGGCGAATTTATTAAGCGGCCGGGGCCGTAACGGACGATGGGTCGATCTTGACGCCCGGGCCCATGGTCGAAGAAATCGCTACGCGCTTGACGTAGTTGCCCTTGGCGCCAGTCGGCTTTGCCTTGATGACGGCGTCAGCGAAGGCGCGGATGTTTTCTTCCAGAGCCTTTGCATCGAAGGATGCCTTGCCGATACCAGCGTGGACGATACCAGCCTTTTCGACGCGGAACTCGACAGCGCCGCCCTTGGAAGCCTTAACGGCACCAGCAACGTCCATCGTAACCGTACCAACCTTCGGGTTCGGCATCATGCCACGCGGGCCGAGAACCTTACCGAGGCGGCCGACGAGCGGCATCATGTCCGGGGTCGCGATGCAACGATCGAAATCGATCTTGCCGCCCTGGACGATTTCGACGAGCTCTTCAGCGCCGACGATATCTGCGCCAGCTGCCTTGGCTTCATCAGCCTTGGCGCCACGAGCGAAGACAGCGACGCGAACGTCACGGCCGGTGCCGTTCGGCAGGTTGACAACGCCGCGGACCATCTGGTCTGCGTGACGCGGGTCAACGCCGAGGTTCATGGCGACTTCGATGGTTTCATCGAACTTCGCGACAGCACGTTCCTTGACCATGCCGATAGCAAGGTTCAGAGCGTAGAGCTTTGTGGGATCAACACCTTCGTTGATCTTCTTGGTGCGCTTGCCAGCCATGGTCTTATCCTACCACTTCCAGGCCCATGGCGCGGGCAGAGCCCTCGATCATCGCCATTGCACCTTCGATATCCGCTGCGTTCAGATCCTTCATCTTGGCTTCTGCGATCGTCTTGATCTGAGCCTTGGTGAGCTTGCCGACGGTAGCGCCCTTGCCAGGCGTCTTCGAACCAGACGTGATCTTCGCTTCCTTCTTCAGCCAGTAGCTGACCGGAGGCTGCTTCATCGCGAAGGTGAAGGACTTGTCCTGGTAATAGGTGATGACGACCGGGATCGGCATACCCTTTTCCATTTCCTGCGTAGCGGCGTTGAACGCCTTGCAGAATTCCATGATGTTAATGCCACGCTGACCAAGCGCCGGGCCGATCGGCGGGGACGGGTTTGCCGATCCTGCCTTGACCTGAAGCTTGAGCTGGCCTGCAACTTTCTTAGCCATATCTCTCTGCCTTTCATTGGTGACCGGTTGCCCGGCCAGTGATGCCGGATTTCTCCGGCGGCTGCGGTTGCGTGGTGCGGATCACAGGCCCGGCTAAGACCCCTCACCTTCCACGCGGTTTGCGGCTTCCGCCGCAAGGAAATAAGTCACTAGTGACTTACTTCCGAGCTCAGACCTTCTCGACCTGAGCGTATTCCAGTTCGACCGGCGTAGCGCGGCCGAAGATAGACACTTCAACCTTCAGGCGCGAACGCTCTTCGTCCACATCCTGAACCGTGCCATTGAACGAAGCGAACGGGCCATCGGAAACGCGAACCTGCTCGCCGATCTCGAAGGTAACGGATGCCTTCGGCCGCTCGACGCCTTCCTGAACCTGACCGAGAATGCGCTCGGCCTCATGATCCGGAATCGGAACGGGCTTGTTATCGGAGCCCAGGAAACCAGTGACCTTCGGCGTGTTCTTGATCAGGTGATAGGCTTCATCCGTGAGATTGGCACGAACAAGAACGTAACCCGGGAAGAACTTGCGTTCGGAATCGACCTTGCGACCGCGACGCACTTCAACCACCTTCTCAGTCGGGACGAGAATCCGTTCGAACAAATGCTCGAGGCCCTTCTGGCGAGCCTTATTCTCGATGTCTTCCGCGACCTTCTTCTCAAAATTCGAATACGCGTGGACGATGTACCAACGTGCCGCCATGTTACTACTCCACCCGATCAATTGCCGACGTTAAGCACGAAGCTCAACAGCCAGCCAATCAGCTGGTCAGCGGCAAAAAAGAACAGCGCGGCAAAGATCACCATTACAAGCACCATGACCGTCGAGATCATCGTCTCGCGGCGCGACGGCCAGGTAACTTTCGACGTCTCGGAGCGAACCTGCTGTAGAAACGCAAACGGATTAGATTTGGATGCCATCGACTGCCCACGCAATTACGGCGCGTAAAGCTGAACATATCAGCCCCACGCACCGCGTGTCTGTTGAACCCTACATAAACATCGATTCCCAATTGCACAAGAGGGAAACCGAAGTTTAGCGAACTTAGCCATACGTCGCCTTTCCGTCCGAGCGGCTGCGCAATATCCGCGCTACTCGTTCAAGAAAGATGGCAGGGGCAGAGGGGCTCGAACCCACGACCTGCGGTTTTGGAGACCGCCGCTCTACCAACTGAGCTATACCCCTTTACGCTTTACATTCAGCTTCTTGGCCGACCGGCCGCGAAGCACAATTGCAAGCATGGCGCTCCCTTTAAGGCGAGAGCGCAGGATTGGCAAGTGCGTTTTTCGATTTTTCCAATCCTGCATCACCGGCAAGGCTTCCGATCAGGCCTTCACGTATTTGCGCCAGTCGTGCTCTTCCTTGAAGCCAAGTACTTCGCGGATCTTTCGGTTGGAGAGCAGGCCTTCATATTCGCCGATCTCCCGCGTGAACGGCACATCAGGATAGAATCGCCTGGCGAGTTCCTTCGACGGGGTATTGGCCGAAACGGTGTCGTTCGCCGCGTTGAACACCTGATAGCCGAGCCCGTCCTTCTCGATGCAGAGATGGCAAATCTGCCCCAGATCGCGGGCATCGATATAGCTCCAGGCGATTCGCTTGCGCATCTCCGGATTGGCAAAGTAGGTCGGAAACCGTTCGTACTCGTGTGGCTCGATAACGTTGCCAATGCGCAAGGCGTAAATGTCGAAGCCAGAGCGCTCCGCAAAGGCACGGGCCGTCTTCTCATTCACCACTTTGGAGAGGCCGTAGGAATCCATCGGGTTGACGTCGTAGTCCTCCTCCAATGGAAACTGGTGGAAGTCACGATGACCTTCGGCAAAACAGACGCCGTAGGTCGTCTCGCTGGAAGCGACGATGATCTTCCGGACGCCGAGCTTCACCGCCGCCTCGATGACATTATAGGTGCCCATCGTGTTGATGCGGAAGGTCTCGTTGTCGGGCTTGATGAGGATGCGCGGGATCGCCGCGAAATGCACGACGGCATCAAATGGCTGGACGCCCCTGCCCGCATCGAGATCAGGAAAGTCCCGATGCATAGAAAGCGCATTGAAGACCTGGCCGCTGTCGGTGATGTCGGCGATCAGATTGGTCACGCCGGGGCTATCAAGCGGCACCAGGTCGACGTTGTGAACCTCATAACCTGCGTTGACCAACCACGGCACTGCATGACGCCCTGCCTTGCCCGAACCGCCAGTGAAGAGAATGCGCTTTTTCATCATGTCCTCCCATACGAAATCGGAAGGATAGATAAAGCCTTTGCAATCAAGCGCAAGGCCATCGCTGGTGTCGCGTTCTCACACAGGTTCAAGTCGATATTGCAGCCTAGCTTCGAAGCGCCTTGTTCAGACGATCCCATTTTCTCTTGACCGAATGGGCGATGCGGTTGAGGCGTCGATCCATTCTGGTCCGCAGCCGAGCATTGGCCCAAGGTGTCTTGGAGCGATATTCCAGGAACGTTGCCTTCTCAGGATGAATGCAATAGGTCGTGTTCGGTTTCGCGTGGGTGAAGTGAATGATGCGGACATCACTCGGAATACTCTTGGCGTGCTGATGATTCCACTTCGGCTCCAAGGCAATGGTTTGGCCCTCAGCCAGAAGATTGAGCACGTCTTGGTCCGGAAAACCGAAAGTACCGCCGCGAAGGAGTTCGACGGCCCGCCTTGTAAGGTTTTGCTTCTGCCATTCACCGACGTTCAGCAGAACCACGCCGGAATTAAGATAGAAGGCAGTTTCCGGGCGACCGAGTTGCCGATTGTGCCGGGATGGCCCACCGAGAGCCGCAGCGACCGCACTCGACATATCCATATCCTGCAGCGGTCGCAGGCTACCCTTAATCATAGTGTCAGCGTCGAGATAGAGAAGATTGCCCCGATCCGATGGCAGCAGCGCCGGCAGGAAGAGGCGCGCATAGACGACCCTGCTCCAATTCGACGTTGTCTTTAGCCCATCGATATGCTGAACAGTGCTGTCGTCTAGATCGTAGAAATTGATCTGACGCGAGGCGCACGCCTGGATCTTGTTCTTGTCGGATTGCCTCAGGCCATCCCCGATGACCCATAGCTCTGCATCTGGAACGTCACCATTTACCTCCAGGGAATAAAGCATCACGCCAGCCAACTCGGCGAAGCGGCGATCAATAGCGCATGCAATAATCACTTACCTGAATACCCCAAGTCAGCGCACGGCGCGGCCCTAAGCAGCCAGCCATGCCTTCCATCACTTAGTTTGAGCCGTCCCACAAACGCAAGGGGGCTGGAACATCATGACAATGTCCCAGCCCCAACGCATAGGCCCCGCTGCTTCCGGCGGAGCTTCTAGATCCGGATAATCCGAAGCTTACTCGACGATCGAAGCGACGATGCCGGCGCCGACGGTACGGCCGCCTTCGCGGATCGCGAAGCGCAGCTTCTCTTCCATCGCGATCGGAACGATCAGCTCGACGGCAACCGTGACGTTGTCGCCAGGCATAACCATTTCCGTGCCTTCCGGAAGCGAAACAATGCCGGTCACGTCAGTCGTACGGAAGTAGAACTGCGGACGGTAGTTCGTGAAAAACGGCGTATGACGGCCGCCTTCTTCCTTCGTCAGGATGTAGGCTTCTGCCATGAACTTCTTGTGCGGCTTGACAGAGCCCGGCTTGCACAGGATCTGACCACGCTCAACGCCGTCACGGTTCACACCGCGAACCAGAGCGCCGATGTTGTCGCCAGCCTGGCCCTGGTCGAGCAGCTTGCGGAACATTTCAACGCCGGTAACCGTCGTCTTCGAGGTCGGGCGGATGCCGACGATTTCGACTTCTTCGCCAACCTTGACGATGCCACGCTCGACGCGGCCGGTCACAACCGTACCACGGCCCGAGATCGAGAACACGTCTTCGATCGGCATCAGGAACGGCTGGTCGATCGGACGCTCAGGCGTCGGGATGTAGGCGTCAACAGCAGCCATCAGCTCGCGGATCGCGTCTTCGCCGATCTTCTTGTCAGAGTCTTCCAGAGCAGCAAGAGCCGAGCCCTTGATGACCGGAATGTCGTCGCCCGGGAAGTCGTAGGACGACAGCAGTTCGCGAACTTCCAGTTCGACGAGCTCGAGGAGCTCGGCGTCGTCAACCTGGTCAACCTTGTTGAGGAACACGACGATCGCCGGAACGCCAACCTGACGAGCGAGCAGGATGTGCTCGCGGGTCTGCGGCATCGGGCCGTCAGCAGCCGAGCAAACCAGGATCGCGCCGTCCATCTGAGCGGCACCGGTGATCATGTTCTTGACGTAGTCGGCGTGGCCGGGGCAGTCAACGTGAGCATAGTGACGGTTCGGGGTCTCGTACTCGACGTGTGCCGTCGAAATGGTGATGCCGCGCGCCTTTTCTTCCGGAGCAGCGTCGATCTGGTCGTACGCCTTGAACTCGCCGAAGTACTTCGTGATCGCTGCCGTCAGAGACGTCTTGCCGTGGTCAACGTGGCCGATCGTGCCGATGTTAACGTGCGGCTTGTTGCGCTCAAACTTACTCTTTGCCATTTGAATGCTTCCTGTGAACGAAATGGATGACCCCGGCGAACCGGTTTAGTGCCGCCGTTTAAGGCTTTCGGGGAAATTGCGCAAGACCTAATTGCGGACCGTATTCCTAGCCCGATTCCCCGTATGCCGGCGCATATGGGAAGCGGGCATGCATTCGGCAATATCTACTGCAGATGGCAGTGAGGAGATATTCGCGAAGAGCGGGCGCAGTGCAGCCAAGGATATGATACTACTTCATTTGCCGTCCTGGCGGGGAAGCACTATCTGGAGATTGGGCATGGAACCTAAGGAAATTGCAAAACGATCCGCAGGCAACTTTCTGATCTTTGCAGGCTGTGCATTCATCTTGTGGATTCTTGCGGCTTCGATTGACTGGGTCGCACAGGTATTGCGCCTGTCCTCGCCTGAGCGTCTTCCGGCTCTGGCAACCTCTATCGTCAACTCATCAACACTGCAGGCAATCGTTGCCATATGGCTGCTCACCGCCGCATTCGCGATCGCCTTCCCAAAAATGCTGACGCCGCTTTCGGCCACCACAGCCCTGATGTTCGACGTGGGATATGGCATCCTCGGCGCCCTGGCCGGCTTCGGCATCGCCATCGGCCTTTTCGGCGGCGGCTGGTCGATCCTGCTGCGCGCGGTCATCTACAGCGCGATCATCGCCATCGGCTTCATTGCCGTCCGCATGTGGCTTTCAAGGGAAGACCTGAGCGCCAGCGGACAGAGGCGCTGGACGATTGCCGGAATCATCGCGCTGGCTTCGCCGTTTGTGCTGCTGTGGGGCTAGAGGTACGCATTTGCGACAGCGCAGCTTGGTGGGTAGCGGGATTCGAACCCGCGTATTCAGCTGGGAAGGCTTTGGGTGAATTACTAATCATCCGATGCGGTCGCAGGCGTCAACGGGCAATAGGTCGTGCCATTCGATAAACAAGGCTTGCTCGACGCCACTCGCTAGCAAGCAACACGATCGTGATCCCCGTCATTTCGAAGAACCAGAGCCACTTGAAGCCAAAGAGGCGGCTACTGAGGAAGTGGTCGAAATGATGAAAAGATGCAGCGCGAATTAGTACGTAGCCCAGCACGAACGTTGAACCGACAAGCGCCAGCCAAGTCTCACGTGGTGATTTTCTTGCCCAAAAAAGTAAAGCAGGTACCGCGGCTGCGCATGCGGCCACGATGCCGATGATAAAGTAAACCTGCACAGTCCGACGCATCTCATACCACCCGCCGGAATGGGCTACCACACGGCCGAGTTCGGTCATTGCTGACTGAAGATCGAGTTGCTTATTTATCCCGAGAAGGAAAAATACCACGGAGATCGCACGCCAGATGGAGCCGTCGGATTGCTGGTTCGGATCTTGTCGAAAGACGACGCCCTTTGTTTTCCAGCAGCTTATGCCAGCAAGCAAGTATAAGGCGACGGTAATCCAGCCACCGATCGTGGGGTCGCCGATGCTGGGTTGCCAATTAAAAATCTCTGCCACTCGCGATCCCCACGATGCGTGCGAAGCACTTCATCCAGGTTCATTGTTCGCGGTTTCCGCTCCGCACGCCAAGTTCGTCTTTGGTGGTACTTCAGTCGAAAGCAAGACTGAGCCGGCATCCTCGCGCCTCGGAATGCGTCGGAGATAGCGGAATAGCTTTCGCCTTAAGCAGGGCAAGGTTCGGCAGCCCTCGCGCGCCGAAGAGCGCAAGTGAAATGAGGTGACACGGAGCGACACGCGGTATTGCTGAGTGGCCGGAAAAACTTGGAGCGGGTAGCGGGAATCGAACCCGCGTATTCAGCTTGGAAGGCTGCTGCTCTACCATTGAGCTATACCCGCGGGGTGGTATCCGATCCAATGACGAATGGTGGAGAGAGTTGGATTTGAACCAACGTAGGCTGAGCCAACGGATTTACAGTCCGTCCCCTTTAACCACTCGGGCATCTCTCCAGTTTTTTTCGTCCGGATCGTGAGACCAAGCTCGTCAGACTTTCGAAGCGTTGCCGCCCCTCGGTCTGCGCCGCGTATATGACCGGACGATTTCCGCATGTCAACACGATGACGGTGGAAAAAATGTGAAAAATTTCATCGCCCGGGGAAAGGTGGGCTCCTGAAAGAAATCCTATGCGGAAAGAAGCGCCCCGGATATAAAGCCGCATGAGCAAAGACAACAAAAGCGGTGGCAAGCCCACAAACGAGAAGTCCGCCAAGGACACACATTACGCAACCCTGCGCCGCGCGCATCGCGACAGCAAGCGTGAACGCGGCGAGATCCCGACACCGCCGCCGCAGAAGCGCCGGCGCGGCGCCGAGGACTGGAAGCCACCGGCACTCGCACCTGAACAGGTCTACCTTTACGGTCTTCATACGGTTCGTGCCGCGCTCGACAACAAGGAGCGCAAGAACGTCAGGCTCTCGGTGACCCAGAACGCGCTCGCCCGTCTTGAGGTCGATGCCGATTCACTCGGTATCCCTGTTGAGATCGTCGCCCCGCATGATATCGACAAGTTCCTTGGCCCGGACGCGATCCACCAGGGCGTCATGCTGGAAACCCGGCCTCTGCCCGTTCGCCGGCTGGAAGCGCTGAAGGACAGCCCGCTACTGCTCGTGCTCGACCAGGTGACCGATCCGCACAATGTCGGCGCCATCATGCGCTCCGCAGTGGCCTTCAATGCCGGTGCCGTCATCACCACGCAGCGCCACAGCCCGACCGAATCGGGCGTATTGGCGAAGTCAGCTTCAGGCGCGCTGGAACTCATCCCCTATATCCAAATCACCAACCTTGCAGACGCGCTCGGCGAACTACACAAGCTCGGCTTCTTCACGATCGGCCTTGATTCGGAGGGCCCGGCTCCGCTCGAGGGTACATTCTCGGGTGACAAGGTGGCGTTGGTATTGGGCTCCGAAGGCAAGGGGCTAAGGCAAAAGACGCGCGAAACCGTGAGCGCACTTGCGCGGCTAGACATGCCAGGCGCTATCAAATCTTTAAATGTCTCGAATGCAGCGGCGATCGCGCTCTATGCGGCGCGGCTGCATCTGAAAGCATGATGCGATAGCGGCGGAGCGGCGAAGGTATGCCGCTCCTGCCTCAATCGACCCACCTTGCCCCGGGAGTGACTGCAAGTGCGAACGACTTTCGCCATGTCACCCTCCGGAGACCGCGCAACGGCCCGACGAGCGCTTCTCGTACTGATAAGCACGAACGACCGACCATTTCATTCGACTTACGGGAAGACGGCAGCCTCGGCAACGCAGGGAAGGAGCCGGTAAACCGTTGCTCGTGGTCAGAAAAAACTTCCGCACGCCTCGGATTTAGCTCTGTCATCCTCTATAGCTTCCCGCACTCGAACAGGAGGAACGTATCCCATATGGCTGTCCGCTCCCTCATTGTCGGCACTCTCTTCGTCGCTGCATTCGTAGCCCTCATCCTCAGCATTGCTTGGATCGACAAGTCGCAACCAATCCACCAACCCGCTCCGCTTGCACCGGCGCCCGAACGCCCTATTCCTCCGCCCGCGGAATAACGGCTGGATCGATCGCCCGCGGAACTGAGATCAATCTGAGGCGTTTGCCACGCACGATTTTCAAGGAGAAACACGTGCGAGTGATGATCGCCGTCATTGTTTTGATGATTGCCTCCGTTCTGAACATCGTCGTCACGCCCTCACGAGCTGGAGAACGCCCCGGCGCGAAGTTGCAGGCCAGCGTGCGACAGACAGCTCAAAACTAAAGCTGCGAAAGCGCCACCGTCTACGTCAACGGGCAACAACTATGCTCAATTGGAGAAGGATGGTGCCCCCGGCAGGGTTCGAACCCGCGACCCCCTGATTACAAATCAGGTGCTCTACCAACTGAGCTACAAGGGCGATGCCTGCCAAGTACCAGATTCTGCGGTCCTGTAAAGAAGAAATCGGCGCCATCCTCATTTCATCGGCGCGGTGTCACCATGGGTGTTGACGTCCGAACGTGCTCGGGCGCTCCGGCGAACGGTTATTGGCATAAAACGCCTTGTCGGTCGGGCTTGCAATCATTTAGCTAGGCCGAGATCAGAAAAGGGAACTCCATGGGCCGTTCATTTCAGACGCTTTCCTTCCTTGCCTCCTCGGCGACCGAGGCGCTGGCGGCGCGGGAAGAGCTGATTCGCATTTATGGCGACGTGCCCCCCGACGAGTCCGATGTCATCGTCGCCCTTGGTGGCGACGGCTTCATGCTGCAGACGCTGCACGGTACGATGAACTCGGGCAAGCTTGTCTACGGCATGAATCGCGGTTCGATCGGCTTCCTGATGAACGAATACCGAACGGAGAAACTTCAGGATCGGATCTGTGCGGCCGTCGAAAACGCATTTCACCCCTTACAGATGACGACCGCGAATTCGGACGGCTCGAATTCGACAGCACTTGCCATCAACGAAGTGTCGTTGTTCCGTCAGTCTTACCAGGCCGCCAAGCTTCGGGTTGAGGTCGATGGCGTCGTTCGCCTTGACGAGCTCATCTGTGACGGCCTGATGGTGGCAACGCCAGCGGGTTCGACGGCGTACAACCTCTCCGCCCATGGCCCAATCCTGCCGCTTGACGCGCCGCTGCTGGCGATGACACCCGTCAGCGCGTTTCGGCCGCGGCGTTGGCGCGGTGCGCTTTTGCCGAATAAGGTGACCGTCGATATCCATATTCTCGAGGCGGAGAAGCGCCCGGTGAACGCCGTTGCCGACAATACCGAAGTGAAATCGGTGCTTCACATTCGCATCGCTCAGTCGGAACATACCACGGCACGCATTCTTTCCGATCCTGATCGCTCATGGTCCGATCGTATTCTTGCCGAACAGTTTGAGGACTGAGAAATGGGGCTGCGACCAACGGCGCTTTGTGCAATGCTGCTCACAGCATCCTCGCTCTACGCTCAAACCGCGGCGGCGGATGATCCGATCCTGCCGGCTTCGATCATATTTGCGACCAGCACGGGTTACTGGGAAGACGACGGCACCGCACCTGCCGTTCAACGGGCACCATCGGCACCTCAGCCGACGGCATCGAGTCCCGCGACAGCCAAGCCGCGCCATGGTTACTACAAACTGTTTGCGGTCCGGCAATCCGACCGCACGGCCAAGATCTACCTACAACAGATCGAGCAGGGGGACGGCGGGCCGGCGATCGCCTCGACGGTTGAATTGCAAGAACTCAACGAGCTAAAGCCATATGTCACCGACATCCGGCCAGAAAACTCCTCCGGAATGCTCAAGGAGCCCGGCCTTTTCGCTATGGTTTATCTGAAGACCGATCCGGATGCGGAATCGGAGACCTGGACGGTCGTCATCGACGAATTTGGTGAGGTCACTGTCGGGAAGGCAAGCAACTAACACTTTGCCGCTGAACGTCGCGCACCCCTAAGCCAACTGGCTTTGCCGATGAAAAAGGCCTCTTTCGAGGCCTTCTCAAATCCGGTTGACAGTAGTCAGTCAACGTCGTCGACGACCGCGTCCGGCTTGCCGCTGATGCGGTGCGCAAGAGCTGCTTCCATGAACTCGTCGAGTTCACCGTCCAACACGTCGCCTGGTGCTGTGCTCGCCACGCCGGTCCGCAGGTCCTTGACCAACTGATATGGTTGCAAGACGTACGAACGGATCTGGTGTCCCCAGCCAATGTCGGTTTTGGACGCCGCTTCTGCGTTTGCCGCTTCTTCGCGCTTCTTCAACTCCGCCTCGTACATGCGGGCACGCAGCATATCCCAGGCCTTGGCGCGGTTCTTGTGCTGCGAGCGCTCCTGCTGGCAGGCGACGACGATACCGGTCGGAATGTGCGTGATACGCACGGCCGAGTCGGTCGTGTTAACGTGCTGACCACCCGCTCCCGATGAACGGTAGGTATCGATGCGGCAATCGCTTTCATTGATCTCGATGTTGATCGAGTCGTCGACCACGGGATAAACCCAGATCGACGAGAAGGAGGTGTGGCGACGTGCATTGCTGTCATAGGGCGAGATGCGCACGAGGCGGTGAACGCCCGACTCGGTCTTCAGCCAACCATAAGCGTTGTGACCCTTCACCAGCAGCGTCGCGGACTTGATGCCCGCTTCTTCGCCGTCGTGGACTTCGAGAAGCTCGACCTTGAACTTCGAACGCTCGGCCCAGCGCGTGTACATGCGCAGAAGCATGTTGGCCCAGTCCTGGCTTTCCGTGCCGCCTGCGCCGGAGTGAACTTCCAGATAGCTGTCGTTGCTGTCGGCTTCGCCCGAAAGCATCGCTTCGACCTGACGCCGGGCAGCCTCGGCCTTCAATCCCTTGAGGGCATCTTCGGCGTCCTTGACGACGCTTTCGTCACCCTCTTCCTCGCCCATTTCGATGAGCTCGATATTGTCGGTCAGCTCCTGCTCGAGCTGCTTCACGCCATTGATGCCGTCGTCCAGCTGCTGGCGTTCGCGCATCAGCTTCTGTGCTTCCTGCGCATCGTTCCAGAGGGTCGGATCCTCTGCCTTGTTGTTCAACCAGTCCAGTCGCCTTACCGCCTGGTCCCAGTCAAAGATGCCTCCTCAGCAGGGTGATAGCCTGCTTGGTTTCATCGACCACGTTCTGGATTTCCGCTCGCATTTTCCTGCTTCTTTGCGTTGCTACGAAGATTGCCCGTCAGATAATTGTGGCGGCTGCGGATGTAAAGAGCCGCAGCCGCCACAAGAGTTCGGGGAAGACTTAGTAAAGGCCGCCGGCGCCGGACTGAACTGCCTGATTGGCCTGGGGAGAGGTCCGCAGAATCTCCTCAGGTGCCATAGCGTTGTCCATCCCGATGACCGACAGACTGTCGGCAGGACCGGTGCCGGGCTTGAAGGCTTCGATAATCGTGTTCGGATCACCCTGCGCGGCTGCCATACCGGTCTTGCGGTCGATCGGGATGAGGTTCATCCCGGCAGGAATAACGAATTTCGACTCGGGCATGTCCTTGACGGCCGTCTGCATGAATTCATTGAAGATCGGCGCCGACAGCGAGCCGCCGGTGCCGCCACGGCCAAGGGTCGAGGGCGAGTCGAACCCGATGTAGAGACCGGCGACGAGGTCCGGCGTGAACCCGACGAACCACGCATCCTTCTCGTCGTTGGTCGTCCCGGTCTTGCCCGCGACATCACGACCGCCGAGATCAATCTTGCCGGCTGCAGTGCCACGCTGGATGACGCCCTGCAGCATCGAGGTGATCTGGTACGAGGTCATCGGATCGAGAACGGTTTCGCGATTGTCGACGACGTTCGGTTCGTCCTGGTTTTGCCAGTCGCTGGCGTTGCAGCCCTCGCAAACGCGCTCTTCGTGCTTAAAGATCGTGCGTCCGTAGCGGTCCTGGATGCGGTCAACCAGTGTCGGCTTGATCTGCTTGCCGCCATTGGCGATGACGGAATAGGCCGACACCATGCGCAACACCGTCGTCTCGCCGGAACCCAAGGACATGGCGAGAACCGGCATCATGTGATCGTAGATGCCAAAGCGCTCGGCATATTCAGCAACGACATTCATGCCGAGGTCGTTGGCGAGGCGAACGGTCATGCGGTTGCGCGAGTGCTCGATAGCGAAGCGAAGCGTGTTGGCGCCACCACCCTCGCCTTCGTAGTTATCTGGCGCCCAAACCTGGCCATTGCCCGTCTGGATCGAGAGCGGATCGTCGCTAACGACCGAGGCCGGTGTGTAGCCGTTGTCCATGGCCGCCGCGTATACGAACGGCTTGAAGGACGATCCCGGCTGGCGCATCGCCTGGGTGGCACGGTTGAATTCCGATTGCGCATAGGAGAAGCCGCCGACCATGGCAAGCACGCGACCCGTTTTCGGATCCATCGCCACCAGGCCGCCCTCGACCTTTGGCGGCTGGCGAAGCCGGTAAGAATTGGAGCCCTCAGCACCCAGCCGCTCTACATAGACGACGTCACCGGCGGAGAGGACCCCTTCGGGCGACTTCGCCGTCTTCCGGCCAGTAGCGGAGCGATATGCCCACTGCAGGTTCTTGGCCTCGATGATCCCGCGCTCGCGCTCGGACGGAATCTTGCCCGCGCCGTCCTTGGGCGGCTGCAGGCCGATGTCGACGCTGTCGTCCGAGACAGCCAGCACAACAGCCAATTGCCATTCGGGGACATCCGTCAGTGCCGGAATATCGGCAAGCGCCTTGCCCCAATCGGCCGCAGTGTCGATCTGCTTGATCGGACCATGGAAGCCACGGCGCTCGTCATAATTCGTCAGACCATCCTGAAGGGCTTTGCGGGCGAAGACCTGTAGCTCGGGATCAAACGACGTGCGGACTGACAGACCGCCTTCGTACAGCATCTTCTCGCCGTACTGCTCGATCAGCTGGCGACGGACTGCCTCGGCAAAATAGCCGGATGCGAAGAGCGAGGGACCGCTGCTGCGACCGGTCACGCCAAGGGGCTGCTTCTTGGCTTCGGCGCCATCGGACTGGCTGACATAGCCATTCTCGACCATGCGATCGATGACCCAGTTGCGGCGGGTGACCGCTGCTTCGGGATGACGGAAGGGATGATAATTGGCCGGCCCCTTTGGCAGCGACGCAAGATAGGCCGCATCAGCGATCGTCAGTTCGTTCACCGACTTATTGAAATAGGTGAGCGACGCGCTGGCGATGCCGTAGGAGTTCAGACCGAAGAAGATCTCGTTCAGGTACAGCTCGAGGATCTTGTCCTTGCTGTAGGCCTGCTCGATACGGAAGGAGAGGATCGCTTCCTTCGCCTTGCGCTCCATCGTCTGCTCGCTGGAAAGCAGAAAGTTCTTGGCGACCTGTTGGGTGATGGTCGAGCCGCCCTGGGTCGGGCCGCCGGTCAGATAGGCGACCACTGCGCGAGCGAAGCCAGTCACGTCGATGCCGGGATGCTGATAGAAATTCTTGTCTTCAGCAGACAGGAAGGCAGCCTTGACGCGATCCGGGACTGCCTGGATCGGCAGGAACAGTCTGCGCTCCTTGGCATACTCCGCCATCAGCGCGCCGTTGCCTGCATGGACGCGGGTCGTTACCGGTGGCTCGTAGCTACTCAGCACTGCGTAGTCCGGAAGATCCTTCGTGACGGTTGCCAAATAAACGGCAACAATAGCCGCTACGCCCAGGAACAGGACGCAAGCCACTCCGAAGAAATATCCAAGAAGTCTAATCATATTTAAGCTACCGGTATCTCAATCATCGATCGGCGCGAGCGTAACAATCGCAGGGATCGGGCATCTTGCACGTTGGGCGACTTACTCCATGAGCGTTTTCGCCACAAGCCAATTCAGTTTCATCGATGGAAACACAAGGCTGAGTAACGGCGTGAATGTGAGTAAAATAGGGCCTTGAAGCGCTATTCCCACATTGAAATCGCGTTACCCCAGCAAGTGTCACATCTGCGCCACGGCCGCAATCAGCCACCATTTGCAACCATCGCCGTGCGGTAGTGTTTGACTGCCTCCGTCAGCAGATCTGCCATCCTTCCCCGCCATGCATCATCAAGCAGGAGCTTTTCGTCGTCCTTGTTCGAAAGGAAGCCCAATTCCAACAGGATAGACGGGACATCCGGCGCCTGCAGAACGCGGAAACCGGCATGGCGATGAGGATTGTTGATTGTCCCCACCTGATCCTTGAACGACGTGAGTACACTCTCCGCCAAGGAAATCGAAAAAGCCTGCGTTTCGCGGCGCGTCAGATCCAGCAGAATATCCGCGACCTCAGGAGGTTCGGCCACGGTCTCCTTGCCGGCAATCTGGTCTGAAAGATTTTCGCGGTCGGCGAGATCGGCTGCGAGCTTGTCCGAGGCCTTGTCGGAAATCGTGTAGACCGTCGCGCCGCGAATGTCCTTCTGCTTCAAGGTATCAGCGTGCATCGAAATGAATAGCCCTGCGTGGTTTTGGCGGGCAATCTCCACGCGCTCGGATAGCGACAGGAACGAGTCGTCACTTCTGGTCAGAAACGCCTTGATGCCAGTCTCCCGATTCAGTCTATCGGCCAGTGCCTTGGCAAAAGCGAGCGTTACGTCCTTCTCTTGCGTCTTGGTATCGACGCCAATTGCGCCGGTATCGATCCCTCCGTGGCCGGCATCGACAGCGATAATGAAATCGCCGTTGACCGGCTTCTCAGGCGCCGGAATTGCCCCGGTGGTCGGCTGGGGTGAAGGATCGCTCCATGATTGAGCCTTGACGAGGTCGGCGAACTTATCCTTGTCGGTCATCGCGGCGTCGAGGACTAGGCGATGACCCTTGCCGTCGTCATCCGCCTGAACCTTGGCCACTTCCAGCTTCACCGGTTTTTTGGCGGTCAGCACGATGCGGGCGCTGTCCTCATCCATCTTTCCGTAACGGATGTCCTTGAAAAGGCCCCTCGCCTCGAGATCGCCCGCCGGGAAGCCGAAAGCTGTCGCCGGAAGATCGATCACCACGCGTTCGGGATTGGCGATGTAATGAATCGAAAAATCCGGGGCGCGATCGAAGTCGATAACGATGCGAGTCCGGGCGTCATCGCCGATGATGCGGGCGCCATAGGCGAGCAGCGGATCGACCTTTGTCATCTCGTTTGCTCGTGCCGGTGGAGGAAACGCAAAGGCCATTGCGGCCGCAGCAACGGCCACCGCGCCGGCAAAACTCGTTTTCCGCCATCCGGATATCACCGACGCGGGTCGTACCCTCTTAAACAATCGACCGCCACACCTTAAATATCATTCCGATCAAGTTCTCCCGGTAAACGCGAATTCGCCGGTACCGGCGCCGTTCGCGGCCATGGAGCCGAATCGGCGCCCTTAATCCCCGATTTTGTATGCCTTCCAAAATCCATCAATATTATGGCACATTTGGCTTTTCCCTTGCTATTGTGACAGAGAAAACATACAAGGATTTTTAGGGTAGAAGTGCTGACGGGATAGAGTCGCCTGCACGGCAGCCAAACCGCAAGGGAACTGGCGCCACAACCGGCAATCGTCCGCCGTCTTATGTGTTTCCACTCGAAATTGGATCCTGAATTTTCCTGCGTATGCGGGAACTTCATCGGTGGGATAGCCACCAACCGCTCTTTACAGAGAGAGCAAACTCATCGGACCTGAACAAGGTCTTAGTTTTGTTGATCTCGCTTGGTCTTTGATGGTGTCGCAGCAGGTTTTATCTGAAGTCTACAGGCCCCGGGAGAACGTCTCCCCCGCTGCTGTCTGGCTGCTGCTTTCCACACCGCACCAATCGCGACTTTCATTATCCGGCGCCGCATTGACGAGCCGCACCCCTCCTGTCTCATCGACCCGAGGGGATGCCGACGTTCGACCGCGCCGAGGAGCACACCTTACATGGCAGACAAGATGCTTATCGACGCGTCTCACGAGGAAGAGACGCGCGTTGTTGTCGTTCGCGGAAACCGCATAGAAGAATTTGACTTCGAGTCACAGCACAAGAAGCAGATCCGCGGCAACATCTATCTCGCAAAGGTAACGAGGGTCGAACCCTCGTTGCAGGCAGCCTTCGTTGATTACGGCGGCAACCGGCACGGCTTCCTGGCCTTTGCCGAAATCCACCCCGACTACTACCAAATCCCGCTTGCCGATCGTCAGGCCCTGCTTCGCGCCGAAGCCGAAGAGCATCGCCGCGACGACGACGTAGAACACGTCGAGACGGCGCCGGTCGATCTCTCCACTCAGGAACAGCCTGACGTTGGCGTCGCAGCGGCGGTCGCCGAAGCGCCGGCAGCCGAAGCAGCTCCTGAAGTAGACCCTGCCGCAGCAACCGAGACGGTCGAGGCCGTTGCGGAAGTTGCCGAGGAAGCGCCAGCCAAGAAGGCAAAGCCCCGCCGCAGCCGCAAGAAGGCAGCGCCTGCTGTTGAAGCGCCTGCAAGCGACGAGCCTGCCAGCGAAGCGGCCGCCGACAACGACGACGAAGGCTCCTCTGGTAGCCAGATGGCCGCGATGGTCGAAACCGACTCGATCTCCGAAGAGGTCGACGCCCGCCGTCGCAGCGACGATGACGATGACGACGATCACGACCATGAAGAGGAAGTGATCGAATCCGTCGGCGCCGAAGACGCGATGGAAGAAGTTCCCGATCGCGTCCAGCGCAAGCCGCGCAAGCAGTATCGCATCCAGGAAGTCATCAAGCGCCGCCAAATCCTGCTAGTACAGGTGGCAAAGGAAGAGCGTGGCAACAAGGGTGCCGCCCTGACGACCTATCTTTCGCTGGCCGGCCGTTACTCCGTCCTCATGCCGAATACGGCGCGTGGCGGCGGCATCTCCCGCAAGATCACCAATCCGCAGGATCGCAAGCGCCTGAAGGAAATCGCTCGGATGCTCGAAGTGCCGCAGGGCATGGGCGTCATCCTGCGCACCGCAGGTGCAAACCGCACCAAGGTCGAGGTCAAGCGCGACTTCGAATATCTGATGCGTCTGTGGGAAAACGTCCGCACGCTGACGCTGCAGTCGACCGCTCCCTGCCTCGTCTACGAGGAAGGATCGCTCATCAAGCGTTCGATCCGCGATCTCTACAACAAGGATATCAGCGAGATCATCGTTGCCGGCGAAGAAGGTTATCGTGAAGCGAAAGACTTCATGAAGATGCTGATGCCGAGCCACGCCAAGGTGGTTCAGCCGTACCGCGACATCCATCCGATCTTCTCGCGCTCCGGCATCGAGGCGCAGCTCGATCGCATGCTGCAGCCACAGGTGACGCTGAAGTCGGGCGGCTATCTGATCATGAACCAGACAGAAGCGCTGGTTTCGATCGACGTCAACTCCGGCCGTTCGACGCGCGAGCACTCGATCGAAGATACCGCGCTGCAGACGAACCTCGAAGCGGCGGAAGAAATCGCCCGTCAACTTCGCCTGCGCGACCTTGCCGGTCTGATCGTCATCGACTTCATCGACATGGAAGAAAAGCGCAACAACCGCGCCGTCGAGAAGAAGCTGAAGGAATGCCTGAAGAACGATCGCGCCCGCATTCAGGTCGGTCGCATCTCTCACTTCGGCCTTCTGGAAATGTCGCGCCAGCGCATCCGCGCTTCCGTTCTCGAATCAACGACGCAGGTCTGCTCGCATTGCGGCGGTACCGGCCACGTGCGTTCGCAGTCTTCCGTTGCCCTGCATGTCCTGCGCGGTATCGAGGAATACCTGCTGAAGAACACCACGCATGACATCACGGTTCGCACGACGCCTGATATCGCGCTCTATTTGCTCAACCATAAGCGCCAGACGATCGTTGACTACGAAGCCCGCTTCGGTGTCGCGATCATCGTCGATGCAGACGGCTCGGTTGGGTCGCAGCACTTTGCAATCGACCGTGGCGAGCCGGTCGAGAACCCGGTCAAGATCGAGAGCCTGTTCAACTTTGCCGCCATCCCCGATGACGAGGACGACGATATAGTTGTCGAAGTCGACGAGGAGGAAGAAGAAGAACTGGAAGCAAAGCCGGCTGCTGCGGAACGTCCGGCACAGCGCACCGAAGGCGATGGCGAAGGCCGCAAGCGCAAGCGTCGGCGTCGGCGTCGGGGCCGCAACGGCAATGGCGAAGCGGTAGCCGCTGACAACACGTCGGCCGACGCTGAGGAAGAAGGCGACCTGACCGACGGTGATGACGAGGATGAAGGCGACGAGAGCATTGCTGCCACCTCTGAGGCGCGTGAAGAAGGTGATGAGACCCAGCGCCGCAAGCGCCGTCGTCGTGGCAAGCGCGGCGGTCGCCGCAACCGCGAGGAAGGCGGCGAGCAGGCGGGCTCTGAGGCCGAGCTGGCAAGTGATGATGCTGGAGAGGGCGAGACAGAAGTGACCGCTGCCGAAGTCATCGAGGTTACCGCCGAAGAAGCCGTCGAGGCTCAGCCGGCGATGGCCGCCGTCGAGACGGGCGCGTCGGTTACCGAGGACGTGAAGCCGAAGCGCGCACGTCGAAGCCGCAAGGCATCGCCGGTCGAAGAGCCTGTTGTGGAAGTTGCAGAGGAGACGACACCGGCTGTCGAGGCTGATGTTGAAGTCGAGGCCGCGGCCGCAGACCTCGCAACGCCGGCCGCAGAGGAAGCAAAGCCTGTCCGCGCCAACAGAGAGTCGAACATCTCCTCGTCCGAACCGACGGTTAAGTCGACCCGCGGCGATGCTGCGGAGGGCGAAGGCGACAAGCCGAAGAAAGCTGGCTGGTGGCAGCGCCGCGGTTTTTTCTAAGATGGATATTCGGTGATAAGTAATACAGTCCGGCTGCGGCGACGCAGCCGGATTTTTTATGTCAACCGCGCGCTCGATGCATTGCTTGCGTTATCGCGAGGAGCATCGCGAGATGCGACATGGCCTTTTGACGGCACAGTTGCGCCCAAGTGTCCGTTCTTTTTGTCGGCAACTGCTGCTTTCGTCCGCATGCGGAGCGGCTTCCCATCCACATGATCTATGTCGAATGAATTCGTCTTCTTGACCAGATCGCTTAGCTTCCGGAAGCCATATGTCCGCGGATCGAAGTCCGACGCCAGATTTGCGAGTTGCGCTCCGACTGCACTGAGCGATACCCATCCATCTTCACTCTCCATCTGCGCAATGACCTTCTTGATAACGGGCGTCGCTGCACTCGGCTGGCGGAGCGAGGGCGCTTGCGTCGCCTCAGTGCCGTTTGATGATGCCGTGGGCACTAGGTTCTCAGTATAGATAAATCTACGGCAAGCCTGACGGAAACTCTCAGGGGCCTTCTGCGCACCAAACCCGAAAACATCGAGGCCTTGCTCACGGATCCGCAAGGCTAATCGGGTGAAATCGCTGTCCGAGGAAACAAGACAAAACCCATCGAAGCGGCCGGTATGCAGGAGATCCATGGCGTCAATGACAAGCGCAATATCGGAAGCGTTCTTGCCCGTGGTGTATGCGAATTGCTGTTGAGGGATTATCGCGTGTCGCACCAGCACGTCGTTCCACGCTTTTGAGCAGGAACTGGCGAAGTCGCCATAGATGCGGCGCACGCTTGCCTCGCCAAGCTTAGCGATCGCTTCGAACAAGCCGGCGGCGATTTTTGCAGAAGTGTTATCAGCATCAATAAGCACGGCAAGTCGCGGCGTACGGCGCTCGGGCATTCATAGCTCCAGTCTCTCGTGATAGACCGGCGCCCAGCATCAACCAGCCAACTACTGCCCGCAACTATTAGTAATAAAGTTAGTAAATGACACGTCGACCGCCTGTCTCTTCCTCACGAGGCAGGCGGCACGTCCATCCCGCTTCCAGCGTTAGGGTGAGGTCGTCGCAGATCCTGGCAGCGCGTTTCACTCGCGCTCGGAAATCATGGTCTCTCGCGGATACTCTCCGCAGAAACCCCGCCAGTTGGCGATCGTGAAACCAAAAACCACAAGCGCTCCTGCTTGATGCAGCAGCCCCCAATGAAGCGGGACCTCCAGCAACAAGGTAGCGATTCCAATCGCCGCCTGTATCGTCACCAGTGCAAACAGGACGACGGCGCGCCGAGCATGGGTCGTGGACGGCGCAGCGGTCAGAGCAATGATCATGTTGACAAGCGTCAGCGCGAAAAGGGTATAGGCCCCCAGTCGATGAACGAACTGCACCGTCTTTGGGTTCTCGAAGAAATTGATCCAGGCCGGTTGCTGTATCAACAGGTCGGAGGGCACGAGGGCACCATCCATCAACGGCCAAGTATTGTAGGTAAAGCCGGCATCGAGGCCCGCTACGAGTGCGCCGAGGTAGATCTGGAATAGCGCAAACGCCGCAATTGCGCCCGCCCAGACATACGAGCTCCGCGTAGGCGCCGGGTCGTCGGAGTGCGGTGCGAGACCCCGCATGATCCACATGCAGGAGGCGAAGATCAGACAGGCCATCACAAGGTGCGTGGCCAGCCTGTATTGGCTGACGTCGGTTCGGACCGAAAGCCCCGACGATACCATCCACCAGCCGATCGCGCCCTGCAGACCGCCCAGCATCAGGATCCCGAAAAGAGGCCAGCGCAGCCGTCTCTCCACCCTACCCGTGATCCAGAAATACAATAACGGCAGTGCGAAGATGACACCAATGCCGCGCGCGAGCAGCCGGTGTGCCCACTCCCACCAAAAGATGCCCTTGAATTCGTCAACGGTCATGCCGCTGTTCATCTGCTGATACTCGGGAATGCGCTGGTAGAGCTTGAATTCCTCTTCCCATTCGGCGGCGTTCAGAGGCGGAATGACGCCGTGGATGGGCTTCCACTCGGTGATCGACAGGCCCGAATTCGTTAGCCTAGTGGCACCCCCGACGATTACCAGACAGAACAATGCCAGGAGCACGAAGCCCAGCCAGATGCGGACAGCGCGGCGATTGCCGTCCTGCCGGCGGATCTCGCGCAGGATCTGCTGTTCAGTGCTCAAGTTCGCGATGGCCATGGCTGCTCCTTACTTCCGGCAGTTGATTTGCCTGAGCAGCTCATGCAAAACAAGCCCTGAACCTTTGCGGCATGCCGTCGCGGCAATCCGAACACCACTGCGAAAGATATTTGATGCCAGTCCGCCTCCGCAAATTCATCGGTACGATCCTGATTGTCGTGCTCGTACTCGCCTATGCGGTGCTCGCAAACACGATTGCCGTTGCAACGCTCGGCAACGCGCCATGGTGGGGGCAACTCCTCTACTTTTTCCTGACCGGCCTGTTATGGGTGCTCCCCGCCATGGTCATCATCAAATGGATGGCCGGACCGAAGCAGCAGTGAGCCGTTAACGCCGGGATAACCCTGATCGATGGAAAGGACGGTGCCACGTCTCTCATAAACGAATTGGATGCCCCGCCGCCCTATTCTCCGCTCCGGCAAGTCAGACCGGAGAGAGACCGTGCAGGCGCAAACGCTTCCTGTTCCAGATAGACCGCATCATTCAGCAGAGTCCGACGGTTGCGAACTCGAAATCACCGTCTTGGACAGTCTGGCACCACTGGAAGTGCGTTGGCGGGAGCTTGATCGCGACAATCTGAATTCGCTGCATCAGGGCATCGACTGGTGCATGTCCTGGGCCAAAGCCCATGTGAACCCGTTGTCAATTGTCTGGGGCAGGCTTGGCGCGGAAACAGCATTCATTCTGCCAGTGGAAATCAACAGGTTTCATGGGTTCCGCACCGCGAGATTCATCGCTGCCGATCACAGCAATATCAACACTGGTCTCTTCACAACGCGCTTCATCGAACTGGCCAAGGATCTCGAGCCGGAAAAGTTCGCAGGGCTGCTGCGTCGGGCGCTGATTGGGCGTGCCGACCTTCTCTTGCTGCAGAACATCCCGTTGGAATGGCGGGGCCGCCGTAATCCCTTGGCGTTGTTGCCGATGGTGCAAAACCAGAACCATGCCTACCAGCTTCCCCTTTTCGAGAACATGGAAGCAACAGTCCAACAGTTGAATGCGAAGGGACGGCGCAAGAAGTTCCGAACCCAACTGAGACGCCTGGAGGCGCTCGGCGGATTCGACTATGTCGCCGGCGGCACGGCGGATGAACAACATAAGTTGCTCGATCGTTTCTTCACACAGAAGAGCGAGCGGTTTCAGGCACTCGGCCTGCCGGACGTGTTTGCAGATCAGGCAACGAAAACCTTCCTGCATGGCGCAATCGACATCCGCGAACGCGAGAACTCCATGGTGGGATTGGAGATGCACGCGATCCGCTTGAAGGGCGAGCATGATGGCCATATCGCCGCGATCGCCGGTATTTCGCGCAAGGGAGACCACGTCATCTGCCAGCTCAGCGCGATCGATGAGAGTGTGGCGGCAGAGGCAAGCCCCGGCGAGTTCCTATTCTGGCAGATGATCGCCGGTCAGCACGGCAAGGGTGTCAGCCTGTTCGACTTCGGCCTTGGCGACCAGGGCTACAAGCGCTCCTGGGCGCCTGTGGAGACCGAGCACTATGACCTCGTTCTGCCGCTTTCCCTAAGGGGTAGTGTCGGTGGTGTGGTGCATCGCGCGATCACGAGAGGCAAAGCCTTCATCAAGTCTCGCGCGAAGATTTACCGCGTTGCGCAACGCATACGCCGGGCAATCCGTGTTTGATCAGGCGGCACGCTGCGACAGCGCACTTTCGATAGGCTCGCTGCCATCGGACATCAGCACCACACGTTCGTAGCCTGCCGCTTCGAACTCGGTCATGGCCGTGACGAACTCCTGTTCGACGATCTCGGGCATCGACAGGATGATTTCGACGTCCTTGCTTTGCGTCAGGCGCGAAACGCCGGCGACATCAGCGGCGCCGCATTCCACGATCACCAAATCGTAGGCCGAGACCAGAGCGTCCAGCAGAAGCGAGAGACGAGCGGCGCCGCGCATTGCCCGATGCGGATCGCTAATCCCCTGCGGAATGAAGTGTGCGTCCGAGCGACTATCGCCGTGGATTGTGTCCCCAAAGGCCGCATCCCCGCATAGCAAGTCGGTTATGCCAAGCATGCTGCGATCTTCGGCCATTAGGTCGGTCGGCAGGCCAGAGCCTGTCATGTCGACCAGAATGACACGCGAGCCATCCTCCGCCAACTTGCGGGCAAGTGATACGGTCGCCGCGGATCCGTCGTCACCGGTCGGTGAAATGGCAATTGCCAGAGGCGCCCTGCTGCCGCGAAGGTAGTCGGACACGGATGCGATCGAGAACTCGCTCGCCTCGACAACCGGTTCATCCTCTTGCGTTTCGGCCGGCGGCTCATCGTCTGCGGGCGTTGCCAGCAGGCTCGGCGTAGCGATCCGCTTCGGGAGAACACTCGTCGCTGTCGGTTCGTCGGCTTCCTCGCGCGCGTCCTCCTCAGGAGACCCTACCGGACGGAGTGCCCGTCCGCTGAAGAGTTCGGCGAGCATGACCGTGATCGAGGTCATGATAAGAGTTGCCAAGGCAGCGACAATGACGATCGGCACAAGTTTGGGGAAATAAGGGTCGACAGGTTGGATGGCCTTCGACACAACGCGAGCGTCGGCCGGGCTCGAATTCTTGTCGGCACGCGAAGCCGCCTCGCGATAGCGAGACAGGTAGGTCTCCAAAAGCTGGCGCTGAGCCGCGGCTTCCCGCGTCAAGGCGTTCAGACCGACTTCGTCTTCGCCGGCCTGCGCGCTGTTGGCCTTGAGCTTGTCGGCCTGCTGTTCCAGTTCCTTTTGGCGGACAGCGGAGACCTTCGCTTCGTTCTCAATACTCGCCAGGATTTTCTGCGTCTCCTGCCGGATCTGCGCCTTGATATCCGAAAGCTGGGCGCGAAGGCTCTTCAGACGCGGGTGGTTGTTGAGCAACGATGTCTGCAGGTCTGAGATCTGGGACTGCAGTCCTGACTCCGTGCTCTTCAACCGCTGCATGGACTGAGACGACATGATGTCCTGCAACGTATCGGATGCCTCGCCGGCCGAGAGAGCATTGCGCACCGACTGGGCGCGCGCCTCGGCATTGGCACGATCTCCGCGGACGCGAGTCAGCTCCGCCGAAATATCGTTCAATTGTTGCGTTGGAAAATTCGCCCCACCGTTGGTCGGCAACAGGCCGTGCTCGGCACGATATTCGGCGACCTTTTGCTCGGCGTCATTTACCTTCTGGCGGAGGTTTTGGATCTCTGGTTCCAGCCAGCGTGTCGCCTCGGAGTTCGAGGCTAGTTTCGCGCCGCTCTGGGTAGCAAGATAGACCGCCGCCATCGCGTTCGGGATCACTGCCGCAAGCTTCGGATCCTTCGAGGTGAAGGTGATGCCGATTACACGCGACCCCGGAACCTGATAGACCTGCAGCCTCTCCGTGAACGCGTCGATCACGCGCTCTTCGGGGGGATTTTCATAGGGATTTTTCTTGAGGTGGAGAGCCACCAGAATATCTGTCAGCGCCGAGCCGTTCGCGGCCGCATCGAATTCCGGCAGATCATATAGCTTCTGGCTATTGATAACCTGCTTGATGAGGTCCGCCGACTGGAGTAGCTGCACCTGGCTCGCAATGTTGAGTTCGTCCAGCAATGGACCGGCGTTGGCATCGGCTGCTTGGGCATTGGCGAAGGCCGGTGCGCGCGGCTCGATCAGGATGCGCGTTTCGCTTCGGTACTTCGGCGAGATCATCTTTGCGCCCGTGAAGGCGACCCCTGCCCCCAACGCGGTGATTGCCAGAACCTTCAGCCGGCGTGCCCAAACGGCGCGGACTAATTGCCCGAGATCGATGTCCACATCCTGATTACCCGATACGCCGGACATGCTTGTACTCCAAGAACAAACGTGGCCGCGAGGGTAAATGACTATAGTAACCCAACGGTTAATGCTTGCTCCCGCATTCCGGCGACACGTCGCACTCGTCGATGCTAAAAAAGATCGCCGGTTTTTACCGACCATTAACCCTAACGGATTGATAACGGCTGAGACCGAATTCGTTTTTCTACGAGCAGACGCGATGCCTTTCGCACAGCCCAAGTTCCTGATGGCTCTGAGCCTCGCCGCCATGACCGCGGTCCTGAGCGGCTGCAACAGCTACAAGCCGGCGCCTCAGGCTTTCAACCAGGCGACGATCCAGCCCTATTCGCTGGACAGCGGCGACCGGCTGCGCATTACCGTGTTCGATCAACCGAGCATGACCAACACCTACACGATCGACCAGGCTGGTTACATCGCCTTCCCGCTTGTTGGCCAGGTTCCGGCCCGCGGGCGGACGCTGCAGCAGCTTTCGGGCCAGATTGCCCAGAAACTCCGGCAAGGCTACCTGCGTGATCCCGATGTCACGATCGATGTCGACCGCTACCGCTCGATCTTCGTTATGGGGGAAGTCGGCCAGTCCGGCCAATATGCCTACGTCCCCGGGATGACGGTGCAGAACGCCGTCGCCGTTGCCGGCGGCTTCAGCTCGCGTGCCAATCAAGGCGCCGTCGACGTGACCCGCAAGATTAACGGGCAGGTACTCACCGGTCGCGTCAACATCTCGTCGGCGATCATCGCCGGTGACACGATCTACGTTCGTGAACGACTGTTCTGATCCTCAATGACCGAACAGCGCCCTCTCCGCATCCTCCATTGCTTCAGGTCACCGGTCGGCGGAATTTTCCGGCATGTCCGCGACCTCGTACTGGAGCACAGCAAAGCGGGACACGAGGTTGGAATCCTTTGCGACAGCTCGACGGGCGGCGAGCACGAAGATCGCCTGTTCGATGACATTCGTCCCTTTCTTTCGATGGGATTGACGCGCATGCCCATGCGGCGGCACGTCAGCTTCTCCGACATCGGGGTGATCTGGGATACGTACAAGAACATCAAAAGTTTGCGGCCGGATGTGCTGCACGGTCACGGCGCCAAAGGCGGTGTGCTCGCGCGGCTTGCCGGCTCAGCCCTGCGGGTGAACAGGTATCGCGTAGCCCGCCTCTATACTGCGCATGGCGGGAGCCTGCATTATTCCCGCAGATCGTTCGTCGGGCAATTCGTGCTCCGCATGGAGCGCTTGCAGGAGTATTTCACCGACGCCCTCGTCTTCATCTGCGAATACGAGCGTGATTCCTACACGAAGAAGGTCGGGCGACCGCGAACAGAAACCCGACTGATCTACAATGGGATCGCCGAGCGGGACTTCGAACTCATCCCGACCCGTTCGGATGCTGTCCACTACATCTATGTCGGCATGCTTCGGGACCTTAAGGGTCCCGATCTCTTTGTGGAAGCCTTCGCGAAAGCCGAGCGCATCCTCGGTCGTCCGCTGTCGGCCGTAATGATCGGCGACGGACCGGATCGCGACAGGTACCGCGATATGATGATCGAGCGTGGCTTGGGCAAGCGGATCAGCATGCTGCCGGCAATGCGCGTTCAACAGGCTTTCGCCATGTCCCAAAATCTCGTTGTTCCGTCTCGGGCGGAAGCCATGCCCTACATCGTCCTCGAGGGCTTGGGTGCCGGCAAGACGATCATTGCCACGCGCGTCGGCGGTATTCCTGAGGCTTTGGGAAGAGACAGCCTCGCCCTCGTCAACCCCGAGGATGCCGACGACCTTGCACGCGTCATGGCTGATGCAATTCGCATCCCCGGCTGGCACGATGCGGCCATGCCCTCGACGGAACGAGTCAAATCGGTCTTTTCGGCCTCCGTTATGGCCAACGATGTCCTGAAACTGTACCACGACCTCCTCGATTCCGAATCCAAGCAAGCTGTTGCGGTTGCTTCGTAAAAGTTTCTTAGGGGCTTTCTGCTAATGCCGTTTTGATAACCAGCGGCGGTAGCCTCATGAACAAGGCAGAGAAGAGCGATCAGTTTGATCTGGAGGCGCTGCGCAAGCAGGTTTCTGACATCAATCGGCGCGGCGAAGACGCGGATGAGAAGGTTCGGCCGGAGCCGATCAATACCTATGCGCGTCAGATCGCCGAGCAATTCAGCGCCGGAAACCGCTCGCCGGCCATCATCATCGGTCAGTTCCGACTGTTCGAATTTGTGTCGCAGTTTCTGATCGGCTTGCTTGTCTATCTTCTCTGGCCCGGGAGCGGCGCGGAGACCCTTTCAGCGCGAGCCACCGCCGCCGCTGCTATTGCGGCTTTACTTGTCTTTGGACTCCAGACGGCCGATACCTATTCCATCCCGGCGCTACGCACCCGTATGCGACTGCTCCCCCGCGTCTTTGGTGTGTGGACGTTGGTCTTCATGATCGGCACGGCGGCCAGTGTGCTCTTTGGAAATGTCGGATGGCCACAGGTGCAGGCTTACATCGCCTGGTTCATTGCCGGTGCAATCTTCCTGCTTGCCGCTCGCTTCCTGATTGCCTACGGCATCCGCAACTGGTCGCGCAACGGCGTCATGGAGCGCCGGGCGGTGATCGTCGGTGGCGGAGAACCGGCAAAAGAGTTGATCCGCGTCCTCGAACAGCAAGCCGACAACGACATCCGAATCTGCGGCATCTTCGACGACCGCGGTGAGAAACGGTCACCGATCATGGTCGCCGGCTATCCGAAGCTTGGAACGGTCGCGGAACTCGTCGAGTTCGTCCGCATCACTCGCATCGACATGCTGATCATTTCCCTTCCGCTGAGCGCGGAGGCCCGTATCCTGCAACTGTTGAAAAAGCTCTGGGTGCTACCCGTCGATATCCGGCTGGCCGCCCACGCCAATCGACTGCGTTTCCGTCCCCGCGCCTATTCACGCATCGGCTCCGTCCCGATGCTCGACATCTTCAACAAACCGATCCGCGACTGGGACTCGGTCGCCAAGCGCTGTTTCGACATTTTCTTTGCACTGCTCGCGTTGGCGTTTCTCTGGCCAATCATGCTGGCAACCGCAATTGCCATCAAGCTGACGTCCAAGGGGCCTGTCTTTTTCAGACAGAAGCGCCACGGCTTCAACAACGAGATCATCAACGTCTTCAAATTCCGGTCGATGTACGCCGACAAGGGCGATCCCACCGGCCGCGCCGCCGTCACCAAAGGCGATCCGCGCGTCACGCCAGTCGGACGCTTCATCCGCAAGAGTTCGATCGACGAGCTGCCCCAGCTTTTCAATGTGCTGACGGGCGATCTGTCGCTTGTCGGGCCGCGTCCGCATGCCGTGCTTGCCCAGGCGAAGGATCGTCCTTTCGGTGAGGTCGTGGAGGGCTACTTCGCCCGCCATCGCGTGAAGCCAGGCGTCACCGGCTGGGCGCAGATCAATGGCTGGCGGGGAGAGGTCGACCATGACGACAAGATCAAGTTCCGCACGGCCTATGACCTCTACTACATCGAGAACTGGTCGCTGTGGTTCGACCTGAAGATCCTCCTTCTCACGCCTTTCCGGCTGTTCAACACGGAAAACGCCTATTGAGCGCGGTCGAGGCGACACATTCGCGCGTTGCTCAGCCACAGCGGGCGACCCTGCGCCTCATTGGTTCCGCAATGGTCGCCTTCGGGGTCTTTCTCTCAGGTTTCGTTATCAACGAGCCGGCGCCTTACGAACTTTGGATGGCTGCGCTTCTCGGCATATGGTTCATCCTTGGTCTCAGAATTTCGCGATTCACAGCGCCGCTTCTGGCTCTGCTACTTGCTTTCAACGTCGGTGGCATGCTGTCGTTGACGCAGATGAAGGATCTGGGGACCGGACCGATGTATGTCGCGGTCTCGAGTTTCCTCGCACTGACGGCTATCTTTTATGCGGCAATTGTCGAGGAAAGCCATCGGCGTCTGCCGCTGATCTTCAATGCCTGGGCATTCGCCGCCGTTTTCACGTCACTCCTTGGAATTCTCGGCTACTTTCACGCCTTTCCAGGGGCGGAGGTTTTCACGCTCTACGATCGCGCCAAGGGCGCCTTCCAGGATCCGAACGTCTTTGGTCCGTTCTTGGTCCCACCGTCGCTCTATCTCGTCCACGGCATTCTTGCTGGCAAGTTGAGAACGGCACCGATCAAGGCCTTCGCGCTGCTGATCCTTGCGCTTGGTGTGTTTCTGTCTTTCTCGCGCGCGGCTTGGGGCCTCTTCCTTCTCGGCATTGTCATTCTAGTCTTCTGTATGCTGCTCAAGGAGCGCAGCGGAGCGTTCCGCCTGCGCATCCTGATCCTGTCTCTCGCTGCAATCATGTTGCTGGTAGCGTCGCTGGTCGTTGCTTTGCAGTTCCCGAAGGTCAATGCGCTCTTCTCGTCGCGAGCCCAGCTGGTACAGCAATATGATGGTGAGCACCTCGGCCGCTTCGATCGTCACCGCATCGGCTTTACGATGATGATGGAGCGTCCCCTCGGCATCGGGCCGCTGGTCTTCGGTACGATGTTTCCGGAGGACGAACATAACATCTGGCTGAAGTCGCTAACGAGCTATGGCTGGCTCGGATTTGTCAGCTATGTCGCCATGCTCTGCTGCACGATCTATCTCGGATTCAAAAACCTTCTCAGGGATCGTCCCTGGCAGCCGTATTTGATGATCGCCTGGATCGGGGTGCTTGGCCATGCCGCGATCGGTAACGTCATCGACATTGACCACTGGCGGCATGTCTACCTGCTTTTCGGCATCGTGTGGGGTTGCGCGGCGCTGGAGGAGCGCCATAAGCGCAATCCTGCGGGTGCGCGCCGCATATCGGGCTTGCGAACAAGCGACGGCGCGCTAGTCTCTCATCTATGATAACAGCGACTCAAATGCGCGGCGCCCGCGCCATGACCGGAATGAGCATCGAGGAACTGGCAGCCGCATCCGGTCTGCCTGTTGCTACAGTCGAAACGATGGAGCGCGACGAGCAGGGCGGCGAGCCGCATGCGCTGCTCGCGATCAAGCAAGCGCTGGAGGCAGCAGGCATCATCTTCATTGCCAGTGGCAATCATGACGAAGGTGGACCGGGCGTCAGGCTGAGAGCGCGAACCGGAGTCGATGAGGGTATCCGCCCGGAAAACCTCAACGCTGCAAACGACGACTAGCTCGTCGGTAGTTCAAAGCTCCAAATTACAAATAGGCCTTGGCGAGCGCCGCAAGCTTGCGTTGATCCTTGACCCCCTGCCGGTAGAGTTGGATCAGAAGCGCACCGATGGCCTCGGCAGCCGAGGTATTTCGCTCGAGCCTCCGGTCTTTGCAGACATCGTCAAGCACCCCGGACAGAAGATCGAGATCGTCCGAGAAAAGCGGCAGGTCACGTGGAAGAACTGGGGATTTAAGCATGAAGCCACGGGTCCCGTCAGGGGCTGTCGATACCAGGAACGTTGTCGTCGGGCGCCCATCCATAGCCGACGATGCGGTCACTATGCGCGCCGACCGGCGATTTATCAACCGAACATTTCGGCTTGAAACATATATGTGATGACGCGAACCAACGCGCTTGTCCCAAAAGCTGCAGCCTCAGTTTTTCAGCCGCTCTGAGGCAAGCTCTGACTGGATCGAGCCCTCAATGATGACCCTGGCGGTGACTTTGAAGACATAGGCTTCGGCCAAATCGCTCAGTGCCAGCGCAACTTCGTGCTCTGGCCAGCCCGAGGATGTAGCCTTCTCGACAAGTGTCGCAAAGGGCTCAGACAGGGTTTCCCTGCATGTTTCGCTCGTCTCGCGGTTGGCCATCCGTCACCCACCAATGTTTTTGCCGGATGTATATTATCGAAAACTAATATTTTTTCGAGCTACCAAGACAAATTTCTGACAGCAATAGGTCTGGCAAAGATTGGTAGGCAGTCAGAAGAGCACGGTTGTGCCGCTCGACGCATCATTCTTCTACAAGACTAGTCATGAGTTGGAGAGATACCTTCCGGCTTCTGGGGGTGCCGAAGGTTAGTGTAAATGGTCGGGGCGACTGGACTCGAACCAGCGACCCCTTGACCCCCAGTCAAGTGCGCTACCGGGCTGCGCTACGCCCCGACCTGCCGAAACGGCCTGATCCTGTTAGTCTTTTGGGATTTCTGGTGCAAGGGAAAAATCGATCGTCAGGAAATATTACGGGAAGAGCGGTGTGGAAAAAAGGCGGGCATGCTTGACGCCATTCGTTTCTGATCGCTGTGAAATCGATTTGGGCGGGCCGGAGGTTTGATGCGGCGTCCGATGAAAACAAACAAACTAGCGGAGAGCGTTGTTGCTCGCTCTCCGCTTTCCGTCCTTCGATCATGCGAACCGGATGCCCCAGCCCTCCAGTTCTCCAGCAGCAGAAAAACTGACGCCAGTGGGGAGAAATATAGATTCTAATAAGCGGACGAACATCGGACCTTCGTCTCACGATGTTTCAGACCTCAGGTACCGTAGAGGTGGCTTGGGATTCGAGCAGCAATCCCGCGATCGAGGCGGTTCCTTCGTAGATGAATGGCTTTCGGGATGAGGACTTCGCTGAGGGAACCACGAATTCCGATGACGCAACAGCGTCTGGAATTCCAGCTGAGACACAATCTCTATACATCGAAATCATGGCTTGCCTTAGCAATTACTTAATAGAATCCTCCATGAGCGAAACCACTAAATTTCCGCGATTCACTTGGGGGACGACATGAGGAAGATCGTGATGGCTGGGGTACTGCTGCTTAGTTCTTGCGCGGCGGTCACTCCGCGCGACCAACCAATCCCCTACACGCTCTCAGAGGGTGAGACGGCCGCCGTTCAGGACGGAACTCGAAAGTTTCTTAAAGATCCCACCACTGCGACGTTCGCCAGCATAATGGCAACGCAGACACAGCCGGGGGTCGTCTCCGTTTGCGGTGTAGTAAACTCCAAAAACAAGGCTGGCGCCTTTACCGGCGGGGAGCCCTTCGCTGGCGTTTTGAGAAACACCAGCCCGGCGGGGAGAGCCGGCTTCTCGTTTACTCTCACCGCCCAAGGCAACGCAAAGACAAACTTCAACGATTTGTGCCGACAGAACGGCGTCATCATCTGAAGCTCATCCTTCGAATACCTCCGACGGCATTCGATCTCGGCCAGCTGCCTGCATATGTCCGATCGAATTCCATTGCGTGACCTAATTCGTTGTTGCGGGTTGCCAGGATCGCTCTCGTTGTGTCTCCTTTGCAGCGGCTCGCCAAAGGCGAGTCGTTGCCACCAGGAGAAATCCGACCATGAAAATGCTACAGGCATTAGCAGTTGCGCTTCTAAGTTTGGCATGCCTAGGTGCGGCGCAGCCGCCGTCTGCTACAGGCGATTTCGGTGCTCAGACACTGGCTTTGATCAATTCCTACAGGACGAGCCGTGGCCTATCTCCCTTGGCTGCGAATGGCACGTTGAAAGCCTTGGCGCGGCAGCACAGCCAGTATCAGGCAACGCGGCGACACATCAGCCACGACGGCTTTCGACAGCGATCGGCGCAAGCCAGGGCCGCTGGGCTCAGCATCGTATGTTCAGAGAACGTCGGTCATGGATATCTGACCCCGCAGCAGCTGTTTTCCGGATGGAGGCGTTCGCCGGGCCACAACACAAACCTGCTTCGACCCAACCTGCGATATGCGGGGGTGTCGGTTGTCGCAGGCTACTCGACCTTCTTCGCTTGCCAGTAGCGTTACATCGACCTTGACCGGTCCACGAAGGCGAGAAGCTGCAAGTGTGAGCAGTCGGTCGAAAAGGCTTGCTCGAATAAGCAGGCCCGAATAAGAGACCTGCAAAACGCGAGACTCTGGACGAAAACATGCAGATTGAGATCCCCTGCCCGAAGTGCAGGAACACCCGAATGAAATTCGAACGACCCGAGCCGGTCGACACCGACGTCCTTGTCTGCTTCACTTGCGGGCACGAACTCGGGACACTGGGTTCGGTGAAGGCAAAGATGCTTGCCGCCTACGAGCGCATGGTAAAGCAGGCGCCGCAGCGCAAGCAGTAGCAGCGTCTATTCGAGCAGTGCAACGCGGCCGTCGGGACCGACGTCCACACGCCAGCCGCGGTAGTCCGGGATTGAAAAGTGTGGGGTTGCAAACGGCGTCGTGTGCGTTTCGGTAATGACAGTCACGTCGGCTCCGGCTGCTTCGCCGGCGAGAATTCCGGCAACGGCATCTTCGAACACCAGGCACTTTGTCGGATCAACGCCGAGGCGCTTGGCGCCCAGCAAATAGCATTCGGGGCTCGGCTTTCCGGCTGCCACTTCTTCCCCGCTCACCATTACCACCGGCGTCGGAATGCCAGCCGCCGTCATGCGGCGCTTCGCGAGTTCGATCGGCGCTGAGGTTACGATCGCCCACTTCGACGGCGGAATGCTGTTCAGGAAATCGACGGCACCTGGGATCGCGACGATGCCTCCGACATCGTCCATTTCCTCTTTCAGCAATTGGCTTGCCTCATATTCCGGATCGACGCCTGGTAGCGCCAACTGGCGGATGACGTCGGATGCCCGAATGCCGTGGATCGTCTTGAGAAAAACCTCCGGCTCGAAGCCGTGCCGCACGGCCCACTCACTCCAGACACGTTCGACTACGGCAATAGAGTTCAGGAGGGTGCCATCCATATCGAACAGGAAGGCGTCATAGTACTTGCCGGGAACTGAATGAGACGCGGTCACGAGAGATTTTCCTTGAGGCTGACTGAATATCGAACGAGGCGCTGCGGTTCCGATACGGGACTGCTCGCGAAAGAATGGGCTGCGAACCCATGTAGGGTGGCTGACGCGTAGCGGCGAATCGATCAGCGAACCTGATCCAACAGGCGCTTGCATTCTAGAAGATCGTAGAGTGCCTCCTGCAGCAAAGCACGGTCCTCCTTGCCGACGCTCGACTTGCCGATCGAAACTTCGGGCGAATCCTCATCGCCAGCGCCGAAATTGAAGAAGCGACGTGTGATCGGCGGCTTCGCGCGACCGACAACCTGATCCTCATCCGACATTCCAACCCGTGGCTCGCCAGAATCGCCACCGTCCTGCTGACCGCCTGTCAGCGCCTGAACGCTTGCAAGGTCTCCATGGCCGATCGCAATGACGAACTTGTTGCCATTGGTCTTCAGAAGCTTCTGCACGCCCTTGATGGTGTAGCCATGATCATAGAGCAAGTGGCGGATGCCCTTCAGGAGATCGATATCCTCGGGCCTGTAGTAGCGTCGACCGCCACCACGCTTCATTGGCTTGATCTGCGGAAACCGCGTTTCCCAGAAGCGCAGGACATGCTGTGGAAGGTCTAGGTCGTCCGCCACCTCGCTGATGGTGCGGAAAGCATCGGGGCTCTTATCCAACATCCTTACTCCCTACGCGGTCTTGGGGCGCCGCGCGTCCGTTCGGCTGATAAGCGCAGCTGATGTCTCACGAACGTCAGAACCGAGCCGCGACTCATCATATTTCAACGGTTTGACGCCACGAATTCAAGTCACGTCTTGAATACCGCACAGATCGTTCAGGAAATATTGGAACTCGTCGCCGCTTAACGAGAGGAGTGCCCCCGTGCTGCGCTCGATCAAGAAGCCGGATTGGCAGCTTTCTGCTTGGTCTTGCGCAGCGTATGCGCCTTCAGAATCCGCGTCTTCAAGACATTGGACGCCTTGAAGGTCATGACGCGGCGGGGAGAGATCGGTACTTCCTCGCCGGTCTTCGGATTACGGCCGATGCGCTCGTTCTTGTCGCGCACCTGGAAAGTTGCAAAGGACGAGAGCTTGACGGTTTCGCCGCGGACGATCGCGTTACAAATCTCGTCAATGACAGTTTCCACGAGCTCAGCAGATTCGGTTCTCGAAAGACCGACCTTACGAAAAACTGATTCCGCCAGGTCTGCTCGCGTCACTGTCTTTCCGGTCATGGTTTCCCCGCCCATTTGCCAATTATATTATGAAAGCGAACAAAGAGTATTTGTCTTGCGCCTCACGGTCAAGCTCTTGTTCGTCGGTAGTTTTTTGGATTTTTGGCTTACCAGCGCAGGAGTGCTGCGCCCCAGGTGAAGCCGCCGCCCATCGCTTCCAGCATGACCAGATCGCCTTCCTTGATCCGGCCATCCCCAGCAGCCGTTGCCAGCGCGAGCGGAATTGACGCGGCAGAGGTGTTGCCGTGAAGATCAACCGTAATGACTACCTTCTCGGGGGCGATATGCAACTTCTTGGCGGAGCCGTCGATAATACGGCGGTTGGCCTGGTGCGGCACCAGCCAGTCGAGATCGTCGGCAGTCGTGCCCGTAGCCTCAAACGCGGCCTCAATGACGTCTGTGATCATGCCGACCGCATACTTGAAGACCTCCCGGCCCTCCATGCGAAGCTTGCCGACCGTGCCCGTCGTCGAAGGGCCGCCATCCACGTAGAGTTTCTCCTTGTGGGAGCCATCGGAACGCAGGTGCGCCGTCAGCACGCCGCGATCGGCTGTAGTTCCCTCGCCTTCCGCCGCCTCGAGGACGATCGCGCCAGCGCCGTCGCCGAACAGGACGCAGGTGGTTCGGTCGTTCCAGTCGAGAATGCGCGAGAAGGTCTCGGCACCGATCACCAACACGCGCTTGGCAAGGCCACCGCGGATGTAGGCATCAGCCGTCGTCACGGCATAGACGAAGCCCGTGCAAACGGCCTGCACGTCGAACGCAAAGCCATGGTGCATGCCCAGCCGGTTCTGAATGTTGACGGCGGTCGCCGGGAACGTGTTGTCTGGCGTCGAGGTGGCACAGATGATGACATCGATGTCGGCTGGTGTCAGACCGGCTCTATCGAGCGCCGCGCGCGCAGCAGCTTCGCCGAGCGACGATGTTGTTTCGCCCTCACCGGCTATGTAACGCTGGCGGATGCCCGTGCGCTGGACAATCCATTCGTCTGATGTGTCCACGACATCTTCCATGTCGCGATTGGTCATAACGCGTTTCGGAAGTGCGGCTCCGAACCCGCGAACAACTGAACGGATCATAATGCTTAAACCCCGTCGCTCATGCGGCTTCCGGCCCGATCGGGGGCAGCCGCTTGGCATGATACTTTTGAAGATCGTTTTCTATTTTCTGATTGAGGCCATTCTTGGCCATGTCGTAGCCGACTTCGATGGCGGCTGCGATGCCTTCGGCGTTGGCGCCGCCGTGACTCTTGATGACCACGCCGTTGAGGCCCAGGAAGACGCCGCCATTCACGCGACTCGGATCCATCTTCTCGCGAAGCATATCGAAGGCGCCTTTGGCGAAGAAGTAGCCGATCTTGGCGAGCAGCGTGCGCGACATGGCAGAGCGCAGATATTCAGCGATTTGTCGTGCCGTTCCCTCGGCCGCCTTCAACGCGATGTTGCCCGAAAAGCCTTCGGTCACGACGACGTCGACGGTTCCCTTGCCAAGGTCGTTTCCTTCGACAAAGCCATAATACTCGAGCGAGTCGATGTTCGCCTCGCGCAGCAAGCGCCCGGCTTCCTTGACTTCTTCCTGCCCCTTGATCTCTTCGACGCCGACATTCAGCAAGCCGACCGTCGGGCGTTCGATCTCGAACAACGCACGGGCCATTGCCCCACCCATCAGGGCGAAATCCATCAATTGCTGCGAATCCGCGCCGATGGTCGCGCCGACGTCGAGAACGATGCTCTCTCCCTTCAGCGTCGGCCAGATGGCGGCGATCGCCGGGCGCTCGATATTGGCCATCGTACGCAGACAGAACTTGGCCATTGCCATGAGGGCGCCGGTATTGCCGGCCGAGACGGCAACGTCCGCTTCCTTCGTCTTCACCGCTTCGATCGTCCGCCACATGGTGGAGACATAGCGACCGCGGCGAAGCGCCTGGCTCGGCTTCTCATCCATGCGGACTGCCAGCTCGCAGTCGTGGAAAACGGTCGTTTCCTTGAGCTTCGGAAACCTGTCGAGAACCGGCTCGCACTGTTCCTTCAAACCATACATCACGAATGAAATATCGGGATGTCTTTCCAGTGCCTTAGCGGCGCCGGGGATGACAACCTGGGGACCAAAGTCGCCACCCATGAGGTCGATAGAAATTCTGATCACGCGTCCCTGATCCTTATTTTTCGCCTCCGGCGGGCGAAATTTCGGCCAAAATACCGGTTTTCCCGTCGCTTACAACTGAATTGTGTCAAATAGCCAACGGGGTTCAGTCCTTTTTCCAATCCTTGAGCACGGCGAAAGCAGAGGGCTTTTTGTCGTTTTCGCCGGTGTCTTCGATGTGACCCGAGAACTCAACGCCGGGTTTGCGCGGATAAGGATTAATCGCAAGGGCGGCGAATTCCGTCACCACCTCACCTGCATCGATTGTATCGCCGGTAAAGCTCTCGGGAAGGTCCGGACCATCGGGGTCAAGCACCATCTCACCGGCATCATTGGCCGGGCGACGCGCAAGCTTCGAATTCTCGGGCACGAAGATCTGCTCGAACGTCTCGTCGATTGCGGATGGCACAGGATCAAGGGTGACGACGCAGGATTGGACAATGTTCGCCTGAACCCTGCCCTTGATGCGGATTCCGTCGCGCTTCCACCGCGCGATCTGGAGCTCGGCCTTGAAACTGTCGACTGAAAGCACATTCCAGCTCTTGGCAATATCCTCCAATTCCCGCTTGTCCGCTTCCAGGCGCACCTCGACGGGATTGGTTGATATGTGGCCGACATTTACCAGGTAGGAGAACGGCACATCATCTCTTTTGCTTCTCATCATCTCCTCCTTCACGCAACCTTCGGAAGCGTCGCCGAACCTGTCGCAATGACATCCTCCGACTGGGACAAAAGATAGTCCTCGGCGGCAAACATCCAATCTGCGAGGCCGCGCATATCAACCGCCTCCTTGGCCTTGGGATGGATGTTCCGAACAAGCGCCGTCGCAAGTCCTTCGGCATCTCTGCTGTCCATCGCCTGGGCGTAGGACTCCAGCCGGCCATAGAACATACCGGCCAGTTTCTTCATGCGCTTGGGAACGCTGTTGTCACCAATTCCCAACTCTCGGATGGAGTAATCGATATCTTGGAAGAAGGCGTCGACGATTTCCTGGGCAATCTCCTGACCGCTGGTTCCGGACGCTCGTGTGCGCCGGAAGAAGAGGATCATCACCGCCGAGAGCATTTCGAAACGCCCCATGACCGTATCCGGGACATTCAGGCGCTCGTAGAGTTCCGGCATGCGGGCGGCGGATGTCAGTGCCTGATATTGCCGATCTACGATTGCCTGGTTGCTGTTTTTCTTGCCAAAGAGCCCGAAGATCATCGTTTTTTCCGGAAAGGCCTCATTCTGGACGCCAAGCGGCGTCCGGCCTTGTTGCATGATTTTGAAAGCTGGTTTACCGAAGCAGGCGCGAATTGCAATGCCGAAGGTGGCCACTTTCGGGACAGCACCCCATCTGTCCGCACGAGCCAACGGGATGTCTCACCCCGGAATGGCCACAATGGTTTTGCATCAGCGATCTGAGGCCTGTGGCTGCCATTCATAATTTTAGGAGTAGATGTCGTTGACGAAACGGTATTTCAAGTCTGACAAAAAATTCCTCAGCAGTGCCGCCATTGCCATCATGATTGCCTCCACCGGACTTTCAGGCTGCCAGACAGGAACTGTCCTCAATGGCGGATATGTGGCCGACGAACAGTCGTTGAATCTTGTCCCGGAAGGATCGAGCCGCGAGCAGGTTCTCCTGTCCCTGGGTACACCATCGACAACAGCAACGTTCGATGGCGAAGTTTTCTACTACATCTCGCAGCGCCGCGAACGTTCCATGGCGTTCCAAAAGCTGAAGGTCGTCGACCAGAGCGTTCTGGCGATCTATTTCGACAAGGACGGCATCGTTACGCGTCGCGCGAACTACACGCTCAAGGATGGCAAGGTCTTTGATACGATCACGCGTGTCACCCCGACTGGCGGCAAGGACTTCACCTTCCTGCAGCAGCTTTTGTCCGGCGGCAGTGCCGCGAACGCTGCCAAGGGCCTCTTCGGTGGCGGCACGTCGCAGCCGGCTTCGCCTCAGAACCCGGCCAGCTTGCGCTAGAGCGAGCGAATGCTCAAAGAAAAACCCGCCGGATCGCTCCGGCGGGTTTTTTAGTGATCTCGGTTAGCCTCAGGCCAGAACGGCAAGAAGGAGCAGCGCGACGATGTTGGTGATCTTGATCGCCGGGTTGACGGCCGGACCGGCCGTGTCCTTGTAGGGGTCACCGACCGTGTCGCCGGTCACAGAGGCCTTGTGGGCATCGGAGCCTTTCATGTGACGCACCCCGTCCTTGTCGACGAAGCCGTCCTCGAAGCTCTTCTTGGCGTTGTCCCATGCGCCGCCGCCTGAGGTCATCGAGATCGCAACGAACAAGCCGTTGATGATCACGCCAAGCAACGAAGCACCCAGCGCCGCAAAGGCCGAAGCCTTCGAACCGGAAATGAGCAGCACGCCGAAATAGACGACGATCGGCGCCAGTACCGGCAGCAGCGACGGGATAATCATTTCACGGATCGCCGCCTTGGTCAGTAGATCAACGGCACGGCCGTAATCCGGCTTCTCCGTTCCTTGCATGATGCCGGGCTTCTGCTTGAACTGGAGGCGAACCTCCTCGACGATAGCGCCGGCCGCGCGACCGACGGCTGTCATTGCGATGCCGCCGAAGAGGTAGGGAATGAGGCCGCCGAAGATCAATCCGGCGACGACATAAGGATTGGAAAGGTCGAATGAGATATCGCCGATGCCTGCAAAATATGGATACTTGTCGCCATTGGCGGCAAAGTACTTGAGGTCGTAGGAATAGGCGGCAAACAGAACCAGGGCGCCGAGACCCGCCGAGCCGATCGCATACCCCTTGGTGACAGCCTTCGTCGTGTTGCCGACAGCGTCGAGCGCGTCGGTCGACTTGCGCACCTCAGGCGGCAGATGGGACATTTCCGCAATGCCACCCGCGTTGTCCGTCACCGGACCGAAGGCATCGAGGGCGACGATCATGCCGGCAATGCCGAGCATGGCGGTAACAGCAATGCCAGTGCCGAAAAGTCCGCCGAGCTGATAGGTCGCCAGGATGCCGCCAACGATGACGATCGCCGGTAGAGCCGTCGATTCAAGCGAAACGGCAAGCCCCTGGATGACGTTGGTGCCGTGGCCGGTCACCGACGCCTGAGCGATGGAATTGACCGGGCGCTTGTTGGTGCCGGTGTAGTATTCGGTGATGACTACGATTAGCGCCGTCACAATCAGACCGACCAGACCGCAGACAAAGAGGTGCGTGCCGGTGATTTCCGCACCGTTGACGGTGCCAACGGGACCCCAGCCAATCGTCAGCGACGTCGCGGCGCCAAGACCGATGATCGACAGCAGACCTGTTACGATGAGGCCCTTGTAGAGAGCACCCATGATAGAGCCGTTGCTGCCGAGCTTGACGAAGAAGGTGCCGACGATCGAGGTGATGATACAAGCGCCGCAGATCGCGAGCGGATACAGCATCGCCGATTGCAGGAGGGGCGCTCCGGCAAAGAAGATCGCGGCGAGAACCATGGTCGCGACGACGGATACGGCATAGGTTTCGAAAAGGTCGGCCGCCATGCCGGCGCAATCGCCGACGTTGTCGCCGACGTTGTCAGCAATCGTTGCGGGATTGCGCGGATCATCTTCCGGAATACCTGCTTCGACCTTGCCGACGAGGTCGCCGCCGACGTCAGCGCCCTTGGTGAAGATACCGCCGCCGAGACGGGCGAAGATCGAAATCAGCGACGCGCCGAAGCCAAGCGCGACAAGGGAATCGATCACTTCGCGGGAGCTGCCATCGTGTCCAAGCACGACGGTCAGCACATAGTAGTAGATCGACACGCCAAGAAGCGCCAGACCAGCCACCAGAAGCCCGGTGATAGCGCCCGACTTGAAAGCAATCTCAAGTCCGGCAGACAGGCTCTGGGATGCTGCCTGCGCGGTGCGGACGTTGGCGCGAACCGAGACGTGCATGCCGATGAAACCAGCGGCGCCGGACAGAACCGCGCCGATGAGGAAACCAATTGCAGCCGTGCCGGAGAGCAGCAGCCAGGCTGCAATGAAAACGACGATGCCGACGATTGCGATAGTCTTGTATTGGCGCGTCAAATAAGCCTGCGCGCCTTCACGAATATAGCCTGCAATTTCCTGCATGCGCTTGTTACCCTGATCGGCGGCGAGCACCGACCGGGTTGCCCAGATGGCATAGACCACCGAGAGCAGACCGCACGCTATTACCCCTAAAAGAATGCTCATTTCGCTCTTTCCTCCAAAAGAGCCGGAGCTCACTCCCTCTCCGGCTGCGAATACGCCGACTCGATTTCCTCCCACAGAAATGCTGCAACGCCGCGCGGAGATTGCGTGGAGGAAAACGGCGCGTCAAGCCCCGCAAACGCCAAAAGCCCTTGCAGCACAATGGGAACCGGGAGTTTTTGGAGGTCGGGGCAACAGCCCCGCCAGAACGCTATTTCTTGGCTTCGCCGCGAACCTGTTTGGCGATCCGGTCAAGCACAGCGTTGACCAATTTTGGCTCGTCGTCGCTGAAGAAGGCCTGGGCGATCTCGACGTATTCCGTCACGATGACTGCGACCGGAACGTCCTTGCGATCCAGGATCTCGAACACGCCGGCACGCAGGATCGCGCGGACGGTGCTATCGAGACGCGACAGCGCCCAGTCGTCCTGCAGCGCGGACGCGATCAGCGGGTCCAGACGACGCTGCTCTCGCACGACGCCTGAGACGATGGAGCGGAACCAGGAGGGGTCGGCCTTCAGGTAGGTCTCGCCGTCGAGTTCCTGGCCGAGGCGATGCGCCTCGTATTCGGCCACGATCTCCAGCACGCCGGTGCCGCCAATATCCATCTGGTAGAGCGCCTGAACGGCAGCAAGGCGCGCAGCACCTCGCTGGTTCGCAGTCTTGACGGGACGCTCCGAGTTTTCGTTGTTCATTCGTTATGCACCCAATTTCTTCTTCAGCTCGATCATCGTGAGAGCTGCACGGGCGGCAAATCCGCCCTTGTCCTTGTCCGAACGGCGGGCACGAGCCCAAGCCTGATCGTCATTCTCAACAGTCAGAATACCGTTGCCTATGGCAAGGGATTCGCTCACGGCCAGATCCATCAGGGCGCGAGAAGATTCGTTCGACACGATGTCGAAATGATAGGTCTCGCCGCGGATGACCATGCCAAGAGCGACATATCCATCGTACTGCGTGCCTTCATTATCTGCTCCGTCGAGCGCCATGGCAATTGCCGCTGGAATCTCGAGAGCACCCGGGACGGTAACCACCTCATAGGTTGCCCCGGCCTCTTTCAAGGCGAAAGTCGCGCCTTCGAGCAGCGCATCGGCCATGTCGTCGTAGAAGCGTGCTTCAACGATCAAAATGTGGGGAGCGGTTTCTCGCGCCATGCTTCACCTTCGGAGCTAGAGGACTTCACTGTTTGGCAGGCCGCGGTCAAAACACGCCGCGACCGGAATGGCAAGCAAATTCGGATCACGGGTCCGATGCGAAATCCGGAATCGCGACAAGCACATGATGGACACTGCACACATCGGCCCGAGGCCACCGTTGTGCGGCGCCTCGAAAGTGGCGAATGAAGGGCAACCCGCATGAACAATTTGTAACCAAATTCCAGATAGTTATTGGTTGAAGGCGGACAATCCAGCTACCAATTTCAGCTGTGTAACGCTGACGATCCATTGCCGACGGCCGATCGTCAGAGCAGATGAAAGGATAGTTCCATGAATCGCGTTGCCGCCATCGCCTCCGCAGTCGTTACTCTTGCCTTCGCAGACGCCAGCCGTGCGGAAAGTCTCGACATGAACGCCCCATCAGGCATCGAGCGCACCCTCCGAACCTTCAGCGGCGCAAATCTCGACGTTCGGCAGGTTTACGATCACGGCGGATCAGGAAATATCGGTGACCCGAAATCCTTTGCCACACGCAGCGTCAATGACCTCCAAATGATCCGCGCCGCCATTGCTGTTAACAAGCCGCTCCTGCATCAACTCAACGCCAAAGGCGTGCTGCTCGGAAACATCGTCAACGTTGATCAGGCTGTAGATGGGGGTCTCACCGTCTACTATCGATAAACGCGAGGGCGGCGGCACAAGCTGTCGCCCGGCATGATGCTTTGCGGTTGTATTTTCTCGCAGGATGGTGCCTTTTCTCTGGAAACAGGAGGGAGACAATGTCCAGCGTATCGAGGCCCGTGATCAACATCGCCGATTTGAAGCTTGAGCACTGGAAGCAAGGAGACTTGTACGAGGGCACGGACGCCTCGTTCGGCTCGCTTCTCGGTCTCGCCGGCCTCGGCATCAGCTACAACGAGGTGCCGCCCGGCAAATCCAGCTGTCCGTTCCACAATCATCATGTAGAGGACGAGCTGTTCTTCGTTATCGAGGGCACCGGCGAGTATCGCTTCGGCCCCAATCGCTACGCTATCCGGAAGGGCGACACGCTCGGCGCTCCGTCCGGAGGACAAGAGACCGCGCATCAGATCATCAACACTGGTTCGACGCCTCTCATTTACCTCGGTATCTCGACCAAGGCGAAGACCGAGATCGTCGAGTATCCCGATTCAGGAAAATTTCTCGCCAAGACCAATCGCGACGAAGCGAACCGTTTTCGTTTCATGGGCAGAGGCAGCGGTAATCTGAACTATTGGGACGGCGAACCCGGCGCATGACGTCCATTCGAGAGAGCGTCTTCATGATGACCAGCATTCCGACCATCGAGACGAAGCGGCTGCTGCTGCGGGCACATACCGTCGACGATTTTGAGGCCTACCAGACGATGTGGAGCGACGAGGCCGTCGTCCGCTTTATCGGAGGCGTGCCGTCTACCCGTGAGCAAGCCTGGGCCCGGCTGCTGCGCGTTGCAGGCATGTGGCATCACATGGGCTTTGGATTTCTTGCGATCGAGGAAAAGCGGACCCGGCGTTTTGTCGGTGAAGCGGGCTTCCTCGACATGAAGCGGGACATGCAGCCGGTTTCCACCGAAGGCACGTTGGAAACTGGCTGGGGGCTTATGCCATTCGCGCAAGGCCGGGGCTACGCCAGCGAGGCGCTGACCGCCCTGATCGCCTGGGCAGAAGAACGGTTTCCCTCCAAGCCGATGACATGCATCATCGATCCGGGGAACGAGCCCTCGCTGCGCCTCGCGCGAAAGCTCGGCTTTCGCGAGGTCCAACGATGCAACTACAATGGAGAAGTCATTCTGCTTTCGCGGTCGGGAACTCGGCCAGCCTAGCAGCATAGCGGGCCATGGTGTCGACTTCGAAATTGACGAAGTCGCCGGCCTTGCGCTCACCCCATGTCGTGACCTCAAGCGTGTGACGGATCAGCAGAACATCGAAATCGGTACCGTCGACCGCGTTGACGGTGAGCGACGTGCCATCCAGGGCGATCGAGCCCTTGGGCGCAACGAACTTGGCAAGATGCTGCGGCGCGCGCAGACGAAAACGTGTGGCATCGCCCTCTTCGGTGACGGAGAGGATCTCTGCCTTGCCGTCAACGTGACCGGAAACGATGTGGCCACCGAGTTCGTCGCCGATCTTCAGCGAGCGCTCGAGGTTGATATGGCTGCCTTCCTTCCACGTCCCGATGGTCGTCAGGCGCAGGGCCTCTTCCCAGGCTTCGACCTCGAACCAGCGGCCGTTGCTACCATCACCAGGCAAGCCGGTCACCGTCAGGCAGATACCGGAATGCGAGATCGAGGCGCCCATGTCGATCGTCGCCGGATCATAGGCGGTGGCGACGCGCAGCTTGATGCCTTCCTTCAACGCGGAAACGGATTCGATCGTGCCGACGTCGGTGACAATTCCGGTAAACATCAAAGCTCTCTTTCGTATTCGTCCAGGCGGTCGTCGCCAAATATGAAGGTCCCCCTGTGCAGGAGGTCCGATGGCATATCGGTCTTCGTTACCGGGGATTCAATACCATCCTGCCCGATCACCTCGGGGCCCTGATAGAGGAGGATGCGATCGACATAGCCGGCATCGAGGAAAAGCTTCGCCGTCCGCGCGCCGCCTTCAACGACAAGCGAGGAAATGCCGCGCGACGCGAGCGCCGGCAGCAGCTCGTCCAGACGGTTGGGATTGCATTGGACCACCTCGACGCCCGCCTGATCCAGCGCGTCGCGGCGCGCAAGAAAGGCCTTGTCCTCGCTGTTATCGAAGCGCGGTGGCTCAGTCGCGACAACGATCAACGGCACTTGCCTGGCAGTTGCAACCAGCTTGCTGTCCAGCGGCAAAGAGAGATGTTCATCGAGCACGACGCGAACCGGCGAGCGCGTCTCAAGGCCAGGCGTGCGAACCGTGAGCAAAGGATCATCGGCGACCGCAGTACCGATCCCGACCAGAATCGCGTCGGCTTCAGCACGCAGCTTCTGGACTTCGGCCCGTGCGGCCGGACCGGTGATTGCAACCTGCCCCTCACCCCTCTTGCCGATCATACCGTCGGCAGAAACAGCAAGTTTGAGAGTCACATAGGGCCGGTTCTTCGTCTGGCGCGTGAGGTACGCGGCGAGCGAACGCCTGCCTTCCTCTTCGAGAATTCCGGACTCGACTTCAATCCCGGCGTCGCGCAGCATGGAGATCCCCTTGCCCGAAACGCGCGGATCCGGATCCGTCACGCTGATAACGACACGACCAACACCATAGGCAATCAGCGCCTCCGCGCAGGGCGGCGTCTTGCCGTAATGCGAGCAGGGTTCGAGCGTGACATAGGCGGTGGCGCCGCGTGCCCGTTCGCCGGCTTCGGCCAGGGCTTGCGGTTCGGCATGGGGACGCCCGCCGACCGCCGTCACCGCACGGCCGACGATCTGACCGTCACGCACGATCACGCAGCCGACTGAAGGATTGGTAGATGTCTGGCCGAGATGCAGGAGACCCAGGCGGATCGCCTCTTGCATGAAACGCGCGTCGTCTTCCGAAGCGCTCATGAGCTAGTTGTCCAGGGGATCGCGGGCGATCTTGGCGTTGATCTCGGAAATGACCTTCTCGAAATCCTCGGCGTGCGAGAAATCCCGATAGACCGAGGCATAGCGAACGAAGCCGACGTCATCCAGACTCTTCAACGCTTCCAACACCTGAAGGCCGATCTGCTCGGAGCTGATCTCGACCTCGCCCGAGCTTTCAAGCCGTCGAACGATACCGGAGACCGCGCGCTCGATGCGGTCGCGGTCGACCGGACGCTTGCGCAGTGCGATCTCGAAAGATCGCACCAGCTTGTCGCGGTCGAACGGCACCTTGCGACCGGTCTTCTTCGACACCATCAGCTCGCGCAGTTGCACGCGCTCGAAGGTCGTGAAGCGACCGCCGCAATCAGGACAAATGCGCCTGCGGCGGATGGACGTATTGTCCTCCGCCGGGCGTGAATCCTTGACTTGTGTGTCTTCCGATCCGCAGAATGGGCAGCGCATGCGCTATCCTTAGCCGATGTAATCGTACATTGGGAAGCGGTTGGTCAGGTCGACCACCTTGCCGCGAACGGCTGCTTCCACGGCTGCGTTCCCCTCGTCGGAATTGGCGACCTTCAGGCCGTCGAGAACCTCAACGATGAGATTGCCGATTTCCTTGAATTCCGCTTCCTTGAAGCCGCGCGTCGTGCCGGCCGGTGCGCCGAGGCGCACACCCGACGTGACGAAAGGCTTTTCAGGGTCAAACGGGATGCCGTTCTTGTTGCAGGTGACGTAGGCGCGCCCGAGCGCTGCTTCGGCACGCTTGCCGGTCGCGTTCTTCTTGCGAAGGTCAACCAGCATCAAGTGGTTGTCGGTGCCGCCGGAAACGACGTCGAGGCCGCCTGCGATCAGGGTTTCGGCAAGCGCCTTGGCGTTCTTGACGATCTGGGCCGCGTAGTCCTTGAACTCGGGCTGCAGCGCCTCGCCGAAGGCAACGGCCTTGGCAGCGATGATGTGCATCAACGGACCTCCCTGCAGACCCGGGAATACGGCCGAATTGAACTTCTTCGCCAGATCTTCATCGTTGGTCAGGATGACACCACCGCGCGGGCCGCGCAGCGACTTGTGGGTCGTGGTAGTCGCGACATGGCAGTGCGGGAACGGCGACGGATGCTGGCCACCGGCAACGAGACCGGCGATGTGGGCCATGTCGACCATCAGGTAGGCGCCAACCGAGTCAGCGATCTCGCGGAAACGCTTCCAGTCCCAGATGCGGGAGTAAGCGGTGCCGCCGGCGATGATCAGCTTCGGCTTGTGCTCTTCGGCCTTGCGAGCAACTTCGTCCATGTCGAGCAGATTGTCGCCTTCGCGCACGCCGTAGGACACAACGTTGAACCACTTGCCCGACATGTTGACCGGCGAACCGTGTGTCAGGTGACCGCCCGAGTTGAGATCAAGGCCCATGAAGGTGTCGCCCGGCTGCAGCAGCGCCAGGAACACAGCCTGGTTCATCTGCGAACCGGAGTTCGGCTGAACGTTGGCGAAGTTGACGCCGAAGAGCTTCTTGGCGCGCTCGATCGCGAGTTCTTCCGCGATATCGACGAATTGGCAGCCGCCATAGTAGCGCTTGCCCGGATAGCCTTCAGCGTACTTGTTGGTCATGATGGAGCCCTGGGCTTCCAGAACCGCGCGGGAAACAATGTTTTCCGAAGCGATCAGCTCGATCTCATGACGCTGGCGACCGAGTTCCTTTTGGATCGAGCCGAAGATTTCCGGATCGGTATCGGCAAGCGAGCGATTGAAGAAGGTCTGGGTGGAAGCATTGGTCATGGGCGGGCTCCTCAACTGGAATGCGCGAAGGTATTAGCGCCCTGCCCTGCCAAGGGCAATACGGAGAACGACATTTGCTAGGCAATCTACGCGCCGCGGGTTCCAGGCTCGATAGGACAACAAAAAACCGCGCCAGAGGGGCGCGGTTTCGAGAAAATCAAACGCGATCCAACTGACTCATTGAACCGGCTGCTCCGTGGTGGCGGTCGTGTCGAGCGCAAGCTCGGCATTGCCGTCGAGCTGGTAGATATCGTCGCGGAACTGCACGACGCCATCCGGCATGCCCCAAGCGGAAATGTAGACGAAGTAAACGGGCACTTCTTCGGCAAGCTTGATCGGTGTGTTGACGCGGGTCGTGATGACCTGCTCCATTTGCTGACGTGACCACGGCGGGGTCTCGCGCAGCAGCCAGGTCGTCAGGTCCCGAACGTTCTGGACGCGGACACAGCCAGAGGACTCAAAGCGCATCAGCTTGTTGAAGAGACCCTGCTGCGGCGTGTCGTGCATGTACTCGCCGTTCTTGTTGTAGAAGTTGATCTTCGTGGACGCCATGGCGTTGATCTTGCCCGGATCCTGGCGGAACATGAAATTCGGCGCCTTCTCCGCATTCCAGTCGACCGTTTCCGGCGCCACCTCGTTGCCCTTGCCATCGATCAGGCGAATGGCATTCTTCTCGAGGTAGGTCGGGTCCTTGCGCATCAGCGGCACGATGTCTTTTTCGACGATCGAGCGCGGTGCCGTCCAATAAGGATTGAGAATAACTTCGTAGATCTTCGAGTTAACGAGATGCGTCGGACGGCTAAGCCGGCCAACAACCGCGGCGTGGCGCGTCGCAACGCTGCCGTCTTCCACCGCCTCGACGTAAGCCGCCGGAATGTTGACCATCACATGGCGGCGTCCCAGCTCTTCCGGGAAGGTCTGAATCCGGATGAGGTTGGTGTTCAGTTGCTGCAGGCGAACATCGGCCGGAACGTTCATCGCCTTCAAGGTGAACTCGCCGATAACACCGTCAGCCGGAAGGCCGTGACGCGCCTGGAAGCGCTTGACGGCGCCGTCGACATAGGAATCGAACGCCGAAGACATGCCCGCCTCGCGCGGCAGGTCGCCGGTAATGGCCAAACGCTGGCGAAGCCCCTGGACGGCCGGGTCCGTCACGCCGATCTGCAGGCGCTGCTGGCTTGGGCTCACTTGAGGCCAACCGCCCGCGGAGGCGATCTGCTGATACTGCATGATCGCCTGCTGGATACTGGGCACCGACTGCGGTCCGAGAATCGGCGTGTTCGAAACGACGGCCGTCGCCGTACGGGATGCCGCCTTTGCATCGAATTGGTCATCCCAATCGCCGCGCTGCGGAGCATTAATGAGCGAATCGATCGCCGACTGCGCGAGTGCGGGGGTAGCCAATGCGCCCGCTCCCACCATTGCCGCAGACGTCAGAAACGCCCGACGAGAAAGAGCTTCAGTTCCGATTTTCTTCGACATTCATCCCAACCACTAAATTGCCGCTGCTTGAGAGACCGACGACCTTCGCTATCCCTGCGAGAGCGCAAATCCCTACCAACCCGTCGCCACGGCGCATTACACAATCTCTCTGCCGGCAATCACAGGATTGCGAGCAGGGAGCACGAGGTTATCGGACCTCAATTGGGGAAGCGCCATTTTGCCGTGCATTTCCGCTGACATGCTAATATGGCCAATTCGTGTCGCCTCGCACCACACTCAACCGTCGGTCGCAGACAACGCGGAAAAACCATATCGATCCACAGAATGTGGCGGTTAATAGCGGCTAAAAAACGGCTTGAATACAGGCGATTATGCTTGCCTGCCATGCGTTGCAAAGATGTCACGACAGCGTTGACGGAAGGTGCCTACTCGCGCCAGTGGTCGGCCACCCAAGGCGTTGGTCGGATGTAGTGGCGCAGATAACGAAACAGCGGCCTGTTGCGTCTTCGTTCGGGGTCGAACATGTGTCGGATATGATCCAGCGGCGGCGCCGCGCGGCCCTTCAACCCGAACCGTCCTTCGACCGCGAACTGCGGATGGAAGTCGCGTGGAAACAGGATCACCCGCGCATCACCCGGCAGGCGTGGCGTCAGGAAATAATTGAGCGGGAATGGCCAGCGGCAATCCTGCCTGAAATGGAGCACCCACCGACGCGGAAAGAACTTCGCGCCGCCGGGCGCATTTCTCGTCACAAAGCGCTGCTCGAATTCATATTCGTCAGCAACCCCTTGGGGATCGGCACGGAATTTTTCTTGCAAGGAAACCAGCTTGCCGACAGGAAAGCGGAAGAGAGATGTCTGTCCGAGGCGTTCAAACGGCGTCGTCTGGTTGCGCGACAGGATGACGTCGTCAGGACCGCCGACCTCGAAGAATGAGTCGAGGGAACCGACGATGACCAGATCGAGGTCGAGGAACAGCACTGGACCACTCAAACTTCCAAGCTTCGGCCCCCAAAGTCGCCCCTTGGGCCAAATACCCTTCGTTCTCACCGGCATGTTTTCGACATCCAGCGGCGGCAGGTCCTCGCAAAGGATCTCAGGATTTAGATCGCTGCGATTGTCGGTGAAGCAAGTGAAGGTGAAGGGAGGCGTGATATTGCGCTTCACCATGGCATAAAGACGGTTGATGAAGGGGGCACCATATTTCGTCCCCCAACTGATGCAGATGACCTGCTTCACCCCACCGCTCGCCGCCAAGACAGCTGACACCATGACCTGCAACTCCTGATTCACGCTAGAACCCCCAAAGGTTCGTGCGAAGTCATTAGCAAGTTGTCGGCCGAATATGTAGTCCCCCGCAACGGAGCGAGGAAACGCGAAAAGGGCGCTACGGAATACCGTTGCGCCCTTTCGTGCCTTGGAGGTCTGATAAGCCAGCAGGGAAGTTGGCTTACGAGATTACAGGCGGTAGAGGATCTGGTCGTTCCAGAAGCGGTCCAGACGGGTCAGCAGCTTGTTCATCTGCGTGAATTCGTCGGTACCGATGCCGCCGACCTTGTCGATCGAGCCTACGTGGCGCTCGTAGAGCTTGGCGACGGTTTCCGCGATGTCCTGGCCGGTTTCCGTCAGGCTGATGCGGACCGAGCGACGGTCGATGCGCGAGCGCTGGTGGTTGATGAAGCCGAGGTCGACGAGCTTCTTGACGTTGTAGGAAACGTTGGAGCCCAGGTAGTAACCGCGAGAGCGAAGTTCGCCGGCGGTCAGCTCGGAGTTGCCGATGTTGAAGAGGAGAAGTGCCTGGACAGCGTTCACATCGCTGCGACCCTGACGGTCGAACTCATCCTTGATGACGTCGAGCAGACGGCGGTGAAGACGTTCAACAAGATGAAGGGATTCCATGTAAAGATCACGGATGCCCTGTTCCTGCTGGTCACGGAAGTTCGATACTGCCTGCGGCTTGATTTTCGTGTTCATGATGACTGCCTCACTGTTTGTTTGGCGGTGTTGGTTTTCTTCCCGCCTTGAGACAGACCCTATCGAATACAAATAAAATTCTACTTAAACCGCAGGCTTAACAGTGCCTTACCGAATCTCCTAGATGTATCAGGGTAAATCAACGCTTACCTGCTGGCGCCGCTTTCGCTTCTCGTACCAGAGCACGGCGCGGAATCCCACGTAGACCAGAGCGACCGCAATATGCAGGAGAACGATCAGCCGGTTGGACCCGAAAACGTCCGGCATGAAGCCGTGCATGATGACCTGTCCGCCTGCCGCTAGCACCCAGATTACCGGGCCCCAGGAGACGGCCAGCCAAAGGCCGAGGGACGCAACAGGAAAGAGAACGGCAAGGCAGGTGCTTGCGACCTTCCAGGGAAGGCTGAGCAGGTCGAAGCGCCCTGCCCCCACCAGCGAGTAGCCGACAAGCATCGCCCAATACTGCAATCCAAACCAGAAGCAGGACATCGCGACCAGGCGCAAGAACAGGATGAACAGAACGCTGGTTAGCGTCGGCTTCGGTATCGTCGGAGAATCAGCGTCCATATCTAAAACAATAGGGTTGCAGTTGGGACTTCGCCAGCGGCTCGATTATTGCGGCCAATCGTCCGGTTTGGTTTTCGGCCGTGCCATGATAATGAGCGCATCGACAATTGGAATGGCAGAAAGCTGGAACGACCATGCAGGACAAGACGCATCTCGTCGACGACATCACCGGCCATCGGCGCATGCGCCGCAACCGCAAGGCCGACTGGACGCGGCGCCTGGTACAGGAAAACCGGCTGACGGTGGACGATCTGATCTGGCCGGTTTTCGTCGTTCCCGGCTCCGGCATCATCGAACCGATACCGGCAATGCCCGGCGTCAACCGGATGAGTGTGGATAAGCTCGTCGAAGCCACCAGGGAGGCGGCCGATCTCGGCATCCCGGCGATCGCGACCTTTCCGAACATCGAGATGGAACTCCGCGACGAAACCGGATCGAACAGTCTTGAGGCCAACAACCTGATCAACCAGGCGACGATCGCTATCAAGAAGGCAGTGCCCAATATCGGGGTCATCACGGATGTGGCGCTCGATCCTTTCACCAGCCATGGCCACGACGGGATCCTGCGACATGGCGAGATCGTCAACGACCAGACGGTCGATCAGGTTGCGCGCGCGGCCGTCATGCAGGCCAATGCCGGCTCTGACATCATTTCGCCGTCGGAGATGATGGACGGTAGAATCGGCGCCATCCGCCGCGCCCTTGACGCTGCCGGGCACCAGAATGTTGGTATCATGAGCTACGCCACCAAATTCGCCTCGGCATTCTATGGCCCCTACCGCGAGGCGATCTCGACCGGCGGGCTGCTCAAGGGCGACAAGAAGACCTATTACATCGATCCGGCAAACGGGACCGAAGCGATCCGGGACGCGGCGCTCGACGTCGAGGAAGGCGCCGACATGCTGATGGTCAAGCCGGGACTGCCCTATCTCGACATCTGTTGGCGCATGAAGGAGGCTTTCGGACTACCCACCTTCGCCTACCAAGTTTCGGGCGAATACACACAGATCAAGGCGGCCGCGATGAACGGCTGGATCGACGGTGAACGGGCGATGCTGGAAACCCTGCTTTCATTCAAGCGCGCCGGGTGTGATGGCGTCCTCACCTATTTTGCGGTCGAGGTGGCCAGGATTTTAGCCAAGCGCTGACTGCGCGCAAATATTGCATTTGCGGGAAGCGATACCATATCAGCGGCATCACTTTCTCGAAAGGAGACCGCAACAATGACGCTCACTCCCAACCCGCTTTATGCCGCACCGGACGAGTGGCGCGCCTACAGCGGCACGCTGAGCCGTCGTGTCTTCGCATTCATCCTCGATTACGTGATCGTTCTGCTGCTTTGCATCCCGGCAGCCGTCGTGCTTTTCTTCCTGTCGATCGTCACACTGGGGCTCGGATTCTTTCTCTATCCGGCCTTGTTCGTGATCGTTGCCGGCCTCTATTTCGGCTTCACCGTTGGCGGTTCCAGTCAGGCCTCGCTTGGGATGCGCGCAATGGGAATCGCAATCATCCGAGTCGACGGGCAGCGGATGGATTTTCTGACCGCCATCGTTCACCTGGCGCTTTTCTGGATCTTGAACTCCGTTCTGACGCCGCTGATTCTGCTGGTCGGCCTGTTTACCGAGCGCAGCCGGCTTATCCACGATTTTCTGGTCGGCACGGTCACCGTACGCACCGCCTAGATCGGGTCCTTACACGCTAAAATAAACGCGGCTGCTGGCCTTTGCTGGCAGCCTTTGGGCGCCATATCCAAAAGTATAACGGGCAACATCGGACAACAGAATGGCCGCGCTGTTGACGTTTTTTATTCTTAAGTCATCCTGTAGATAAGCAGCGAACCGAAGGAAATCTCCGGAACAGATGAATACGCAGACGACGCCCTCACCGCAGTTTTACCTGACTGCTCCGGCTGCGTGCCCTTATCTGGCCCACGAGATGGAACGCAAGGTCTTCACACATCTCGTCGGGCCGCGTGCAGCGGAGATGAACGATATCCTGACACAGGGCGGCTTTCGCCGATCGCAGAACATTGCCTATCGGCCAGCGTGCGAAGCCTGCCGTGCCTGCATCTCGGTGCGCATCCTCCCGCAGGAGTTCTTGCCGACAAAGTCGATGAAACGGGTTCTGGCGACAAACGACGATATCATCTCCACGGAGTTTCCTGCCCAGCCCTCCAGCGAGCAGTATTCGCTGTTCCGACGCTATCTTGATTTTCGCCACCAACAGGGCGGAATGTCCGACATGACTGTGCTCGACTACGCCATCATGGTCGAGGATACGCATGTGAACACCAAGATCATCGAGTATCGGCTTCGAAAGGAAGGGGCCGGGATCGAAGAGCGGCCGACGGGCGAACTGGTGGCAGCCGCCCTCACCGATACCATGAGCGACGGCTTGTCGATGGTCTATTCCTACTTCAACCCTGATATGGATCGGCGCTCGCTCGGGACCTTCATGATCCTTGATCACATCAGGCGGACAAAGGCTTTGGGTCTTCCGCACGTTTACTTGGGCTACTGGGTTCAAGGATCGCGGAAAATGGACTACAAGACTCGCTTCCAGCCGCAGGAGCACCTGACTTCGCGCGGTTGGGAACGTTTCGATCCCTCCGCATTGCCCGAAAGTACACGCTACTAAATGCTCCTCCCCTCCCTTTCCGATCATCGGAAGGGTCTGCTGCTGACAGCAATCGGCGGCCTGGCTCTTTCCATGGACATTCCCCTCGTGCGCCTTGCTCATGGAGACATGTGGTCGATCCTCGGCGCACGCAGCATCACGACCGTCGCCGTGACCGTGGTCCTGATCTGCCTCATCCGATACGTCAAGGGAACATGGCCAGTGCTTGTGCCCGGCAAACATGGCCTTGCAACGGGATTGCTCTACGGCTGCTCGACGCTGACCTTCCTGCTCGCCGTCTTCAATACGGCAACGGCGAATGTGGTCTTCATCGTCGCGTTCAATCCGATGTTCGGGGCCCTCCTCTCCTGGATATTCCTCAAGGAGCGCCCTTCGCTCTCCACGCTCGTTACCATGGCCGTCATGGTGTTCGGTGTTGGCTTGATCGTCCGTGACGGATTGGCCGGCGGCCATGTCTTCGGCGATGCCATGGCGCTGCTCAGCGCTTTCATCCTCGCGTCGGCGATCACAGTCGGTCGTGCATCGCGCCGAGACATGGGCTTCGTGCCGTTGCTTGCGGCCGCCATGCCTGCCATCCTCGGTTTTGCCAACGCTTTGCCGGCTGGACTCGTCATAGAGCATCCGGCGTGGATCGTCCTCAACGGCGCGCTGCTGATGCCGGTTGCGTTTTGGTGCCTTGCCACGGGGCCGCGTTACCTGTCGGCGCCGGAAGTCGGCATGTTCTACCTGCTCGAAACCATCCTGGCTCCGATCTGGATCTGGTTAATTTTCGCAGAAGCGCCGCCGACGATGACTCTCATCGGCGGCACGATCCTGGTCTGCGCGATTATGGCGCACTCGCTTTGGATGGTTCGGCGGAAACCTTCGCGACAATCTCTGGCACATTGACCACCTGCATGGCATCGAGTTCGCGCTCGAGCCCTTGCATGACGTGAACCCAACCCTGCCGCGTCTGCTCCTCGAACTGCCCCCATTCAGAGCACATTTCGTGTGAGAGCGTCAGCCGTGTGCCTTCTGCAAGGGGTTCGATGTCTATCTGGATTCGGTCCGCATTGTGATCATGCTCGGCTGCAGAGAAGCAGAAGACCATCCGTCGCGGACGACGCAGTTCCAGAAACACGCCGTAATGAACCGCATCACCAGTCGGACGCCGATCGATGACGAGAAAATGCCCGCCAACCTTCGGATCGATATCGGCGCGGATCACGCGGCCTTCATCGCTCGCGAAGAGAAAGCGTTTTGCAATCTGAGGGTTCAGCCATGCGTCATAGACAGCGCAGGGCGAGGCATTGAAAGTATGCGCAACATTCAAGGTGATGGTATTGCAAGCACTCATCAACATTCCTCCGTGATCGACATGATGCTCCCGAAAGCGCCACATTCGATCATTCCGTCCGCCTACGGAATGATGTCTGTCCATGTTGTGATTACAGGACAGAATTAGAGGAATTGCACCGCTCGCCAAGAGCGGCGCGCGGATTTATTTTTGCCTCAACCTGCGAACTTGCCGCTGCGCGGAAAACCCTTCGGAACGGTGCGACCGGCGGTCGCGCGATCGGCGAGCCATTCGGCCAGCTCGTCCTTGTTTTTCGTAAAGGTGCGGCCGGCACTATCTTCCCAGACGAGGCCGTCGGCAATGGCGAAGCAGCGCACATCGGAAATGCCGCCGTCCTTGTAGCGCTGCAGGCGGACGCCCTTGCCGCGCCCCATTTCAGGCACCTGCGCCAGCGGGAAGGCGAGCAGCTTGCGGTTCTCGCCAACGACAGCGACATGATCGCCGCTGACCGGAACAATCAGCTTCGTCTCCTCGGGCATGGAGACGTTCATGATCTGCTTGCCCTTGCGGGTATTGGCGACCATGTCGGTCTCGGCGACAACGAAACCGTTGCCCGCCGTCGAGACGATCAATTGCTTACGGGCCGGATCGTGCACGAACGCCGTCAGCACGTCCTGATCATTTTCCATGTCGATCATGATACGCAGAGGCTCGCCATGACCTCGACCGCCGGGCAGCTTGTCGCCACCAAGCGTGTAGGCCTTGCCACCCGTGGTGATGATCAGGATCTTGTCGGTCGTCTGTGCCGGGAAGGCAACCTTCAACGCGTCGCCTTCCTTGAAGGTCAGGGTCGCGGTGTCGGAGATGTGTCCCTTCAGCGCGCGGATCCAGCCTTTTTCTGAGACGACGACGGTGATCGGCTCCTTCTCGATCATCGCCTGCTGGATTGCCTGCTCATCAGCTTCAGGCGCGTCGGCAAACTGTGTGCGGCGGCGGCCGAGCTCGGTCGCCTTCGCGAACTTCTTCTTCACCTCGCCGATTTCCCAGGCGACCGTCTGCCACTGCTTGTCCTCGGATGCCAGCAGCGCCTCGATCTCGCCCTTCTCCTTGGTGAGCGCGTCGAATTCAGTGCGGATCTCGAATTCCTCAAGCTTGCGCAACGACCGCAGGCGCATATTGAGGATCGCTTCGACTTGGTTGTCGGTCAGCGACCAGCGCGCGATCATCACGGGCTTCGGCTCATCCTCTTCGCGGATGATGCGAATGACCTCGTCGATATTGAGGTAGGCGATCAGCAAGCCGCCGAGGATTTCCAAGCGACGATCGATAGCGGCGAGACGGAAGCGCGAGCGGCGCTGCAGCACTTCACGACGGTGGTCGAGCCACTCCTTCAGGACCTCGTTCAACGCCATGACGCGCGGGATGCGCCCCATGGAGAGAACGTTCATGTTCAGCGGGAAGCGACTTTCCAGTTCCGTCAGCTTGAACATCGATTCCATAAGGATCGTCGGATCGACTGTCCGGTTCTTCGGTACCAGCACGACGCGGACGTCTTCGGCGGATTCGTCGCGGATGTCCTCGAGCAAGGGCAGTTTTCGCGCCAACAGGAGTTCGGCGATCTTTTCGATCAATCGGGACTTCTGGACCTGGAACGGGATTTCGGTAACGACGATCTGATAACCGCCACGACCGAGGTCCTCGGTCTCCCACTTGGCGCGTGTGCGAAATCCGCCGCGGCCGGTCTTGTAAGCCTCGATGATGCTTTCGCGGCTGTCGATGATGATGCCGCCCGTCGGGAAATCCGGGCCGGGGATGAACTCCACCAGCTTTTCGACCGAAGCATCGGGATGCTTGATGAGGTGAAGTGCGGCGTCGCAGAGCTCGTGGACGTTATGCGACGGAATGGAGGTCGCCATACCGACGGCAATACCAGACGAGCCATTCGCCAGTAGGTTCGGAAAGGCGCCCGGCAGGACGACCGGCTCTTCGTCTTCCTCGTTGTAGGTCGGGCGGAAATCAACTGCATCCTGTTCGATGCCATCGAGCAGGAGACCGGCGACCTCGGTCATGCGGGCTTCGGTGTATCGATAGGCAGCAGCACTGTCGCCGTCGATGTTGCCGAAGTTGCCCTGCCCGTCGACGACAGGGTAGCGTTGCGAGAAATCCTGCGCCAGACGCACCAGCGCATCATAGACCGACTGATCGCCATGCGGGTGAAACTTACCGATGACATCGCCGACGATACGGGCACATTTCTTGAAGGCGGAATTGGGCCGGATGCCCATCTCGCTCATGGCGTGAATGATACGGCGGTGCACCGGCTTCAAGCCGTCGCGCACGTCGGGCAGCGCGCGGTGCATGATAGTCGATAGCGCATAGGCGAGATAGCGCTCTTCAAGCGCCGCCTTCAGATCGACCGGAAGGATACTGTCGTCGTCTCCGCCGGAGGGCGGCAAAATCTGTTGTCCCATATGTCCTGACTAGCCGAGATGTCCTATTTGAGCAAGGAATCCAAGCATTCGGGCTGTGGATGAAGTCTTGGAACGATGAGAAAAGAATGACAGTAGCTGCTTTGCCCGAATTTGGTCGTTCTTTCGTTTTCCCTTCAACACAAATTTAGAAATACACAAATATAAACCGCGATCGAACCGCAGTAGATCGGCTACGAACAGAGCCACCGCTACGCACCGCCACTAAGGGACCCAAGATGACTTTTTACCGGACGACACGGCTGATGCTTTCGGGCGCCGCTTTTCTTTCTCTCGCCGGCTCGGCCTTTGCCCTCGATGGCCAGGCTCTGCTGACGAAGATCAACGCCGCTTACAGCCAGCAGGGAGGCACGATCGTTGCCGATGGCGTCGATGTCGACGGCACGACGGTGACGCTGAAGCAGGCGAGCTTCAAGGCCAACAGCGGCGAAGCGGTGCAGATTGGCGACATCACGATGAAAGGCGTCGAGGAAGACGAAGACGGCGGCTACTATGTCGAGGAAGCATCCTTCCCGAACATCAGCGCTACGAACGAGGGCTCCACTTTCACAGCAACCGACCTGACGCTGAGCGGTATTTCGATCCCTGCCGATCCGAAGGGTGAAGGGCTCGACTCGATGCTGCTCTACGAGAGCGCCCACAGCGGTCCGGTGAAGGTTGTCCAGAACGGGGCAGAGCTGTTCTCGCTCGCTGAAAGCGACATGAACCTGACGCTTCGCGAAGACGAATCCGGCTTCGATTTTGATGGCGCTTTCAAGGGTCTCAAGGCCGATCTCAGCAAGACAACCGACGCGCAGAGCAAGGAAGCGATCGACAAGCTCGCGCTCCAGCACGTCCAGGGCGACATCACGATGAAGGGCGCCTGGGAGCTGACACCCGGCACGATCGACGTCTCCGAATTCGCCTTCGACTTCAACAACATCGGCAAGCTGAACCTCGCCTTTAAGATCTCCGGCTACACGATGCCTTTCATAAAGTCGCTGCAGGAGGCGGCCAAGCAGGCGGAAGCAAACCAGAACAAGGAAGAGGCGCAGCAGGCCCTCGGTCTGTCGATGCTCGGGCTGATGCAGCAGCTGTCGTTCGAAAGCGCCCAGATCCGCTTCGATGACGCTTCCATCACCAAACGCGCCCTCGACTACGCCGGCAGCCAGCAGAACATCTCCGGCCAACAGATGGCGGATTCGTTGAAGGCGATGACGCCGATCATGCTGGCGCAACTCAACATCCCGGAGCTGCAGAACGCCATATCGGCGGCTGTCAGCACCTTCCTCGACAATCCGAAGAACCTGACGCTCGCTGCCGCTCCGGCAAAGCCCGTTCCGTTCCCAATGATCATGGGTGCCGCGATGGGCGCACCGAATACACTGCCGCAAGTCCTCGGCGTGAAGGTGACCGCAAACGATTGATCTGAGCCTCTGGAACCCGGCGACCCGCTCTGCCGCTGGGTTCCTTTCTGTTTGGGCAACGGTCACGCAATGTAGCGGCGCAACTCATGGATTGCGTGGCTGGTCATTTCAGCCAGTTCTGAGGCCGTGGCGCCGTCACGTGCCTGGACCGACATGCCCTGGACGATCGCCCCCATAAAGCGGGCAAGCGATCGGGCGTTCGCGTCCTTGCTTATATCCCCCTCCTTGATGCCGCGTTCGATGCGCGCCACGAAAATGTCGAGCGTCTGCGTCCGCAGCGAGGAGACATATTCGGCAATGTCCTCATTCTCGGCCGCGCAATTCAACACAGCCGTCGAAATCATACAGCCCTTCGGATGGTCTGGCGCGGTGAAAATGGCGGCCGAGTTGTTCAGGAACCGCTCGAAGGCAGTGACGGTGTCGATCTCTGCCTGGAAAGGATTGCCGGGTTCGGGGCGCGGCATGCGGCGATATTGCGCGAGCGCCTCGCGATAAAGCTCCGCCTTGGAGCGGAAGGCCGCGTAGAGGCTCTGGGGCGTAATCCCCATCGAGGCAGTAAGATCGGCGATCGAGCTGCCGTCATAGCCGTGCTGCCAGAAGACGTCGCGTGCGGCGGAAAGCACCGTCTCGCGATCGAAGGCCGGCGGGCGGCCGCGCTTCTTCTGACCGCTATTTTTCCCGTCGTCGTTATTTTTCATAGTGATCACTCTAGAAATATCATTCGATCCAGTTTATTCAGGAACGATCATTGTGATTATAGGAGGCTTGATCCAATGAGTCTTCCCCTCGAAACCCAGCACACACAGCAGACTGCGGACCTCGCAAGGGCACTCGACACGGTGATCGATCGCACGATCGCAGCAAAACGTCTCGTCGGCGCGGTGGTCCTCGTTGCCCGCGAAGGCGTCGTCGTCTATCGTCGTGCAGCAGGCCTTGCCGATCGCGAAAAAGGACGGGCCATGGCCGAGGACACGATTTTCCGGCTCGCCTCGATCACAAAGCCGATCGTGACGATCGCAGCGATGCGGCTCGTCGAACAGAGCCGCATCAACCTCGACGATCCCGTGACCAAATGGCTGCCGGATTTCCGCCCGCGACTTGCGGACGGGACGGAGCCGGTCATCGCTATCCGCCATCTGCTCACTCATACCTCCGGACTCAGCTATGGCTTTGCCGAAGAGGATGGTCCTTATGCCAAAGCAGGCATTTCCGACGGCCTCGATCAACCTGGCCTGCCGCTGGCCGAAAACCTGAAGCGGCTGGCGAGCGTCCCTCTCCTCTTCGCACCTGGCTCACAATGGCAATATTCGCTCGCAATGGACGTGATCGGTGGCGTCATCGAAAAGGAGACAGGTGCCCCGCTCGGCGAAGCCGTGGCAAAGCTGGTGACGGAGCCACTCGGCCTTGCTGACATCGCCTTTGCCGTGCGTGATCACAGTCGGCTCGCTGCCGCCTATATGAACACCGCACCGGAGCCCGCGCTGATGGGCAAAGAAGCCTCCGTGCGGGCTCTGAACGGCTCTGTGCGCTTCACGCCGGACCGCATCTTCGATCCGGCCTCCTATCATTCCGGCGGCGCCGGCATGGCGGGAACAGCGGGCAACGTGCTGGCGATCCTGGAGACGATCCGCAAGGGCGGCTCGCCGCTTCTCTCTTCCGAAACAGTTAAGACCATGACGGCAGATCAGGCGAACGGCGTGCGCCAGCTTCTTGATCCGGGCGTCGGCTTCGGTTTCGGCTGGGCGGTGGTGACCGACCCGGTCTCCGCGCAGGTGCCGTGGTCGAAGGGGACGTTTCGCTGGGGCGGCGCCTACGGCCATAGCTGGTTTGTCGATCCCGCAAAGAAACTGACCGCCGTGGCGCTGACGAATACGGCGCTGGAGGGGATGTGGGGGCAATTCACGGTGGATCTGCGCGACGCGCTCTACTCGGCGATTTGAGTGCCAAGAAAAAGCCCGGCTCAGGCCGGGCTTTCTATGCCAGCTTTCTCAGTCCTTCTTGACCGGCGGGATCGGACGGATCGACAGTTCGCGCAGCTGCGTCGGCGTTGCCGGGGTCGGTGCGCCCATCAGCAGATCCTGCGCCTGCTGGTTCATCGGGAACAGCGAGATCTCGCGCAGGTTCTTGGCGCCGACGAGCAGCATGACGATGCGGTCGATGCCGAAGGCCATGCCGCCATGCGGCGGCGCACCGTACTGGAATGCGCGGTAGAGGCCGCCGAACTGCTCCTCGACCTCGGCCTGCGACTTGCCGGTCAATTCAAAAGCCTTGACCATGACTTCCGGCAGCTGGTTACGGATCGAGCCCGAGGCGATCTCGAAGCCGTTGCAAACCATGTCGTATTGGAAGGCCTTGATCGACAGCGGATCGCTGCCATTGAGCGCCTCGAGGCCTCCCTGCGGCATCGAGAACGGGTTGTGGGCGAAGTCGATCTTCTTCTCGTCTTCCAGCCATTCGAAGAACGGGAAGTCGACGATCCAGCAGAATTCGAAGCGATCACGGTCTACGAGGTTCAACTCCTCGCCGGCCCTCGTGCGGGCTTCGCCGGCAAACTTGTAGAACTTCGACGGATCACCGGCGACGAAGAAGCAGGCATCGCCATCATCGAGGCCGAGTTGGGTACGGATCGCGTCGGTGCGCTCCTCGCCGATGTTCTTGGCGAGCGGGCCGGCGCCTTCGAGCTTCTCGCCCTCCTTGCGCCAGAAGATATAGCCGAGGCCCGGCTGCCCCTGGCTCTGCGCCCAGGCGTTCATGCGGTCGCAGAACGCACGGCTACCGCCAGTCCTGGCGGGAATAGCCCAGACCTCGACCTTCGGGTTCGAGGCGATCATGTTCGCGAAAACCTTGAAACCGGAGCCGGCAAAATGCTCGGTGACGGCCTGCATCTCGATCGGGTTGCGCAGGTCGGGCTTATCGGAGCCGTACTTACGGATCGCCGTCTCATACGGAATGCGCGGGAACTTCTCGGTCACCGGCTTGCCTTCGGCAAACTCGACGTAGATGTCGCGAATGACCGGCTCCATCGTGTTCCAGACGTCTTCCTGGGTGACGAAGCTCATTTCGAGGTCGAGCTGGTAGAATTCGCCCGGCAGACGGTCGGCGCGCGGGTCTTCGTCGCGGAAACACGGCGCGATCTGGAAGTAGCGGTCGAAACCGGCAACCATCAACAGCTGCTTGTATTGCTGCGGCGCCTGCGGCAGCGCGTAGAAGGTGCCGGGGTGGATGCGTGACGGCACGAGGAAGTCGCGCGCGCCTTCCGGCGAGGAGGCCGTCAGAATCGGCGTCGTGTATTCGGTGAAGCCGACATTGCCCATTTCGCGACGCATGGCGGAGATAACCTGCGTGCGCTTGACGATGTTCTTGTGCAGGGTCTCGCGGCGCAGATCGAGGAAGCGATACTTCAGGCGAACGTCTTCCGGATAATCAGGCTCGCCGAAGACCGGCAGCGGCAATTCCTTGGCAGCGGAGAGAACTTCGATCTCCTGCGCGTAGAGTTCGATCTCGCCGGTCGCCATGTTCTTGTTGACGGTGTCTTCCGTGCGCGCCTTGACGAGGCCGTCAATGCGGATCACCCACTCGCCGCGGACCAGTTCAGCCTGCTTGAACGCGGGCGAATCCGGATCGGCAACGACCTGGGTGATGCCGTAATGGTCACGGAGGTCGATGAACAAAACGCCGCCATGGTCACGAACACGGTGGACCCAGCCGGAAATCCGGACATTGGCGCCGACATCCGACTTGCGGAGGGCTGCACATGTGTGGCTGCGATAGCGATGCATAATCTCAATTCCCGGTATCTGGCTTAAGACGGCGGCAAGGGGCTCTGATGGCTCTCCCGCACCGACAAGAAAATCGGGCGGAAAAGCGCATGGACGGTCTGATTTGTCAAGGGTTGGCACGCTAAGCATGCGCTTTGCGCCAGCTTTATGACAGGCCCGCAACCATGCGACCGCGAATACCCATGCGGCAGTTTGGCAACTCCCTACCATATTGCTGAAGCTCGCAGTCAACTTTAAAGAAGAGCAATATCCTCGCGCGGAGCCTCTACATGCCCCTTTTCACTCGCCGCAACCTGCTGAAAGCCTCGGCCGTTGCGGGTGCTTATGGCGTCGGTGTCGGAATAGCGGGGAAATTCGGGTTGGCGGAAGCGGCGCCGGAGCCGCAAGTGCTGAAAGCGTTAAAGACGACGGCCAGCCTCGCCGACTCCGGCATGACGAAAGACATCATGACTTGGGGCGACGCCGGCATGCCTCCGGTATTGCGAATGACGAAGGGCAAACCTTTTGCGGCAAGGCTGACGAACACGCTCGACGAGCCGACGACGATCCACTGGCACGGCCTGAGAATAGCGAACAAGATGGACGGCGTGCCGTTCATGACGCAGCCCTATGTCTATACCGGTGACAGCTTCGACTATGCCTTCACGCCGCCGGATGCCGGCACTTTCTGGTATCACCCACATTGCAACACGCTGACACAGATGGGTCACGGCATGACTGGCGTTCTCGTGGTGGAGGATCCAGACGATCCGGTATTCGACGCCGAGGTCGTGCTCAATCTGCGCGACTGGCGGCTCGGTGGCGACGGGCAGTTCATCGCGGCCTTCCGTCCGCGTGATGCGGCAAAGACCGGCACCTACGGAACAGTCAGGACGGCCAACTGGAACCAGGAGCCGCAATATGATGCGCCGGCCGGCGGCCTCATCCGGCTCCGCATTGCGGTGACTGACGTCACCCGCATCTTTTCCCTGAAGATGGAGGGCGCCGAGGCGACCGTCATCGCGCTCGACGGCAATCCTGTCTCGAAACGCTTTCCGCTCGATCTGCTGTTGATCGGGCCCGGTCAGCGCCTCGATCTCGCCGTCAGGATGCCAGACAGCGAGGGTGCCGTCGCCACACTCGAAGACATCAGGGGCACAATGCCGAAGACGATCGCCAAGCTTCGCGCCGTCGGAACCTCGTTGAAGCGCAATGTCGGCGATCTCACGGCGCTTGGCGAGAACCCGGTCGCTAAGCCCGATCTGTCTGCGGCACAGAAGATCCCGCTCATTCTCAGCGCTACGGCCGAGAGTGCGCCTGTCGACAGCATCTGTGGTACGCTGGGCTACAGCTTCTGGGCCATCAACAAGGTACCGTGGCCCGGCGACACGCCGGATCCGACCGCGCCGCTGGCGGAATTGAAGCTGGGTAAGAGCTACATCCTGCAGCTCGAGAACGTGACGCCGCACACGCATCCGATCCACCTGCACGGCATGAGCTTTACCGTGCTCTCGTCCTCGACACGGAAGGTCGAGCCGCTCGTTAGCGACACCTATCTCGTCCAACCCGATGAGAAAGTGCAACTCGCCTTTGTGGCCGACAATCCCGGCGATTGGTTGCTGCATTGCCACATCATCGAGCATCAAAAGACCGGCATGACCAGTTATGTTAGAGTTGTTTGACGGCTCTTTGCGGGTTCTAGTTGACATATCCGGCCGAAAGGAGAAGGAAGGTTCAACTATGTCTATCCTGCGAATGAATTGAGATGATCGAAACAACCGCCGATTTGGAGGCGGCCTGCAAAGAGCTGGCCAAGTCAGAATTCATTACCATCGACACCGAGTTTCTCCGAGAGACGACGTTCTGGCCGGAACTCTGCTTAATACAGATGGCAAGCCCAACGACGGAAGTGCTGGTCGATCCGTTGGCGAAGGGCCTCGACCTCAAGCCGTTTTTCGAGCTGATGGCCAATCCTGCCGTGCTCAAGGTCTTCCACGCCGCCCGCCAAGACATCGAAATCATTTACAACCGCGGCGGGCTCATTCCGCATCCGATTTTCGACACTCAGGTTGCCGCGATGGTGTGCGGATTCGGGGACTCGGTCTCCTACGACCAGCTCGTCAGCCGCACCAAGGGCGTCCAAATCGACAAGTCGTCGCGCTTCACGGACTGGAGCCGCCGGCCGCTCTCGGAAAAGCAGCTCGACTACGCGCTGGCCGATGTCACGCACCTCCGTGACGTCTACCTCTACCTCAAGGCCGAACTCGAACGCGAAGGCCGCTCCTCCTGGCTGCGGGAGGAGATGGATATCCTTGAGGCCCGCGAGACCTACGACCTGCATCCGGACGATGCATGGCAGCGGTTGAAAATGCGCCTGCGCAAGCCGCAGGAACTCGCCATCCTCAAATATGTCGCCGCCTGGCGCGAGCGTGAGGCCCGAAGCCGCAACGTGCCGCGCTCGCGCGTGCTGAAGGACGACGCGATCTATGAGATCGCCCAGCAGCAGCCGAAGGACGCCGAAGCGCTTGGCCGCTTGCGCACGATCCCCAAGGGTTGGGAACGGTCGGCCGCCGGCGCTGCCGTGGTCGAAGCCGTCAATGCCGCGCTTGCCTTGCCGAAGACCGAAATGCCGCACGCCCCACGGCAGGCACAGCCACCAGAGGGCGCCGCCGCCGCCGCCGAATTGCTGAAGGTCCTGTTGAAGCTGATCTCGGAAAAGCACGGCGTCGCACCAAAGGTGATCGCCAACAGCGAAGATCTCGACAAGATCGCATCTGAGGGCGAGAAGGCCGAGGTCGCTGCGCTTCACGGCTGGCGGCGGGAGCTCTTCGGCGAGCCTGCGCTGCAGCTTATCCAGGGCCAGGTCGCCCTTCGCTTCGTCGGTAAGAAGGTCGAGACGGTGGCGCTCTAGCGCCATCAAGCGGACGTTTTTGCGCGTATAGTCATTTCGAGATTGTATTGATCGCGGAACGAACCTGGCGTGTCTTTTGGAGGCACCCGATGCTTCCTATATGCCTTGGGTATCCCGGCGACGCGTCACCGCGAAAAGGACTCCATGAGGGAAATATCACCAGTCCAGAACTGGCTATTGATCGCACTTGTCATCGCCGCGAGCGGCGTGCTTTACGATATGCGGTTTTATGGGGGGCATCCCTTCCTCGGTGCGACGTTCGCGCTCGCCATCGGCCTGCCGATCATTGCGTTCGAGCGCAAAGTCATCTTGCGCTCCCTCTACCGTCGCATGCAGGCGCTTCCGACGCTGACGTTCTTCCTCGCGGAGATCTTCGTCTACGAAATACTGATGAGCGCCGGATTTGCAGTTGCCGGCCTATCCATGTGGTGGCTCGGCTTCTTTCATCCGGAATCGTGGGTCGATGCCGTCGTCCTGCCGTTCAACGCATTTCTCTATGCGCTCGCGGTGTGCGCGCTGATCATCTTCGTGCTTCGGATACGTGAACTACTGGGGCGGGATATCTTCCTGAACATGCTGTTCAGCCGCTACCGCAAACCGATCAGCGAGGAACGCGTCTTCCTGTTTATCGATCTGGTGGACTCGACCTCTTTTGCCGAGAAACACGGCGATCTCAAAGCGCAGCAGATGCTGAGTTCCCTGTTCGCCTCGTTCGCCGAGCCGGTGAGAAAGTACAAGGGTACCATCGATGACTATGTGGGCGATGCCGCGATCATCAGCTGGCCATTGGAACGCGGGATCAAGTTCGCCCGATGCGTGAACTGCATATTCGATATCGTCGGCGCGATCGAGGCGGACGCCGAGCACTGGCTGACGGCATTTGGTCAGGTCCCTCGCCTGCGCGCCGCCTTGCACGGTGGCACAGTCATCACGGCTGAAATCGGTGTCGACCATCACAAGATCACCTATTTCGGCGACACCGTGAACACCACGTCCCGACTGGAATCGCTTTGCAAGACGTTGAACCGCTCGGTCCTGATCTCCTCCGACCTCGCTCAGCGCATCAAGATGCCGGAGACGGTCTCGGCGCAGGACCTGGGAAACCATGCCGTCAAGGGTCGCGGCCAGAGCCTCGGCGTCATCTCGCTCGTCAAGGCGGACAACCGGCTGGCGTCACCAAAGCTTCACGCAAGCGTCAACGCGCCGACATGAAAGCATTGCTAATCGAAACCCGCATTCCATCCTTTGGGGGTTTCAATGAAAAATGCTCTTCTTGCTTCCGTTTCATTTGTTCTTTTGATCGCCGGTTCGGCCGCTGCTGACCAACAGGAATTTCCCGCCAAGCTCGCGGGCCAGGCGATCCTGCCGGCCAACACGCTGGTTGCGGCTCCGGCCGATGCGCCTGAGTTCCTCAAGCACTCCGGCAAGTTCACCACCGCCGACCGCAAGCGCACCGAAGCGCTCGGTAGCGTTCCCGGCAAGGACGGCGTTCGCGTCACTGATCTGAAGCTGCCGTTCGACGGCCAGCCGATCCAGGGCTTCTCCGGCATCAAGACGATGGCTGACGGCAGCTTCTGGACGCTCTCCGACAACGGCTTCGGCTCCAAGGCAAACTCCAGCGACGCGATGCTCTTCCTGCATCAGGTGAAATTCGACTGGCAGACCGGCAAGGTCGATGTCGTCAAGAACCTGTTCCTGTCCGATCCCGACAAGAAGGCCCCCTTCCCGATCGTGCTCGAAGGCGCGGACAAGCCCTATCTGACGGGTGCTGACTTCGATATCGAATCTGTACAGCCTGTCGCCGACGGCTTCTGGATCGGCGAGGAATTCGGACCCTATCTCCTGAAGTTCGACACCGAGGGCCGCCTGACCGACGTGGTCGCGACCACTGTTGACAACAAGCCTGTCATGTCGCCCGACAATCCGGTCCTCTCCGTTCCGGCGAACCCGACCGCCAAGATGCCGGTCTTCAACCTGAAGCGTTCGGGCGGCTTTGAGGGTCTTGCCATGTCGAAGGACGGTAGCAAGCTCTACGGCCTTCTGGAGGGCGCCCTCTATCAAGACGACGGCAAGATGGAATCCGTTGACGGCCATACTGCCATCCGCGTCATCGAGTTCGACACGGCTTCCAAGAAATGGACTGGGCGCACCTGGTTCTATCCGTTCGAGGACAAGGGCGTTTCGATCGGTGACTTCAACATGCTCGACGATGCGACCGCCCTCGTCATCGAACGTGACAACGGCGCCGGCACGAAGGACAAGGCTTGTGCCGATCCCAAGCAGCCGAAGCCCGATTGCTTTGAGGCTCCGGCTGAACTCAAGCGCATCTACAAGATCGAGTTCAACGACGCCAACGTCGGCAAGGCTGTCCGCAAGATCGGCTACATCGACCTGCTGAATATCAAGGACCCCGACAACAAGAAGAAGGCCGGCAACAAGGATGGCATCTATGACATGCCTTTCGTGACGATCGAAAACGTCGACCGCGTCGATGCCACCCACATCATCGTCGGCAACGACAACAACCTGCCCTTCTCTGCGGGCCGCGCCATCGACAAGGCTGACAACAACGAGTTCAGCCTGCTCGAAGTCGGTGAACTCCTGAACGCGAAATAAGCTTAAGTCTCACAAGGAAGGTCCCGCTTGAAAAGCGCGGGGCTTTCCAGAAATGAACGACGCCTGAGCGGCAAGCCTTTAGGAACCTCGAACTATCGCTCCGTAGCACCCTTTCCAGCGAGAATGTGATCTCGGAATTTAGCGATCCGCGTCGTTCGCGTTTCCGACTTCTTCACCCCGTTGAGATTGATCACGTAGCTCTTCTGTCGGCCAGGTGTCAGATCGTAAAACGCCTCGGCAAGTTCAGGATCGGAATCGAGAGCCTCAACCAGCTCATCGGGCAGATCGACTTCGCCTTGCCTTTTCGATGGCTTGATGCCCGCCTCGGCGTAGCCCATCGCTTCCTTCAGGTAGGACCGGATGACAGGTTCCATCTTTACGACCTGTGCGTTCTCCACAAAGCGGAGCATGTCGGGATGTTGAGTGTTCGGCCCCTGCTTCTCGAGGACGCCCTCGGAATCTCTCAGCAATGCGGCGTTAAAGAAAGTCAGGCGATAATCGCCGCGAAAGGCGCCCATTATGGCGATGTTGCGGCCTTCATGCATGTAGCAGGGATGCGCCCATTTCACCGTCTCGACGAGACCCACCTCACGACAGATGCGGCGGAGCTCGTTCAGGCCGTCAATCCATTGCCGCGTCGAACAGTCCGGCGTCGCAAAGCGCTCGCAGCGTCCGCATCCTTTCGTGAAAAAGTCCTCAATGTCGGTGATCATCACTCTCGCCCAAGCTCCTTTCGCAGTGGTTGGCTGCTCACTTGAAGCATCCCAAAGCAATACGTCAACTTAGGGCCGAAATCTTTACGAATGCGACGCAGGCGATTAACGCCTCCCCGGTGAGGGGCAAAGAGAGACGGCCGGCTTGTCGCGGGCAGGTTCGACTGTCGACGGTGGCCCGCACCCTCAGGCTTTTGCGGCCTGTGTCTTCGGCTTCAGGAAGATGATCAGAAGCAGACCGGCGACGATGAGAGCCGCGCCCTCGAGATGATAGCGTTGCAACTGTTCCCCGAGGATCAGATAGGCGAGGATCGCGATGAAAATCGTCTGGATGTAGAGAAGCACGCCAGCCCGCGCCGCACCCAGGGCCTCGATGCTACGATTGAACAGATAATACATGATCGCCCCGCCGGGGATCGCGACGTATGCGAGCGCAATGAGCCCGCTGGTATTGAGCGTCGAGCGTTCGTCCGAGGCAAGCTCATAGAGGTAGAAGGGCAGCGCCGTCAGCACCGCGGCGCCAAGAAGCAGCACAAGCAGCGCTAGGCGGTTCAAATCGAATTTCGCCCGGCGAAGCAACACCGTATAGAGGCTGAAACAGAACGCGCCGGCGACGATCCACAGTTCGCCCGGATTGAGATCGAGACGCATCAACGCAGCCGGGCTGCCTTTGATGATGATGACCACAATCCCGAAAAAGGCCAGGATCGATCCGATCACCTGCCAGCTTCCCATCGGTTCGGCGAGAAACAAACGGGCGAGGATCATGGTGATGATCGGGATCAGTGCGATAATGATGCCCGCAGTCGTGGCCTCGGCATGCTCCAGGCCGACAAAAATCAAGCCTTGGCAGATCGCAAGTCCCATGCCACCGACGACAAGCAGTTCCAGGCCGCGGGCTCGGATAAGAGCGACCATGTCGCCGAAATGCCGGCGCACGATGGGCATCAAAATCGCCCAGGCAATCAACACGCGCCAAAAGCAGAGCGTCCAGGGCGGCATCTCAGTCGAGACCCATTTCGCGGCAATATAGACGCCCGCCGATAGCAGCCAGCAGAGGATGCCCACGGAATAGGCGGTCGCAAGCGAACCGCCCGCTGCCTCTCCCGTTCCAACCGTGTCGCGATGGACCGTCACGCCATGTATCGCCATGGGTCAAAGTTATGCCACAGTTCCCCGCCTCTGCACAGGCGCTCCGCCACCATGATTGGTCTTGGCTCGTCGAGGTTGTTTTGCGGCTCGCTCCAACCACCATTCCTCGAAAAATTTGAACGAAATGGGCGTGGATTGGTTGTTCCAAGGTCACCACCTCAACAATGGAGACACTTATGAGCAAGACAGACGTGAAAGAAATCCAAAAGCGCACCGAGCGTCAGGTCGAAAACACCAGCGGTGGCGGCCATCTCGGCGGAACCTATTTTGGGCAACAACCTGACGGCAAGACTGCATCGGTTTCCAGCAAGGAAGGGCCGAAAGCAAGAGCCAACGATGGCTAAAACGGAACCCCGCCAAGAGCGGGGTTCCTCCGTTCTGGCATGAAGCATCCACATCGAGCCAAGATTAGCCAGCGGAAGATGCTTTTCGCCTCGCACCTCGGTCGTGCGTCCCCAATCGCTATTCGAAGCGGAAAGCCAAACGGTGGTTGGTCAGCTTGGCAAGTTGTTGCAGCCGGCCTTCAAGGCGCTCGCCGGCGAAGTCATGATATTCCGCCGGAACCACGAACTCCAGGTCGAGATCTGGTTGGGACGACTTCTGGAAGGTCAGGTTTCGCACGATTCCCGGCATGGATGCCGAAAAGAGATAGACCACCCGCAACAAACCGCCGAGCAGCTTGGCGCGCTCGATGAAGCGCGGAGTCGCGATCGCCGCAAGCGGGCCTGTGGCACCGTCATCGTACGGTCCTTCGAACCGGTAGTAATTCGTTAGCGCAATGAAGGCGCGGCCAGGATGACTGATGCCAACAAAGGACGAGTGCGCAATGATATTCAGCGCCTGTAGTCCACGGTAATCAGGGTGCGCGCGCCAACTGATGTCGGCAAGCAGGCAGGCTGCCTGACGATAGCGCGCCTCCTCCTCCGTCTCAGTGATGCCGAAATAGGGCATCATGCGGCCGGTCCATCCCGCCAGCTCTCTGGCGTGCTCTGGCGAACGTGCACGCAGAATGGCGAGTTCGCCGGCGGCCGCCAGCAGCGGATCGGTGCGACGCTCACCGTCCGAGAGCAGTGAATAGAGATAGCCTTCGCGCACGCCCTGCCCCGAAAACGAGATAACAGAGGGCTTCATTGCGCTTAGAACCTCTTTCATGGCCACGGCGCCGAAGGGAAGCAACGCGCGGCGATGCTTCGAAACAGCCATCCACGCAGGATCCTTTGAATCCCGTGCAATCTCCACCTGATCGAGGAAGTGCATCATCGCCTCGAGCGAAACTTCGTAGCCCTGCATCATGTGCAGCGGATACTGCGTCATCTCCATGTGCAGCTTGGCGATGTTTCGCCAAGTGCCGCCGACCGCGTAGAACGTTCGCCCGGCGCCCTTAGCGAGCAGCTTGGAACTGGTTTTCACATGCTTGCGGGCAAAGGTTCGAGCCTTCTCCAGCGAGCCGCCTGCATATTCCGAGAGGCGAAGGCCACCGAGCGGCAAGGTTACCCCCTTGCCGATTTCCTTACCCTTGATGTCGATCAATTCGAGTGAGCCGCCACCAAGGTCGCCGGCAATGCCGTCAGGCTCATAAAAGCCGCTGACGATGCCGAGTGCGGAGAACTTCGCCTCCTCCTCGCCGGAGAGAACACGAACTCTGCGCTGAAGGATCGTTTCTGCCTGATGGATGAAGTCTGGACCGTTCGATGCTTCGCGCGCCGCCGCCGTTGCGAGCACATACATCGTGGAAGCGCGCGCCTGGTCGGACAAAGCCTTGAAGCGATGGAGGGCGGCCAGAGCGCGCTCTACGCTCGCCTCATCCATCTTGCCGGTCAGCGCAATACCGCGGCCCAGGCCGCACAACACCTTCTCATTGAAAAGGATCGTCGGCGAGCGGGACATGCCTTCATAGATGACCACACGGATCGAGTTCGACCCGATGTCGACGACGGAGACCGGGGCAATCCCTGGAAGGCGCCCCTGGGCTTCTGATTCAACCATGCAGGTCCAATTTTACTTGTTGTTTCGACCGGAGAGGAGCCCGGCAATCAGCTTGGGTGCACTGGACTTCAAAGCTTCACCACGGCCGGACAGGCTTGGGTTTGTCATGAAATACTGCTGCGCGTTGAACGGCTCTTCGCCCTTGCGCACTTCCATGCGCCTTGACGTTCCGTCGGGCAATATCTCGTAGCTTTGCTGATTGTCAATAATATTGCCCAGCATAATCTGTGAGAGAACCTGCTCGTGCACGGTCGGATTGGTCAGCGGTACGAGCGTTTCGACACGGCGATCGAGGTTCCGCGGCATCATGTCGGCCGAGCCGATATAGACCAGGGCCTTGTCGGACGGCAGCCCATGACCATTGCCGAAGCAGAAGATACGGCTGTGCTCCAAAAAGCGCCCAACAATCGACTTCACCCGGATATTTTCAGAGAGGCCGGGCACTTGCGGGCGCAGGCAGCAGATGCCTCGGATCACAAGGTCGATCTCGACGCCGGCGCGGCTTGCGGTATAGAGCGCATCGATGATCTCGGGGTCGACAAGCGAATTCATCTTCATCCAGATCGCCGCTGGCGCGCCGTTCTGGGCATGCTTGATCTCTTCCTCGATGTGGCGAACGATGCGCGAGCGCAGCGTATACGGAGACACCGCCAACTTCATGCTCTGTTCCGGCTCGCCGTAACCGGTGATGAAGTTGAAGATATTCGCCATGTCGTGGGCAATCACCGGGTTGCAGGTGAAGAACGACAGGTCGGTATAGATTTTCGCGGTGACCGGATGATAGTTGCCGGTGCCGAGATGGCAGTAGCTGCGCAGCTTGCCTTCTTCGCGGCGGACGACCAGCGACATCTTGGCGTGGGTCTTCAGTTCGATGAAGCCGAAGACGACCTGCACGCCGGCGCGCTCCAGGTCGCGCGCCCAGCGAATATTCGCCTCTTCGTCGAAGCGGGCCTTCAGTTCGACGAGAGCTGTAACCGATTTGCCCGACTCGGCTGCATCGATCAGCGCACGGACGATCGGACTGTCGTTCGACGTGCGGTAAAGCGTCTGCTTTATCGCCAAAACGTCAGGGTCGCGTGCAGCCTGGAGCAGAAACTGGACCACCACGTCGAAAGACTCGTAGGGGTGGTGAACCACCATGTCCTTTTCCCGGATTGCGGCGAAGCAGTCGCCGGCGTGCTCTCGGACTCGTTCGGGAAATCGCGCATTGTAGGGCGGAAATCGAAGGTCTTCGCGCGGCGCCTTGGTGATCTCGGACAGCGTATTCAACGCGAGAAGTCCCGGCAGAACGGCAACCCGGTTTTCCGGAACACTCAGCGCCTGTACGACGAACTGGCGCAGCGACGCCGGCATTTCTGAATCGGTCTCAATACGGATCACCGATCCGCGGCGGCGACGCTTCAGCGCGGTTTCGAAGAAGCGCACCAGATCTTCGGCCTCTTCCTCAACTTCGATATCGCTATCGCGGATGATCCGGAATGTACCCGAGCCCTGCACCTCATATCCGGGATAGAGCCGGTGAATGAAGACGTTGGTGACGTCTTCAAGGGTGATGTAGCGGATCGTGTTACGGTCATCCGGCAGCCGCACGAAGCGGTCGAGTGCCGGCGGCAGGCGCAGCAGCGCCGTCATCGGTTCACGACCGTTCTTGCTGATCAACTGCAGGCCAATCGAGAATCCGAGATTCGGGATGAAGGGGAATGGGTGCGCGGGGTCGATCGACAGCGGCGTCAGTACGGGGAAAATGGCCTGCTCGAACTCCGTCGCGAGCCACGCGCGGTCAGTTTCACTAAGCGCTCCGGGGCGCACGATCAGGATATCTTCCTTGGCGAGATACTGCTGAAGCACGGCAAGCGATGCCTGTTGCTCCATCTGCAGATTGTCAATCTCCTGGAGGATGGCGTCGAGTTGCTCGGCTGGTGTCTTGCCATCAGGCGTACGCACGACGATATTCTGACGCACCTGACCTTCGAGACCGGCTACGCGGACCATGAAGAATTCGTCGAGGTTTGCGGCCGAGATCGACAGGAACCGAACGCGCTCTAGCAGCGGATGCTCGGTATTCAGCGTTTCCTCGAGAACACGGCGATTGAACTGTAACCAGGAGAATTCGCGGTTGATGAAGCGCTCGGGACTGGTCAGCAATTCTTCTAGAGAAGGCACAGCCTCGTTGGTTTCCGGAGTAGGTTCGTGATGCTCCGTTACTGCGCTATCCATGGTCTGATTGTCCCGTTTTCTTCGGTCAAGCGAATTATATCAGTTTCACGACAGAACTGTGACGGTCAATCCGCCGACTCCGAATTACCCAATTCATTCAATACCTCAGCGGCAAGAGCTCGGGTAATCTTAGTGCCTCTGGAAAGGGCAAGTCGATCAAGCCTGTCGACGATCGTCTGGGCCGCATTCAGGGATCGCTCCATCCGGTTAACGATATAGAGGACCAGTTTGTCATCAATATAAAGCTGTCGGTCGGCGAACAGCTTTACAATCACCTGGGACAGCAGTTCCTCATCCGGCTCACCGATCTCGACGACCGTCGCCGCCTTCAGACGCGAGCGCAAATCCGCCAGTTCGACGGGCCACGACATCGGCCAAAGGCGGCTCGTCATGAGAAGGCTGTGACCGTTTTCGCGCACACTGTTGATGACGTGAAAGAGTTCGTTGTCGTCGAAGCCAAGCCGATCGACATCCTCGAACAGGACCGGCCCATTGGCTGCATCGACGGCCGCGTTGGCGCCCGCCTTCGGATGAATCTCAATAGCACCGCTGTGATCCTTCCAGATGTTCGCGAGGTGCGACTTTCCGGAACCCACGGGGCCTGCGAGGATCACGACGGGCGAAGGCCAGTTCGGCCACGCATCGACGATCGACACGGCTGCCGCCAGCCGTTCGGAGATCAACAGATCATCACGCCCCGTTGCGGCATCGTGCGAAAAGGCCAAGGGAAGCTGCTCGACGGCATTGCGCCTTGGACCAGCATTTTTCACATCAGTCATTTGGGATCAGCTTTTGTCTTCCTGATCTGGCCGGTCTTTGCCGTGCCAGCATAAAGATCGCTTTGAAGGTAACGCGAAAGCGCAAAACGAACAAGCACACCAACCGCGGCGGCGGCGGGCACCGCGACCAGGAGCCCGACGAAACCAAAGAGTGCGCCGAAGGCAAACAGCGCAAACATCAGCCATACGGGGTGCAGGCCGACGCTGTGGCCAACAAGCTTCGGCTGCAGGATATTGCCTTCCATGAACTGGCCGCTGAAGAAGACCGCAAGCACGGCGCCAACCCAGAGATAGTCGGGCCAGAACTGGACGATGGCAACGCCGACGGCAAGAACGAGGCCGACCAGCGAACCGACATAGGGGATGAAGCTGATCATTCCCGCGAAGAGGCCGATCAACAGGCCGAAGTTCAACCCGATCAGCGACAAGCCGACGGCGTACCAGATCCCGAGGATAAGGCAGAGCGACCCTTGGCCGCGGATGAACCCGGCAATCGCCTGGTCGATCTCACGCATGATCTGATGGACGTTGGCCACATAGTCACGCGGAATATACTGATCGACCTTGGCGATCATGCGATCCCAATCCAGCAGCATATAGAAGGCCACAACGGGCGTGACGATCATCAGCGAGATGACATTGACCACGGCAAGGCCGGAACTCCAGACCTGACCGAACAGACCGGTGAGCAATCCAAACCCCTGTGACAGGATTTCCGAGAAGTTGTTCTTGATCGTGCCGAGCTGGCTCCTCACCCAATCCGGCATGAGGGAATTCTGGGACTGTATGATGAAGGTCTGCAACTGATCGATGTAACCCGGTAGACGGCCAGCAAAATCGCTGAACTGGCTCGCCAAAACCGGAATCAGTATCATCAATGCGAGTACGATAATGACGACGAACGCAATCAGGATGACGACCGTCGCCATCAGGCGGCTGAGACCGAGGCGCTCGAGCCGGTCGGCAATCGGGTCAAGGAAGTAGGCCAATGCCATCCCCGCCAGGAACGGCAGCAGGATCGAGCTGAAGAGGAAAAGGAAGCCAATAAAGAAGGCGAGCACGATCAGCCAGAAGATCACCTGGCGCTTCAGACCTGCCCCGCTAACCTGCTGTGGCATCACATTCCCCGCTGATCGACTGTCTCGATTTTTTGCATCATAGCGATGCAACCTTTCGAGCACATAGGATGTGGCCGAGAGAATGGTCAACCCCGGCGCTAAAAATCGAGAGAGCCCGCGTCAATTGAGCGGGAAATTGGGGCTTTTTCCATGCAATCCCTTGCATGTAGGCCCGTGTCATGCAATGGCGACCCGCATATCGAGGCGGTGACATTTCCCGCCCGCGCACAGCCATCGGAGAGCAGCATGAGCCAGTCTGGAAAAAACGGCCTGACCTATAGCGACGCAGGCGTCGACATCGATGCCGGAAACCTTCTGGTGGAGAAGATCAAGCCCGCCGTGCGCTCGACGCGCCGCCCGGGTGCGGACGGCGAGATCGGCGGCTTCGGCGGCCTGTTCGACCTCAGGGCTGCGGGTTTCACCGATCCGGTTCTCGTTGCCGCCAATGACGGCGTCGGCACCAAGCTGAAGATCGCCATCGATGCCGATTATCATGACACTGTCGGTATCGATCTCGTCGCCATGTGCGTCAACGATCTGGTCGTCCAGGGTGCTGAGCCACTTTTCTTCCTCGATTACTTCGCGACGGGCAAGCTCGATCCTGACCAGGGTGCGGCGATCGTCGAGGGCATTGCCGCCGGCTGCCGTGACGCGGGCTGCGCGCTGATCGGCGGCGAGACCGCCGAGATGCCGGGTATGTACTCTTCCGGAGACTACGACTTGGCCGGCTTTGCCGTCGGTGCGGCCGAGCGCGGCCAGCTGCTGCCGTCGGGCGACATCGCCGAAGGCGACGTGATCCTCGGCCTTGCCTCGTCGGGCGTCCACTCCAACGGCTTCTCTCTGGTTCGCAAGATCGTCGGCATTTCGGGCCTCGCCTGGGATGCCCCGGCTCCGTTCGCTGACGGCAAGAGCCTCGGCGAAGCCCTGCTGACGCCGACCCGCATCTATGTAAAGCCGCTCCTGAAGGCGATCCGCGCAACCAAGGCTATCAAGGCATTGGCGCACATCACCGGTGGTGGCTTCCCGGAGAACATTCCGCGCGTTCTGCCGAAGCACCTCGCAGCCGAGATTGATCTTGCTGCCGTCAGGGTACCGGCGGTTTTCTCCTGGCTTTCCAAGACGGGCGGCGTTGAAGCCAACGAAATGCTGCGCACCTTCAACTGCGGCGTCGGCATGATCGCGGTCGTTTCGGCTGAGAACGTCGCGACCGTCACTGCGGCTCTCGAAGCTGAAGGCGAGACGGTCGTAACGCTCGGTCGGATGATTGCCCGCGCCGAAGGTGCCGGCGGTACGGTTTACAAGGGCACGCTCGCCATATGACATCGCCGCGCAAACGCGTCGTCGTCTTCATCTCCGGCGGCGGTTCCAACATGATGGCGCTGGTCGCAGCCGCCAGGGCTGGCGACTTTCCGGCGGAAATCGTCGGCGTCATCTCCGACAAGGCCGACGCCGGCGGGCTCGCCAAGGCGGCAGCCGAAGGCATCCCCACCTTCGCTTTCGTCCGCAAGGACTATGCGAGCAAGGAAGCCCACGAGGAGGCAATCTTTGCCGCGCTCGATCAGCTTTCGCCCGACATTCTTTGCCTTGCCGGCTACATGCGGCTGCTGAGCGGCATCTTCATCCAGCGCTACGAGGGACGGATGATCAACATCCACCCTTCCCTGCTGCCGCTGTTTCCCGGCCTGCACACGCATCAGCGCGCGATCGACGCCGGGATGCGGATCGCCGGCTGCACCGTGCATTTCGTCACCGAAGGCATGGATGAGGGACCGGTTATCGGCCAGGCCGCAGTTCCTGTCCTTTCCAGCGACAATGCCGACAGCCTTGCCGCGCGCGTGCTCACAGTCGAGCATCAGCTTTACCCGCAGGCGCTGCGGCTCTTTGCTCAGGGCAAGGTGAAGATGGAGGGCGGCAAGGCCGTCAGCACCGACGCTGCAGCAGCGCCGGCGGAACGTAGCAGCGTTATCTCGCTGATCGGCGAAGGCGCCTGAAGCACGGCGCGATCCTTTGGATCCCCCCCTGCTCTAATTCTCTGTTTCTACGCATATCCATGTCCCGAAAGGCTCCGCTTTCGGGACATATTCCGTGCCCTCAGGCGGCAAGCGCCCGAGGCTGATGAAGCGTGCCGTCGCTGTAGACAAATAGGCCCTTGCGGAAGGTGGCGCGGATGCGATGCACGTCACCGGCTTCGATGACAACCAGGTCGGCCTGCTGACCGACGGCAATTTCACCACGATCGAGAAGACCGGCGGAGCGCGCCGCATTGCGGGTCGCCATTGCGACGGCGTAAGGCAGGCTCGTGCGATCGGCGATCTTGAAGATGCCGGGCACGAAGGCCGCAGGATGATAGTCGGCAGCAATGACCGTCAGAAGGCCGGCGGCAGCGGCATCCAATGCGCTGAGATTGCCGGACATCGATTGGCCACGCAGCGCGTTCGGTGCGCCCATCAGCGTCCAGAGGCCGCGACGCCGCGCTTCTTCCGCTGCCGGGAGCGTCACCGGAAATTCGCTGATCGTTACGCCGAGATCGTGCATCTGCGCGACCTTCTCGGCGCTATCGTCATCGTGGGAGGCGAGCGACAGGTTGTGCTTCAGCGCGAGATCGACAACCTGCTTCAGCTTGATCTCGATGTCGGGATTGTTGCGCATCTCGATACGCTTGGCGACCATCTCGGCGGCCATCTCCTCGGAAATGGCACGGCGCTCGGCGATGCTCAGGATGTAGCTCTCGATGTTGTTATACTGCCCCTGCCCCGGCGTGTGATCCGTCAGCGAGACCATGTCGACATGGCCGGCATCGAGCAGCTTTTCGAGCGTCGGCGCGGCGCCGAGATTGGTGATCTCGTAGCGCGCATGGACACGATGATCGATGAGCAGGTTGTTCTTCAATCGGCTGATGCTTTCGATCACGGCCGATGTTGTCTCAAGCGAGCGGACGTGGCCGTAGACGCTTTCCGTTGCGAAGGAGACGGCCGCGAATGCGGTCGTGACGCCTGCGGCTGCGAGCTTCTTGTCCAGTTCGTGGATGCTGAAATCGATCGGCATCGGTGCATTCGGGCGCGGCGCGATCTCCCGTTCGACCATGTCGCCATGAAGGTCCACGAAGCCCGGCATCAATAGGCGCCCACCGCCATCGATCGCACCGTTGGCGACCGGTTCGGGCCTGATTTCGGCAATGACGCCATCCTCGACGCGGACCGAGCCGTGGCTCACGATCTCATCTGGAAGGACAAGAGTAAAATTGCTGAGCCACATCGGTTTTTCTCCAGGCAGGGATTTATGACAAGGCGGAGCGCTTAGCGCTGATTCATGACATCGGTGTGAAGGATAAGCCTCGCAAATTGGCCCATGCCCTAGCGCAGCGCGCCGCGGTTCATTGCCGCCCATTGCAGCAGCGTGATCGTCTTCAAGTCGATGATCGCGCCGTGCTCGATCATGGCCATCGCCTTGTCGAGCGGCACCTCCAGAACCTCGATGTCCTCGTGTTCGTGAGCAAGGCCGCCGCCATCGGAGACGCGGTCAGCGGTGTCGATCGAGGCGGCAAAGAAATGCAGCAACTCCATGCTCGAGCCCGGCGAACTGTAGGCCTTGAAGAGAAAGCGGACGTCGCGGACGCGGAAACCGGTTTCCTCCTCGGCCTCGCGGCGGATCGCCGCTTCCGGGGCATCGCCATCCAATAGCCCCGCCGGGGCTTCGATGATCCAGGACGGCTCGCCGTGAAGGAAGACCGGGAGCCGGAACTGCCGCACGAGGACAACGGTGTCGCGCTTCGGATCATAGAGCAGGATCGTCGCGGCCGGCGTGCGATGGTAGACCTCGCGCTGCAGGCGATGTGTCTCGCCATCGGAATCCGTGTAGTCGATCTGGAAGCCGCTCAGGCGCGTCCAGCCGTTCGAGAGCGTCTTTTCGTCGACGATCTCGGCTTTCGCCTTGTCAAATTTCGTCATGCGACATCCTTGCGCAGCCAGACCTTGTTGTCGTGAACCGCCGCGCCGCCATAGGGCGCCACCGGATCGGCGCCGGTCAGGACGTTGATCCCTTCGCCGTCGACATGCGCCTTGTTCGACCAAAGGCCTTCGGCAATCAACACGCCGGGCTTGACCTCTTCGGTGACCCGCACATGGATCCTGAGGTCGCCACGGTCGTTTCCGATCCGCACGAGATCGCCATGGTCGATACCACCGGCAAGGGCGTCGGCCGGGTTCATCATCAGTTCCGGCCGCCCTTCCTTCTGGCGCGAGGTCTTCGTTTCAGCGAAGCTCGAATTCAGGAAATTGCGGGCCGGCGACGTTGCGAGGCGGAACGGATGCTCGGCATCGGCAAGCTCGATGACATCGACCTGATCCGGAAACGCCGGAAGCTGCTCGTGTGGTCCGAGAGCACCGACAGCGGCCGGCGGCTTGTTCGGCGCAGGGCCTTCGACCCAGTCCGGGCGGAAATGGAACTTACCGTCAGGATGCGCGAAACCTTTGAGAAAATGCGCGTCCTCGAACTCCGGCTGACGGTCGAACCATTTGTGTTCGAGGAAATGATCGTATCCCGGCAAATTGCTGTCCTGGAGAACACGGTCGATCATTTCGCGCGCGGTGAAGCCGAAGCCCGGACGATCTGCAACACCGAGGCGCTTGGCCAGTTCCTCGATCACGAACAGGTTCGTCCGCACCGTTTCCGGCGGTTCGACAAGCTTGGGGCCGAGCAGGATGTGGTTCTGGCCTCCGGCGCGATAGATGTCGTCATGCTCGACGAACATCGTTGCCGGGATGACGATATCGGCCATCTCGGCGGTATCCGTCATGAACTGCTCGTGCACCGCGACAAACAGGTCGTCGCGGGCAAAGCCGCGCTTCACCAACCGTTGTTCGGGGGCGATGTTTACCGGATTGGTGTTCTGGATCAGCATGGCCGTCACGGGACCGCGATGGCGGAGCGCTACGGCATCGCCGGTCAGCGCGCGACCGATCTGCGACTGATCGATCATGCGGATATCCGCGTCCTTCATCGACTTGCCGGTCAGTTCCGCATTGTTCATACGGAAGATATCGCTGTTGGAGTGGAAGGCACCGCCGCCTTCGTACTGCCAGGAGCCGAGCACCGTCGCGATCGAAGCTGCCGCATGCATGGCGACGGCGCCGTTGCGCTGGCGGGTGAAGCCGTAGCCGAGGCGGAAATAGCTCTTCTTCGTCGTGCCGACGAGGCGCGCGAAGGCCTCGATCTCGTCGACGGAAAGGCCGGTGATGGCGGCCGCCCATTCGGGCGTCTTCGTCTTGAGATGCCCTTCAAGGCCGGCGGGATCGTCGGCGTACTTCGCCATGTATTGACGATCGGCATAGCCATCGCGGAAGGCGATGTGCATGACGGCGCAGGCGAGCGCCGCATCCGTGCCCGGCTTGACGATCAGCGCCATGTCGGCCTGCTTCATCGTCGGATTGTCGTAGATGTCGACGACGACGATCTTGGCGCCGCGCTCCTTGCGGGACTTGATGGCATGGGTCATCACGTTGACCTGCGTCGACACCGCATTGGTGCCCCAGATCACCACGCAATCGGTGCGGCCCATCTCGTGCGGGTCGGGCCCGCGCAGCGTGCCGGTGGCCATGGTGAAGCCGGTCCAGGCCGGATTGGTGCAGATCGACGAGAAGAACCCGGAATAGCGCTTGGCGTGGCGCAGGCGCTCGATCGAGTCGCGCTGAACCCAGCCCATGGTACCGGCGTAGAAATAGGGCCAGATCGCTTCGCTGCCGTCCCTCGCTTCCGCCTTGACGAAGGCTTCGGCGATTTCATCGAGAGCTGCGTCCCAGGAAATCTGCTGCCACTGCCCTGCTCCCTTGGCGCCCGTTCGGCGCAGCGGATGCATCAGCCGGTCCGGATGATAGAGCCGCTCGGCGTAGCGCGCGACCTTCGCGCAGATGACGCCCGAGGTGTAGCTGTGATCGTTTGCGCCCCGTACACGGCCGATGCGGCCGTCGTCGCCGATCTCCACCTCCAGCGCGCAGGTGGAGGGACAGTCGTGCGGACAGGCGGTGTGACCGAGCCTGACATTCGACTTGGCGGATTTGGCGTGAATGGGGGTCGCAATGTTCATGGCTTTTCTATATTCGAACCGGAAACCAGCCAAAAGTCAGAAATGACGTTGATCAGGCGAATTCATCACGGGCATCAGCGAAAATGAACTACCGCCACATCTATCACGCGGGCAATTTTGCCGATGTGCTCAAGCACGCCGTTCTGGCGCGGCTGATCCGCTACATGCAGAAGAAGGATGCTGGCTTTCGCGTGCTCGATACGCATGGCGGCATCGGGCTCTATGACCTCTCCTCCGAGGAGGCGCAAAAGACCGGCGAATGGAGCGACGGCATCGGCAAGCTTCTGGACGCGGAACTTGCCCCGCAGGTCGCCGAGCTGCTGGAGCCCTACCTCACCGCCGTGCGTGAACTGAACCCGGAGGGCGGGATCCGCTTCTATCCCGGCTCCCCTAAGCTCGCGCGCATGCTGTTTCGCCCACAGGACAGGCTCTCCGCGATGGAACTGCATCCGGAGGATTTCGCGCGACTGCACCGGCTGTTCGAGGGCGACCATCATGTCCGGATTACCGAACTCAACGGTTGGCTTTCGCTCGGCGCGCACCTGCCGCCGAAAGAGAAGCGCGGCATCGTGCTGGTCGATCCGCCGTTCGAAGAGGATGGCGAATACGAGCGTCTGGTCGATGGCCTGGCGAAAGCCTATCGCCGCTTCCCCGGCGGTACCTACTGCCTGTGGTACCCGCTGAAGAAGGGCGCACCAATCAAGGAATTCCATGAGGCGCTACAGGACCTCGACATTCCGAAGATGCTCTGCGCGGAACTCAGCGTGCGTAGCGACCGCGGGATCACCGGCTTGACCGGCTCAGGGCTTGTTATCGTCAACCCGCCCTTCACGCTGAAGGACGAGTTGCACGCCTTGCTGCCCGCGCTCAAGGATCTCCTGGCGCAGGATCGCTACGCTTCGCATCGCGCGTTTTGGCTGCGGGGCGAAGGCAAGATGGCAAAGGACGGTTGACCGACTCTTGCCGGCGCGAAATAGTCGCGCCGCAACATTACCATAGGGAAGAGCGACCATGAAGATCCTTTGCGCACCGACGTCTCCCTATTCCAGCAAGGTACGCATGGCCGCGCGCTACTTGGAACTGGATGCGATCGAGATCCGCGTGGATACGAACGCCGGGCCTGCCGTTCTCGTCGACAACAATCCACTCGGCAAAATCCCGACATTGTTGACCGACGACGGGCTGTCGATCTTCGACAGCGTCGCTATCATGCACTATTTCGACCGATTGAAGGGCAAGAAGCTTTACCCATCCAAGAGGGGTAGGCGGACGGAGGTCGAAATTCTCGAATCCCTGTGTGACGGCATCTGCGATTGCCTGCTCGCCATCGTCTACGAGCGGCGCTTCCGCGACGAGGAAAAGGTGCACCAACCCTGGATCGATCGACAGTGGAAGAAGGCTGTCTCCGGCTTGAACCATCTCAGCGTCCACCTGCCGAAAATAGGCAAGCGGCTGCACGGCGGGCACTTCGCGCTAGCAGCGACGTTGGGCTACCTGGACCTCCGTTTTCCGGGCCAGTGGGAGGCGGAGCACTCCGAACTCATCGGCTGGCGCCGGGAGTTTGAAAAGAAGTTTCCTGCCTACAGCCAACTGAAACCTCAGACCTGAGGCGTTCCCTTGTCAGTCTTCACGAAATCGATGAAGGCCCGCAGCGCCGTCGGGAGTTGTCGACGGCTAGGATAGTAGAGGAAGAAGCCCGGATAGAAGGGACACCAGTCCTCCAGCACGCGGATCAGCCTGCCTTCTGTGATCGCGGCTTGCGCCTGCTCTTCGAAAAGGTATCCGAGACCGCAGCCGCGCAGCACGGCATCATGGATAATGTCCTGGTCGCCCAATGTCAGCGGACCACCGACCTCGATCTCCAGTTCGATGCCGCCACGCTCGAACTCCCATCGATAGAGAGCGCCGCCGGAGAAACGATAGCGCACGCATTCGTGGTCGCGCAGATCGTGCGGTGTCACCGGCCTGGTTCTGCCTTCGAAGTAACTCGGCGCGGCGACGACCGCGAAGCGATGACGCGGGCCGATCGGCACCGCAATCATGTCGGCAGCGATGCTTTCGCCGAATCGAACGCCGGCATCGAAACCTGACGACACCATATCAACCAGTCCGTCATCGATGACGATCTCGACCTCGACGGAGGGATAAGCCTTCAAGAAACGGGCGACGATCGGCAGAAGCACGAGTTTCGTGGAGACGCGCGCCGCATTGATGCGGAGCTTCCCGTGCGGTTGGCCGCGAAAGCTATTGAGGTCGTCGAGGGCGGCATCAATGTCGAGGAAGGCCGGCCGGATCCGGTCGAACAATCGCTCGCCGGCCTCAGTCAGCGCCACGCCACGCGTTGTCCGGTTGACCAGACGCACCTCAAGTCGCTCTTCGATCGCCCGCAGCGCATGGCTTAAGGCGGAGGCCGTAACACCCAACTCGACCGATGCCCTCCGGAAGCTTCGGTGGTTGGCGATCGCCAGGAAGATCGCCAGATCGGTCGAGCGGACACGTTTCATTGATGAATTTTTCTCAGTAACCTATGAACAACAACGTAAATTCTCTCACCTATGCCAATACGCTACCTTCACTCCGTAAGCAAATCGCAGCGCAAAGGACAAAGGAGATCGTCATGCGTGTTTGGTTCATCACAGGGGCTTCGCGTGGTTTTGGTGCCCTCATCGCCCAGGAAGCTCTCAATGCAGGTGACGCCGTCGTCGCGACGGCGCGCAACCCGAAGGGGCTGGAAGAGAAGTTCGGCAATCATCCCAATCTGCTCGCCGTGTCGCTCGACGTGACCGACGAAGCTTCCGCGCACAAGGCAGCTGAAGCCGCCGTCAAGCGCTTCGGCCAGATCGACGTGCTGCTCAACAACGCCGGTTTCGGCCTGCTGGGTGCCGTGGAGGAGGCTACAACTGACGAGATCGAGAGGCTCTACGCCACAAACGTCTTCGGCTTGTTAAAGGTCACCCGTGCGGTCCTGCCACACATGCGTCGCCAGCGCTCGGGTCACGTTCTCAACATCTCGTCCATCGGCGGCTACGAGTCGCACGCCGGCTGGGGTATCTATTGCTCCACGAAGTTCGCGGTCGAAGGCATCACCGAGGCGCTCGCTGCAGAAGTGGCACCGCTCGGAATCAAGGCGACGGTCGTCGAGCCCGGCTTCTTCCGCACCGACTTCCTGGACGAGAGCTCACTCGCCGTCAGCCCGAGCTCGATTGCCGACTACCAGGAGACGCCTGTCGGCGCGATGCGCGAATTCGCTGCCGGCCATAACCACCAGCAGCCCGGCGACCCCGCTCGGCTTGCCAAGGCGATGGTCACTCTGGCGCATTCGGACAATCCTCCACTGCGTATGCCCTTCGGCAGCGACACCGTGGCGGTCATCGAAGCGAAGAATGCCCACGTCGCCAAGGAACTCGCTGCATGGCGCGAGCTTGCGGTCTCGACCGACTTCCCCAAATAGGCCGCGGCTAATCGCACAAACAAAAAGGCCGGGCTGGAGCCCGGCTTTTCTGTATTCGTTCGGCTTAGAACTTGACGCCGATACCGACCTTGACGCTGTGCTCGTCGTAGCCGCGCGAAATGTTTGCGCCGCCGACATGGAAATCGCTGTCGGCGTAATTGGTGTAGCGGTACTCGACACGCGCCGTGATGTTGTTGGTCACGAAGGTTTCGGCACCCGCACCAACCGTGTAGCCAAACGAGCTGTCGGTGTCAGAGCCGGCAGCATTGCTGAACTTGTTCTTGGTGGCGGCAAGACCAGCCGTACCATACAGCAGGAACGGGTTCAGATCGTAACCGACGCGACCGCGGATCGAGCCGTTGACTTCGTTCTTGCCTTCGCCGCCGCCAGCAGCGCCGTCAGCGCCGGAATAGCCGATGTCGGCTTCCGCACCGTAAACGATCTGGCCAGCCTGCCAGTTGTAACCGGAATAAATCTGACCGCCGAGAGCACGAGCGTTGTACTTGTCGCCAAAGCCGCCTAGGTTGTAGGTGCCGGCACCGCCGAGGTAAAAGCCCTGCCAGCTCGCCGCGGGAGCCGGCTCATTCTGTGCAACCGGAGCTTCCGGGATCTGATCAACGGCATCGGCTGCATATGCGGCGGAAAACCCACCAAGGGCAACGGTCGAAACCAACAGACTAGCAATAAACGTACGCATACTCTTCTCCTTTCAGCCCGCGTCCTTCGTCAACTATCCTACAGCGAAGCATTCGCGGGTTATTACAAATGTCCCTTGCGGTTCGGAAGGGAAATTGATGCCCAATTGAGGATTTGAAAGAGCCGAATTGTGATTTGATTGCGGCGTGCGGGCGGCTAAAATTCGATGTTGCTTTGCCGCAACAGAATATTTGTTAACCATAACGAATGGTTAAATCATGAATACTTATTTTAATGAATTATATTCTTCAATAGTACACCTAGTAGTTCCGACGACATCGCAATGAAAACGGCTATTTATCTCACCTTCTCCCACGCCTATATAAGCAGCGAACAGAGTTTCGCGGCGAAAAGGCATGATTTTGAACGGGAAAAGACTTCGCACAGCACTCGTGACCGGGGCGGCCAAAAGAATAGGCAGGGCAATCGTCGAGGATTTGGCTGCGGATGGCTTCGCAGTCGCGATTCATGCCAGCCGTTCGATTGAGGAGGCCGAGAATTTCGCGGCGGAATTGCGGCAAAGAGGCGCCAAGGCAGTCGCCGTTCGGGCTAACCTGCAGAAAATCGATGAGACCAGCGACCTGGTAAAAAAGGCGTCGGACGCGATCGGACCACTCGATCTACTTGTCAACAACGCCTCGGTTTTCCACGAGGATTCCGTCCGCCATATCAATGCCGAGGCATGGGACGAACATTTCGCCGTCCATGTCCGCGCGCCCTCGATTCTGTCGGCCGGCTTCGCCGCGCAACTGCCGGACGGGACGGACGGACTCGTCGTCAACATCATCGACCAGCGTGTCTGGGCGCTGCGGCCGAGCTTCTATTCCTATACGCTGTCGAAGTCCGCCTTGTGGACCGCGACGCAGACCATGGCGCAGGCGCTGGCGCCACGCATCCGCGTCAACGCCGTCGGCCCCGGCCCCTCGATGCCGAGTGAACGGCAGTCGCAAGAAGACTTCCAAGCGCAGGTTTCAGCGCTTATCCTCAAGCGAGGGCCGCAGCTTGAGGAATTCGGCAAAACGATTCGCTTCCTCTACGAAACGCCCTCGATCACCGGCCAGATGATTGCCCTCGACGGCGGCCAGCACCTCGCTTGGCAGACGCCCGATGTGGCGGAGATTACGGAATGAATTCAAGAAAGCTGCCGGATGGCGGCGTTCTTTACGACGAGACTGATGCAGACGACGATATCGAAGTGGAGAGCGACGCCTCCACGGCGGCGCCGGCGGCTGCAATCGATTGGAACGAAGGCGGGACCAACGAGACCGGCCTTGTTGGCGCGGATCTTATCGCGGAGTTCGTCAAGCGACTGCCGAACAGCCCCGGCGTCTACCGCATGTTCAACGAGGCCGGCGACGTTCTCTACGTCGGCAAGGCACGCAGCCTGAAGAAGCGCGTCGGCAACTACGCGGTTGGCCGGGTGCACTCCAACCGTATCGCGCAGATGGTGCGACTGACGGCGAACATGGAGTTCGTGACGACTCGCACGGAAACCGAAGCGCTGTTGCTGGAAGCGAATCTCATCAAGCGCTTGCGCCCGCGCTTTAATGTGCTGCTGCGCGACGACAAGTCGTTTCCCTATATCCTGATAAGCGGCGACCACCGCGCTCCTGCGATCCTCAAACATCGCGGCGCCCGCGCCCGCAAGGGCGACTATTTCGGCCCGTTCGCCTCAGCCGGTGCCGTCGGCCGGACGATCAACTCGCTGCAGCGCGCCTTCCTCATCCGTACCTGCACCGACAGCGTGTTCGAGACGCGCACCCGTCCCTGTCTGCTCTATCAGATCAAGCGCTGTTCCGGCCCCTGCACGCACGAGATCAGCGACGAGGGCTATGCCGAACTCGTCCAGGAGGCGAAGGACTTCCTTTCCGGCAAGAGCCAGAAGGTCAAGGAACACATCGCCGAGGCGATGAACCTCGCGGCCGAAGATCTCGATTTCGAGCGTGCTGCCGTCTATCGCGACCGCTTGGCCTCGCTCTCGCATGTGTCCAGTCACCAGGGCATCAATCCCGCGGGCGTGGAGGAGGCTGATGTCTTCGCAATCCACCACGAAGGCGGCATTTCCTGCATTCAGGTGTTCTTCTTCCGCACCGGACAGAACTGGGGCAACCGCGCCTACTTCCCAAAGGCCGACCCGCAGCTCTCGGCTGCCGAGGTGTTGAACGCCTTCCTCGCGCAGTTTTACGACGACAAGCCGGTGCCGAAGCAGATCCTGCTGTCGGAGACGGTCGAAGAACTGGAACTGCTCGCTGCCGCACTCGGCGAGAAGACCGGGCATAAGGTCTCCATCCTCGTGCCGCAGCGCGGCGAGAAGCGGGATCTGGTCGAGCATGTGATTGCCAATGCGCGCGAAGCGCATGGCCGGAAGCTTGCGGAAACGGCGTCGCAGTCGCGGCTGCTCGAAGGTTTCAAGGAGACCTTCAAGCTTGGCTATGTGCCGCAACGCGTCGAGATCTACGACAACTCGCACATCATGGGCACGAACGCGGTCGGCGGCATGGTGGTCGCAGGGCCGGAAGGCTTCGTGAAGAGCCAGTACCGGAAGTTCAACATCAAATCGACCGACATCACGCCGGGCGACGACTTCGGCATGATGCGCGAGGTGATGACCCGCCGCTTCTCCCGCCTACTCAAGGAAGAAGGTCTGCCCGACCGCAGCCAACCGGCATCGCCGACAGATGCGGCCGACATGCCCTTCCCCGCCTGGCCCGATGTGATCCTGATCGACGGCGGCCAGGGACAGATGACAGCCGTGCGTGGGATCCTCGAGGAATTGGGAATCACTGATAGCGTCATTGCCATTGGGGTTGCCAAGGGCGTCGACCGCGACGCCGGGCGCGAGCGTTTCTTCCCGCAAGGACGCGAGAGTTTCACCCTGCCGCCGCGCGATCCGGTCCTCTACTTTATCCAGCGCATGCGCGACGAAGCGCACCGCTTCGCCATCGGCTCGCATCGCGCCCGGCGCAAAAAGGAGATGGTCAAGAACCCACTCGACGAGATCGGCGGCATCGGGCCATCCCGCAAGCGCGCCTTGCTGCAGCATTTCGGAACCGCGAAGGCTGTCTCCCGTGCCGCGCTCTCCGACCTGATGGCGGTCGAAGGGATTTCGGAGACTGTCGCCAAGCAGGTTTACAATCATTTTCACGACGACGCCGCGAAATAGGTGGCGCCAGTCGCAAATTCCACGCAAAGGCAGCGGAAAAATAGAAAGAATGTTGACGCTTTACGGTCAAAGCCGTCATCTACGGGCACATCACTTCAGAGACATGTTTCATGGCATCGCGCGCATATAATATTCCGAACCTGCTGACATACGGCCGCATTCTGGCAGTGCCGCTGATCGTGCTGTGCTTTTTCCTCGAAGGAAAGCTGGCGATCAGCAACACGGCACGATGGGTGGCGCTGTGGATCTTCGTCATCGCGTCGCTCACCGACTTTCTCGACGGCTACCTCGCCCGGATCTGGAACCAGACGTCGAACATCGGCCGGATGCTTGACCCGATCGCCGACAAGCTGCTGGTCGCGTCCATTCTGCTGCTGGTCGCCGCTGACCAGACGATTGCCGGCTGGTCGATCTGGGCGGCGATCACCATTCTTTGCCGGGAGATTCTAGTCTCCGGTTTGCGCGAATATCTGGCCGCCTTGAAGGTCAGCGTGCCTGTCACCCGCATTGCCAAGTGGAAGACGACCGTACAACTCGTCGCGATTGCGTTCCTGCTTGCCGGCCCTGCAGGTGACGAGATCTTCCCTTACACGACGAAGACAGGCATCGCACTTCTCTGGATCGCGGCACTGCTGACAATCTACACCGGCTATGACTATTTCCGTGCCGGTCTGAAGCACATCGTGGATGACGAAGAATGACAAAGCTCGTCTATTTCGCCTGGGTGCGCGAACGGATCGGCAAGGCCGAAGAGGAAATGGTCCTGCCGTCTTCCGTCGTTACCGTTGCCGATCTTCTGAATCATTTGAAGACGATGGGCGAAGAATATGAGACCGCGCTTCAGTTTCCCGACGTGATCCGGGTCGCAATCGACCAGGAGCACGTCGAGCACGACGAGCCGATCGGAAATCCCAGGGAGATCGGCATTTTCCCGCCGATGACCGGAGGCTGACGTGACCAGCAAGGTCGAGCCGGATATTCGCGTCCAGCGCGAGGATTTCGACCTTCAAGCGGAAGTCGATCGGCTTGGCAGGCGAAACGGCGGCATCGGCGCGATCGTCACATTCTCGGGCTTGTGCCGTGACGAAGGCGGCAGGCTCGCGGCGCTCGAACTCGAGCATTATCCCGGTATGGCCGAGGCGGAAATGAGCCGGATTGGCAGCCTTGCGATCGAACGCTTCGGGCTTATGGGCCTGACGGCCATCCATCGCTACGGCAAGATCGCCGCGCGCGAGAATATCGTCCTTGTCATCGCCGCGGCGCCCCATCGCCAAGCCGCATTCGACGGCGCGAACTTCGTGATGGACTATCTGAAGACGGCCGCTCCCTTCTGGAAGAAGGAACACGGCAAGGATGGCTCCACCGGCGAATGGGTCACGGCCAAGGACGCGGATGACGCGGCCCGCGACAAGTGGAAATAGTCAGGGTATTACCCTCTCCCTCCTGCTGAGGACCAACAGGAGCACGAGCAGCGAGAACACCACAAGGTCACGCCAGAGATAGGGGCCGTAGGCGCTCCACATCGTTTCCGCTACACCGAGACCGGCTGCACCGCCAGCCGACTTCAAAGGGTCCGAATAACCTCCAACCGCGGCGACCATCAAAACCTTGAGGCCGAACATTAGGCCGGCGCCGAAATCCATCGTGCCGTAGTAGAAGGTGGCGAGGATGCCGCATACGGTAGCAATCAGGCCTGCCGCCGCATAAGCGACGAGGAAGACGCGGTCGGCGCTCGTCCCGCACAGTTCTGCCGCAAGAGGATCGTCGGTCACGGCGCGCCAGAGGCGCCCCCACGACGTGCCTCTCATGACGGCAACGCCGAGCGCGACCATGGCGCACATCAATCCGGTATTGATCAGCTGTATCTCGGTCAGCGTCACCTTGAACGCCCCGTCACTCCAGAAGACGACAACGCTGTTCAGGAACGGCGAAAGCCATATGCTCTTGGTGTCGGATGCGAACCTCGCCGTTTCCATCAGCACGATGGTAATGCCGAGGGCAGCGACGATCACCGTGTTCGATGACTGGCGCACTAGGGGCAGCATGATGGAGCGCCCAATCCAGACCGCCGCCAGCATAGAATAGACCGTCGAGAACAAGGCGCCCAGCACCAGTGCAGCCGGGAGGATCAGAAACAGCCTGTTGTAGCCGATGTCGGTGAAAAGCAGCAGAATCTGGCCCGAAAACGCGAAGATCGCCCCATAGGTAATATCGGCACGCTTGGTGACCCCGAAGGCAACGGCGTAGCCAAAGGCAAGCGCAGCATAGAGCGCAGCCAGCGGTACCGCGTTCGCCAATTGCTGAAGCAGATAGGCCATGAAAAACTCCTGATTGTCGAAATAATAACTAGCAAAACATATTTTACCAGTTATATTTTCATTATGAGCTTTACCTGGACCCCACACCGCTTTTCCGGAGGCGCATTGGCGCTGGATGTCGCCAACAGCGTTGTGCTTCGGCATGACGAGACGCGACGGATCGACCGTTTCGAAGCATCAGCCCAGCTGGAAGCCTTTCCGCAGGCTGCGGCCGAGTTCTGTGCGGAGCGGGCGCTCTTCGGTGAGATGGTTGGTCCGGCACCACAGAACAGGCGAAACTTCCTGGCGTTGCGCGAGGCGACGGACCGCTACTTCCGGGCCCGTGTTTCAGGCGAAGGCAATGACCGACTGCTTGCCGATCTTCTGGAGGCGCTGGCGCGCACCTTGCGTGGCGCCAACGAAGCAAACGGCCTCGACGCGGCAACCGCGCATTCGGTGTTGCGGCTGATCGCCATGCCGGATCCAGAGCGCATGAAGATCTGCCGCAATTGCGGCTGGCTCTTCATCGACCGCAGCAAGAACAGGAGCCGCGCCTGGTGCGACATGGCGGTGTGCGGCAATCGCGCCAAGGCGAGCCGCCACTATCGCCGGAGGAAAGAGGAGGAAGCGCCATGAAAGCGCTGTCGATGGCTGTTTTTATTGCAGCCGCCGTGCTGACGGGATGCCAGCGAGAGACCGACAAGCTGGTCGAGATCAGCGGTCGCGTCTTCGTTTTCAACTATCGGATCGCGGTTGCGACCTATGTCGTGACCTTGAACAAGAAGGCGCCGATTCCGGAAGGCACGGTCGCCATCGCGGAATTCGAAAACCCGGCGGGCGGCGACGTGCTGGTCACCAACGAGAAGGTCTATCCGTTCTGGGACAAGATCACGCTGCAAAGCCCCGCGCTTCATTGCGTCAAGAAGGATAAGCCCTACGCCGTGAACGTTCGCTTGGTCGATGCCAAGGGAGAGACCTTGCAGAGCCTGAAGACCGAGGTGATCTCCAGCCTCGACCAGTCGGTCATGCCGGGCAAGCCACTCGTTGTCGGGCCACTCTATACGAAGAACCCCGAGGTCTTCAAACCGGATGGCAGCGTGGACTACGACTCTGCCGCCACCTGCCCTTCAACGTAAAAAAGCCGGAGCAGAGCCCCGGCTTTCAGAGTCAATTCAATGGCTTCAGCGGTATCGCTGAGAGCCTGAATCAGCCGACGATTTCGGTGTCGGAGAACCAGTACTTGATTTCCTGTGCAGCGGTTTCCGGAGCGTCCGAGCCGTGAACCGAGTTCTCGCCGATCGACAGGGCGTGAACCTTGCGGATCGTGCCTTCGTCAGCGTTTGCCGGGTTGGTCGCACCCATGATTTCGCGGTTCTTCAGGATGGCGCCCTCGCCTTCCAGAACCTGAACGATGGTCGGGCCAGAGGTCATGCCTTCAACCAGTTCGCCGAAGAAGGGGCGTTCCTTGTGAACGGCGTAGAAGCCTTCGGCTTCGCGCTTGCTCATCCAGACGCGCTTGGAGGCGACGACGCGCAGGCCGGCATCCTCGAGCATCTTGGTGATAGCGCCCGTCAGGTTGCGCTTCGTTGCGTCCGGCTTGATCATCGAGAAAGTGCGTTCAATCGCCATGGGTCGAATTCCTTTATTTCGTGGGAAAAGTGGGCGGTGTTTACCCGCCTGATAGCCCGAAAACAAGTGGGCACAGGCAATTTCACGCGGCTGTCATGCAACGATTGCCTCACGTCGAGCGAAAGCCACTCCTCCGCCCGCGCGATAACGCTGCCGCTTCGATGAACATCAAACGTCCGCCAGGACAGTAAATGTCTGTTGGATACGCTCCATTAACCGCGTTTCACTGTTCAGCAGCGTAATTCAACTACAAACGACCGAGCTTAAGCTATTTTTAGCGCGCTAGTTGCATAGAGAAACCAAACGCCGATGCCAAAGTCGGAGCGAGGGGAACGTCATGCGAACTGCGCCAAACTCACAGGTACAACGAGAAGCAGCACAGCGCCCGGCCGCCGCCCCGACCGATCTTCAGCGGATCGCCCAGCATATGACCCGGCTTGCAATCGCCGGCCTGCCACGTAACTACGAACTCCTGCATGAGGCGATCATCGGCCAGAACGCCGCCCTCGCACAGGATATCGCCGCGCTCGGACCGAGCCCGCGGCAGGCCTCGCTCGATGAAATCGGCCTGAAGTATCGGCTCGTCAGCCATTGCGGTCTCGCAAGCGAGATTTCGCATGCCGAAACAAGCAGGATGCTGCGTGATGCGGCGGATAGACTTTCGGACAGCTTGCGCCAGAAGCAGGCCTTCCTGCGCGCGGCGGAGAGGACGCTTCAATCGATAGCGGGGAATGCCGACCAAAACCTTGGCGCGATCATGAGCGAGATGGAGTACCTGTCGACCTCTCTCTCCAACGTCCTGGCTTCCGAAAAGGATATCGAGGCCCGGCTGAAAAGCGACGTCGAACGCCTGGAGGCGATCGAGCTTGGTATCGCAGCGGCTCACTCAGCATCGGCAACGGACAAGCTGACCGGAATCCCCAACCGCATCGCCCTCAACAAAGCGATCGCCGATCTCTACGACCGGGAAGAAGGCGCCGCCGGCAGCGCCCTCATCATGGTCGACGTTGACGACTTCAAGGCATTCAACAGCCGCTACGGTACACAGGTTGGAACGCGAGTGCTGAAGAAGCTTGCTGATCTCTTCCGAAAGTCGATCAAGAAGAACGATCTTGTTGCACGGATCGATGGCGACGAATTTGCTTTCCTGTTTGCCAATGTCGGCATGCAGGAGGCTCTTGCGATTGCCGATCGCCTCCGAGCCTCGGTGGAAGACCACATGACGTTCGCGGCATCCGACAACACTGCCTCGGCCGGGCTTACAATTTCGCTCGGGATCGCCTTGAGCGCCGACGCAACGACGGCATCGCAGTTGCAGGCAAATGCACGCGTCGCGCTCCACGCCGCTCAGTCAAATCGCCGGCAGCCCGTGCAAGCCTTCGGTCGGTGAGCCACAGGCTCTTGCGCTGATCACGGCTTTCGGCCAAAACGCCGGCCATGATCACGATTTCCGACATCTCCGCACGTATTGCCGGCCGACTGCTTCTCGATCACGCCAGCGTTTCGCTGCCAGCCGGCACGAAGGCAGGTCTTGTCGGTCGCAACGGCGCGGGTAAATCCACGCTATTTCGGGTGATTACCGGCGATCTGGCCGCGGAGAGCGGCTCCGTCTCGATCCCGAAGAATACGCGCATCGGACAGGTCGCGCAGGAAGCACCGGGAACGGAAGACGCGCTGATCGAAATCGTGTTGGCCGCGGACAAGGAGCGCTCAGCGCTGCTGGCGGAGGCGGAAAGCGCCACCGATCCCCATCGCATCGCGGAAATCCAGATGCGGCTGGTGGATATCGATGCGCATTCCGCGGAGGCCCGTGCTGCCAGCATTCTGGCGGGCCTCGGCTTCGATCAGGAAGCGCAGTCGCGGTCGGCCTCCTCCTTTTCGGGCGGTTGGCGAATGCGCGTCGCTCTCGCTGCGGTTCTGTTCTCCGAGCCGGACCTGCTGCTTCTCGACGAGCCGACCAACTATCTCGACCTCGAAGGCACCTTGTGGCTTGAGGATTATGTACGTCGCTATCCGCACACGGTCATCGTCATCAGCCACGACCGCGATCTCCTGAACAACGCGGTCAACGCGATCGTTCATCTCGACCAGAAGAAGCTGACCTTCTATCGCGGCGGCTACGACCAGTTCGAGAGGCAGAAGGCCGAAGCGGACGAGTTGCAGACGAAGGCGCGGGTGAAGAACGAGGCAGCCCGCAAACACCTGCAGAGCTTCATCGACCGCTTCAAGGCAAAGGCCTCCAAGGCACGCCAGGCACAGAGCCGCGTCAAGGCACTCGAGCGCATGGGAACGGTAGCCGCCGTCATCGAGGATCACGTCCAGCCGATCACCTTCCCCGAGCCGGAAAAGCAACCTGCCTCCCCCATCGTCGCCATCAGCGGCGGCGCTGTCGGCTACGAACCTGGCAAGCCCATCTTGAAGGGGCTCAATCTGCGGATCGACAATGACGATCGTATCGCGTTGCTCGGCTCCAACGGCAACGGCAAGTCCACTTTCGCCAAATTCATTTCCGGTCGCTTGGCGGCGGAGGCAGGCGAGGTCAAGCTCGCTCCCAACCTCAAGATCGGCTTCTTCGCGCAACACCAGCTCGACGATCTGATCCCGGACCAGTCGCCGGTCGAGCATGTACGTCGCCTGATGTTGGACGCGCCCGAAGCAAAGGTGCGGGCGCGTGTCGCCCAGATGGGCCTCGCGACGGAGAAGATGTCGACTGCGGCAAAGGATCTCTCCGGCGGCGAGAAGGCGCGCCTGCTGATGGGGCTCGCTGCCTTCCACGCGCCCAATCTCCTGATCCTCGACGAACCAACGAACCACCTCGACATCGACAGCCGGCGAGCGCTCATCGAGGCGCTGAACGATTACGAAGGCGCGGTCATTCTGATTTCGCACGATCGCCACCTTATCGAGGCGACTGTCGATCGGTTGTGGCTCGTCAACAAGGGCACGGTCACGACCTTCGAAGGCGATATGGATGAATACCGCGACCTCGTTGTCGCATCTGGCAGGAAGAAGGACGAGAAACCCCAGCTTGCGGAAGAGTCCGCCTCGAAGGCGGACCAGCGCAAGCTGAACGCCGAAAAGCGCGCATCGCTCGCGCCGCTCAAGAAAAAGATCAACGAAATCGAATCCTTAACCGGCAAGCTGGAGAAACAGATTCAGGCGCTTGATGCGGAACTTGCGGATCCCCTGCTCTATGAAAGAGCGCCTGCGAAGGCTGCGGAGAAGGCCAAGCAGCGCGGTGAGGCTGCCGCAAAGCTTGCCGCCGCCGAGGAGCAGTGGCTCGAGCTCTCTTCAGAATACGAAGACGCTATGGCGGGATAGCCACAGCTCTTTGTCAAGGCTCGTCGGACCCCGCACTATTCAGTGCATTGCAAAGCGATCGAAACCGATCGTTAACCATAATCATAAAGGTTGTCTCAACATTCATTACTGATTTGTTGAGCCCTTTCATGCATCGCGTCGCCTTCCTTTCCGGTCTCATCTTGAGCGTGGCCCTCGCCGGCTGCCAATCTGCCAGGCGGACTGCGCCCGATACCACGATCAAAACCTCCTCAATTGTCGCGCCGGAAGGCCAGATCTCGGAAACCGAAGGTAGCCCCCTCCAAATGTCTCGCGATAGTCTCCAGCATCACCTTGCTGGTCGAACGCTGACGGTCGCCTCCATCCATGATCTGCGCCTTGAGGACAAGGAAGTCATCCTCAGCTTCGACGACGGCCCGATTCCCGGCCGCACGGACCGTGTCCTTGCGACGCTGGATCAGTTCGGCGTCAAAGGCGCATTCATGATGGTCGGCGAAATGGCGGAGTTACATCCGGAACTCGCCCGCAGGGTCGCTATGGAAGGCAACGCGATCGGCAGCCACACCTACCGACACGAGAACCTGGCGGCGCTGACCTTCGACATGGCGATGAAGGAGATTACCCGGGGCGAAGCCGCTGTCACCAGGGCGACGGGAGTCGAGGTCAACTTCTTCCGCTTTCCATATCTTGCCGACAGCCACCAGCTTCGTGCCGCCGTTGCAATGCGCGATATGGTCGTGATGGATGTCGACGTGGACAGCAAGGATTACTTCAGCACATCGCCTGCCGCCGTGACCAAGCGGACGATGGACCTGCTGCACAAGCGGGGACGCGGCATCATTCTCATGCACGACATCCACAATCGCACGGCGACCATGCTGCCGACACTGCTTTCAAGGCTCGAGGTCGAGGGGTATAAGGTTGTAACGCTGCAATTCAAGAAGCCGACTGCCCCCGCCGAGATGGCGTCTCTTTGATAGACCATCGACGCTTGCCCGCCAGTTTGTTTCTGCTAAAACAGGCGCAAAATAAGTCATACTTTTGAGCGAAACACCGAATGCGAGCCACCAGCATGTCACCTATCAACCTCGCCATCGTCGGCGTCGGCAAGATCGTCCGCGACCAGCACCTTCCTTCGATCGCCAAGAATTCCGACTTCAAGCTCGTAGCCACGGCAAGCCGTCACGGCACCGTCGAGGGCATCGAGAGTTTCACGACGATCGATGCGATGCTCGACGCCGTCCCTGATATCGATGCGGTTTCGCTCTGCATGCCGCCGCAGTATCGCTACGAAGCGGCACATAAGGCACTTTCGGCCGGCAAGCATGTGTTCCTCGAGAAGCCCCCGGGCGCCACCTTGAGCGAAGTGGCCGATCTCGAAAGCCTCGCTGCAAGCAAGGGCGTTTCGCTGTTTGCCAGTTGGCATTCGCGCTATGCGGCTGCTGTCGAGGCCACGAAGTCCTTCCTGGCTTCGACGACCATCAACAAGGTCCACGTCATCTGGAAGGAAGACGTTCGCCACTGGCATCCGAACCAGGAATGGATCTGGCAGGCCGGCGGTCTCGGCGTTTTCGATCCGGGCATCAACGCCCTGTCGATCGTCACTCACATTCTGCCGAAGGCGATCTTCCTGACCGGCGCAACACTTGAATTCCCGGAAAATCGCGACGCGCCGATCGCCGCTGATCTGCATTTCAAGAATGCCGATGGCGTGCCTGTTCATGGCGAATTCGACTGGCGACAGACGGGCAAGCAGAGCTGGGATATCCTTGCGGATACCGCGGCCGGCCACATGGAACTGGCAGAGGGCGGCTCCAAGCTCTCAATCAACGGTGAACTGAAGTTTTCCGCTCCCGAAGAGGAGTATCCGGCGCTCTACCGCCGATTCGCGGAAATCGTCAAAGCCGGCAAGTCGGATGTCGACCTCGCGCCGCTTCGGCACGTCGCCGATGCCTTCATGCTCGGCAAGCGCAAGTTCGTCGAGGCTTTCTACGATTGATTCAAGCACGCCGAACCTCGTGATATTGTGAAGTCTCACGGTCTTCAGGGAGGTTCGGCATGCGAGACGATCCGGCTTACGGCCTTGGCTTGAAGAATTTGACGGTTTCGCTGGCCGAGCCCAATGCCTTTTGGGAGCGAGCCTATGCCAGCGAAGCGCATGCCATCGGCCAAGCACTCGGCGGCGCGGTAATCGAGATTCAACATGTCGGCAGCACAGCCATTCCCGGCATCAAGGCAAAGCCTATCATCGACATCGCTGTAGGTGTTAAGCACCTCGACGACGGTCTGGGCTGCATCGACGCCATGAAAGCAATCGGCTATGACTATGCCGGTAACGACATTGTCCCCAACGACCACATTTTCGGTCGTGGCGTCACGGATGAGAGCCGCACCCATCTGGTCCATGTCGTGGAGCATCGTGGGGATAACTGGAACCGCATGATCGCTTTTCGCGACGCCCTGCGCAGCGATATCCGGCTCGCACGCGCCTACGAGCAGCTCAAGGTTGGGTTGGCTAGCGAGCATGCGGAGAGGCGCGCGGAATATACCAAGGCAAAGCGGGACTTCATTGACAACGTCCTGATGGCTTCCGGCCTACGCTAGTTCAAGCCTTCTTCTCCCATCGACGCTCCGGCGTCTGCTGCCAGTATGTCAGGCTGTGCCCCTCGCCTTTCAGCTTCTTCCACTGCGCGCGGGCAGCCTCAAGCTGCTCCTGGTCATAACCATCGAACATGAAGACAATCCGCTGGTAAGAATCAACAGCAGGCGGCTCTGCGCCATCGACGATAAATCGCACCGTCGCAGCATTGGCGTTTCCTTCGGAGATCGTGAGGAGAACTGGCTGATTTGCCGCCATGTCCCCCTCATCCGTGCCATGCGGCAAGAAACTATCCTCGCGAAATGTCCAGAGATGCTGATCGAGGAAATCGCGCCGCGCAGCATCCTTCAACTGGATGGAGACCCGCCAGCCGCGCTCGACGCTTTTTTCGAGCAGCGGCGGGAGGGCATCTTCCAGCTTCGATTCCGTAAGGTGATAGAACAGGACTTCCGTCATGACTCGTAGTTGGTGCGCACCAGCTCGTCGAGTAGCCGCACGCCGTAGCCGGATCCCCAGGACTGATTGATCTCATCCTGCGGCGAACCCATGGCGGTTCCCGCAATGTCGAGATGCGCCCAGGGCGTGTCTTGCACGAACCGCTTGAGAAAATGGGCCGCGGTGATCGAACCCGCATGTCGACCGCCTGTGTTTTTCATGTCGGCAAACTTGCTGTCGATCATCTTGTCGTATTCTTTGCCGAGCGGCATGCGCCAGAGCTTTTCGCTGGTTTTCAGGCCAGCGGCTGTCAGTTGGGCCGAGAGCTCGTCGTCGTTCGAGAACAGACCGGCATGGACATTGCCGAGTGCAACAAGAATGGCGCCCGTCAATGTCGCCAGGTTGATCACGAACTTCGGCTTGAATCGGTCGTTGCAATACCAGAGGGCATCACAGAGCACGAGCCTGCCCTCCGCATCCGTATTGATCACCTCGATCGTCTGGCCCGACATGGACGTAACGATATCACCGGGACGCTGTGCGTTTCCGTCGGGCATGTTCTCCACCAGGCCGATGATTCCCACCACGTTCACGGCCGCCTTGCGGGCAGCGAGCACGTGCATCAGACCGGTGACGGCTGCGGCACCGCCCATATCGCCCTTCATTTCTTCCATGCCGGCCGCGGGCTTGATCGAGATGCCGCCGGTGTCGAAAACCACGCCCTTGCCGATGAAGGCAATTGGGCTCTCTCCACTCTTGCCGCCCCTCCACTGCATGATTGCCAACCGCGGAGGCCTCACCGACCCCTGCGCAACGCCCAACAGCGCGCCCATGCCAAGCGTCTGCATTTCCTTCTCGGTGAGGATTTCGACCTCGACGCCGAGCTTTTCCAGTTCGCTTGCCTTGGCGGCGAACTCCACCGGCCCCAGGACGTTCGGCGGCTCGTTCACCAGATCGCGAGCCAGGTTGACGCCGGCGGCAACGGCTTCCGAAACCTTGAATGCCTTTGCTGCATCCGCTGCATTTGCCGTAACAATGGTCACGGCGACCTGCCCATTGCGGCCGTTGCTGTCCTCGTCCTTCTTCTTCGTCTTGTAGGTATCGAAACTATAGGCGCGCAAAAGCATGCCAAGCGCAAAGTCCGCAGCCTCTTTCGCGCCAACGCCGACGCCTGGCGCATCGACGAAGATAACCACCTTTTCGGCCTTCTTGATCTTGGAGGCGGCGACGCCACCCGCCTTCAACCAATCGTGAGCAGTGAGTTCCTCCGGCTTGCCGAGGCCAACGACGAAGAGCCGCTCCGCTGCTGAACCTTCCGGTGCAACGAGATCCAATACGGTCGTCGGCTTGGCAGAAAACGCTGCGATCTTTGCGGCCCTGGCGATCACACCGGCGGGATCTGCGATCTTGGCCCCTGCGGCACGATCCGAACCGCTTCCCTGCAGCAGCACCGCATATCCCCCGGCGATCTCGGCGGTTGTCACAAATGAAACATCGAACTTGGCTGACATATCTTCTCCAGTGGGATTTTCCTAAATCCGCTCCATCCGATCATTTCGAGTTTCATCCTCGAAGACAAGCCTTGGCCCGACGACATGGCTGTTGACCAACCCTGACCTCGTTAACCGGATGTCATCTTCGCCGCATATTCCTCCCGTCGTATTGAGTCTACAGGAAACGCAAGATTGCTTACGGCATTTGGACTATTTGGGGGACGCCCCCCTTGGCGTATCGCTGCATCGGATCGCGCCGCGCCCTCCCGTACATTTGCCGGCCTCTTCTGTCTCTGGTGGGGCCTCCTCGCCCTGTTCAATGCCTTTCCCGAGATCGATATCTACGCCGCTGCGCACTTTTTTGTTCAGGAAAGCTGCGCCAACGCTGCCATCGGGAAATTCTGTGGCCATTTCCCCTACCGGCAAGAGACCTATCTCGCGCTCCTGCGAACTCTCTTCCTCCGGCTCCCGTATGCCATCGCTTTGATCATGCTTTGGAAGCTTGCGGCGTGTTATTGGCACTATGGAGCCACCTTCAATGCCGTACGCGCCCGTGCCTTCAAGGTGGCGCTCGCCTCCCTGATCATCGGTCCAGTGATTTTGGTAAACTTCGTCCTCAAGGCATACTGGGGACGGCCACGGCCCTACCAGACAGTGGACTTCGGCGGCCACCTCGACTTCGTACAGGCGGGTTCGATGGCTGGAAAGTGCATGGCGAACTGCTCGTTCATCTCAGGCGAAGCCGCTGGCGCGGGTTGGGTCTTCTGTCTCATTTTCCTGCTCCCGCAGCCGGCGCGTACCGCGCTTGCCCTGCCGCTCGCCGCCATCTCTTTCCTGGCGCCTGCGATGCGCGTTGCTTTCGGCGCGCATTATCTCTCGGACGTAGTCCTCGGATGGCTGTCGTCCGTCGTTATATTTGCAGGTTTTCTTGCACTCACCGATTCGCCACAGGGCAAAAAAAAATCTGAAATTTGAATGAATTTTCGACGCTGCCTTGTCGCAAAAGCGAACCAAAGAGCGTAGATGGATTTCGCTGCGCAGCGGCATCGGTTCGCAAATGGCGTTCAAGGGCATGAATGAAACTGCTTGAAACATATATACTCCGGCGCGTTGGCCAGATGTTTCTCGTTGCCCTGTTGCCGGTGCTCGCGATCATTTGGACGACTCAGGTCCTGCAGCGCGTCAATCTGGTGACTGATAGCGGCCAGTCGATGGGATCGTTTGCCAAGCTGGCGACACTGATCCTCCCTTCGATTATTCCGATCGTGCTACCCTTCGCAATTGTCATCGGCGTCACGCAGACACTGACGACCATGAACAATGATTCGGAACTGACCGTTATCGATGCGGCAGGCGCCAAGCGCGGAATCATCCTGCGACCGATTCTGATTCTTGCAGCGATCATCAGCGCCTTTTCTTTTTTCGTAGACAACGTTGTCGAGCCGAAGGCCAAGACCGGCGTTCGCCAGATGGTGGCCGCCGCCTACGCAGATCTGCTTTCCACGGTGATCGAAGAAAAGAACTTCCGCCGCATCGATACGGGTCTTTACGTGCAGATATCGGAGCGATTGGCCGGACGTGTGCTCAAGGGGCTGTTCGTCGTCGATGAACGCGATCCTGCTTTCGAGCTCATCTACTATGCACGCGAGGGCGCCGTTGACGAGAAGGGTACGTCGCTCATCATGCATGACGGCGAGGTTCACCGCAAAACGCAGACTGGTGAAGTCTCCGTCATTCGTTTCGATTCCTACTCCTTCGACCTTTCCGACCTCACACAGAACCGTGGCCAGGCGACGCTTCGCGCCTCCGACCGCGAGCTGCCGTTCCTGTTCAATCCAGATCCGAACGATAAGGACTACATCGCCAAACCAGGCAGTTACCGAGCCGAATTGCATCGGCGCCTGACGGATTGGGTTCTGCCGATGGTCTTTGCACTGATTTCGCTCGCGATTGCCGGCGATGCGCGTTCCCACCGTGAAGCCCGGCTGCATCCGATGGTGTCTGCACTCGTGTTCGCATTCGCAATTCGCTGGGCCTCGTTTTATGCCGCCAATCAGATCGACACGGATCCTGAGTATATCGGTGTGCTCTATTCGATTCCTGTGATCGCCAGCGTGCTCGCGATCGCGTCTCTGTCGCTTCACAAACGTCTATCGATTGTGTCTACGGTCAGCGACCGGATCGCCGCGCTCTGGCAGAAGCTGTTCAAGCGTTCAGCCGATCCGTCAGCGGGAGGCAGCGCATGATCTTCGGAACGCTCGGTCGCTACTTTTTCCGCCGCTACCTGCTGACGACAATGTGGTTCTTCCTTGGCGTGATCGGCATCGTCTACCTCGTCGATTTCAGCGAGACGGCGGGTCGCCTCTCGGGTCTTCCCGGCTATACCGTGACCGGTGGCCTGGTGATGACCGCCGTGCGCCTGCCGCTCATTTTGCAGCAGACTGTTCCCTTCATTGCCCTCTTCGTCGGCATGACGGTTCTGATTGCCCTCAATAGAAAATACGAACTGGTCGTGACGCGCGCCGCTGGCGTCTCGGTTTGGCAGTTCATGTCGCCTTTCCTTGCTGGCGCCTTTTTGCTCGGCGTTCTGGTTATGACCGTTCTCAATCCGCTGGCTGCGTGGGGGCAACGCCAGGCCGCCATCGTCGAAAGCAACTGGCGCGGAGAAGGCTCGGCTTCGAACACCGCCCCGCAAGTTCCGTGGATTCGCCAGATCAGCGGTGGCGACGATGCCGTCATAGGCGCGCACACGATTCTCGAGAACGGCACGCTGCTAATGGATGCAGTATTCGTGCATTTCGATTCGTCCGATCACATCATCCTGAGACAGGACGCCGCTTCGGCAAAATTGGAAGATGGTTACTGGCTTCTAAAGAATGTTGTGGAGCGTCGCCCGGGCGAAGTCGCCGTGCGCAAGGATGAGGTGCGAGTCCGCACCAATCTGAAACAAGATTTTGTCCAGCAGAGGCTCACAGCCCCTGAAACTGTTGGATTTTTTGACCTTTCGAGGCGAATTGACGCTGCGAAATCCTTCGGGATTCCGAGCAAGGCACTCGAGACCCAATTTCATTCGTTGTTGTCCCAACCGCTGTTGCTCGTGGCCATGACTCTCATTGCTGCAACAGTGTCCCTAAAATTTAGCCGGTTCAACCAATCGAGGTCAGTGATTCTGGGTGGAATCCTTTCAGGCTTCGTGCTTTATGTGGTCACCGTGCTTGTAAAAGCATTCGGAAGCAGTGGGGTTGTCCCGCCTTTCGTGGCGACGTGGATTCCGGTCACCGTTGCCCTGGCTTTGGGTGCAACAATTCTGCTTCATCAGGAGGATGGCTAGTGGCGGCAGGCGACCGCAAGACTTTTAGTAAACAGTTGGTTGCCCTGCTCGTAGGCGCAGCTCTGTCTACCTATTCCAACGGCTTTCCTGCTGCCTTCGCACAGGATGCCCTGCAAGGTATGAAGCCGAACGTTTCGGACGACCAGAAGCTGATTCTGTCTGCAAACGAGCTGGTCTATAACAAGGACTCACAGATCGTTTCGGCCATTGGCGGCGTGCAAATAAATTACGCCGGCTACAAGATGGTGTCGCAGCGCGTCGAGTACAATCAGCAGACCAGACGCCTGATGGCGCTTGGAAACGTTGAACTTGTTGGCCCTGACGGCAATCGAATGTATGCCGACAAACTTGACGTCACCGACGACTTCGGAAACGGCTTCGTAAACGCGCTCAGAATTGAGACCGCCGACAATACGCGCCTGGTAGCCGAAACCGGCGAGCGCGTTGGCGGCACGCAAATGATCCTGAACAAGGGCGTTTATACAGCCTGTTTGCCGTGCGCCGAGAGACCGGAAAAACCTCCGTTCTGGCAGGTCAAGGCCGAACGAGTCATCCAGGACGGCGTCAAGCATACGATTCGCCTCGAAAAGGCGCGCTTTGAGCTCCTCGGACAACCGCTGGCCTACGTTCCGTGGATCGAAGTTCCGGACAATACAGTGAAGCGGAAATCCGGCTTCCTTTTCCCGAGCTACGTAACGGCCCAAAATCTCGGCTTTGGCGTTTCTGTTCCCTATTATTATGTCATCTCGCCGAGCAGCGATGTTACGGTGACTGGCACGGGCTACACTACCCAAGGTTTCCTGCTGGACGCGGAATATCGCCAGCGGTACGAAAACGGCACGCATATTTTGCGGATGGCCGGGATAGATCAGGCGAGCCCGGGGACCTTCACGCCGGGCACCAGTGACGCCGAAAAAGACTTCCGAGGCGTAGTTGCATCTAAGGGGGATTTCCAAATCAACCCGCGCTGGGCGTTCGGTTGGGACGTTATGGTGCAGAGCGACAATAACTTTGCCCGTACCTATAGTCTTAAAGGTCTGGATTACTCGACGAAGACAAACCAGGTTTACCTGACGGGCCTCGGCAAGCGGAATTATTTCGATCTGCGGTCGTTCTATTTCGATGTGCAGAACGCCGATCCGAACGATGTCGCCGAGAAGCAGCAGGCGATCGTCTATCCGGTGATGGACTATCACTTCGTAGCGCCGCAGCCGCTAGCCGGGGGTGAACTCTCCGCCGATGTCAACTTCACGAACCTGTCGCGTTCCCACGACGACTTCTACAGTGTCGCCGGCTTCGACCGATTCCGTGGTCTCGACGGGCAGACGTCGCGCCTGACGGGGGAACTCGAATGGAAGCGGACTTTTGTGACGCCCGAAGGCTTCCTTATCACCCCATTGCTCGCTGCGCGCGGTGACGCCTTGGCGTTGAACATGACAGCACCGCCGACCTCTGGCACGTTTGTCTATGATGGCAACTACGATGACAGCAACGCTGCGACGCGTTCGATGTTTACCGCCGGGCTGGAGATGCGCTACCCGATCCTCGGGACGACAGCAAACAGCACGCACCTCTTCGAACCCATCGTTCAGATCTATGCTCGACCTGACGAACGGCTTGCCGGTGCTCTTCCAAACGAAGACGCACAGAGCTTCGTTTTCGATGCGACCAATCTTTTCGAGCGCGACAAGTTCTCTGGTTACGACCGCATTGAAGGCGGCACGCGCGCCAATGTCGGTTTCCAGTACACCGGCACGTTTGACAACGGCTACAAACTTCACGGGATTTTCGGCCAGTCCTATCAACTCGGCGGTCAAAACTCCTTCGACACTGCCGACCTGGTGAATGTCGGTGCAGAATCCGGTCTGGAAAGCGACGTCTCCGACTTCGTCGGGCTTGGCGGCATCGAGACGCCGCAGGGCCTCGCACTCGCCGCCTCCTATCGGCTTGACGAGAAGAGCCTGGCTTTCCGCCGCGGCGACCTGACAGCAGGTTTCCAGAACGACGATTTCCAAAGCCAGTTGATCTATACGCACGTTTCGGCGCAGCCGGAGTATGGCTTTGCCGAAGACAACGATGAAATCCAGGCGAAGGGTTCTGTTAAATTCAAGGACTATTGGTCGGTATTTGGCGGCATCGCGTGGGATCTTCAGGACAATAGCCTCGTTAGGAAGACATTCGGTCTGACCTACGAGGACGAATGCACGATCTTTACGATCGCCTATAGCGAGAAGCGTGACACCACTGCGGAAACCGCTAGTGACTGGAGCATCGGTGCCAGGTTGACCTTCCGGACGCTCGGCGACATCAACCTTGGCGGTCCCGTAGATACCAGCACGAGCATCTACCAGAATTGATGGGCAGTTCTGCTTACGGCGAAAGAAAGGGCCTTTCTTTCGCCGTAAGACTATGCAGGACATTGTCGCCAGTTGAGATCTAGGGCATATGCTGAATTTTCAGTTTAGAGCGGCACCACCCGTTTGGTCTTGGGAAGGTATGTGCGCCGCAACGTGAACGCGCGGCGTCAATGGGAAGGGTCGATATGATTGGCGCAAGAAAAACCGTAACAACGATGATTGCCGGCGCGGCTTTCGCGATCCTGGCGGCTTTTGCCACGCCTCAGACGGGTTCTGCCTTTGCTGCAAGCGAAGTCCGTGTGGTTGTCAACGGCACCGCAATTACCAGCGGTGATGTCGCCAAGCGCCAGGCCTTCCTTCGGCTCCAGCATCAGAAGGCGGATGCCAAGGCGGCTGAAGAGCAGCTGATCGAGCAAACGCTGAAGCAGCAGGAAATCTCGCGCGTGCGCATGTCGGTTTCAACAGATGACGTCAATGCATCGTTCGTGCGGTTCGCCACCGGCAATAAGCTGACGACTGATCAGATGACGCAGATTCTCGATCGCGCCGGCGTTGGTGTCGACCACTTTAAGGCCTTCATTGCGGTACAGATGAGCTGGCCGCGTCTCGTCAATGCCCGTTACGGCTCAAGCAACCGTATGTCGAACTCCGACCTTGTTGCCCGCATGATGGAGAATAAGCAGAAGCCGGAAACCACCGAGTATATTCTGCAACAGATGATCTTCGTCGTCCCCGCCAGCAAGAAAGGCATCGTCGGCAAGCGCAAGAGCGAAGCCGAAGCATCCCGGTCGAAATATCCAGGTTGCGATCAGGCAAAGGTCTTCGCAGCAACGATGCGGGACGTATCGGTCCGCGACCTCGGTCGCGTTCTTGCCCCTGAACTTCCGGCTGAATGGAAGCCGCTTGTGGAACAGGCCAAGGGCAACACGACGGCGACGCGCGTGACCGACAGGGGCGTCGAATACATCGCAATCTGCAGCCAGCGCCAGGTGTCGGACGACCAGGCTGCGGAAATGGTGTTCCGTCAGGAGGATCTCGACAAGGCGAAGGCAGATAAGAACGCCCCTCCGGACAACCCCAACGCCAAGAAATACATGGACGAGCTGCGCAAAAAAGCGCAGATCATGCGTCCCTGAGCACGATGTCGATCTCATTCTCGCGCCCCCTTGCGCTGAGCCAGGGTGACCCGGCCGGTGTCGGGCCAGACATCACATTATTGGCCTGGATGCGACGCAGGGAGCTTGGGCTCCCTCCATTCGTGTTTATCGGCGATCCCGATGTGTTGGCCTTGCGCGCCAAGCTGCTTGGCGTGACGGTTGCCATTCGCGAGACCGATTGTGCCAATGCCGATGCCATTTTTGCCGATGCCCTCCCCGTGCTGCCCGTAGCTGCAGGCGTCGAGGTCGCGGCAGGCAAGCCCCACGTCGCAACAGCGAAGGCCACGATTTCTGCGATCGAGACTGCCGTCGCGCTGACGATATCGGGCGAGGCGCTTGGCGTCGTCACCAATCCGATTGCGAAGTCGGTGCTCTACGAGTCCGGCTTCCCGTTCCCCGGACACACCGAATTTCTGGCGGATCTCTCCGCACGAGCAACGGGACAGGCGGTGATGCCGGTGATGATGCTCGCCGGTCCGAAGCTCCGCGCCATTCCTGTGACAATCCACATCCCCCTCAAGGACGTGCCTCAGTCTCTGACGGCAGAACTCATCATCGAGACCTGCCGGATCGCTGACGCCGATCTCCGACACCGTTTCGGCATTGAGCAGCCCCGGCTCGCGATTGCCGGACTCAATCCGCATGCTGGTGAAGACGGCACGATCGGCAAGGAAGATGAGGCTGTGATCAGGCCCGCCATCCAATTTCTGCGGTCTGAAGGCATCAATGCGATCGGCCCCCTGCCCGCCGATACCATGTTCCACGACGAAGCTCGGGCGCGGTACGACGTCGCAATCTGCATGTATCACGACCAGGCCCTGATACCCGCAAAGGCGCTTGGTTTCGACGATTCCGTTAACGTGACGCTTGGATTGCCCTTTGTGCGCACCTCGCCCGATCACGGGACCGCGTTCGGCATTGCCGGTAAGGGGCTTGCTCGCGAAGGCAGCCTTGTCGCGGCCCTGAAGCTGGCCGGCCACCTTGGGCGCACCGCAGAAGGGCGCCGTTAATGGCTGCCTTGGATGGGCTTCCGCCCCTTCGCGACGTCATTCAACGTCATGGCCTCGATGCACGTAAGGCGCTCGGCCAGAACTTCTTGCTCGACCTAAATCTGACCCAGAAGGTCGCGCGAACGGCTGGCTCGCTCGAAGGCGTTACCGTCTTTGAAGTTGGCCCCGGTCCGGGTGGCCTGACGCGCGCCATACTGGCACTTGGCGCGAAGAAGGTGATCGCCGTCGAACGCGATTCTCGTTGTCTGCCTGCTCTTGCCGAGATTGCGGACCACTATCCGGGACGGCTCGAGGTCATCGAAGGCGACGCCTTGAAGACTGATTTCGAGACCTTGGCTCCTGAAGGCCCGGTGAAGATCATTGCTAACCTGCCCTATAACGTCGGGACGCAGTTGCTGGTCAATTGGATCTTGCCGAAGCAATGGCCCCCCTTCTGGGAATCGCTGACGCTGATGTTCCAGAAGGAGGTCGGCGAGCGCATCGTGGCAACGGAAGACGGCGACCACTATGGACGGCTGGGTGTACTCTGCGGATGGCGTACGAATGCGCGTATGGCGTTTGACGTCCCACCGCAGGCCTTCACGCCTCCCCCAAAGGTCACGTCGACGGTCGTCCACCTGACGCCGAACGAGAGCCCGATCCCTTGCTCTGTCACCGCCTTGGAGAGGATCACGCACGCTGCCTTCGGCCAGCGCCGCAAAATGCTGCGGCAAAGCCTGAAGCCTCTCGGAGGCGAGGCCTTGTTGAACAACGCTGACATCGACCCGCAGCGACGCGCCGAAACGCTTTCGGTCGTCGAGTTTGTTCGACTGGCGAATTGTCTCTAAGCTGCCTCCGCTTGGAGCGGTAGGCCAGGCCTGCAAGGTATTGGAACGGCCGACACCGGGCTCGCGTTGAGCCCATAACATCACTGGATCGACCTGCTGGCTTAGAGCTTCGGCTCTTCGGTCAGCAGCCCGTTGACGAAATCGAACAAACCGTGGCGCCGGTCTCGGCGGACGCGTTCGGCATTGACGATGCAGCTGACGTTGCGAAACGCCTCGTCAAGATCGTCGTTGACGATGACATAGTCATATTCCCGCCAGCGTTCGATCTCTGCGCGAGAATTTAGAAGGCGCGTGCGAATAACCTCTTCCGAATCTTCAGCGCGACGATGCAGGCGCGACTGCAGTTCGGTCATTGTCGGAGGCAGCACGAAGATCGAGACGATATCGGCCTTCATCTTGTCCTGAAGCTGCAAAGCGCCCTGCCAGTCGATATCGAAGAGCATGTCGCGGCCTTCAGCCATAGCGGCTTCCACCGGCTCCCGCGGCGTGCCGTAGAAATTGCCGTGCACCTCCGCCCACTCGAGCAGATCGCCCGCGTCGCGCATCCTCTCGAACTGGGGCACAGTGATAAAGTGGTAGTGCTTACCGGCGATTTCGCTCGGTCGCTTGGCTCTCGTAGTAACGCTGATAGAGATTTCGAGACTATGGTCGTCCCGGAGGAGGTTGCCGGCAATCGTCGACTTGCCTGCCCCGGACGGCGAAGACAGAACAAGCATCAGCCCGCGCCGGGCGATCTTCGTTGGTGTGCTCGACTGGGCCGGGTTCATAATTCACTCCAGATTCTGGACCTGCTCGCGGAACTGGTCGATGACGACTTTCAGCTCGATGCCGGCGGCCGTGACAGCCGCGGCATTCGACTTGGAGCAGATGGTATTCGATTCTCGGTTAAATTCCTGTGCAAGGAAATCGAGCTTACGCCCGACCGGGCCGCCTTTGCCGAGGAGGTCTCGGGCAGCGACCACATGTGCCTTCAGACGATCGATCTCTTCACGAAGATCGGCTCTCGTGGCGAGCAGCGCCGCTTCGGCGTGCAGCCTCTCGCGATCGAGCTTTGCCGACGCCTCCAGGAGCAGAGACACCTGAGCCGCCAGCCGCTCGGCAATCTCCTTGGGAGAACGGGAGGGGTCACGCTCGATCGTCAGCGTCAGTGCTTCCATCGTCGAAACGTGATCCAGAAGCACGCGCGACAACGCGGCGCCTTCCAGTTCACGCATGTGCCGCAACTCGGCAAGAGCGGCAAGCAACCCTTCGACGACGTCTTTGTCGCGGGCTGCGATGGCCTCGTCGCCATCTTCGGTCTCGCGAAACTCGACAATACCTCTGATGCCCAGCAGTGTATCCAACTGCAGTGGCGTGGGATCGATTATGCCACCAAGCTGGTCGCGCAAGGATAACACAGCCGAAAGTGCTTCCTGGTTCAGCACCGTCTCGACGCGACTTTCGCCGGCAGACACCGACAGCGACGCCTGCATGTTGCCCCGGCTGAAGTGCTCAGCGGCAAGACGACGGACATCATTCTCCATGCGCTCCAGCCCGGGTGGAAGGCGCAATCGCAGATCCAGACCCTTGCCGTTAACCGAACGCAGTTCCCAGGCCCAACGCCAGCGGCCGCTGGTGCCCTCACGCCGCGCAAAACCGGTCATGGACTGCAAAGCCATGCGAGCCTCCAAAATCAGTTGGTCTTCTTTTTCTTTTGGGCAGCAGGCGCAGCAGGCGTTTCCGGCTGCGTCTGGCTCTCCGGCTGTCCGTCGACCGCAATATTGGGGTCTGCTCCCTTCGCAGCTTCCAGTTGGCGCCAGCGCTTGACGTTGGCGTTATGGTCTTCAAGGGTGGCCGCGAAAACATGACCGCCGGAACCATCAGCAACGAAGTAGAGATCCTGCGTCTTCCACGGATTGGCGACAGCCTCCAACGCGTCTCGGCCCGGATTGGCGATTGGCGTCGGCGGAAGGCCCTTGATCACATAGGTGTTGTAGGGCGTTTCCTTCTTGAGGTCCGATTGATAGATCGGACGATCCGCCGGCTTTCCATCGCCGCCAAAGAGCCCGTAGATGATCGTCGGATCGGACTGCAGCCGCATCCCCTTGCCCAGCCTGTTGAGGAAGACGGAGGCAACATGGGCGCGCTCGTCGGGAACACCGGTTTCCTTTTCGACGATCGAAGCAAGGACGACCAGTTCATCCTTTGACTTGAGCTGCAGCGACGGATCGCGCTTGTCCCAAACCTGATCGACAAGCTTCTGCTGGGCCGCCGCCATCTGCTCGATGATCTCTGCCCGCTTCGTTCCACGGGAGAACTTGTAGGTATCGGGACGCAGGCTTCCCTCTGCAGGGACCACGGCCGGCAGGTCGCCTTCCAACACGGCGTCCTCGTTCAGACGATTGAACATCTGGCGGACGGTAAGGCCCTCAGGGAACGCGACAGAGTACAGAATCGACTTACCGGATTTCAGCAATTCCATGATGTCGTTCATGGAAGCATGTGCCTTGATCTCGTATTCACCCGCCTTGAGGCTCTCGCCATCATCCAGATGCGTTGCAGTGAGGTAACGGAAGATACGGGCGTCCGACACGATGTTGTTGCGCTCAAGACTTGCGGCAATCTCGGCCACGCCAGCGCCGTTTCGCACAATGAAATTTGTGTTCGTCTCCAGCGGCCCAGGGTTCTGGTACGTCGAGATCGCGTAGTAGAAAAGGAAGACGGCGGCTGCACAACCGAGAACGACAAGCGTCATCAGGAAATTCAGGAAAATGATAACCTGGCTGCGCGCTTTCTTCGAGCGCTTCGGCGGCTCGGGCACGCGTTCCGGCCGAAGCGCCTCGCTTGGCGACTTGGGAATAATCGGCCCACTCTGGGTCTGCTGGCTCTCTTCGCCGATCGTCCCGTTGTTCTGGTTCGTATCGTTCACCGGCAATCCTCTAAACTTGGCCTCAAGTCCCGCTTCTTGCTAAGCAATGCGGCAAAATGCAGGTGGGGCCACGCCGCGCAAGGTGCAGCCCCACTGCCAGGACGTCAACACCTGAGATCAGGCGACGTAGCGGCGAAGCACCAACGAGGCATTCGTGCCGCCGAATCCGAAAGAATTCGACAGGGCGACGTTGATTTCCCGCTGCCGCGCCGTATGCGGGACGAGGTCGATCGCGGTCTCGCGCTCCGGATTGTCGAGGTTGAGCGTTGGAGGCGCAATATTGTCTCGGATTGCAAGCGTTGCGAAGATCGCCTCGATTGCGCCAGCGGCACCGAGCAGGTGACCTGTTGCAGACTTCGTCGACGACATCGAGATTTTGGAGGCTGCATTGCTAACCAGCCGCTCGACCGCACCGAGCTCGATCGTGTCGGCCATCGTCGATGTGCCATGGGCGTTGATGTAGTCGATATCGGCAGGCGTCAACCCGGCACGCTTCAACGCCATCGTCATGCAGCGTTGCGCACCTTCGCCGTTCTCGGACGGGGCCGTGATGTGATAGGCATCACCCGAGAGACCGTAACCGACCACCTCGGCATAGATCTTGGCGCCGCGCGCCTTGGCGTGTTCCAATTCTTCGAGAACGACAATGCCGGCACCCTCGCCCATGACGAAGCCGTCGCGATCCTTGTCGTAGGGACGCGACGCCTTGGTCGGATCGTCGTTATGCTGCGTCGAGAGCGCCTTGCAGGCGGCAAAACCAGCCAGTGAGATGCGGCTGACCGGGGATTCCGTGCCACCGGCGACCATCACGTCGGCATCGCCGAACGCGATGAGACGGGCGGCATCGCCGATCGCGTGAGCGCCGGTCGAACATGCGGTGACCACCGAGTGGTTCGGACCGCGCAACTTGTGACGGATCGATACCTGGCCGGATACGAGATTGATCAGGCGACCGGGAATGAAGAACGGCGAAATTCGGCGCGGGCCCTTGTCGCGCAGCGTATAGCCAGCTTCGACAATCCCTTCGATGCCGCCGATGCCGGAGCCGATCAGGACACCGGTCGCAACCTGGTCCTCATCGCTCTCGGGGTGCCAGTTCGCATCGTTCAGCGCCATGTCGGCCGCTGCCATGCCGTAGATGATGAAGGGATCGACCTTGCGTTGTTCCTTAGGCTCCATCCAGTCGTCGGCGTTGAAAGTGCCGTCGCTACCGTCGCCAACCGGAATGCGGCAAGCAATCTTCGCAGGAAGGTCGTCGACTTCGAACTCAGTGACCAGACGGGCGCCGTTCTGACCCGCAAGCAAGCGGGACCACGTCACTTCCGTTCCGCATCCCAAAGGCGATACCATGCCGGTACCTGTTATTACGACCCGTCTCATCGACTGCATTCCCCCGCCTTTTTTGTTCTTGGAGAACCATGCCAGAAATAAAAAGGGCGGACTCCGGGTCCGCCCTTTCTCAAATGCTCAGGATTAAGCCTGGGCCTTTTCGATAAACTTCACGGCATCGCCGACCGTCAGGATCGAGTCAGCTGCATCGTCCGGAATCTCAACGCCGAATTCTTCTTCGAACGCCATGACCAGTTCGACAGTATCGAGCGAGTCAGCGCCCAGATCGTCGATAAAGCTGGCGCTTTCGACAACCTTGTCGGCATCCACGCCAAGATGATCAATAACAATTTTCTTTACGCGTTCTGCGATATCGCTCATGTCGGTTTCCTCGACCTTATGTCTGATCAGAATGCCTTGTGACATCCCTACCCTGTTTCAGCCTGCGGCGCCCCTTGAAGCTACCCTCGGCAAACTCTTTGAACCCGGCTACCAGAAATGTCCCAGGCTTGCACAAAAGCCCGCCGGTCCGTCTGCTTTCTCGGGAGACTGTTCACAGTCATGGCCCGCTTAACACGGTTTAAGTCTGCCGCAAAGCCAGAAAATCAACCCCACCGGGTTGGTCAACACGCTATTGCGGCGAAAACCGCCTCGAAAGGCAGTTTACCGTTTCAGATCATGGCCATGCCGCCGTTTACGTGCAGCGTCTGGCCTGTCATATAAGAGGCTTCCGACGAAGCGAGATAGGCGACCGCGGAGGCGACTTCAGCGCCCGTGCCCATGCGCTTCATCGGGATCGCTCCCATGATCGCTTCCTTCTGCTTGTCATTCAGCTTGCCGGTCATGGCGGATTCGATGAAGCCCGGTGCCACGCAGTTGACCGTGACGTTGCGGGTTGCAATCTCCTGAGCAAGCGACTTCGTGAAGCCGATCATGCCCGCCTTGGACGCGCAGTAGTTCGCCTGGCCGGGATTGCCGGTGACGCCGACGACCGACGTGATGTTGATGATGCGGCCATAACGGCGGCGCATCATCGGGTGGGTCAGCTCGCGCGTGAGACGGAACATTGCGGTGAGGTTCACCTCAATGACGTTATCCCAGTCTTCGTCGCTCATGCGGACGAACAGGCCGTCCTTGGTGATGCCGGCATTGTTGACGAGGATGTCGACGCCCTCGAGATCGGCTTCGGCCTTGACGCCGAGCGCCTTGACCTCATCGCGGTCAGCAAGGTTCGCCGGGAAGATCTTGACGCGATCGCCGAGATCGTTGGCCAGCGCCTCGAGCTTCTCGACGCGGGTGCCGTGCAGGCCGACAATCGCGCCCTGCTTGTGGAGGATGCGGGCGATTTCTTCGCCGATACCGCCGGACGCGCCGGTGACCAGAGCCTTGCGGCCGGAAAGATCGAGCATGGAAGTGTTCCTTGTATTCGTTAAATCAATCAGGCCATCAGGGCGGCAACCGCCGCGTCGATATCGGCGGGCGTGTTGACCGCGATGCCATTCACCGTCTTGTCGATGCGGCGCGCAAGGCCGGTCAAAACCTTGCCGGACCCGAGCTCATAAAGTGTTGTTGCGCCATTGGCCGCAAACCATTCGACCGTCTCGCGCCAGCGGACCTGGCCCGTCACCTGCTCCACCAACAGCTTGGCAATCTCGTCGGCGTCGGTCACCGGCGCAGCTCGCACGTTTGCGACAAGAGGCACGACCGGGCTGGACTTCTTCACGCCGGCCAGAGCTTCGCGCATCGCTTCGGCGGCAGGCGCCATCAGCGATGAATGGAAGGGAGCGGAGACCGGGAGCAGGATCGCGCGCTTGGCGCCCTTCTCAGTTGCGATCGTGGCACCCTTTTCGACAGCCGCCTTCTCACCCGAAATGACGATCTGGCCGCCGCCATTATCGTTGGCGATCTGGCAGGAGCCGACGGCAGAGGCTTCCTCGCAGACCGCTACGACGTCAGCATGCTCAAGGCCGATGATGGCAGCCATGGCGCCAACGCCAACCGGAACGGCGGCCTGCATGGCATTGCCGCGGATGCGAAGCAGGCGTGCGGTGTCGGCAAGCGAGAAAGTGCCTGCGGCGCAAAGCGCGGAGTATTCGCCGAGCGAATGGCCGGCGACATAGGAGACCTTCGCCTTCAGGTCGACGCCCTTGGCTTCGAGGACACGGACAACCGCCATCGAGACCGCCATCAGGGCCGGCTGCGCATTCGCCGTCAGCGTCAGCGTGTCTTCCGGTCCGTTGAACATCGTCTCCGACAACTTTTCGCCCAGCGCTTCGTCGACTTCTTGGAAGACGGCGCGTGCCTCAGCGAAGGTTTCGGCGAGTTCTTTGCCCATGCCGACAGTCTGGCTGCCCTGACCCGGAAATGTGAAAGCGATGGTCATCCTACGTCCTTCGTAAATGGACCTCTGGTTATTTCGCCTCCAATTGACATTCTTTCCTGCAGAGTCAAGTGCCGGAGGCCCGCGTTCCAAGGCTTTTGCGGGCGCGAGAAACCTTCGCGATCCCCCTTGCGCTTGCGCAATTCCGGTCTAGATTTGCGCCGCCCTTCCAGACCATTTCTTTTCCAGATCACTTTCAAGGCTTTCAGATGAAATACAGGAAACTTGGCCGCACCGATATTTCCGTGTCCGAAATCTGCCTCGGCACCATGACATGGGGCACCCAAAACACGGAGATCGAGGCACACGAGCAGATGGACTATTCCGTCGAGAAGGGCGTCAACTTCTTCGATACGGCCGAGCTCTATCCGACAACGCCGGTTTCCGCGGAGACCCAGGGCCTGACTGAAGACTATATCGGCACTTGGTTCCAGAAGACGGGCAAGCGCAAGGATATCGTGCTCGCCACGAAGGTCGCCGGACCCGGCCGTTCCTATATCCGCAACGGCGACGGTGCCGACGCGAAAAACATTCGCCTCGCGATCGAGGCAAGCCTGAAGCGCCTGAGGACCGACTATGTCGACCTCTACCAGATTCACTGGCCGAGCCGCGGGCATTTCCATTTCCGTCAGGCTTGGCACTACGACCCCTTCAAGCAGGACCACGCCAAGGCCATCGCCAATATCACCGAGACATTGGAAACAATGGGCGCCCTTGTGAAAGAGGGCAAGGTTCGCGCCTTCGGCCTCTCCAACGAAACGACGTGGGGCACCCAGAAGTACCTGACGCTTGCCGAGCAGCTCGGTCTGCCGCGCGTTGCCACAATCCAGAACGAATATAATCTGTTGTATCGTCATTACGATCTGGATCTGGCGGAGCTGTCTCATCACGAGGATGTCGGTCTGCTCGCCTACTCCCCGCTAGCCGGCGGTATCCTCAGCGGCAAGTATATCGACGGCGCGAAGCCGGAAGGCTCGCGCGGTTCGATCAACGGCGATCTTGGCGGCCGTCTGCAGCCTCTGCAGGAAGCACCAACGAAGGCCTATCTCGACATCGCCACACGTCACGGGCTCGATCCGGCTGCGATGGCGCTCGCCTTCTGCCTACACCGCCGCTTCATGGCATCGGTGATCATCGGCGCGACGACGATGAACCAGCTCGATACTGACCTGAGCTCTGTCAATCTCAAACTGTCGCACGACGTCTTGGCTGAAATCGAGACGGTTCATCGCCAGTACCCGATGCCGATCTAGGCTGCGGTACAAACAGCCACGATCTGGCCAAGGAAGGCCAGATCGTCTCCCGCAAACATCACAACGACAAGTTTCGACAACTTTGCCGATACGGCAATTTCCGCTTCTCCGACTTGTGCAATTCGGCTAGTTTTGTAGGGCTCTGTGCCGAGCGCGGGGGCTTATTCCGTGGAACGGAAGCTCGCAGTCATACTTGCCGGCGATGTCGCCGGCTACAGTCGCCTTGTTGCAACCAACGAGGAGGATGCGCTTGCGACACTCGGCATCTACAACGCCACGATAGGCGACCTCGTGCAGGAGCACGGCGGACGGATTTTCGGCAGCGCCGGAGACAGCGTGGTGGCGGAATTCCACAGCGCGGTGCAGGGCGTACGCGCGGCCGTCGCCATCCAACGCGCCCTTAATCGCCGCAATGCAGACCTGCCGCCTGACCGGCGCATGGAGTTTCGCCTTGGGCTCAATCTCGGCGATGTCGTCGTCTCGGGAGACAATCTGCTCGGCGACGGCGTGAATGTCGCGGCGCGTCTTCAAGAGGTGGCGCTGCCTTCCGGCATCTGTATTTCCGGCGCGCTGCGGCAGCAGATCGAGGGAAAACTCGACTTCCCACTCATTCCGATGGGAGACCGCACTCTCAAGAACATCCCGCGCCCGGTGCCGGTCCACCGGGTACATTGGAGTCGCGAAGACCCTGTGGAAGCGGGAGCGCTCGGCGGGCCACTCAGGCTGCCTGACAAGCCCTCGATCGCCGTATTGCCCTTCGTCAACATGTCGGACGATCCCGAGCAGGAGTTTTTCGCGGATGGCCTCACCGAAGACATCATCACGGCGCTCTCGCTTTACCGCTGGTTTTTCGTCATCGCCCAGAATTCGTCCTTCGCCTACAAGGGGCGCGCGGTCGACGTGAAGCAGATTGGCCGCGATCTCGGAGTCCGCTATCTCGTCGAGGGTAGCGTACGCCGGTCGGGAACGCGGGTTCGCGTCACCGGGCAGCTGATCGAAGCGGAGACCGGCGTTCACCTCTGGGCGCAGCGCTACGACCGCGAAATCGCCGACATTTTCGCCATTCAGGACGAACTCACTCAAAATGTCGTCGGCGCCATCGAGCCGGAAATCCTGATCGGCGAGAGCCGCCGGGCATTGCTCAGAACGACGGACAATCTCGACGCCTACGAGAGCCATATGCGCGGCACTTGGCTGCACAATGCCCAGGATACCGCCGAGCATTTCATCGAATCCATAGCCTGGCATCGGCGAGCCATCGAGCTCGATCCCGAATTCGCGCGTGGCCACATGATGCTCGCTCGATCCCTCTACGCACGCTGCTTCCACGGTTTCAGCGAGGATGTCGACAAGGACAGCACGGAACTTCGGACAGAAGCGGAGCGCGCGGTCGCACTCGATCCGCGCGACCCCTATTCACACTACGCAATGTGTCTTGGCCATTTCGTCGCCCACAATGCGCCTGCCGCAGTAGAAGAGGCGCAGCAGGCGATCGACCTCAACCCCAATTTCGCCCTGGCGCATATGGGTCTTGGATGGGCCAGAATCTTCACGGGCAATTTCGCGGAAGCTTACGATCCTCTCCACATGGCCTTGCGGCTCAGCCCGCATGATCCCCTTGCCTATCTCATCCTCGATCGCCTTGCCCTGTCTCACTATCACCTCGGCAACTACGAGGAAGCGATTCACTATTCCGAACGTGGGTTGTCGCTCAGGCGCGCCTATTTCAACCGCGTCGTGCTTCTCGCAAGCTTGGGGCAGCTCAACCGCCAAGAGGAAGCTCGACGGCTGATACCCGAGATCCTGGCGAATGTTCCTGCCGATCTCGAGCATTACTGGAAGATCCTGACGCCCTACGTCGACCCCAGTCACTACGACCATTTCGTCGACGGGCTGCGCAAAGCGGGACTGCCTTCGCTGAACTCGCAGCGAGAACATTGCTGACGCTCTTGCGTTTCCGCCAAAAATCCGTATAAGCCGCCCTGTTCGCAAACCCGGTCTTCTGGCTGGTGGCTGAACGGAGGGCCGGTTTCCCACGGGAAATCGTTCGGAACGGAAGCGTTCCAGCCTCCCGTGTCTCCGCTCTCGACCGTCTCGGAACGCTTTTCTTGCCTGGGTTCGCCCAATCAGGAGCAGTCGTTGAGGCTTAGCCGCCGAATATCGGGTTGAATAAACGCAAGAAAGGCAAAGCTGTCATGGCTCTTTATGAACATGTATTCCTTGCCCGACAGGATATTTCCGCTCAGCAGGTTGATGCCCTCGTAGAACAGTACAAGGGTGTCCTCGAAGCTAACGGCGGCAAGGTCGGGCGCGTAGAAAACTGGGGCCTCAAGTCCCTCACCTACCGCATCAAGAAGAACCGCAAGGCTCACTACGTTCTCGTCGACATCGACGCGCCGGCTGCTGCCGTGCAGGAAATGGAACGTCAGATGCGCATCAGCGAAGACGTCCTGCGCTACATGACGATCGCTGTTGAAAAGCACGAAGACGGCCCGTCTGCCATGATGCAGAAGCGCGACCGCGACGACCGCGGCCCGCGTGAAGGCGGCGACCGTGGCCCGCGCCGCGAATTCGGCGATCGTCCACCGCGTCGTGACGGCGACTTCCAGCGTGGCCCGCGTCCCGATCGCGCTCCGCGCGAAGACCGTGCATAAGGAGAACTGAGAATGTCTGAATCTTCCTCCGCACCGGTTCGTCGCCCGTTCCACCGTCGTCGCAAGACTTGCCCGTTCTCCGGCGCAAACGCTCCGCGCATCGACTACAAGGACGTTCGTCTCCTGCAGCGCTACATTTCCGAGCGCGGCAAGATCGTTCCTTCCCGTATCACGGCTGTTTCGCAGAAGAAGCAGCGCGAACTCGCCCAGGCGATCAAGCGCGCCCGTTTCCTCGGCCTGCTGCCGTACGTCGTCGCTTAATCAGCTGACGAGACCAAATCGAGGGAAGGCAGCAATGCCTTCCCTTCTCCCTTTCGCGATGGGCGCGGATCGGAACTCTTAAAACCCATGTTGAGGCCTTTCTGAAATCGATTCAGGAAACGCCCTCTAACTGCTTGATGAAGCAGGACAGCGACCGTGAAGCAACTGAACACAAAAACGCTAGGCATCGGCGCACTCGCCGGATTGACCGCCGCACTTCTAGTGCTCGGCGCAAGCCTCCAGCCGTCTTTCAGTGCGGTTCTCTATGCGGCCTCTGCCCTTCCCATTCTTCTCGTCGGCCTCGGCTGGGGCAACATGGCGGCGATCTCCGCCGTCGTCACCGCCGCTGTCGTCGGTGCGATCGCCATCTCGCCGTCCTTCGCGCTGATGATGACGCTGGTCACGCTGCTGCCGGCTGGCTGGCTCAGCCACCTTGCAAATCTCGCCCGTCCCGCGTCCGAACTTGGCGGCCCTGAGCATCTGATGGCCTGGTATCCGCTTTCGGATATCCTGCTGCATCTCTGCGGCCTGGTCACGATCGCCGTCATCGTCGTCGGCGTGATGATCGGTTACGGTCCTGAACTGATCGACCGGCTGGTCGACGTGCTGTTCGGCTCGCTTGCACAGCAGCAGCCCGAGTTCTCGCCCGATCCGGCCGTGACCGCGCAAACCAAGGCGCTGGTACTGCTCATGCTGCCCGCTATTCAGGGCGGCATGTGGGTGGTCATGCTGTTTGCCGCCTATTACATCGCAACCCGGATCGTCAGCGCATCCGGCCGTGGTCTGCGCCCGCGCGAGGATATCCCCTCGGCGCTGCGAATGAACCGCAATTCGATCTTCGTCTTTCTCGTCGGCCTTGCCGCCACCTTCTTCGGCGGCATGGCGGCGATGATCGGAGCAACTGTCGTCGGCACCTTCGGCGCCGGCTTCCTGCTTTCCGGATTCGCCGCGCTGCACTTCCGCACGCGCGGCAAGGATTGGCGCCTGCCGGCGCTGATCCTCTGCTACCTGGCATCGCTGATCGTGATGGTGCCAGCCTTTTTCATCCTCGTGTTGGGCTTGAGCGATACCCGCAAGGCGATCGCGCTGACCCCGAACAAGGATGCTGATGCCCCCAAACAGACAGATACAAAAATCTAGAGACACGAAAGGAACACGAACATGGAAGTCATTCTTCTTGAACGCATCTCCAAGCTCGGCCAGATGGGCGAAACCGTAAAGGTTCGCGACGGCTTCGCTCGTAACTACCTGCTGCCGCTCGGCAAGGCTCTCCGCGCCAACGAAGCCAACAAGAAGCGTTTCGAATCCGAGCGCGCAACACTCGAAGCTCGCAACCTCGAGCGCAAGTCGGAAGCACAGAAGGTCGCTGACGTTCTCGACGGCAAGTCCTTCATCGTCGTTCGCTCGGCTGGCGAAACCGGCCAGATGTACGGCTCTGTCGCTGCTCGCGACGTCGTTGAGATCCTCGCTGCCGAAGGCTTCAACATCGGTCGCAACCAGGTTCACCTGAACACGCCGATCAAGTCGATCGGCCTGCACAAGGTTGAACTGCAGCTCCACGCTGAAGTCGAAATCCACATCGAGCTCAACGTCGCCCGTTCGGCTGACGAAGCTGAGCGTCAGGCCAAGGGCGAAACTCTTAACTCGGTTGACGCGATCTACGGCGTTGACGAAGACGCTCTTCGTCCGGAAGACTTCTTCGATCCGGAAGCCGACCTCGAAGGCGACGAAGCTTAATTTTCCGAGATACAATCTCCGGAAATGGACGAAAGCCCGGCTCACGCCGGGCTTTCTGCTTATTTGGCTGCCGTGTTCTGTTGGGGAGCAGCGCTCTTGTCGACATCGACGACGACCGAAAGCCCAGGCCCCAAGTCCTTGATCGCCGGCTGATCGGGATCGAAGCCAATGCGAACGCCGACTCGCTGCGCAATCTTCACGAAATTGCCTGTCGCATTGTCGGCCTTGATGACCGCGAATTCGGATCCGGCCGCCGGCGAGAAGCGCTCGATGTATCCCTTCAGCCGCTGCTTGCCGAGTGCATCCACCGTGATGGTAACGGGTTGCCCGACCTGCATCCCGTAGACCTGTGTCTCCTTGAAATTCGCGACGACCCAGACATCCTCCGGCACCACGGCCATGAGCTGCGTTCCCGCCGTCACGTACTGCCCGACGCGCACGCCAACTTCGCCGAGATGGCCGTCGCGCGGCGCAACGATCTTGGTGTTCTGCAGATCGATTTCCGCAAGACGCACAACCGCTTCGGCGCTCGCCACATTGGCCTCAAGCAGCGAGCGATTGACGATGATCGTCGCAAGGTTCTGCTTGGAAACCTCAAGAGCGGCCTCGGCCTGGTTCACCGCGGCCTTGGCCTGGTCCAGCGTCGCCTGTGCTGCCTCCGTCTCGCTCTGCGATGCGATGCCACGGTTGCTGAGATTGTTTATGCGATCCCAGGCCTGCTGCGCGCGGGTCAGCGACGCGTTTGCGCTGTCGATCTGGGCCTGACTGGAGGCGATGCTTGCTTTTGCCGCAAGCTCAGACTGGCGAGAATTCTCCAGCGACGCTTTCTGCCCGTCGAGCGCGGCGCGCGCCTGGGCAAGTTTCTGGACGTAGATGCGGTCATCGATCTGCGCCAGCGTGTCTCCCTGTTTAACCTGCTGATAATCCTTCACCGGCACTTCGACGACATAACCGCTCACCTGTGGGCTCATGATCGTGACGTAGCCGCGCACATAGGCGTTATCCGTCGTCTCGATAGACGTCACGAAAGGTGGCAAACGCCAGGCGTAAAGAACGAGGAGAACGCCGGCGATGCCGGCAAGCACTGCGATGATGGTCGAAGGGGACCGGAGGGATTTCAGCATGATGGGATCCTGAGATCACGATTGAGCGGGAATTGCGTCGGCGCGCGCTGCCCAGGGCAGCCGCCGCCACGCCTGATGGAGAAGAATGAGGATCAGACCAACGAGCGACGCGTAGCCGATGACGAGGAAAGCGTCATTGTAAGCGAGAATGTATGCCTCGCGGCTAACCTGCTGGGCGAGCAGCGCCAGGCCTTCGGCATTGAGCAGCATCTTGTCGCCAAGCACCTTGCCGTAGGCGGCGCTGAGCTGTGAGACGCGCTGGGCCACAATCGGTTCCTGCAGCAGGATGTGCTCGACGAGCACGTTCGAATGGAACTTCTCCCGGATGGTCACAAAGGTTCCGAGCATCGCCGACGCGAACAGGGAGCCAATACTCTGCGTGAACACGAAGATTACCAGGAAGTTGACGATAAAGGGCATGCCGCGCGACATCGCGGCCTTGAACCCACTCGCCATCACCGGCGGTAGGAACATTGCCGCGCCGGCCGCGACCATCGCCTGGCTCAGATACATCTCCGGTGGTCTTGTCAGGCTCGTCGACCGGCTGTCCAGAAAGGCGCCGGCGGCGATAAGAAGGAGAGCCAGTACATGGGCGGTCTCGACGTAACGTGTGGTCATCAGAAAGGCACAGAAGAGCCCGCCAACCAAAGAGGCGAGAAGGATAATCGTGTAAAGCGTCACCGTCTGATCGTTCAGAAGCCCGAGCTGCTGATAGAAACTGGCAGCGGAGGAGGATTGCTCGGAGGAAACGAAACGGAAGAGAAGCAGCACCCCCGCCATCCGCATGTTGGCGCCTGAGAACAGCCAGCGGAAATCGATCAGCGGACTGGCGCGAGGCAGCTCCATGGCGAGCACGAGCGCGATGGAGCCCACCGAGATCGCCAGCAGCACGCCGATCCACGGTGCCTCGAACCACCAATAGAAGCGGCCGAGCGTCAGTACGACGGCGAGGCAACCGAAGCCGACCGCGAGCAGGAGATAGCTCAATATGTCGTGCGGCTGGATGACGTTACCCCGAGGCGGCGCCGTGAGCGGCAGCAGGTAGATGATCGGAAAGACGATAAGCGCCATCCCCATCTCGAACGTATAGAGCACCTGGTAACCGCCGAACTGAAGCAGCGAAGGCGAGACGATGCGCGCGACGGGGGATGCAAACAGCGTGCACATCAGCGCCAGGCTAATCCCGAGCGACAGCTTCTTCTCCTGCGGAAAGGGTTCGAGCATGTAGAGAAAGCCGAGCGTCGAAAGCGGTGCGGCAGCCATCCCGCTTAAGGTGCGCACGACGATCGCGGAATGCAGGTCGGTAATGAGAAGATTCAGGACCGCTGCAACGACGAAGCAGATGATGCCAAGTTCGGCGAAACGGCGAAGGCCGTATTGCGTGCGGATCTTGAAGAGCGCGATCGACATGCTGGCGTAAGGCGCCATATAGGCTGCCGAAAGCCAGGAGACCTCGGTTGTTGTTGCGGAAAACGATCCTTGCAGCTGGTAGATGTTGACGTTGAGCAAATTCATGCCGAGGCCCTGCGTCAGAAAGAGCAGGACCGACGCCACCATATAAAGCGGAGCCTTCCAGGCGGGCATCGCCACCGCTCCAGCAGCCGGAGGCGACGGGGGCGGCTTTTGCGCTCCCGTCTCTTCGGCGGACCTGGGCGCCATATTGTCATTGGCGCTTTGGGCGAGGCTCATCGGCAGGACCTCAAATTCCGCGGACACCCTGCAGGTTGGCTTGCATGGCCCGTATCACTTCCAAGGTAGTTTTCAGATCGTCTTCGGGAATACCGGCGATGACCTGCGCACGCACTCTCACGGCGATGTCATCGATTTCGCCTGCCACGACCCTGCCAGTCTCGGTGATATAGATTTCCTTGGCGCGACGATCGGAGCCGGCTACACGGCGTTGGACGAACCCTTGGCCTTCCATGGCGTCGAGTATCCTGACGAGCGTCGGCGTCTCGAGCTCCAACCGTTCGGCGAGTTCACGCTGGTTGATGCCGTCCTTCTTGTTGAGCGTGAAGAAGACGCGGGCGCGCGGCAACGTCATATTGCGTTCCCGCACTATCTTGTCGAAGACAGCCCTGAGCTTGCGGTTGAATGCTGCAAGATCTTCGATTAGCTCACGCCCGAGAACGGGATTCCCCATATTTTCAGCCCTATTTTGTTAGTGCACTAATTATATCTTTACTAACTATCGTATTTCCCGATCTTTTTCAAGAGCCGACTGCCTATGCTTGGGTGCAAGTCTCCTCCGACAGGCTTACACTATCATGTAAGGCATCATGGAAGTGAGTCGTTTCTGGCCGTGCTCTGCAGGTGACACTTTCGGTATTTTTGCACCGACTGCAAGTGTGACTGTGGAGAAGTCGAACAACGGGCAAACTATCCCCGTATCGATGGCGGCAGGGAAAACCTTCTTGCATCCGCGCTTGATTTTCTCGGTTGCGCACGCCAAACCCGAAGCTGAAGAAGACAGAACGGATCAAGATGAACGACGTCGCTCGAAAGATTGCCGCCGTTGCTCCAGCGGAGCAGCACTACCGGGAAGCGCCCAACAATATCGAAGCCGAACAGGCGCTCCTCGGCGCGATCCTGATGAACAACGATGCCTATTACCGGGTGTCGGACTTCCTGAAGCCGATCCACCTCTACGAGCCGCTGCACCGCAAGATCTTCGAGGTCGCGGGCGACATCATCCGCATGGGCAAGATCGCCAATCCGGTGACCATCAAGACCTTCCTCAAGGCCGAGGAAAAGGTCGGCGACATGACGGTCTCCGAGTATCTCGCCCGCCTTGCCCGCGAAGCCGTGACGATCATCAACGCCGAGGACTACGGGCGCGCTATCTATGATCTGGCGCTGCGCCGTGCGCTGATCACGATCGGCGAAGACGTCGTCAATATCGCTTACGACGCGCCGCTCGACATGCCACCGCAGACGCAGATCGAAGACACCGAGCGTCGCCTGTTCGAACTCGCCGAAAACGGCCGCTATGATGGCGGTTTCCAGTCGTTCAACGACGCCGTGGCGCTGGCGATCGACATGGCGGCCGTCGCCAAGGAACGTGACGGCGGCCTTTCGGGCATCTCGACCGGCATCCACTCGCTTGACGGCAAGATGGGCGGCCTGCAGCGCTCCGACTTGATCGTGCTTGCCGGACGTCCGGGCATGGGCAAGACCTCGCTTGCCACGAACATCGCCTACAACATTGCCGCCGCTTATGAAGGCGAAGTTCAGGCGGACGGCAGCATGAAGGCGAAGCAGGGCGGCGTCGTCGGCTTCTACTCGCTCGAAATGTCGTCGGAACAGCTCGCCACCCGTATTATCTCGGAGCAGACAGAGGTCTCCTCCTCGAAGATCCGCCGCGGTGACATCAACGACGCCGACTTCGAAAAGCTCGTCGCCTGCTCGATGATGATGCAGAAGGTACCGCTCTACATCGACCAGACCGGTGGTATCTCGATCGCCCAGCTTTCTGCCCGCGCCCGCCGCTTGAAGCGCCAGCGCGGTCTCGATTGCCTGGTCGTGGACTACATCCAGCTGATGACCGGCGCCGGCAAGGGTGACAACCGCGTCCAGGAAATCACCCAGATCACCACCGGCCTGAAGGCGCTCGGCAAAGAACTGAACGTTCCGATCATTGCGCTCTCCCAGCTCTCGCGTCAGGTGGAAAGCCGCGACGACAAGCGTCCGCAGCTCTCCGACCTTCGTGAATCGGGCTCGATCGAGCAGGACGCCGACGTCGTGCTCTTCGTGTTCCGTGAAGAATATTACGTCAAGAACCTCGAGCCTCGTGATCCCAACGATCCGAAGTATGCAGAATGGGAAGCCCTCTTCGACAAGGTGAAGGGCACGGCCGACGTCATTATCGCCAAGCAGCGCCACGGACCGACCGGCACGGTGAAGCTCGCTTTCCAGTCGGAATTCACGCGCTTTGCGGATCTCGCCGACCCATCCTTCATCCAGTACGAAGAGCACTGACGAGGTCTTTCCCGTCAGGGCTCCATCGCGGACTACAGGCCGGCTGCTCGCAAGATCGCAACGGTTGCCACCCCGACGGCAACGCTTGCGAGCATCGGCAGGCGACGCGCTGCGAGCGCCGTGACAAAGCAGGCTGCCGTTTCGGCCCAACCTGTCGCAAAGGCGGTTGGCGCGATCACCGCCATCAGTACCGCAGGCGGTATCGCCTCGATGGCCGTTCGGGTTTGCTCGGTCATTTCGACATGGCGAATGAGGAGCAGACCGCTCATACGGGTCAGTATTGTTGCGGCCGCCATGGTGAGGATCGCAGCAAGGGTGTAGATATCCAGAGTCATGCGGTCACTGCCTTTGTCTTGCCAGTCAAAAGCGCTGCCGCAAGCCCGGCAAGGGCTCCGGCAGCAATGTACCAGACACCGGGGATGAACTGGTGCACCAGGACGGCGGCCAGAGCACTGGCAGCCAGCACCGAACCGGTTTCGCGGCCTTTCCAAAACCCCATTGCCAGCACAACAAAGACGGCGGGAAAAGCGAAGTCGAGCCCGATGGCGGCTGGATCGCCGAGGAACGCGCCAAGAGAGGCGCCGATCAACGTGGACCCGACCCAGGCAAAATAGAAAGGCATAGCGATGCCGGCGAACCACGAAGGCGTCAGGCGCGCCACGCCCGCACGGAATTCCGCGATCGCCCATATCTCGTCGGCCAGAAACAGCATGGCGGCATATTTCCGCAGGCCGGAGAAACCTTGCATCTTCGTGCCAAGGGACGCACTCATCAGGACGTGGCGAATGTTGACGAGCAGCGCGGCAAAGCCGACCCCGGCCCAGCTTGCCGGATGCGTCCAGATATCCATGGCGATGAACTGTGAGCCGCCAGCGAAGACGAGCGCGCTCATCAAGGTCGCCTCCAGGGCCGACAGGCCTTTCGTTGCCGAAACCGCACCGAAGACGAGACCGATCGGAATGACGGCGACGACGAGCGGCAGGATTGCCCGCGAGCCGGCAAGGAAATCGCCGATGGGTCGCCTTTGAGTGAGCATTGGAACCTCCACAACTGCTAGAATTCGGAGGTGTTAAGCCGCCCAGCCGCGACCGTATTGAACGAAAGTGATCAGCGGGCGCGATACTGTCCCGGCGTAACGCCGGTTCGCGCCTTGAAGTGACGGGTGAAGTGCGCCTGATCAGCAAAGCCGCACTGGATTGCAACATCGGCCGGCGCCTTGCCGTCACGCAACAGTTTGCGCGCTTCACGCACCCGCTTGTCAGTCAGAAAGGCATGCGGCGTGATGTGATATTCCCGGCGGAAGGCCCGGATGAGGTGCGCGCGGCTCAAGCCTGCGACCTCGGCCAGTTCGTCAAGGCCGATGTCGCTGTCGAAATTGTCGGTCAGGTAGTCACGGGCGCGACCGACTGCGGAGCGCTCCTTGGTGTCAACCGGTGTCACGATCGTGCTGCCATAGCGCTGGAAGATCGCAGCCAGCACGCGGAACATCCCTTCCTCTGATTCCAGCGCTCCGGCGCCGCTCTCCAGCACACGATGGGCGGCATGGAAGGCGGCGGCCATCTCGGGATCGTTGAGGAGTTCCTTCGGGAAGGAGGGTGTGGCGTTGAAGGCCTTGCCGGTGACGTCTTCGAGGATATCGACGAACAGCTTTGTGTCGGGATAGATCATCCGGTAACGATATCCCTCACCGCCCGGCACGCCGTCATGCACGACGCCGGGATCGATGAGATAGAGATCGCCGGCGCCTGTCTCCTCCCGAACGCCCTTCATCGTCGCGATCTGCGTGCCGCTCTCGATCGCGCCGATACTGAAGGTGTCGTGGGCGTGAGGCGCATATTCATGCGTCAGGAAACTTGCGCTCAGACACTCCATATTGCGAAATCGCCGATCACGCCAGAAGCGAGTCCGCTCGGCGCCTGCAAGCGGCATCGCGTCGGCCGCCTCTTTCTGCGATACATTTTCCATCGAACCAATCTATCGCCGGCGCTACCCTGCGTCTTGAACAAAAGTGATCGCCGCGCCGATATCTCCTTGGCCTGCTTTCACTTTGCCTTATTGATCCTTAGACTGCCGTGCGACAAGCACTCTCCCCTCTTTTGTGAAGCACGATGACTGATTTTGTTGATAGTTTCGAAGATCAAGACCCATTCGATTCGGCCGGTTTGCGCCTGACCGTCGATCTGAAGGCACTCACCGAAAACTGGAAGGACATGGCGCGACGCTCCGGCAAGGCCCGTGCTGCCGCCGTCGTGAAGGCAGATGCCTACGGTACCGGGATCGAAGACGCCGGTGAAGCGCTCTTCATGGCCGGCGCACGCGATTTCTTCGTCGCTACGGTCGATGAAGGCGTGACGCTTCGGCCTTATGCGCCTGACGCCCGCATTTTCGTCCTCTCGGGTGTCTGGCCCGGCACCGAGCGGCGCCTGTTCGAAAACGACCTCGTGCCGGTGATTTCATCGGAAGAGCAGCTCGCCTTCTGGATGGCGGTTCTTGCCGATTACGGCGATTACCCCTGTGCGCTCAATGTCGATACGGGCTTCAACAGGCTGGGCCTTTCCATGCACGAGGCCATGGCGCTCGCCGATGACGTCTCACGCCCGGCAAGTTTTGCGCCGGTGCTTGTCATGAGCCATCTCGCCTGCAGCGACGACCATTCCTCTGACATGAACAGGCAACAGCTTGAATCATTCCGGCAGGTTAGCGCCGCCTATGAAGGCATCGATTCAAGCCTTGCGGCATCGGGCGGCATCTTTCTTGGCAGCGACTATCACTTCGATCTCACCCGCCCCGGCATCGCGCTCTACGGCGGCGAAGCCGTCAATGGCATGGCAAACCCGATGCGTCCGGTGGTGACCGCCGAGGCACGTGTCATTCAGGTGCGCTCGGCCAAGGCAGGCGAGTCCGTCGGCTACGGCCGCGCCTTGCAACTGACCCGCAACAGCAAGCTCGCCGTCGTGTCGGCCGGTTATGCCGATGGCTACCTGCGTAGCCAATCGAGCGGGGGTGTGCCGCTGCGTCAAACGGTGCCGCAGGGAGGTCACGGCTTCGTGGCCGGACAGAAGGTGCCCGTTGCCGGCCGCATCACCATGGACCTGACGATTTTCGACGTCAGCGATCTTCCGGAAAATGCAGTGCGCGCAGGCGATTACGTCGAACTGTTCGGAAAAAACGTGCTTGTCGACGACGTCGCTCGGTCGGCGGGGACGATAGGCTACGAGATCCTGACCAGCATTGGCCTTCGCCACGAGCGCCGGTATCTCTTCGAAGACGAGTGAGGCTCTCAGCGGGTGGTCAGGGCCAGCCGCACGCCGAGCGCCACCAGCAGCGCACCAAGGCCGCGATCGAGCCACAGGCCGATGCTTCTCTTGCGCTTGACGAGATCGGCAAGGCGCCCTCCGGCGAGGATGAGCGGCGGCTCGATGAAGGCTGCGACGACAATGATCAGGACGCCGTGGACCGCCAGCTGCAGCCAGGTCGGCCCGGCGCCCTCGACCACGAATTGCGGCAGGAAGGCTAGGAAGAAGATCGCGACCTTCGGGTTCAGCAGCGAAACGAGGATGCCCTGCCTGTAGACGCGGCTCCAGGGCAGGACGTCCTTTGCAGCATTGACCAGGCCGCCATCGCCCTTCGAGCGCAGAGCCTGAATGCCGAGCCAGACGAGGTAGATCGCGCCGACCCACTTCACGGCAGAGAAGGCTACCGCCGAAGCGGCGAGGATCGCCGAGAGACCAAATGCTGCCATTGCTACATGCAGGCTGGCGCCGGTCCAGATACCGAACAGGGCGGCAAAGCCGGTCCTCGTCCCGCTTTTGACGGTGTGGCCGAGAATGAAAGCCATGTCCGGACCGGGCGACAGGTTCAGTAGAACCGCCGCGGTCAAGAACGCGATCCAGTGCGCGAGCGAGTAGTCCAGCATCGTCGGGATCTCCAATACAGTGGAGAACAAGTGCCACCGTCGCCCCTTATAGGGAAATCATTAGTTTTGATCAGTGCCGCGAATGATTATTTGAGCAATCAAAGTGATTCGATGCGGCGCGCTGGCGACCATCCAACCGAAAGCATGACCCGATGGCGAAGGCCAGGACACACTTCATCTGCCAGAGCTGCGGCGCGGTCCATAACCGCTGGGCCGGCAAGTGCGACAATTGCGGCGAGTGGAACACCATCGTCGAAGAAGACCCGATGGGCGGCATTGGCGGCGGGCCGACCAAGACGCCAAAAAAGGGGCGGCCGGTCACCTTGACGACGCTGTCAGGCGAAATCGAGGAAGCGCCGCGCATCCACACCGGCATTTCCGAACTGGACCGGGCGCTTGGCGGCGGCTTCGTGCGCGGCTCGGCGGTGCTGATCGGCGGCGATCCCGGCATCGGCAAATCGACGCTGCTGATGCAAGGGGCGGCGGCACTTTCTCGCCGCGGCCATCGGATCATCTACGTCTCGGGTGAAGAGGCGGTTGCTCAGGTGCGGTTGCGGGCGCAGCGCCTGCAGGCTGCCGATACAGACGTGCTGCTCGCCGCGGAAACCAACGTCGAGGACATTCTGGCGACGGTGGCCGAAGGCAAGCGGCCGGATCTCGTCATCATCGATTCCATCCAGACGCTCTGGAGCGAACTGGCTGAATCCGCGCCCGGAACCGTGACGCAGGTCCGCACCGGTGTCCAGTCGATGATCCGTTTCGCCAAGCAGACAGGGGCTGCCATGGTTCTCGTCGGCCACGTCACCAAGGACGGGCAGATCGCAGGTCCGCGTGTCGTCGAGCATATGGTCGATGCCGTGCTCTACTTCGAAGGCGATCGCGGCCATCACTACCGCATCCTGCGTACGGTCAAGAACCGTTTCGGGCCGACCGACGAGATCGGTGTCTTCGAGATGTCGGACAAGGGGCTGCGCGAGGTCGCCAATCCATCCGAGCTATTCCTTGGCGAGCGCAACGAGAAATCGCCGGGAGCTGCCGTCTTTGCCGGAATGGAAGGCACACGCCCGATCCTGGTGGAAGTGCAGGCGCTCGTCGCGCCGACATCGCTCGGCACGCCCCGCCGTGCCGTCGTCGGCTGGGATTCGGCGCGTCTGTCGATGATCCTCGCCGTACTTGAGGCCCATTGCGGCGTTCGGCTCGGGCAGCACGACGTCTATCTGAACATCGCAGGCGGTTATCGTATCTCCGAGCCGGCCGCCGATCTCGCCGTCGCCTCGGCCCTGGTTTCGTCGTTGGCTGGTATTGCCCTACCGGCCAATTGTGTCTATTTCGGCGAAGTCAGCCTGTCGGGCGCCGTCCGGCCGGTTTCACAGACGTCCCAGCGCCTCAAAGAAGCCGAGAAGCTGGGCTTTTCTGCCGCGCTGCTTCCCTCGGCGTCAGCCGACCTGCCAAAGGGTTCCGGCGGTCGCTGGAACGAGATCGAGAGCCTTCCGGACCTGGTTGCACGTATTGCCGGGTCAAAAGGCGCACTGCGACGTGTGGAAGAAGAGGTTTGATCCTTTCATCGCCAGCATCGGTGATGTTATAGGAAGCACGCAATGAGGCGCGACCAAGCCGTAGATAAACGGCGGTCCTGGAGTTGAATTTATATGCCCATTACGATTTTCGACGGTATTGTCATCGGCGTCGTTCTTTTCTCCGCCGTACTTGCAATGGTCCGCGGCTTCTCCCGCGAAGTTCTTTCGATCGCAAGCTGGGGCGGCTCGGCAGCCGCCGCCTACTATTTCTATCCGTATCTGGTTCCCTACGCGAAGAAGTACACCGATGACGACCGCATTGCGATCGTCGGTTCAGCCGCGGTGGTGTTCCTGATCGCACTGATCGTGATCTCCTTCATCACCATGAAGATCGCGGACTTCATCATCGACAGCCGGATCGGCGCTCTGGACCGCACTTTGGGCTTTCTCTTCGGCGCGGCTAGGGGCATACTTCTTCTCGTCGTCGCCGTCGCCTTCTGGAACTGGCTCGTGGCGGATCACGGCCCGGCCTGGGTTAACAACGCCAAGTCGAAGCCGTTCCTGGACTCGATGGTCGTCAAGTTGCAGTCCGTGCTGCCAGCGGAATTCGCGCAGATGGTACGGGCGAACGTTATGGACAAAATTCAGCCGCAGGGCGGCAATACTGAGAGCGGCGACGCGCCCGCATCGGACCAGGCGCCAGCCGAAGACGCAACGCCCGCCCCTGCGAATGGTGCACAGCAGCCGTCTAATTGACGCAGTGTTCAACAGCTTGACCCGCCACCTGGCAATTGCCATTTGAGCGGAACGTGAATAAAGGTCCGGCCGGGCATCCGCTCTGCCGGGCCTCAGCCGTTTAAAGCGCATGATCACGGCGTCATGCTATGGAAAGCCGATCCATTCTTGTGAGAGCAAAGGCCCGCATCGATGAACCAGTCTCATTCCTTGACGCTCAATGACGAATTCGATGGAGACACGCTCCACGAAGAATGCGGCGTCTTCGGTATCCTTGGCCATGACGATGCGTCGACCCTGACGGCGCTCGGCCTGCATGCCCTTCAGCATCGCGGGCAGGAAGCAGCCGGTATCGTCTCTTTCGACGGACTGCGCTTCCACTCCGAGCGGCATATGGGCCTGGTCGGCGATCACTATACCAATCCGACCACCCTCGCCCGCCTCCCCGGCAATATCTCGATCGGCCACAATCGCTATTCCACAACAGGCGAAGTCGCGCTCCGCAACGTGCAGCCGCTCTTTGCGGAACTTGAAGTCGGCGGTATCGCTATTGCCCACAACGGCAACTTCACCAACGGCCTGACGCTGCGTCGCCAGTTGATCGCAGGCGGCGCCATCTGTCAGTCGACCTCCGATACGGAAGTCGTTCTCCACCTCATCGCCCGCTCGCGCTACACCTCCACGGCCGACCGCTTCATCGACGCGATCCGCCAGATGGAAGGCGGCTATTCGATGCTCGCCATGACGCGCACGAAGCTGATCGCCGCACGCGACCCCACCGGCATCCGTCCGCTTGTCATGGGTGAACTCGACGGCAAGCCGATCTTCGCTTCGGAAACCTGTGCACTCGACATCATCGGCGCGAAGTTTATCCGCGACGTCGAGAACGGTGAAGTCATCATCTGCGAGATCCAGCCTGACGGTTCGATCACGATCGACGCGCGCAAGGCCGGCAACGGCCAGCCGGAGCGCCTCTGCCTGTTCGAATATGTCTATTTCGCCCGCCCGGACTCGGTCGTCGGCGGCCGCAGCGTTTACGTGGCTCGCAAGAACATGGGTATCAACCTTGCCAAGGAAGCCCCCGTCGACGCCGACGTCGTCGTTCCTGTTCCGGATGGCGGCACGCCGGCCGCCCTCGGCTATGCGCAGGAAAGCGGCATTCCGTTCGAATACGGCATCATCCGCAACCACTATGTCGGCCGCACCTTCATCGAGCCGACGCAGCAGATCCGTGCATTCGGCGTCAAGCTCAAGCACTCCGCCAACCGGGCAATGATCGAAGGCAAGCGCGTCGTGCTCGTCGATGATTCGGTCGTGCGCGGCACAACCTCATTGAAGATCGTGCAGATGATCCGCGATGCCGGCGCCAAGGAAGTGCACCTGCGCGTCGCAAGCCCGATGATCTACTATCCTGACTTCTACGGTATCGACACGCCGGATCGCGAGAAGCTGCTGGCCAACCAGTACGACAGCCTCGAAGCCATGTGCAAATACATCGGCGCGGACTCCCTGGAGTTCCTGTCGATCAACGGCCTTTATCGCGCCGTCGGCGGCGAGGATCGCAACGATGCCCGTCCGCAGTTCACCGACCACTACTTCACCGGCGACTACCCGACCCGCCTCCTCGACAAGGACGGCGAGACGATGGGCCGCAAGGTTTCCTTGCTGGCGACCAACGGCTGATTGCCATTGGCTTTGACATTTGACCAAGGGGCGCTTATTGCGCCCCTTGCTTTTTCAGCTACGGGGGAACCAGGGGACCATGACACTGAACCTTGAAGGCAAGATCGCGCTCGTCACCGGCGCCTCCCGCGGCATCGGCTATTTCACGGCGCTGGAACTGGCAAAGGCCGGGGCACATGTGATTGCCTGCGCCCGCACCGTAGGCGGCCTTGAGGATCTCGACGACGCCATCAAGGCGGTCGGCGGCTCGGCAACCCTCGTTCCTTTCGACCTTGCCGACATGAACGCGATCGATGCTCTGGGCGCCTCGATCTTCGAGCGCTGGGGCAAGCTCGACATTCTCGTCGCCAATGCCGGTGTGCTCGGCGTGATCTCGCCGATCGGTCATGTCGAAGCAAAGACCTTCGAGAAGGTGATGAATATCAACGTGACCGCGACGTGGCGGCTGATCCGCTCAGTCGATCCGCTGCTGTCGCGCTCGGATGCCGGCCGCGCCGTCATTCTCTCGTCCGGCGCTGCGCACAAGTGTCGTCCGTTCTGGGGTCCCTACTCCGCGTCCAAGGCTGCCGTCGAGGCGCTTGCCCGCACCTGGGCCGGCGAAACGCAGCGCACGCCGCTCCGTATCACCAGCGTCGATCCGGGCGCGACCCGCACTGCCATGCGGGCCCAGGCCGTTCCTGGTGAAGATCCCGAAACGCTGCCGCATCCCTCCGAAGTCGCCAAGGCGATCCTGCCGCTGGTCGGCCCCGATGTGACCGAGACCGGCAAGCTCTTCATCGTGCGCGAGAACAAGCTGGTCGACTACCGCCTGCCGGAATAAGCCTGCGTCAGTTGGCCGTCAAAACCGGGAACAGGTGCGCGAAACCTGTTTCCGATGGGCACAACGCGTTGAGGTCAACGGGGCCTTGAATGCCCTCGAGCCTGCCGTTGTCGGCGAACTGCCAGATTGACCAGTCACCGCAATCGTTCTGGTGGGGCTCCTGCGCGATACTGCGCAGCCAGAGATAGTGATCGGGGAAGCGCGTCTCGTTTCCCTTGATGTACTGCTCGAAGAATTGCTGGTTCAAATAGAAGATCGGCTTGCCTGGATAGGCCCCATTCAGTTCGTCGAAGAAGGCTCTGATTTCCAGGCTCAGTTCGTCTGATGTCGGCACCTTGCCGCAATTGCCGGTGAATTCGAGATCAATCGCGATCGGCAGCGCATCCGCTTCGACCGGCACCGTTTCGATCAGATTGCGCGCCTGATCGCGGCCGGGGCGGCAGAAGGTGAAGAAGTGATAGGCACCGCGCACGATGCCTGCGTCTTTCGCGGCCTTCCAGTTTTCCGCAAAGCGCTTGTCGCGGTGGTCGCCGCCCTCCGTCGCCTTCATGATCGCGAAACGGACGGTCTGCTGACGCGCCAGGGCTTGCCAGTCGATGGCGCCTTGATGATGGCTGATGTCGATACCCTGTATGGGATAGTCCGCGAGCGTCGGGGAAGCGAATGGTGCCATGGCGCGATCGTATGCCAGATAGGATGCGACCGCGACAGCTAGAATCATCGCTGCGAGGACCATTCGATTGAGGTTTTTCACGTCAGGGAGCTTCCTCAGTTTCCTAGCGCGTTGTAGCAGAATTTTGTGGGGCTCGTGCGATTGGCACCGGCCCGGCCCTTCACTTCCGCTTCGGGCGTTCGGCGCTGCAATCGATTCACTGGATCGATTGCTCGGACTGGCGCCGGACCGCTCCTCACCCCCTTGACCAAACCCCGTTGGCGCGCCATAAAACCCGCCATGAAAACGGTTATCTGCATTATCTGCCGGAAGATTATTCGCTAGCGCGCTCGCTGGCCTGGCCGTTTTCGTCTCCTGAAAAGTCCAAGATGAGAAACGCCCCGGCCCGCCGGTGGTAGAGTTTTTTTCGGATCATTGCATTTGGGAGAGTAGACATGGCCGGCGCGCCAGACACTAAGAAGCCGGAACTGAAGCTTTACAACACGCTGACGCGCGAAAAGACGGCCTTTGCGCCGATCGATCCGCAGAACGTCCGCATGTATGTCTGCGGTCCGACTGTCTACGACTTCGCCCACATCGGCAACGCACGCCCGGTCATCGTCTTCGACGTGCTCTTCCGGTTGTTGAACCATGTATACGGCGGCGAGCACGTCACCTATGCGCGCAACATCACCGACGTCGACGACAAGATCAACGCACGTGCTTTGCGCGACTATCCCGCGCTGCCGCTCAATGATGCGATCCGCGCGGTGACGCAGAAGACCGAGAAGCAGTTCCTCGACGACGCCAAGGCGCTCGGCTGCCTTGAGCCCTCGGTCCAGCCGCGCGCGACCGACAATATTGCCAAGATGATCGAGATCATCGAAAGGCTGATCGCCAACGGCCATGCCTACCAGGCATCGGGCGAAGTGCTGTTCGACACGAAATCGATGGTCGATTACGGCCAGCTGTCGAAGCGCAATCTCGACGAACAGCAGGCCGGCGCCCGCATCGCCGTCGACGCGCACAAGAAGAACCCCGGCGATTTCGTGTTGTGGAAGCTCTCAAGCGACAACGAGCCCGGCTGGGAAAGCCCCTGGGGCCGCGGCCGTCCAGGCTGGCACATCGAGTGCTCGGCCATGAGCGAACGCTATCTCGGCGAAGTCTTCGACATTCATGGCGGCGGTTTGGACCTGATCTTTCCGCACCACGAGAACGAGATCGCCCAGTCGCGTTGCGCGCATGGCACCAAGGTCATGGCGAATGTCTGGATGCACAACGGCTTCCTGCAGGTCGAAGGCCGCAAGATGTCGAAGTCCGAAGGCAATTTCGTCACCATCTACGAGCTGCTGCACACCCAGAAGTTCGGCGGCCGCCAATGGCCGGGCGATGTGCTGCGTCTTGCGATGCTCATGACCCATTATCGCGAGCCGATCGATTTCTCGGTCAAGCGGCTCGAGGAAGCCGAACGCCTGCTCGCCAAATGGCCGGCGGCGGATGCGGCAGGCGCGCAGCCGGACGCCGCCGTGGTCAATGCCCTGGCCGACGACCTCAACACGGTGGCGGCAATCCAGGCATTGCACGCGCTTGCCCAATCAGGCAATCACGCCACATTCGCAGCCAGTGCCGCCCTGCTCGGCGTCCTGCCCGAAATGGCGGAGATCGACGAAGCGGTTGCCATCGAGATCGACCGCCGCGTCAAAGCGCGGCTGGAACTGCTGAAGGCGAAGAACTTCGCAGAGGCCGACAAGATCCGCGACACGCTGCTTGCAGAGGGCATCCAGCTCAAGGACGGCAAGGATGCGGCGAGCGGCGAACGCGTGACCAAGTGGGAGGTGAAGAGATGACCACCTACACCGGTGGATGCCAGTGCGGCGCGATCCGCTTCCGCGTTCGCGGGACGCTCAAGGATTCGTCCATCTGTCATTGCCGCATGTGCCAGAAGGCTTTCGGAGCCTATTACGCGCCGCTGGTTTCCGTTCGCGGTGCCGAATTCGAGTGGACGCGTGGCGAGCGCAAGCTTTTTCGCTCCTCCAACCTCGTCCAGCGCGGTTTCTGCGCGGATTGCGGCACGCCTTTGACCTACGAAGCGCCGGATGGAGTGGCGGTGGCGGCGGGTGCCTTCGACGACCCTTCCGCGCTTCCGCCTGTCATCCAGTTCGGCACCGAGCGCAAGATCGATTTCGTCGATCGCCTGCGCGACTTGCCTGCTCGCGAGACCGACGAGGACGCCGAGACTGCGCCCTTCCTGCACGACATCGTCTCCTACCAGCATCCGGACCACGACACGACCACCTGGCCTGAGGAGAGAGACTCGTGACAACGGTTGCGGCTCTGAGCGGAGGTTGCCAATGCGGCGCGGTTCGCTACCGGGCCGTTGGCGAGCTCGACTATCCGCACCTTTGCCACTGCCGCATGTGCCAGAAAGCGGCCGGGAACTACTTCATGCCGCTGGCCGCCGTCAAACGACGGGATTTTGCCCTGACGCGCGGCGAGCCAAAGTGGTTTCATTCGTCCGATATCGTTCGCCGCGGCTTTTGTGCCGACTGTGGGACACCGCTTTTCTATGATGTTCCGGACGCGGACTTCATCAACCTCGTGCTCGGTTCACTGGACGATCCTGATAGCGTCAAGCCGGTGATGCAATCGAACACAGGACGCAGGATGAGTTGGTTTCACGAGCTCGACGCTCTGCCCGTCGAACCGGAACCGGAAACGCCCGATCGCGAGAACGCGATTGCCGCCAGCAATCACCAGCACCCCGACCACGACACAGCCCATTGGCCAACCGGAGCCTCAGCATGAGCGAACCTATTCGAACCGGCGGCTGCCAGTGTGGCGCAGTCAGATTCCGTATCAGCGGCAAGCTTGGCCGCCCTTCGATCTGCCATTGCCGCATGTGCCAGAAGCAGTTCGGCGGCTTCTTTTCCGCGCTAGTGACAACGCCTGAGGAAGGCATGGAGTGGACGCGAGGTGAGCCAAGCTATTTCCAGTCTTCCATCAACATCGAGCGTGGCTTCTGCAAGGACTGCGGCACGCCGATGACCTACCGCCACCCGGGGGGCCTCGAGCTGGCAATCGGTACGTTCGACGATCGAACCGACCTGGCGCCGCAGATCCAGGTCAACTACGACGCACGCATTCCATGGGTCGAGACGATCTTCGACCAACCTGTCCACCAAGATCCGGATTATTACTCGCAGCAGGAGAAGATCATCTCCTTCCAGCACCCCGATCACGATACTGCAATCTGGCCAGCCAAAGGCGTCAAAATATGACTGAAGTGCTCCGTACCCTCTATCCTGAAATCGAACCCTACGCCTCGGGTCACCTCGATGTCGGTGACGGCCACAAGATCTATTGGGAGCGTTCGGGCACACCGGGTGCAAAGCCGGCGGTGTTCCTGCACGGCGGACCGGGCGGCGGTTTCTCGCCGAGCCACCGCCGTCTGTTCGATCCCGCTCTCTACGATGTGCTGCTGTTCGACCAGCGCGGCTGCGGCAAGTCCATGCCATACGCCGATCTCAACGCCAACACCACCTGGCATCTCGTCGCCGACATCGAGCGGCTGCGCGAGATGGCGGGTGTTGAAAAGTGGCAGGTGTTCGGTGGCTCCTGGGGTTCGACGCTGGCGCTTGCATATGCCGAGACGCACCCGGAGCGCGTGTCAGAGCTGGTTGTGCGCGGCATCTACACGCTCACCAAGGCCGAGCTCGACTGGTACTATCAGTTCGGCGTGTCCGAGATGTTCCCCGACAAGTGGGAGCGCTTCATCGCGCCGATCCCGCCGGAGGAGCGCCATGAGATGATGCTGGCCTACAATCGCCGGCTGACCGGCGCTGACCGGGCAGTTGCCCTTGAAGCTGCGCAAGCATGGAGCATTTGGGAAGGCGAGACGATCACTCTGCTGCCGGAGAAGTCCACCAGCGGCAAGTTCGAGGACGCCGACTTCGCCTATGCCTTTTCCCGGATAGAGAACCATTTCTTCGTCAATGCCGGCTGGATGGACGAAGGCCAGCTGCTGCGCGATGCCTACAAGCTGAAGGACATTCCCGGCGTCATAGTGCATGGCCGCTACGACATGCCCTGCCCGGCCAAATATGCCTGGCTGCTGCACAAGGCCTGGCCAACGGCCGAGTTTCATCTGATCGAGGGCGCCGGCCATGCCTATTCTGAGCCCGGCATCCTCGACAGGCTCATCCGCGCCACGGACAAGTTCGCCGGAAAGCAATAACAGGCCGCAAGGCTGACAGGACCACCATCATGACTCGCGAAAAGATCTACCTCTTCGACACGACGCTCCGCGACGGGCAGCAGACGCCCGGCATCGACTTCTCCGTCGAGGACAAGATTGCGATTGCGAGCATGCTGGATGAGTTCGGCCTTGATTATGTCGAAGGTGGCTATCCCGGCGCCAATCCGACCGATACCGCTTTTTTCAGTGAGAAGCGCACGACACAGGCTCGCTTCGTTGCCTTCGGGATGACGAAGCGCGCGGGCATCTCGGCTTCGAACGATCCCGGCCTGGCCAGCCTGCTGCAGGCCAAGAGCGACGCAATCTGTTTTGTCGCCAAAAGCTGGGATTACCACGTAAAGGTCGCGCTCGGCTGTACCAACGAGGAAAACCTCGAAAGCATTGCCGAAAGCGTCAAGGCCTGCGTCGCCGCCGGCAAGGAAGCCATGGTCGATTGCGAGCATTTCTTCGACGGCTACAAGGCAAATCCCGCGTATGCTATCGACTGTGCAAGGACGGCTTATGAAGCGGGTGCGCGCTGGGTCGTGCTCTGCGATACCAATGGCGGCACTCAGCCGCCGGAGATCCGTGCGATCATCGAAGCGCTAGTCGCCGCTGGCGTTCCGGGAAACTGTCTCGGGATTCATGCCCATAACGATACCGGCCAGGCGGTGGCCAATTCGCTCGCGGCTGTTGAGGCCGGTGTGCGCCAGATCCAGGGCACGTTGAACGGGATCGGTGAGCGCTGCGGCAATGCCAATCTCGTGACTCTGATCCCGACGCTGGCGCTCAAGGAAACCTACGCGCAACGCTTCGAGACTACGATCGACAACGACCGGCTGACCAACCTGACGCGGTTGTCGCATGCGTTCGACGAGCTTCTGAACCGCTCGCCCGATCACCAGATGCCGTATGTGGGCGCCTCCGCTTTCGCGACCAAGGCCGGCATTCATGCTTCCGCTCTGCTGAAAGATCCCCGCACTTACGAGCACGTGGCGCCTGACAGCGTCGGTAATTTCCGCAAGGTCATGGTCTCCGACCAGGGCGGCAAGGCGAACTTCATCAACGCCTTGAAGCGGCGTGGCATCGAGGTCGGCAAGGACGACCCGAAGCTCGACCATCTTATTGCGCTGGTCAAGGATCGCGAGGCGTCCGGCTATGCCTACGAAGGCGCCGATGCGAGCTTCGAGCTTCTGGCCCGCCGCACACTCGGAACCATCCCGGAATTTTTCTCGGTCGATGGCTTCCGCGTCATGGTCGAGCGCCGCTTCGATTCCCACGGCCGTGTGAAGATCGTCTCGGAAGCGGTCGTGAAGATCGTCATTGACGGGCAAACGATCATGTCGGTTGCCGAAGGCGACGGTCCGGTCAACGCGCTTGACCTTGCGCTGCGCAAGGATTTCGGCAAGTACCAACACGAAATCGACGATCTTGTGCTGGCGGACTTCAAGGTGCGTATCCTCAACGGCGGTACCGAAGCCATAACCCGCGTTCTGATCGAATCCACGGACAGCGACGGCGTTCGCTGGTGGACGGTCGGCGTCTCCGAAAACATCATCGACGCGTCGTTCCAGGCGCTGATGGATTCGGTGATCTACAAGCTGATGAAGAACCGCCAGCTGGCCGGCAAGATTGCCGCCGAGTAGGTTTCACGCACCGAAGACAAGGCCCCAATCGACTTCTGAATACCATTCCTTGCCCTGTCGCGGGCCTTTCCAGCGAAGCGCGCGAACCTGATCCATGCCACCCTTGTAGAAGGCGGCTTCCAGTCGCCTGTAGCTATCGAGCGCGCGCTTCACGGCTTCTCCCCAGACAAACGCAACTGGGCAGAGATACTCGGCTGCGTAACCATGTTCCTCGCGCCGGAACAGGAAGAATCCGGCATAGGAAGCAAGCCCCGTCGGCCCTCTCGCGTCGACATCGGGAACACCGAGCGGCAGGATGAGCCGGCCACCGACACGCAACCGCTCCACCCAGGCGTCAACGAGAAAGTGGATGGCGAAATTCACGTAGACGGCGTCTGTGGGCTCGCGCGGCCATTCGAGCCCGTCGCCGTGGACGACACGAACGTTCGGATAGGCGCGGAGATTTTCTTCTGCCCGCGTCGCCAGCTCGGCATCAAACTCCACGGCGGTCACATGGCCGCTACTGCCAACGAGCAGAGACAGGATCGCGGTATAGTAACCGCTGCCGGCGCCTACGTGGCAAACGGTGTCCCCCTCGCAGAGCGCCAGCTTGTGTATCCCCCGGGCGTGAAGGCTCGGGCTACCGTTGTTGATGTGCCGCCGATGCTGAAGCGCAAACAGTGCATCCTGATATACAGCTGCGGGATCGTCCGAGGCAATGTCGACATAACCGCCCCACCCCGCCATTTTCCACGGCGGCGGTCCAAGAAACCGCTCGCGCGGCACTGTCGCAAAGGCTCGCAGCAACGCCTCGTCACTGAGCACGCCTTCCTTCGAAAGCACCTGGGTGGCAAATGCCCTGCGGCTGTTCGCAAGAGCCTCGTCGTCCATGGTCCTCACCAGCGTGAAGGCCGGCATCCATTCACCGAAATGAATTGGCCTATTCACGTCCGTTAGGTTAAGCGGATCCGTAAAGAACAAATATGGAAACACTCGATGTCCGCCAATGCAAGCGCTCCGGTCGCCAAGAATGAAGACAGTCCACGCGGCTTCGCCTTTGCACTAACGGCCTATCTCCTCTGGGGTTTCCTGCCGATCTACATGAAGGCCGTGGCCCATATTTCTCCGGCCGAGGTCATCGCGCATCGCATTCTCTGGTCGCTGCCGCTGGCAGGCCTCGTGCTCATCGTGCTCGGCCGTACGCAGGACATCCGCACGGCCTTGCGGTCGCCGCGGATGCTGGCGATGGCGGCTCTGACCGCATCGCTGATCACGGTGAACTGGGGAACCTATGTCTGGGCGATCGGCACCGGCCATTCGCTCGACGCCGCACTCGGCTACTTCATCAATCCGCTGTTCAGCATCTTCCTCGGCGCCGTCGTGCTGAAGGAGCGGCTGCAACCACTACAGATCGCGGCCATCGTGCTCGCCGGTCTTGCGGTGGTTGTACTGGCACTCGATAGCGGCGGCCTACCGTGGGTGTCGCTGACGCTGACGATCTCCTGGGGTCTATACGCGCTGTTCCGCAAGACCTTGCCGCTTGGTCCGAACCAGGGCTTCTTTCTTGAAGTGCTGATCCTCAGCATTCCGGCATTCTTCTACATACTCTATCTCGAGCTTGGTACGGGCGAAGGGCACCTCTACCGCACGGGTCTGGCGGATACGGTGCTGTTGCTCGGCTGCGGTGTCGTCACCGCCGTGCCGCTCATGATCTACGCGAACGGCGCCAAGCTGCTGCGTCTATCGACGATTGGGATCATGCAGTACATCGCGCCGACGATGATCTTCCTCATCGCGATCTTCATTTTCCACGAGCCGCTCGGCACGGCGCGCATGATCGCCTTCCCGCTGATCTGGGCCGGCCTCGTTCTCTATAGCTGGGCGATGCTGCGCGGCAGCAGGGAGCGCTAAGGGGCGACCGAACGGGCGAGCGAACCAAAATACCGTTCTAACGTCAGAATCGACGGGACGCTGGTCCCTCGCCCCGGTGGCGCCCTACATCTTTGAGATCACCGCATCTTCGCCGTCGCGATCGACAGAGGCGATCTCGGCAGCTTGCGCCATGATGCCGGGGATGATTTCCGAAATGTCGTCGATGACAAGCGGCTGGACGCGATGGGCGGTGTGAACGAAGCCTTCGTCCGTCATATGCCGCAACAGCTCCATCATCGGATCCCAGAAGCCGCCGATGTTGGCGAATACCATCGGCTTCTCATGACGGCCGAGCTGTGCCCATGTCATGATCTCGACGATCTCCTCCAGCGTGCCTATGCCGCCGGGCAGCGCCACGAATGCGTCCGAACGCTCGAACATCGCATGTTTGCGCGTATGCATGTCAGGGGTTACAATCAACTCATTGAGCTGGCCGAGGGAATGGCGCGTAGCCTCCATGTCGATCAGGAACTCCGGAATGATCCCGGTTACCTGGCCCCCGTTCGAAAGCACGCCGCTCGCCACAGCCCCCATGATGCCTTTGGTGCCTCCGCCATAGATGAGGCGTAGGCCATACTCGGCGATTTCCTTACCCAGCGTACGGCCAGCGGCCATGTGGCGAGGATCGCTGCCCGGTCGCGAGCCGCAATAGACACAAATGGAGCGAATGGAATGAGATTGATCTGTCATACGGGCAAACAACTATTCTCTCTGGCTCCAGTCAAGAAAAATGACGGAAAACCTGTCTCTTACATTTGCCCGGCTACTTTGACTGCTTGTGCAAAGCAGCGGGAATCGCTAGCAATTTTAGGAAGTCCGGCAAGATTGCCGCCTGGGGAGACGTGATGATGAGAAACCGTGCCGGCTTGCTGGCTCTTGCAGTGCTTGTAGTCGCAATTCTTTTGATGGTATTTTTCGTCATGCCCCGCATCGGCGGAGACGCCGCAAAAGTTGGTGACGCAATCAACCAGGCCGGCTCCGAGGTGAAGAAGACGGTCACCGAATCGGCAAAGACATCCCGCCCCGCAGCTCCAGACGACGCCGCCACGACACAGACAGTCGGGCGCCTTGCTTCGGAAGCGGGCCAGTCGATTTCGGAACTTAAGGCGCTCTTTGCTGACGGCAAGGGCCCGACCCAGGAAGTTTTCGAAGCAGCTAAATCGAAGGCGACCACGTCTCTCCAGACTCTTGCAGATCTCGCGATCCCGGATGGCACGAATCCGGTCACGGCGGCTGCCGCCACCAAGGCCAAGGATGGCGCCGCCAAGGCTCTGACCATCATCAAGGCCTTGCCGGAAAACACTGCCGATGCGGCAATGGCGGTTGCAAAAGCTGAGGCGACGCTGACCGGCTCCACGGAAACTGGCACGGCGGCGAGCCAGCCGTCGCCGGCGGCTACCCCAACCGAAAATGCGAGCAACCTTCCGACGTTCGACGTGCTACGCGTCGAGCCGGACGGTTCTACCGTCATAGCCGGCTCGGCCGAGCCGAACAGCAAGCTTGAAATCGTCGACGGCGACACGGTCGTCACCACCACCAACGTCGGCCCGACCGGCGATTTTGCTGCGGTGCTGGACAATCCGCTTGCCGCCGGCGATCATCAACTCGTCCTCCGAGCCACCGGCAAGGACGGCAAAGCGTCGACATCTGAAGAGGTTGCCACCGTTTCCGTTCCGAAGGACGGCAAGAGCTCCGAACTGCTGGCGATGGTCTCCAAACCAGGAACTGCGAGCCGCATCATCACGGCACCCAAGCCAGACGCCCAGGTTGCCTCCAATGGCAATGTTGCGCCGTCGGATCAGCCTGCAGCTCCGGCCCAGACACCGAGTTCGACAGATGTTGCGAATGCGCCAGCAGCTGCCGGTGCACAACCCGGCCCTGCTGCGGCCGCTGATGTCATGGTCAACGCCGTCGAGATCGAAGGCGATAAGATCTTTGTCGCTGGCATGGCAAAGCCGTTGGCAAATGTGATTGCCTACGCGGACGACAAGATGATCGGCAAGGCAAAGGCCGGTCCAGATGGTCATTTCGTCGTCGATGGCGTCATGCCGCTTTCCGTCGGCGATCACAAGATTCGCGTGGACGTTCTCGATGACGCCGGCAAGGTCGCTGTTCGCGCCTCCGTCAATTTCAACCGTCCGGAAGGAAATCAGGTGACGGTTGCGGCGCAGGGCGCCGGCTCAACACCCGCAGCCTTACCCGCGACGGTGCCACTCGATGAAAGCGCACTTGGAAAGCTGAAAAGCGACGCCGCCAAGGCCTTCTCTCTGCTGAGCGGACTGTTCGCCGACGGCAAGATACCAGGCGCGGAGCAGCTTGCCGCCGCCCGCTCCGCCAACGAGTTCGCCCTGCGCGCCATCACAGAATTCCGCCCCGCAGCCGATGCGACTGCTGAGTTCAAGCAACAAGCGTCCACCGCAGCACAAACCGCTGCAGGGGCACTGAAGACGGTACAGGCCTTGCCGAAGGATGCGAAATCGGTTGGCGCTGCGTTGGCCCAGCTCGGTACTGATATCGCGCAATTGACGAGCCCTGCGCTGGTGCCAAGTGCGCCCGCGACGAACGAAGTCACAAGCGGTCAGGGCGAGCCGACGACGATCGAGCAGGCGCCGCTTGCTCCGAGTAACGAGACAGTCATTATCCGCCGCGGCGATACGCTCTGGCAGATTTCTCGACGTATCTACGGCGCCGGCGTTCGCTATACGACCATCTACGTCGCCAACGAGGACAAGATCACCAACCCGGACCGTATCCTGCCGGGCCAGATCTTCGGGCTTCCGAAGGATGCCCTGCCTAACGCAGAAGAGCTTCACCGGAAGCGGATGTCCGGCGAACATCTCTAGTACGCTGATACAATAAAAAGAGCGGCCGGACGGAGATCACGTCCGGCCGCTCTTTTCCTCTGGCGTCGATCTGTTGTATTGCTCCCGCCAACCCCTATATGGCGGTGACGACGATCATGTCCGGCGAAGCCTTTCGGCATTTCCGCCGCTCCCAAATTTGTCGGCAACGCAGCGCCATCAGCGCCTTTCGGCGGGAGATTCGCATGGCAAACGGCAAAACAGTCTCTGATTCCAACCTGCTGCGGACGCTGTTCAATCTCTGGCCCTACATGTGGCCGACCGGTCGTACCGATCTCAAGATGCGCGTCGTCTGGGCGTCGGTCTATCTGCTTGTCTCCAAGTTCGTCCTGCTGCTCGTTCCCTATTTCTTCAAGTGGTCTACGGATGCGCTGAACGGCAGGATGGACCTCGCCGGGAAAGTGCCGGACCTTTTCGTCGGGGCGACGGCGTTAGTGATCGCCTACAACGTCACGCGCCTCCTCCAACTCGGTCTGAACCAGTTACGCGATGCACTCTTTGCCAGCGTCGGACAACACGCCGTCCGGCAGTTGGCCTACAAGACGTTCGTGCATATGCACGAACTGTCACTGCGCTTTCACCTGGAACGAAAGACCGGTGGATTGTCGCGGGTCATCGAGCGGGGCACGAAAGGGATCGAGACCATCGTCCGCTTCACGATCCTCAACTCCGTTCCGACGCTGATCGAATTCCTGCTGACCGCCATCATCTTCTGGTGGGGCTATGGGTTTTCCTACCTCGCCGTCACCGCGTTCACAGTCTGGGCCTACATCTGGTTCACGATCCGGGCCAGCGACTGGCGCATCGCCATCCGCCGCACGATGAACGACAGCGACACCGACGCCAACACCAAGGCGATCGACTCTCTCCTCAACTTCGAGACGGTCAAGTACTTCGGCAACGAGGAGATGGAGGCCCGGCGCTTCGACAGGTCGATGGAGCGCTATGAGAAAGCGGCGACTGACGTCTGGACTTCGCTCGGCTGGCTGAACTTCGGCCAGGGCGTAATCTTCGGTCTGGGAACGACTGTCATGTTGATCCTGTCAGCCCTCGCGGTCCAACGCGGCGAACAGACAGTCGGCGATTTCGTCTTCGTTAACGCAATGTTGCTGCAGCTCTCCGTCCCGCTGAACTTCATTGGCTTCGTCTATCGCGAAATTCGCCAGGGGCTGACCGACATCGAGCAGATGTTCGATCTCCTTGAAGTCAAGGCCGAGGTGAAAGACGCACCCGATGCCGCCCCCCTGGATATCAAGCAAGGCGCCATCTCCTTCAAGGACGTGCATTTTTCCTACGACCCCGCCCGACCGATCCTCAAAGGCATTTCCTTCGAGGTGCCGGCCGGCAAGACCGTCGCAGTTGTCGGCCCGTCTGGGGCGGGAAAATCGACATTGTCGCGTCTGCTCTATCGTTTCTACGATATCCAGAGCGGTTCGGTCTCCGTTGACGGCCAGGATGTCAGGGCGGTGACGCAGAAGAGCTTGCGATCGGCGATCGGCATGGTTCCGCAGGATACCGTCCTTTTCAACGATACGGTTGCCTACAACATCCGCTACGGTCGCCCATCCGCCAGCGACGCAGAGGTAAAGACTGCCGCCGAAATCGCGCAGATCGCTCACTTCATCGATCTGTTGCCGGAAGGCTTTGACACCAGGGTCGGCGAGCGCGGCCTGAAGCTGTCCGGCGGCGAAAAGCAGCGCGTCGCAATCGCGCGAACGGTCCTGAAGGCGCCACCGATTCTCATCCTCGACGAGGCCACTTCTGCCCTAGACACCACGACCGAGCGAGACATCCAGACCGCGCTCGATGTGGTATCGAAGAACCGCACGACGCTGGTCATCGCCCACCGCCTGTCGACAGTCATCGGCGCCGACGAGATCATCGTTCTGAAGAGCGGCGAGATTGCTGAACGCGGCACCCACGCAGAACTCCTTCAAAAGAATGGCCTATACGCCTCGATGTGGAACCGACAGCGTGAGGCCACGCAGGCCGAAGAGCACCTGAAGCAGGTCCGCGAAAATGACGATTTGGGTATCGTGAACAGGCTTGCGCCCGCGAACTAGCCTGGCAATTCGACTGCTTTACTGTTCAGAAGCACGTCATAGATGTGGGTCGAGGAGGTGCGGCATTGCCGACGCCGCGGTTTCCTTGTAACCAGCGGTGAGAAAAGAACGCTAGGAGCGCGGTATAGATGAGCTTGTTCAATACGGTACGCAACACCATCGTCCCGGTGCACAAGGAAGGTTATCCCTTCATCGCCGCGTTCTTCGTCGCATCGCTGGTTTTGGGATGGATCTTCAAGCCACTGTTCTGGATCGGTCTGATCCTGACACTCTGGTGTGCCTATTTCTTCCGTGACCCCGAGAGAATGACGCCTCAGGACGACGATCTCGTCATCTCCCCGGCTGATGGCAAGGTTTCATCCGTCCAGATGGTCGTACCGCCGGTCGAGCTGAATCTCGGCAGCGAGCCGATGCTGCGCATCTCGGTGTTCATGAACGTCTTCAACTGCCACGTGAACCGCTCGCCGGTGCGTGGCCGGATCGTCAGCGTGAACTACCGGTCGGGCAGCTTCGTGAACGCTGAGCTCGACAAGGCGAGCGAAGACAACGAACGCAACGGCCTTGTCATCGAGACCAAGCATGGCCAGATCGGTGTCGTGCAGATTGCCGGCCTTGTTGCCCGACGCATCCTTTGCTGGGCAAACCCGAACGACCCGCTGGATGCCGGCGAACGCTTTGGCCTTATTCGCTTCGGTTCGCGTCTTGACGTATTCCTGCCGGCAGGCGCGGCGCCCCGGGTGACGCTCGGCCAGACGGCAATCGCCGGAGAAACCGTGCTGGCCGAATTCGGCTCAGCCAAGGGTCCGGTCGTCAGCCGTCGAAGCTAACAGCACTGGAGAGCGACATGGAAACGCCCTTCCCGCCCTTCGAACCGAACGGCCCTCCGGATGATTCGGGTCGCGGACCACGGCTTCGCGAAATTCCGTTTCGCCTTATCATTCCGAATCTCATCACGATTCTGGCGATCTGTGCCGGCCTCACCGGCATCCGGCTCGCCTTCGAGAACAGGTACGAGCTGGCGGTCGGCATGGTGCTTCTTGCCGCGTTCCTCGATGGGATCGATGGGCGAGTAGCGCGCCTTATGAAGGCAACGTCGAAGTTCGGCGCACAAATGGACTCGCTGGCTGATATCGTGAATTTCGGCGTCGCGCCGGCGCTCGTTGTCTATGTCTTTGCGCTCGATCAGGCCCGTTCGATCGGCTGGATCGCCGCCCTGATCTATTCCATCGCCGCGGGCCTTCGTCTGGCGCGCTTCAACGTCATGGCCGAGCGTGAGAATAAGGCATCGTGGCAGTCGGAGTATTTCGTCGGTGTGCCCGCGCCGGCCGGCGCGATGCTCGTGCTGTTGCCGGTCTACCTCGGCTTCCTCGGCCTCACGACGGATCGCACCTTCGCCTATCTCTCCTCCGCCTATACCGTGCTGATCGCCTTCCTGCTCATCAGCCGCCTGCCGGTCTGGTCCGGCAAATCCGAAGGCAGCAGGCTGCGGCGTGATCTCGTGCTGCCGGTCATGCTTGGCGTCGTTCTATACGTCGCCCTGCTGTCGAGCTTCACCTGGGAGGTCATGGTCGTGACCGCGGTGCTTTACCTTTGCACGCTGCCGTTCGGCGCCCGGAAATGGAAGCGCAAATACGGCACGCTGACGATCGAGGAACCCGGCGTCGGCGAAGACGATATCGGACGCCACATCTGACACTTTCCCGCGCTCCTTGCGGACATAGGCCTGACTCAAGCCTCGCGAATTATGCATTGGATTCATAATTCCTGATATGCGGCGCCTCGATTTTGTCGCTATTGCAGGCAAAAGAGCAATAAATATAAGAGTCTAGGGACAGCACGTGAGGAGAGTATTGTGACCCCGAAGAAGACAAGCGTCGAACAGCCGGCAAAGTCGGACCTCAGCGCTAACTACCGCCCGCTCGGCCTGAAGGCCGTCCTTGCGGCCGCCCTGATGCTCAAGAGCAAGCCACCGCTCGTCAAGAAGCTCGCCTAGCGATCGAAGCCGCCATAGCGGCAGACAACGACAGCCCAGAGCGGGCTTCTATTTCCGTCATCGAATTGAAATTGCAGCGCGCGTCTGATGACGCGCGACTGATTGTTACTGCTTGCCGACAGGCCGGAAGCCTAGGCCGGGTGGAGGAAGCGGACGAGCAGACTGATTGCCAGCAGTCCCATGACAATGCCGATGATGACGTCAAGGACCCGCCAGGCGGCTGGCCTTGCAAAGATCGGCTGCAACAGCCGAGCGCCGTAGCCCAAACCGAAAAACCAGATGAACGACGCGGTCGCGGCGCCGATGCCAAAGGCGATGCGATCCACTCCGTTGTAGGCGGCGGACAGGCTGCCGATCAGGACGACCATATCGAGGTAGACATGCGGGTTTAGGAACGTGAAGGTCAGGCAGGTTGCGACGGCTGCCTTCAGACCCAGTGGTCTCGGAGAATCAGCCTGCATTGCGCCCGGGTGAAAGGCCCTGCGAAATGCCACCACGGCGTATGAACCGAGGAAGATTGCCCCCCCTATCGTCACGACTGAGAGCAGAATTGGCGATTGAGCAACGAGGGTGCCTAGCCCGCCAACGCCGGCCGCAATCAGCGCTGCATCCGACAGTGCGCAGATGAGGCACAAGATGAAAACATGCGACCGGAGCAGACCCTGGCGCAGGATGAATGCGTTCTGCGCTCCGATCGCGATGATGAGCGAGGCGCCAAGGAAGAAGCCGGCAAGTGCGGCCGAAATGGAGATCATGGAATGTTCCGGAAAAATGATGCGGTGGGATTATCGGATTAGAAGAAGCTGAGCTGGCCGTCGTCCGGCTTTTTCTTTTCGGGCCGCGACGGCGGCTTTTCCACGCTCACCCTATCTTGCAGATCAGCGCCCATATTGGCGACTTTGTTGACCTTGTCGGAAACGGGGATTGCCTCGAAAAAATCCTCCTCAACCGGCCTCATCAGGTCGGCAACGTCGCGCGGTTCTTGCGTCTTGCAATCCAACCAGCGGGAAAAGTCTTCGGGTTTGATGACGACAGGCATGCGGTCATGGATCGGAGCGATCGCCGCATTCGCCGCAGTCGTCAGGATCGCGCCGGTATCGACTTCCGAACCGTCGGCAGAGGACCACGTCTCCATCAGGCCCGCGAAGGCGACGACACCGCCGCGGCGCGGCCTGATCCAGTAGGCCTGGGACTTCTCGCCGCTCGCCTTGCTCGGGCGATGCCATTCGTAAAAGCCGGAGGCAGGGACGAGGACGCGCCGGTGGCGCATGGCGGCGCGAAAGGAGGCCTTGCCGATCGCAGTTTCGGCGCGGGCGTTGATCAGCAGCGGAAACTGCTTCGGATCCTTCACCCAACCGGGCGTAAAGCCCCAGCGCACGAGCACCGCGCGCCGTTCCGGAAGGTTGCTGCCCTTTTCGCGGGTTTCATCCGAGACGACAATGAGGACGGGTTGGGTCGGGGCGATGTTGTAGCGCGCGGGAAAGTCCTCGAGATCCATGATCCCGAGGATTTCCTTCAATTCTTCAGGGGATACCGTCAGCGCATAGCGTCCACACATAGGAGTGTCTTTGCACTCCGATCCGCTGCGGTCAAGGTTCGCTCAGCTGCGCGGCGCGAACAGGATCATGGCGGTGCCGCAGAGGCAGACGAGTGCACCACCGATGTCCCAGCGGTCGGGGACACGGTTTTCCACAATCCACAGCCAGATCAGCGAAGCCACGATATAGATGCCACCATAAGCGGCGAAGGTGCGGCCAGCGGCCTCAGTTGGCACGAAGGTAAGGAGCCATGCAAAGAGCGCCAGAGACACCATGCCCGGCGCTAGCCACCAGGCGGGCTTTGCCATCCGCAGCCATGCCCAGAAGGCAAAACAACCGGCAATCTCGAACACTGCAGCAGCGGCATAGATGATATAGGTCACGACAGCTCCTTCGAATCGCCGAGTTCAATATATCCGGTGGAACGGCGGCGGCGCCAAGCAAGCCAACACAAGATCGACGTGGCATCCCATGAGTTCAATTCCGAAGGCCGCATCCTCGGCTATCCTCCAGCGTGGAGACCGGTTCTTGCTCGTGCTCCGGCGCAATCCGCCGTCGGCCGACATGTATGCGTTCCCCGGCGGACGGGCTGAGCCCGGCGAGACGCCCGAGGAAGCTGCCTTGCGAGAACTCGAGGAGGAAACCGGCATAACAGCTCACAGCCCTGAGCTCTTCGCGACATACGATCTGAAGACACATGCCGCCGACGGCGCTGTCGTCAGCCACTTCTTTCTGTCGGTATTTCGCGTCGAGGCCGACGGGGCCGCCATCGCAACCGCAGCCGACGATGCGGCTGCTATCGGCTGGTTCACCGTTGAGGAAATCCGCCGGCTGCCAGTGCCGCAAAGCGTGCTGGAATGTGCCGAACGGCTGGCATCCAGTGGTGAATAAGACAGTGGAAATTCTTGACCGCGCCTTGTTCCCGTCACGGTCAGAGTATCAACTATGAGCATGATTCCCGTTCGACGCGTGTTCTTGTCTCTTGCACTATGCGCAAGCGCCGCCCTACCCGCTCCCGTACGGGCACAGGGTCTAACGCCGACAGTGTTGCCGGAGGAAAATGCGCCAAAAACGGTCACCGTTCCCTACGACGACAAGCTTTCGCGGCTTGCCGAAGTATTGGGGTCGGTTCACTACCTGAGAACTCTCTGCAAGGCGGAAAACAGCGGCGAGTGGCGCGCGCGAATGCAGCAATTGCTTGATTCAGAGGCCAAGGACGAGCCGCAACGCAAGGAACAACTCACTGCCGCGTTCAATCGCGGCTACCGTGCTTTTGCGTCCGTTTATACGGATTGCACGCAGGCAGCCATCGTGGCAGAAGAGCGATACCGTAACGAAGGTGCAACACTTGCCACAGAAATTACGTCGCGGTTCGGAAATTAACGGTTAATTAACCTCTTTTCACTGGCGGCCGTGTCGTTTTGGGAAAAGGCTGATAAGGTTGTTAACTACGCAGTAAGGCATGCAGTTTGAGGAAATGACAATGGAACCAAGCCTCAATGACATCGACGACATGATCGTTCATGAGAAGACTCAGGCGGCCTTGGAGTACCATAACGAAGCCTGGGCCGACGGCATGGCAGACGGGATCGAACCCGAGATCATTGCCGATACAGCAATCATCCATGCGCTACGTGAAACCATTCGACTTCATGGCGAAAACAGCGCGGAAGCGCTATTGGAATCCTTACGCGAGCGCATGCTCGCCGGCGAGTTTTCTCCGACCCGCACCCTGCAATAACGATCACAGAGAGTTTCATGCATTCCGCTAGGGACAATGCTTCGCGGCCCGCGATCGTGCCGCTTTTGCTTGCAATCGGCCTTAGCGCCAGCAGCTTTCTGACCGGGACGTCAGCCCTGGCACTTTCCGAGCTGCAAAAGACTCAAGGACAAACTGAACAGAGCGCTCCCGGGCAAGGCGGCGACAAGCAGGCGCCCTCTCCGACCGCGCCCGGCGTGCCGATGCCCGACCCGTTGGTCAACTCGCAGGCCGGCCAAGGCAACGACAAGACGCCCGGCGCGCAGGACAACTCGAAGCCTGTCGAGGTCATCTACGATATCAGCAAGGTTCCTGAGCCCGTTCGCAAGATGCGGGAACAGATCGTCGAGGCTGCCGCTTCCGGCGATCTCGAGCGGCTGCGTCCCCTGCTCGGCACTGGTGCCACGCAGACACAGGTAACGGTCGGCGAGCCGACGGACGACCCGATCAGCGCGCTGAAAGACCTGTCGGGTGATCCCGAAGGCGATGAGATCCTGGCGATCATGCTTGACGTCATCTCAACCGGCTTTGTCCACGTGGGTCAGGGTACGGCTGACGAGATGTACGTCTGGCCCTACTTCGCCGAAAAGGATCTGAAAGCTCTCACGCCTCCCGAGCGTGTTGAATTGCTGCGAATCGTGACGGCCGGCGACCTTTCCGACATGCAGGAATTCGGCGGCTATAATTTCTATCGGCTGGGCATCACTCCCGACGGTAAGTGGAAGTATTTCACCGCCGGCGACTGAGACTTGCGATCCCCTCAGCGAAGACATACTTCTGAGCGATAACGAACGCGACAGGTGCCGCCATGCCAGCCGTATTTCTGAAGAACCGCTCGCTCGTTCACGTCGGCGGCTTGGAGGCTCAATCCTTCCTGCAGAACCTGATAACCACGGATATTGCCTCGCTTCCAGCCGACGAGGCGCGGCCGGGCGCGCTGTTGACCCCTCAGGGCAAGATCCTGTTCGACTTCATGATCTGGCGGGACGGCGATGGGTTCGTCCTGGAGACCGACGACCATCAGCGGGACGCGCTGCTTAAGCGGCTGACGATGTACAAGCTGAGGGCAGCCGTCGACCTATCGACCGCCGGCGAAGGTGTCACCGTTTCCTGGGAGGGCGAAAGCAAGGGGCCTGTCGACAGCCGCTTTGCCAAGGTCGGTCTTTCGCTCGTTCGGCAGCCGGGGCAGCACGGAATTGATGACCTCGACGCCTACCACGCCGTGCGTATTGCAAACGGAATCGCCGAGTCGGGACAGGACTATGCACTTCAGGACGCATTCCCGCACGATGTGCTGATGGATTTCAACGGTGGCCTGTCCTTCAAGAAGGGCTGCTATGTCGGCCAGGAGGTCGTCTCGCGCATGCAGCATCGTGGAACTGCGCGCCGTCGCGTTGTCACGGTGAAGGCCGAGGCGACCCTGCCACCTTCCGGCACGGAGATCACCGCTGCCGGCAAACCGGTCGGCACGCTTGGGTCGGTCGTGGGGAACGGCGGCCTTGCGATCGTTCGTATCGACCGTGCGGGAGAAGCCATGGCTGCCGAAACGCCACTGCTCGCAGGCGACATCCCCGTAACCCTGGAACTGCCTGCCTGGACCGGGCTGACATTTCCGTCAACGGCGGACGAGGCCAGCGCGTGACGGTAAAGGCGCCGCGCGCGTGGCAGCGCATGCTTTCCGGCCGCCGGCTTGATCTGCTCGACCCTTCACCACTCGACGTTGAGGTGAGCGACATCGCGCATGGGCTCGCGCGCGTTGCCCGCTGGAATGGACAGACGTCGGGAGACCATGCCTTTTCCGTCGCCCAGCATTGCCTTGTCGTGGAGGATATCTTCCGTCGGCTGAACGACACGACAGCCGATCAATGCCTGATGGCGCTGCTCCACGATGCACCCGAATATGTCATCGGCGATATGATTTCACCGTTCAAATCGGTCGTCGGCGGCGGATACAAGGCCGTCGAGAAGCGGCTGGAGGCTGCGGTACACCTTCGCTTTGGCCTGCCACCCCACCCGACACGCGAACTCAAGGAGAGGATCAAGAAGGCCGACACCATCGCCGCCTACTTCGAAGCAACACAGCTTGCCGGGTTCACACCGGCTGAGGCGCAGAAGTTCTTCGGCCAACCGCGCGGGATCACGAAAGACATGCTTCTAATGACACCGCTCCCGGCCGTCGAGGCGCAGCGCCTCTTTTGCGAGCGCTTCGAGACGATCGAGGCCATGCGGGGCAGCAAAGCATGACCACGATCGTTGTCGCCCCTCTCGCCAGGATCGCCGAGATGGCGGTCAGGCACGGCGCGCGTGAGATGATCAGCCTGATGGCGAAGGAGCAGGCCTTTCACCGCCCTGCGGTGATCCAGGCGCACCGGCACTTGCTCCTCAACATGAACGACATCGCCTTCAAGGGAACCGGAAACCTTGTCGCGCCGGATGAAACCCATGTGCGGCAGATCATCGATTTCACCCGTGATTGGGATCGGGTTGCGCCGCTGCTGATCCATTGCTGGATGGGCGTCTCCCGATCACCCGCGGCAGCCTTGATTGCCGCCCTCGCCGTCTTTCCGGAACAAGAGGACATGGTGCTCGTTCGCCGGCTTCGCGCTGCCTCGCCCTTTGCCACACCGAATACACGGCTGGTTCAGATTGGTGACGACGTGCTCGGACGACGGGGACAGCTCGTGGCCGCGGTTCGTTCCATCGGCAGGGGCGCGGACGCGGATGGAAACGCGCCTTTCGCACTCACTTTGAACGACCAAACCGCCGGAACGTTTTGAGTCGATACCGGTTAACCCTCTAGAAGAGGTTGATCGATGCCGCTGCAGAACTATCGCGATACGTTTATAAGCTGCTTGGCCACTCTCAAGAGCCTGACAGGCGCGTCGGATGAATATGTCCGTTTTCGCTGGCAGGCGATCTATCTCACGCGGGACCGATTTTCCTATTTTTTCCGCGGGGATCTCGATGGTGTCAAGACGAGCTTCTTTGGCCAGCAGATGGACGTGACAAACGGCGCCATCTGCTCGGTTCCGACACGTTCGATCGCCCTCTATGGAGCGACATTCGGTTTGAATGAGACTATCACGGTCTACGATGGGCCTCAGAGATCAGTCATCGACGTTGCGCATGCATTCAGCGAAGAAGGCGTTGAAGATTACCAGGCCGAGTTCTTCTACGTGAAGATGAGCTTGCTGCACGCGACCGATGACAGCCGAGCGGGATTGGGCGATGATCCCCTTCTGCGTGAGAATACCAATATCATATTCGTGGGGCTCGAAGATCGCGCGACTGCCGATCTGCTCGAAGGGAGCGGCGTCGGGCGATTGATGGCGACTGACAAGCCTATGGCATCAAGCGATTGGTATGCCGAGCGATATTACTATCGCTGAGTCGGTACGAATTACTTGATGACGCCACAGGCGAGGCGCTCACCTGCGTCCCCCGCAGGTTGGCTGCGATAATCATCGGAATTGGAGTGAACGATAAGCGCTCGACCGCGAATGCCGTCGGTCTTGCCGTCGAGGGTGACCATGCTGTCAAAAATTTGCGCCCGCAGAACACCGTCCTGGTCCACATACTGGTTCGGCATGTCTCCGGCATGAGGTCCTTTTGCGGATAACAAGCCGTGTTCGGCATTGGTGGGATTGAAGTGTTTTCCGGCTGACTCGTGATGGCCGGCAGCATCACAATTGCCGGTCTCGTGGACGTGGAAGGCAACCCATTTGTTGGCGGGCAGTTCAGTCACCTCTACTTCGATCAGCACACCGCCGTTTGCCGCGGTCGTCAGCGTCGCCCGGCCGCTTGCTTTCCCGTCCTTGTCAACAAAGTCGGCGGTGGCAGTTTGCTTCTCCTGAGCCATTGCCACCGACGAGACGTATATGAACGCCAGAGCGGCGATCGAGAGTGTTGTTTTCATTGGAGCTTCCTTCCGTGCGTCGTCGTTTCCAACGTGTGAGGCACGAAGCTGTTCCTGAAACGGCAACAAAGAAAAAGCCGGCCTTAGCGGCCGGCTCTGCAAATTTCAGCGTGCACAACGTGATCAGATGTCGAGATCATACTGACCGTAGGTGCTCTTATAGAGATCGGATGAAGCGCTCTGCTGGGACTGCGGATAAAAGTTGACGCTACCGCTCTCGCGCGTGCCCATCATGAACGCAAGCACGCTATCCGACAGCTTGGGCGCGAATTCCTGGCTGCCACCTTCTTCGCCGAGCTGCTTCAGAATGCCCGGCTTCTCATCAGCCGCCCGCTCGCCACGGCTCAACACGCCATCGCCGTTTGTGTCCAGCCGCGACAATGTCGCAAGGTATGCGTAGGACGTATCACTAACCGATGAAACTTGGCTCATACAAACCTCCACTCACCGCCGTTTCGGTGATGTTTGTACGCAATACGAAATGGGGAAATTGAAAGACTAAGCGGTCGTTAAACTGATTTGCGCACTGCGTCAATAAGCTGTTAACACGCCATTAACTATGATTGACAAAGTGTGATCTTCCAGCATCGGTTGCCCGGGCCCTACGTTCAATTCGCCTGGTTCTGAAGGCAATACGACAACATCCACTCAAATATAGTGCCCACGATATATTCGTTTGCGGTGCAATAGAATTTTAATGCGACCGAGGGATTATCTCCTCCACGGTGCGCTGCGCCACGTGAGTTTTTAAATTGCCCAGACAATAGTTTTTCGATTGCTTCAAAAGGTTCTTTCATGTCTGACGCGCAGCGTCGCAATTGCAGGCTAGTAGGCGACTCTCAGGATTCCGCTCAACGGCTTTTCTCTCCCGAAATCGAGATTGCCGCATATGGATGCTGAGACCCTCTTCCGGCAGCAATGTACGAGCGCTGTCGGCGGGGACGGCTCTGCAAACGCTGAGCGTCTGGTGGATCTCGTTGTCGAGACGTATCGGCTGCAGGCAGGAAAAGCGCGGGCGACCGAGCATCGATTTCAGCGGCTGAGCCACGACACCGACAGACTGAAAGGCACGCTTGCCGAAACGACGGCAAAACTCACGGAACAGCGACGCCTCTTTCAGATCGTACTCGACAACCTGCCAGAAGGGCTGAGCGTCTTTGACGCAGAACAACGCCTGATCGTCTGCAACACGCGCTTCCGACAGCTTTTCGGGTTCAGCGCTGATGGCGCATCGCCCGGGGCCTCCATGGGATGGCTGATTGGGAAGGTTCGCGGCACCGAGCGAGTCGAGCAAAAGGTTTCCCGTTTGCGTGACGCCAGCCCGCAGGGCGGACACATCCGTCACCGCGAATGGATGATGGATGACGGACGGACGATCCGGAGCGTTATCACCGTTCTGCCCGATGGCAGCAACATTTCCATCCACGCAGACATCACCGAGGAGCGCCGGGCGGCCGAACGGATCGCCTACCTTGCTCATCACGATCCGCTGACTGGGCTTCCAAACCGCATCAGCCTCAGGGAACGCATCGACGCAGCACTGCTCGGCCGCAAACCGGACGAACAGATCGCACTCGTACACCTCAATCTTGACCGCTTCAAATCGATCAACAACACCCTCGGCGTTTCGGCCGGAGACAAGATCCTGCGGCAGGTCGCCGAGCGCATCCGCATGTCGGCAGGCGCCGGCAACGTCTTGGCGCGCCTCGGCTCCGACGAATTCGCGATTTTGCAATCCGGCCGCCAGCAGCCATGGAATGTCACGGCTCTTGCCGATCAAATCCGGCGGGAACTGTCGGAACCGTTCTTCCGGGGCGAGAAGGCCGTCGAGCTCAGCGTGTCGATGGGTATCGCCATCAGTTCACAAGATGGAACGGAGACCGATATCCTGCTGAAGCATGCCGGGGTCGCACTGTCGCACGCCAAGAGCAGCGGCGGAAAGGGCGAGCGCTTTTTCACCGCCGACATGGAAGCGCAAATCGAGGCGCGGCATGCACTGGAAGCGGATTTGCGAAAGGCCGTCGAGCGCGAGGAATTCGAGCTCCACTATCAGCCGCTCTACGACCTCAGCCAGCAACGTATCTGCGGGTTCGAGGCGCTCGTGCGGTGGAACCACCCGACGCGCGGTCGGGTGCCGCCGCTGGAATTCATCCCCCTCGCCGAAGAGGTCGGTCTCGTGGTCGACATTGGCCGCTGGGTGCTGCGCCGCGCGTGCCGCGATGCCGTTTACTGGCCTGAGGATATCAAGGTCGCGGTCAACGTATCGGCCATTCAATTCACGGACAGTGACCTCCCAAGCGACGTCGCGGCAGCCCTTGCTGAAGCCGGGCTTGCGGCCGGTCGCTTGGAAATCGAGATCACCGAAAGCGTGCTGATGGAAAATCTCGATGAGGCTCTGCCGATCCTGCACGTGCTCAAGCAAAGCGGCATTCGCATCGGCATGGACGATTTTGGCACCGGCTATTCGTCCCTCAGCTATCTCCGGCGGTTTCCGTTCGACAAGATCAAGATCGACAAGTCGTTCGTCAACGGCATCGTCGAAGACAAGGAAGCCTTTGCGATCATGCGCGCCATCATTCTTCTCGGTGACGCGCTCGGCATGCGCGTAACGGTGGAGGGGGTAGAAACGGCCGAGCAAATGGCCTTACTTCGGTCTGAAGCGTGCGATGAAATCCAAGGCTATCACATCAGCCCGCCACGGCCTGCCGTTGAGGTCCCTTACCTGCTGTCACAGCTGCCGGAACACGAAAGGTTCAAGGCGAGCTGAACGGCAGCTCGTTGCGACTCTTGGTTCCGGCGTTTATGGAAGGACACCATTCTTCCAACACGGTGATCCCATGTTCCAGGCCAAGGCCTTCGCTCCTTTTGAAAAGCTTGCCAGCGATCTCGTGATCCACTCGTCAGAAGGCGACGACGGTTCGCATGACATTGCGCATGTGCTGCGGGTCTTCAAGAACGCAATGCGGATCCAGGCTCTCGAGGGTGGTGATGCGAGAATCCTTGCTGCCGCCGTCCTCCTGCATGACTGCGTCGCCGTGGAAAAGAACTCCCCTATGCGATCGAAGGCCTCTCTGCTGGCGGCAGAGAAGGCATCGGCCGTTCTCGCTGAGCTTGACTGGGACGGCGACGACATCGCAGCCGTGGCGCACGCCATTGTCACGCATAGCTTCTCGGCCAACGTTGCGCCAGAAACACTGGAGGCGAAAATACTGCAGGATGCCGACCGGCTGGATGCAATAGGTATGATCGGGGCTGGTCGCTGCTTCTACATCGGTGGCCGAATGTCATCGGCACTCTACGATCCATTCGATCCTTCCGGCAGCAATCGCCAACTGGACGACAAGCGCTTCGTCATCGACCACTTTCAGACCAAACTGTTCAAACTGGCCGATGGCTTTCAAACTAAGGCCGGACGCGCGCTTGCGGCAGAGCGCGATCAACGGCTACGCGACTTCCTCGCGGCATTCATGGACGAAATCTAGGAGCACTTGATGCGCATTACCGATCTTTTCATCTATCCGCTCAAGAGCACCCGAGGCATCGCGCTGGAGTCGTCAGAGATCGATGCATTTGGGCTTCCGGGCGACCGGCGTGCGATGATCACCGACAGGGACGGACACTTCATCACGCAACGCGAATTGCCGGACCTCGCTCGCATCGGTGTTCAGGCCGGGCCTTCGCAGCTCCATCTCAGCATGGGCGACAAGCAGATGGTTGCGCTGATCCCTATGGCCGCGAAGCGGATGGATGTTTCGATCTGGAAGTCCATCGTCAATGCCGCAGTTGCCGACGACGCCAGCAATCACCAACTCTCGGAATGGCTTGGTCGAGATGTGAAGCTGGTCTTCTTCGATCAGGATGCCAAGCGTTCCGCCAGCGCAGAATGGGCCGGCGAAGGCACGCCGGTCACGTTCGCCGATGGCTACCAGATCCTGGTGACGACAACCGGCTCCCTGCGGGCGCTGAATGCCGACCTGGAGACACACGGCGAAGGCCGCGTCGGCATGGAGCGGTTCCGGCCCAATATCGTGGTCGATACGGAAGAGGCTTGGAAGGAGGACCGTTGGGCGGCGATCGAAATCGGCGGCATTCGTTTTGATCTGGTCAAACCCTGTGCGCGTTGCATCATGACGACGCAGGACCAATCGACCGGATCGCGCGACGTTCCGAATCCGATGCCGGCCATGGGTCGCATTCGGATGTCAGCGGACCGGCGCGTACCCGGCCCGCTCTTTGGTTGGAATGTCACCCCGCGCGGAACCGGCAGGATCACGGTTGGCGATACAGTCAGAGTTGTCGAAGAAAGACCCGAGGGTTGGACCTTCAAGGTGCGCAACCGCGCCTAAGTCCGAAGCTGAGCAAGAGTCTCGTCGATTTCCGTCATCACCGCAGCAGGTAGCGGGCCTGCGGCCAGCGCGCCGGCATTCTCTTCAACCTGGGCGACGGTTCGGAAGCCCGGGATCGGCAAAGTTCGGGACGAGCGCGCCCACAGCCACGCCAGCGCGCCCTGCGTGAGCGTTCGACCGCCCGACTTCAGCAGCTCGCGCACCGCCTCAAGTCTCGCGGCGAACTCCGGCGCGATGCGCCCATCCTTGAAATAGATCATCCAATCCAGGCTCGCTCCGCGAACATCCTTGTCACCGACCTTCGTGTCGGCGCTGAATTTTCCGCTGAGCAATCCCATCGCCAGCGGCCCGCGGTTGATCGAGATCAGTCCATGCCGCTCGATCACCGAGATCATATCCGGCACCGGCTCGAAGACGTTCATCGTGTGCTGGACAGAAACGAAGCCAGGACGCGCTGCATGTCGCGCAGCCCGATCGCGATAGTCGGTACTCCAGCCAAAGGCGTCGACCTTACCTTCACTGCGCAGTTTCTCCAGCGTTTCGAAGACGTCATCCGACTGCTCGAGCGGAAAGTCGTTCAAGTGGAACTGGAGCAGATCGAGACGATCCCTCTTCAGCCGACGCAGCGATGTTTCCGCCGACCGCCTGATAAAGTCGGCGTCGGCAAAGGCCCCAGTTGCCTGCTTCGTCTCAGGATTGGTTGCGAAACCGAACTTGGTCGCAACGACAACGTCGCTGCGGTTGCCGATCGCCTCCCCAAGAACCTCCTCGGAATGCCCAGCGCCGTAGTTCGAGGCCGTATCAAAGAAACGAATGCCGAGCTCGATTGCACGATGAATGGCAGCGATGGATTCCTTGTCATCGACCTCGCCCCAGCCAAGCGGCGTATCGCCAGCATAGAACGGCCCTCCGATCGCCCAGCAGCCCATGCCCAGGCGCGGGATTTCATTGCCGTTCCAAAGATTTATTGTGGTCGTCGTATCGGGTTTGGTCAGCATGGCCTACTCCTCCAATCGCTGGGCTGTATGCGATCGACATAGGAAGATGTCCGAGGCGCGTAAAGCGCCTGCGCTGCACGACATTTTTCAAACATGAAAAACCGTCGATCAGGCCGGCAAGCCGTCCTTTGCGGAGGCGGCTTTTAGCGCCTTCAGAGCCGCCTGTACGAAGCCTTCGCGCGCCGCTGCCGCCTCCACGCCACGCGGCTCATAGACATGGCGATGCAGAAAGAATGCCGTCAACCGGAACGCGGCATTGAGGCTGTCGATGTCGGCCGCACGGTTCTGCTCGCTATTGAGGAACGGGGGCAGCAGCAGCATCTTGTCAGCCCACGGTGCACCCGCAGCCCGACTGACCGCCCTGCCCGACTTCGGCGACACGTAGGCGAGGTCGGAACGCGTGCCGGTCGCGGCACATTCGGTCAGATCGAGGCCAAAACCAAGGTCGTTCAGCACAGCGAGTTCGAAGCGAACGAAGAGTTCGCCTGCGTCGGCCGGATTGTGGAGATTGTCGAGGATGACCTCGAGAGCTTCGAACAGGTGCGGATGCGGATCGCGTTCCGGCAACAAGCGTAGCAACGCGCCCATCGCCTGCACGCCATAGACGGCGGTTGCCGTTTCCATCAAGCGCGCGGCCCGCAACGTCAACGGTTCGACTCGAAATTCGCCAAGGTGCTCGTCGAGACGGGCTCGCCACGTGACCTCGACCTCGTTCCCAGCCTGGAGCACAGGCTGCATGGCCCGCGACCGGCCGGAGCGGACCATTCCGAGATGGCGTCCGCGCTCGCGCGTCATCACCTCGGCAATAACGCTGTTCTCGCCGTGGCGCTTGACGCCCAAGATGATTGCTCGGTCGTGCCACTGCATCGGAAACGAACCCTGAACTCTACGATTCGATCCTACCGCAACACCGACGCCCTGTCATGAAAAGGCGCTCAGGCGTCCGCCGGGAACAATTTCTGAAGGAAGTCGCGCATCGCCGACTCGCCAAACGGCTTGACGAGCAGCGGCACGTTCCGGAGGTCTTCGGGAAAGTCCTTCGTATCTGAATAGCCGCTCACAAAGCCGAAGGGAATGTTCACGCGCGACAGATGGCGCGCGAAATCGAAGCTCATGACCTCACCAAGGTTGACGTCCAGCAGTGCGAAATCGAAAGCCTCGGTCTTGGTCACCTCCATCGCCTGCTCGAGGCCGCTGACGATACTAATCGTCTCGACACCCACCTGACGAAGGATATCCTCCGCCTCCATAGCGATGATCAAACTGTCCTCAAGGACCAGAACACGGTTTGCCTTCATACCCAATACGCCCCTTGCTGAGTGTCGCCTAAGACGCTCGGCCCCTGCATTTTCCGGATTTCCACCTCTGACGCCCCATATCCGACGACTATCTACCGCTTAACTTGCATAGCCGCTTTTTCGTTTCGGGTCGATAAAAAGCAAGCAGGAAGAAAGATGGCATGGATGACCTTAGGTCCATGTCTCGCAGCATGCATTTAAAAAAGACATAGCGCCCGCATGCATTATATGAACGGCCGGACTTTTTCTCCAAGCCCTTCCCACCCAGCGGCGGCAAGCAGCCCTTCGCCATCAAGCACCTCGCAGGCACGCTCCTGCCAGCGGATCAAATTTCGATTTGATAATTTTTTCAATGTTTTATTCGTGTGAACGATCGATAAGCCGAGCGTATCCGCCACATGCTGTTGGGTAATCGGGATCGAGGCATTTTTGGTGAGAAGCTTTAGTCGCCTTGCCCGCTCGAACAGGAATGCAATGAGGTAGGCTGCGCGCTCGAGGGCTGTCCGGCGGCCGATGCTCAAGAGATGTTCATCAAGCATTCGCTCTTCCTGGGCCGCGATCCAGGTAATGTCGAAGGCGAGCGAAGGATGCTTGTTGTAAAGAGCCATTAGTTTGTCGCGTTCGAAGACGCACAGGGACACAGGCGATAACGCTTCGACTGAGTGCTGCATTTCACCCATGATCGTCCCCTGCAGACCGATCAGATCGCCCGGCATTATATAGTTCAGGATCTGCCGGCGCCCGTCTTCCAGCGTTTTATAGCGGAAGCCCCAGCCGGAGAGAACCGTGAAGAGATGAGCGCTATGGGCGCCCTCGACGAGGATTGTCGCGCCGGCGTCAGCAGCCAGTTCGCCTCGCTTGAACTTAGAAACGAAATCCAGCTCTTCGCCACTGAATTCCCGGAACGTCGGGTCGGCACGCAGCGGACACTGCTCGCACGGTGTTTTGAACGAGTGAGTGGCGCGCGGGGTTGCCATAGAGGCCCTTGTGCTCGATGACGAAAGCCGCCGGCAATGGCGGCGCGTTCATATAAGAACACGCAAACCCCAGGGTTGTTCCATACGCGACCGAATTTTTGCCGCAGAAACAACGCTGTAGAAGCTGTTTTCGCTACTTCGGGAAATCCAGCCCCATTTCGCGGAAGCGCTCGGGATCATCGCCCCAGTTTTCGCGAACCTTCACGAACAGGAACAGATGGACCGGCTGCTCGAGAATTTCGGAAAGCTCTCGGCGTGATGCAGAAGAGATGGCCTTGATCGTTTCGCCGCCCTTGCCGAGCGCGATCTTCTTCTGACTGTCGCGCTCGACGTAGATGACCTGCTCGATGCGAACCGAGCCGTCCTTGCGTTCTTCCCACTTCTCCGTCTCGACATGCGACGAATAGGGAAGTTCTTGGTGCAGGCGAAGGAACAGCTTCTCGCGGGTGATCTCAGCCGCAAGCTGGCGCATGGGGAGATCGGAAATCTGGTCTTCGGGGTAATACCATGGCCCTTCCGGCAGCGTCTTTGCCAGATAATCCATGACGTCTTCGCAACCGGACCCGTTCTCGGCCGAGATCATGAAGGTTTGCGTGAAGGTGACCTTCTCGTTGGCGGCTGCCGCCAGCGCCAACAGATCTTCGCGCTTGACCCGGTCGATCTTGTTCAGGACGAGGATCTTCGGCTGATGCACCTCCTTGAGGCCCTCAAGAATGGCTTCCGCGTCACCGCGCAAACCGCGCTCGCTGTCGATCAGCAGCATGATGAGGTCGGCATCTTTGGCGCCACCCCAGGCCGACGTGACCATCGCGCGATCGAGCCGCCGGCGCGGTTTGAAAATACCTGGCGTGTCCATGAACACGACCTGGGCATTGTCGTGGATCGCGATGCCCCGGACGATCGCACGCGTCGTCTGCACCTTGTGGCTGACGATGGAGACCTTTGCGCCGACCAAACGGTTCACCAGTGTCGACTTGCCGGCATTCGTCGGACCGATCAGGGCAACGAAGCCCGACCGTGTCGCACCCGCAGTTTCAGCGGAGCCGTCCGCCATTTCGTGTTCTTCTGTCATCTGTCCCGTCAGTTTCCGGCAGAGGATTTCTGCCAAATGCCTTCGCGCTCCAGCATTCGCGTGGCTGCGACCTGCTCCGCGGCCCGCTTTGAGCGTTCAATTCCCGTTTCGGGCTGAACACCGGCGACCTCCACAGTAACCGTGAAGCGTGGATCATGATCCGGTCCGCTGCGTTCATCAACCCGGTAGATCGGCGTGACGCCGAATTTGGCATGCGACCACTCCTGCAGTTCGGTCTTCGCGTCGCGCCGCGCACCGTCGGCGCGTGCTGCCCGCTTCTCCCAGAACTTCAGGATAAAGCGCCGCGCGACCTCAAGGCCGCCGTCGAGGTAGATCGCCGCGATGAGACTCTCGACCACGTCGGCCCGGACATTCATCATGCGCTTTCCGGTCAGCTTCTTGACGTCAGCGCCGGTGCGAATGAAGTAGTGCAGACCGAGCTCATCGGCGACTTCGGCGCAGGTATCGGCACTGACGAGCTGATTGAGACGGACCGAGAGCTCGCCCTCGGTTGCCGCGCCGAATGTGCGGAAGAGCAATTCGGCGACGCAGAGGCCAAGCACCCTGTCGCCAAGAAACTCCAGCCTCTCGTAGTTCCCGCCTTTTTGCGTGCGGGCACTCGCATGCGTCAAAGCCCGATCCAGCCGCTCCTTCTCGGCGAACTGATGACCGATCAGGGCTTCAAGCCGTGTCCGATCCGCCGCCGAGAGCGTCTGCGCCTTACTCATTCAACGCCCTTGAAGAGACGATCCCAGCGCATGTTCGTCGGCCACTTCCAGATTTCGCGGAACGATGTGTCGTTGCCGAGCGAGAAGAAGATGACGCTGGCGCGACCGACCAGATTTTCCGCCGGCACAAAGCCGACATCGAAGCGGCTGTCGAGCGAATTGTCGCGATTGTCGCCCATCATGAAGTAGTGACCTTCCGGAACGATGAACTCGCGCGTGTTGTCGCCACGGGAAACCGGAGACTGGTCGAGCGTGTCGTAGGTAACGCCATTGTCCAGCGTCTCGCGGAAGACGGGCACATCCTGGCCCGGATCTTGAGCATAGTCGGAATTGAAAGTGCCGTCCGGCACCTTCGGAACCGCCGTGCCGTTCACGTAGAGAACACCTTCCCGGACCTGAATATGATCACCGGGAAGGCCGACCAGCCGCTTGATGTAATCAACTTCGGGATTCGGCGGGAAGCGGAAGACAACGATGTCGCCGCGTTTCGGTTCACTCGCGAAGATGCGACCGCTGAACAGGTTCGGGGAAAAAGGCAGCGAGTACTTCGAATAGCCGTAGGCGAACTTGTTGACGAAAATGTAGTCGCCGACAAGCAGGGTCGGCATCATGGAGCCGGACGGAATGGTGAACGGCTGAAAAAACACCGTTCGGATAACCATCGCCAAAATCAGCGCCTGTGCGATGACCTTGATGTTTTCCCAAAGGGCGTTCGGCTTGGTTTCGACTTTTTCGGACACGCAGTCTTATTCCTTCAACGCGCCAATAACGACGCAACTCTTGTTTGCTTCTCTCTAGCGGCTTCGGCCGATTGCGGCAATGGCGCCAACATTAAAAGCGACTCTACGTCGCTGATCAGACGCTATCCGGCAGCGCTTCGATAATGACGAAAGCCTGCGCCAAGGGATAATCATCCGTTATCGTCAAATGAATGGCAGCCCTGTGGCCGGCCGGCAGCATCGATTGCAGCATCTCTGCCGCGCCGCCCGTGAGCTTCATCGTCGGCTTGCCGCTTGGCAGGTTCACGACACCGAGATCCCTCCAGAACACGCCTTGCGCCATGCCGGTTCCAAGGGCCTTGGAGCATGCCTCCTTGGCGGCAAAACGCTTGGCATAGGAGGCCGCCCGATTGGCACGCCGATCGGACTTCGCTCGCTCGATCTCGGTAAAGCAGCGATTGGTGAAGCGCTCGCCGAAGCGCTCGAGGGACCTCTCGACGCGCCTGATATCGATGAGATCGCTGCCGATGCCGATGATCATACGGTTTCCTGCACTGGATGTGACAAACGAATGCGGGCACGCGTCATCAGCCGTTCGCGGCGGCGCGTCTGGAAGCCCTTCACGGCGTAGAAGGTTCCGAAATACACGATGACAGAAGTCAAAAGTGCAGGCGGAATGGAGCCGACAAGCATCGGCTCGAGAACGGGTCGCCAGAGTTCGCTGAAATGCAGTTCGTGGAACAGCGCGCCGAGGTCGATCGATTGCCCCGGCATTGCGTCGTGACGCGCAAGCAGCAGGTGACCGATCTCCCAGGTCGCTCCCCAGATGAATGGGTAGGTCAGCGGATTGCCGAAAGCGGCGCAACCGAGCGCCGCAGCGACCATATTGCCGGAGAAGAAGTAACTGAGCACGAAGGCCATGACGAAGTGGACGCCAATAAAGGGCGTCCAGGACACGAAGATTCCTGCGGCGACACCCATCGCGACGGCGTGCGGCGACGCCGTCAAGCGGAGAACACGCATCGTGAGGTAGCGGAGCGGCCGCAAGAATCCCTTACGGGGCCACAGCAACTCACGGACCTTTTCACGAAATCCGGCAGGTTTTCTACGTCTGAACAACATGGCGCGTATGTAGTGCACGCCGCACCGGCGTGACAAGAGCGCCAGACCATCTCAGTCAATATTTGATCATCGCAGACTGAGCATTCACCAGGGGCGCGATATGCGATACGCCCCCTCCGTTCTTCAAGTATAGGCTCGGTATTACCGGATGCGGAACAGGCCGCGATCAACCTGACGCTGACGATATTCAAGATCGATACGGTCGAAAGAGCCGTTCAGGTAAGCCATTTCACGTTCTTCAGCAGTCGGCGCACGCAGTGCACGGGCGATCTTCTTAATCGGTGTAAACATTTCTTTGCCTCATCTTCTGTTCAATTTTCCGATGACTGGAAGATAGGCGCACGCGGCCGTGATTACCAACGCTCTAACATAGGCGCAGCCATGCGCATATCGCATACCTAGCCCTATATCCGTGCGATTTCCGTCACGAAACGATCACAAAATGTGCAACAGCCTTATTCGTAAAGCCGACGAACGGTTGCGACGCACTCCAGATCCTTCAGCTGGGCGAGCAGCTGGTTAAGCTGCCGTAGATCCCATACCTCGACGTCGAGCGTCATTTCGGTGAAGTCGGTTGCGACACGGACGGTATTGAACACCCGGATATTGACGTCGACACCGGCAACGGTCTGGGCGAGTTTCGCCAAAGTACCGGGCTCGTTCAACGCATTGACCATAATGCGCGCCATGAAACGCGACTTGTTGGCCTCGTCGAGATCCCAGCGCACGTCGATCCAACGGTCCGGCTGATCGTCAAAACGCTGCAGCGTCGGAGACTGGATCGGGTAGATCGTGATCGCGTTCCCCTTCTCCGTGACGTTCATGATCCCGACGATACGGTCACCGGGGACAGCGCCGGTCGGAGCGAACTGCACCTCGACATTGCTGGAGATGCCGCGGATCGGCATCGCATCCATATCGATGTCCGCTTTGACATCCGCGCCGTCGATGGCCGACTTGGGCTTGCCCGGGATCTTGAAGATCATGCCTGAGGCGCTGCGAACATTGAACCATCCGTCGTCGCCGCTCGGCTTGGCCGTCACACGCTCCTCCAGATGATCAGGATAAACCGCACGCAGCACGTCCAGTGACGACATCTCGCCACGACCGACTGCCGCGATGGCGTCTTCGACGTCTTTCTGCCCCAGGCGATGGAGCGCGGGCTTCATCGCTTCGCGCGAAAAGATCTTTCCGGCTCGGTCAAACGTCCGCTCCAGAATGCGATGGCCAAGGCCGGCATACTGTTTGCGGATAGCCAATCGCGTGGCGCGACGGATCGCCGCCCTTGCCTTGCCCGTTACGACGATCTCTTCCCAGGCTGCCGGCGGCACCTGCACGCCGGAACGAATGATCTCGACCTCGTCGCCGTTCGCCAAACGGGTCACGAGCGGCATGATGCGGCCATTGATCTTAGCGCCGACGGTCGTGTCGCCAATATTGGTGTGAACCGCATAGGCGAAGTCGATCGGCGTCGCGCCACGCGGAAGCGCGATCAGCTTGCCCTTTGGGGTGAAGCAGAAGACCTGATCCTGGAACAACTCAAGCTTGGTATGCTCAAGAAACTCTTCAGGACTATCCCCTTCTGCGAGTGCCTCGATCGTATGGCGCAGCCAGGAATAGGCATTGGATTCACGCGAAAGGATATCGTTGTCTGAGGTCGAAGCGGCGTCCTTGTAGAGCGTGTGGGCAGCAATGCCGAACTCTGCAATCTCATGCATGCGCCTGGTGCGGATCTGCAGCTCGATGCGCTGGCTGGATGGACCAACGATCGTCGTGTGCAGCGAACGGTAGTCGTTCTGCTTCGGTGTCGAGATGTAGTCCTTGAAGCGGCCGGGGACCACGCGCCAGCGGGTGTGAACTATACCCAGCCCCCGATAGCAGGCAGGAATATCGTCAACGATGATGCGGAAACCGTAGACATCCGAAAGCTGCTCGAAGGACAGCGACTTCGACTGCATTTTGCGAAACACGGAGTACGGCTTCTTCTGACGCCCCTTGACGATCGCGCCGGTCATCCCGTTGGCAACGAGCAGATCGCCCAGTTCGGTCTCGATCTTCTTGACCAGACCTTCGTTGCGCTTCGAGAGTTCCTCCAGCCGCCCGGTGACAGTCTCGTACGCTTCCGGGTTGATATGGCGGAATGAGAGGTCTTCCAGTTCCTCGCGCATGTCCTGCATACCCATGCGCCCGGCCAGCGGCGCATAGATATCCATCGTCTCCTCGGAAATGCGGGCGCGCTTTTCCGGCGACATGTGATCCAGTGTGCGCATGTTGTGCAGGCGGTCGGCGAGCTTGACGAGAAGCACACGCACATCGTCGGAAATGGCCAGCAGCAGCTTGCGCAGGTTTTCAGCCTGCTTGGCCTTCTTGGTGACGAGATCGAGCTTCTTGATCTTCGTCAGTCCCTCGACCAGTCGCCCGATGTCCTCCCCGAAGAGCTCATCGATCTCGGCGCGGGTTGCCGTCGTATCCTCAATGGTGTCGTGAAGCAGCGCAACCGCGATGGTCGACTCGTCAAGGTGCATGTCTGTCAGGATGGCGGCAACTTCCAGCGGATGCGAAATATAGGGATCGCCGCTCGCACGCTTCTGTTGTCCATGCTTTTGCATTGCATAGACGTAGGCCTTGTTCAGCAGTGCTTCGTTGGCATCGGGCTTGTATTTCTGAACCCGCTCCACGAGCTCGTACTGCCGCATCATCCCGAAACCGCTCCATTAAAAAAGAAAAGCGCGCCAATCACGGATTGGCGCACATGATATGCAATAATATGCCGAAGCTATAATGGTGCAAGGTTGACGATTAGTAATCGTCGCTCTTTTCCGGCGGCACCAGGCCTTCGATACCAGCCAGAAGCTCTTCTTCCGACATCTGGTCGAAGGTAATCGTTTCCGGCAGGTCTTCCTGCTCTTCGCTGTCTGCCGCGGCAACGCCGCCGGCTGCGATGAGGCTCGCCGGATCGGGCTCTGGCTCGTCGATTTCGACGTGCTTCTGCAGCGAATGGATCAGATCTTCCTTCAGATCATCCGGAGACAGCGTCTCGTCAGCAATTTCGCGAAGCGCCACAACCGGGTTCTTGTCGTTGTCACGATCGATCGTGATCGAAGCGCCCTGAGAAATCAGCCGGGCACGGTGGCTGGCAAGCAGAACCAACTCGAAGCGGTTCTCAACTTTATCGATGCAATCTTCAACGGTGACACGGGCCATTGCCTGTCCTTTGCGGTCGTGATCTCGGGATTAACACGCCCGATACAATTAAAACCGGGCAAATTCAAGTTTTCATTGCGCAAAGCCCCAACTCACAACGCCAACGAATTTTGGATGCAAAGCGGGTTTCCACCAAAAGTTGCTTGGAATATCGCGAATCGTGCCCTAAATCTTTCTTATATGAATAGTTCATAAAGTAAGAATTGTTCCAAGCGATCGCATAACCCATTGTTTTTTTGGGTTTCTGACGAAAGCATTAAGATTGCTCACATTGGATTGGTACGCGATGTTTGATCCACGCGAAAAAATTGCTCTTTTTATCGATGGCGCCAATCTCTACGCTGCGTCCAAAAGTCTGGGTTTCGATATCGACTACCGCAAGCTGTTGAAGGCATTTCAGAAACGCGGCTATCTCCTGCGCGCCTACTACTATACGGCTCTGATCGAAGATCAGGAATACTCCTCCATTCGCCCGCTGATCGATTGGCTCGACTACAACGGCTATAAGGTCGTCACCAAGCCGGCCAAAGAGTTCACGGATTCGATGGGACGCCGAAAGATCAAGGGCAACATGGATATCGAGCTGGCGATCGATGCCATGGAGCAATCGGAAACCGTCGATCATCTCGTCATCTTCTCCGGCGACGGCGACTTCACGACGCTTGTCGAGGCACTTCAGCGCAAGGGCCGCAAGGTCTCGGTCATCTCGACGATGGCAACGCAACCGCCGATGATTGCCGATGACCTGCGCAGGCAGGCCGATCACTTCATCGATCTTCTGTCGTTGAAGAACGAAATCGGACGCGATCCTTCGGAGCGGCCACCGCGGCCTACGACCGAACCTGCGGCACCAACCGACCTGGACGCCTAAATTCGAGCGTTCAGCGTCGTCTTCAACGCCGATGCTCGGATTCCGATTAGCCGTTGTCCTTGAGAAGACGGCTCTTCTGCCTGTTCCAATCGCGCTCTTTCTCGGACTCGCGCTTGTCGTGGAGCTTCTTGCCCTTGGCGAGCGCCAATTCCATTTTCGCGCGGCCGCGGTCGTTGAAATAGATCTTCAACGGAATCAAGGTCATGCCCTCGCGGTTGATGCCGGCGCGCAGCCGGTTGATCTCGCGGCCGGAGAGCAGCAGTTTGCGGCGCCGACGCGGCTCGTGATTGAAGCGGTTTGCCTGCAGATATTCAGGTAGGTAGGAATTGATCAGCCAGATCTCGCCATCTTCGTCGGAAGCATAGGATTCGGCGATATTGGCCTTCCCCTCGCGCAACGACTTGACCTCGGTGCCCTTGAGCACGAGGCCGGCTTCGTAGGTGTCGATGATCTCGTAGTTGAAGCGCGCCTTGCGGTTTTCCGCCACGATCTTCTTGACCACGCGCTCGCTGCCTTTGGGCGCCATAACACATTCCAAAATGCTCGAGGGCGCGACGACCGCGCCCTTCTCTCTTGCCTTTATGTAGGGGAACATCGGCTGCCTGTGAAGGCAGGCCGAGCAGCTTGCCTCAGTTCAGCAAGCCGGCATGACGCATGGCGGCATCGATCGCTACTTCGGTGGCGGGTTCCAGCGTCGAAATCAGCGGCGAACGCACGTTGCGGCTCATTCTTCCCAACTTTGCGAGGCCATATTTCGCCCCGCAAAGACCGGGTTCCAGGAAGATCGCCTTGTGCAAGGGCATCAGACGATCCTGGTATTCCAACGCCTTGGCATAGTTGCCGGCAAGCGTCGCGGCCTGAAACTCGGCGCAAAGGCGCGGCGCGACGTTGGCTGTCACCGAGATGCAACCGACGCCACCGTGGGCATTGAAGCCAAGCGCCGTCGCATCCTCACCCGACAACTGTCTGAACTCCTTGCCGCAGCTAAGGCGCTGCTCGGACACGCGCTCGATCTTGCCGGTGGCGTCCTTGACTCCAACGATATTGGAGTGCGCCTTGGCAAGTGCGCCCATCGTTTCCGGCGTCATATCGATCACGGAACGGCCGGGGATATTGTAGATATAGATCGGCAGCTTCACCGCCTCGGCGATTGCCGAAAAATGTGCGATCAGACCCTTCTGCGTAGGCTTGTTGTAGTAAGGCGTAACCACGAGGATCGCATCCGCGCCCGCCTTCTCGGCATGCTGGGCAAGTTCAATTGCTTCGCGCGTATTGTTCGAACCAGCGCCGGCCATCACAGGCACGCGCTTGGCCGCAGCCTCGATGCAAAGTTCCACCACCCGCTTGTGCTCGGCATGCGACAACGTCGGAGATTCGCCGGTCGTGCCGACCGGAACGAGACCGCTGCTGCCTTCTTTGATCTGCCAGTCGACGTGGCTCGCGAACGAGGCCTCATCCACCTGGCCAGCATCAGTGAAGGGAGTGACGAGAGCGGGAATGGATCCCTGGAACATGCAGAACTCCTCATGGCCGACTTCACGCTTCGGCCGCATTCCTTGAATATTGGTGGGGCACCATAGTGCGGTGAAATCGCCGCGACAAGCGCGCAGGGATCGGTTTAGGGCAAATTCCGATAGCAAATGTGAACGAAGTTTACTGGCTTCAGTAAGCTTTCGTTAAGATGGCTCCCGCCAAATGGTTGGGCGTGTTTTCATTGCGAGAGTCCCATGAAGAGAGCAGTCCTGATCCTGTCCGCCCTCGGCTTTACCGCCGCCGCGTGGAGCAGCCTGGCGTCTTCGCTTCCGAATGAGGCCGTGCCCGTTCCCGATGTAAAGCCGATAGGTTTCGTTCCGCAGACGTCGGTACCGGAATCAATCATCACCGGCTCGATTCCGCGCAGCCAGGCACCGATCAACAGCGACCTGAAATCCGGGCTGGACGCGCTTTCGGATAACAATCCCGCGCAGGCGATTTCCATTCGTGACCGTATGGGAAGCGGGACGCTTGACCGGCACATTCTGACTTGGGCAATCGCGGTCTCGGGCCAGAAGGGTATTCCCTCCTCGGAAATCGCCGGAGCCGCCCAGGAGTTGCAGGGATGGCCGGGGCTAGCGAAGCTACGGGCCTATTCCGAGCGTGCCATCTACGACGAAAACCCTGCCCCTGGCTCCGTTTTGGCTGCTTTCGGGCAGACTGCGCCCGAGACGACGTCCGGCGCGATGATCCTGTCTCGGGCACTCGTCGCCACCGGCAAGCAGAGCCAGGCGGCAAAGTACATCCGGAAGGTCTGGCGCGGCGAGACACTCGACAAGCCGACTGAAGACAAGATTCTCGCAGAATTCGCCAGCCTGCTGACACCAGCCGATCATAAGGCGCGAATGGACTACCTGATGTATCGCAATCGCGCGGCGCAGGCCAAGCGCTTTGGTGATATGGGGCAGGTTCAATCGCTCTACAAAGCCTGGGCGGCTGTTATGAACAAGGCGCCCAACGCCGGTGCACTTCTCACCGCTGTCGACGGCCAGTGGAAAGGCGACGCCGGCTACCTTTTCGCACGCATCGAATACCTGCGAAAACAGGACAAATATGCGGAAGCGGCCAAGCTATTGCAAAAGGCCCCCCGCAATCGGGACGAACTGGTCAATGCCGGCGAGTGGTGGAACGAACAACGGATTGTGAGCCGCGGCCTGGTCGATCAAGGGGAATTCAAGACCGCTTACGGGATTGTTGCCAACTACACTGCAACAACACCCACCGACGTCGTTGAGGCGGAGTTCCATGCGGGCTGGTACGCTCTGCGGGGCCTACAGGACGCGGCGGCAGCACAGGCGCATTTCCGCAAGATCCTCGATTTTTCCAATGGACCGATTTCGGTGTCTCGCGCCTGGTACTGGATGGGACGGTCCGCCGAGGCCGGTGGACCTGGAAAGGCATCCGAATTCTATGCCAAGGCCGCCAGCTATCCGACGACCTTTTATGGGCAACTGGCCAGCGACAAGCTCGGCCGCAAGACACTGAATGTCACCTACCCATCACCCACCCAGGCCGACCGGCAACGCTATCTTGAACGCGAAGCGGTACAGGCCATCGCCCGCCTTGACGCGGCCGGCCATGGGTGGCGGGCGAAGAGCCTTTATCTCGCGCTCGCCGAGCAACTGCAGAGCCCCGGCGAACTTTCGGTTTTGAGTGCGCAGGCGGAACGTTCAGGCGACCACCATCTGTCGCTGCAGGTCGGCAAGATCGCCTATTCGCGCGGCGTCGATGTCGCAGCGCTTGCCTTCCCTCTCGGTGTCATTCCGACGAACGCCAACATTTCCGGTTCCGGCAAAGCACTCGCGTACGCGATCGCCCGGCAGGAGAGCGCTTTCGACCCGGCCGCGGTTTCGGCCGCGGACGCTCGCGGGCTTTTGCAGATATTGCCGGGAACCGCGAAGGCCGTCGCTAAGCGCCACAGCATCGCCTATTCCAAGGACCGACTGACAGCCGACGCCGGCTACAATGCGACGCTCGGGGCACATTATCTCGGCGAGCAGATCGACGCCTTTGGCGGTTCCTATATCATGACGTTCATAGCCTATAACGCCGGTCCCAAGCGTGTGCCTGAATGGATCGGCCGCTACGGCGACCCACGCGGCCAATCGATCGACACCATTGTCGATTGGATCGAGCGGATCCCCTTCCCCGAAACCCGCAACTATGTACAGCGGGTGATTGAGAACTATGAGGTCTACAAGGCACGGTTGGGTCAGCCGAGCGACATCGTCCGCGACCTGACCTACGGCCGTTCCTCCTGATT